>NZ_JBPJSR010000002.1:0-763117 GCF_051390675.1 Streptosporangium heterodermiicola
CGACGCTCAGGTTGCTGGGCTTGGCGGACTGGCAGCCGAGCACCGTGAGGGTGCTACCGCCGCCGCCACCGCCGCCACCGCCGGTGGGGGTCTCCAGGGACTGCAGGTCGAGAAGGACCATGGGATTGCCTCACTTCTTTTGGGAACCGATATCGGAGAAACCGGGTTGCCTAGTGGCAGAGGACGACGCTCAGGTTGCTGGGCTTGGCGGACTGGCAGCCGAGCACCGTGAGGGTGCTGCCACCACCGCCACCGCCGTGACCACCGGTGGGGGCCTCCAGGGACTGCAGGTCGAGAAGAACCATGTCGTTACACCTCCTTCTGTGTGTCGTGACGGGGGCCAAACCGCCCGGCGGATCCGTGCGCGGACACCCCTTACGGGGCGTTCGTGCCGCCGGGCGGCTCGATGAAGGGGAGGAACACCGGCCGGTCGTGCAGCACGGCGCTCATCGCGAACAGGACTCCGGCCGTACCGGTCGCGAAGTCCATCGAAAGCCTGAGCAGCTGGTTGCCGGGGAAGGCCAGCCCGCCGCCGTGGGGCAGCGCGTGCCAGTCCAGCCCGCGGAGCTGCTCGGCCAGGTCTGTGTGGCCTGTGTGGTCGGCCCGTTGCTCGGGTCCCAGGCCCCAGCCGAGGCCGCCGATCATGCCGCTCCGGCCGGTGAACAGGCCGGACTGCACGAAGTAGCGCCCCCGGGTGACGCGCCGGCAGCCGTCGAGCGCGGCGCGGAAGTCCTCGTCCTCGCGGTGGGCCAGGTAGCGGGCGAGGACCAGGCCGATGCCCACCGACCCCTCGTCCAGGTAGGGCAGCGTGCGCCAGCCCTGGTCGACCTGGAGGGTCCCGTCCTCGCCGGTGACGCAGCGCCGCAGGTCCTGCCGGAGCGCCACGGCCGCCCTGTCGAGCATCGACGCGTCGCCGGTGCGCTCGTAGGCGTGCAGGAAGAGGAGAGCGGGCCCGGAGGAGCCGTACATCAGCCCGGCGCGGGGGTGGCTGCCGCCGCTGACCTCCGGTACGTCGTCGGGTCCGCCCAGCCTGTCGGAGCAGATGCCGGTGATCTGCAGTGCCACCTCGGTGAAGGTCCGCTCGCCGGTGGTCCCGCCAAGGTGGAGGAGGTTCAGGCCCATGCCGGCCAGGCCGCCGAACAGCCCGAGCTCCTGCGATTCCCACTCCTGGCGCAGGCACAGGTCGGCGGTGTCGATCGCGTCCTGGCGGTGCCCGAGCAGGTCGAGGACGTAGGCCACGCCGTGCAGGCCGTCGTAGAACCCGATCCCCGTCCCCGGGTCGGGGGCGAGCGCCTTCGCGCGCAGCCAGTCCTCGTACTCGGGGCGGCGCTCGGCCCCGGTCGCGGCCAGCGCGTAGAGCACGCCCGCCGCGCCGTACGCGAGGTTGACGCCCCCGCCGGGCTGGAACTGGGCGACGTCGCCGGGGAAGAGCCGGTCCTCGCGCTCGGGGGTGGCGCTCGCCAGGATGGCCCTGGTCATCGCCTCCCTGAGCCGGGGCCAGTCGTCGAGCCCCGGCTTCGGGTACGGGGTGGCCGCCTTGGGTTCGGGACCCGTGACGGTCAGGACCGCCTCGTCGAGCACCTCGCGCGGCACGGGGAAGGTCTCGCCGATCAGCCTGGCCAGGTCGGTCACCTTGGCGCGGTCGAGCGGCAGCATGATCGTGAGCTGGGGGGCGAACAGCCCGAGGCAGAGGCAGGCGAGGGCGTACAGGTCGACGTCGACACCCTGCCGGTCGGCCGGCGCGCCGAACGCCGGGTGGGCGAGCGCCGCGCGGCCCCGGTCCTCGGTGAGGGTCGCCACCTCGTAGTCGATCAGTGCCAGGCGGCCGTCCTCGGTCACGAGGATGTTGTTCGGGTGCAGGTCGCCGAAGACCACCCCGCGCTCGTGCAGGGACTCCACCGCCCGGCGCACCTTGGGGAGCGTGTCGAGCACCCAGGCGGTGTACTCGGCGAGGGCCTCGTCGTCGCAGGTCGCCCTGGTCAGCGGGTACCTGTGCACGAGCTGCCGCTGGAGCGGGTTGCCGTCGACGAACTCCTCGACCAGGAAGTGGTGCCCGCCCAGCGTGAAGTAGTCGATCAGCGCGGGCACCGCGTCCAGCCCGGCCAGGCGCTCCAGCATGTCGCGCTCATGCGCCAGCCGCGCCACCGCGTCCCGGCCGGCGGCGTCCAGGCCGGCGTGCGGGCGGGCCTCCTTCAGCACGACCCGCTCCCCGGTGCGCAGGTCCTCACCCAGATAGACGCCGCCGCCGTTGGAGAACTGCATGACGCTCTCGACCCGGTACGGCAGGCCCTCGGTGGTGACCGCGTTGCGGGCGGCCACGTGGGATTCGAGGAAGGCGGGCAGCGTCACCCAGGACGGCACGCCGAACGCGGGCTCCCGCACGTCGGGGACGAGCCGCCCCTCTCCGTCCTCGATGGCCAGCACCAGCTCGCCGTTGTCGGCCAGGCAGCGCCGCCCGGCGAAGCCGCCGTACCGCACGAAGAGCGGGCCCTGGCCGTAGCGGAGGTCGCTGAGGATGTACGGGCCCTCGACGCCCCTGAGCAGCTCGTCGAGCTCCTTGAGCGTGAGCTCCAGCTGCGCCTCGTCCACCGGGTAGATCGTCACGAGCTTCCCGCTGGCGCCACGGGGGGCGGCCTTGGAGTTCAGCATGGTCATGACCGGCAGGCTGCGCAGGAACTTGAACGCGATGTCGCGGGGGACGCAGTAGTCCCAGACCGCCTCTATGGCGCGGTCGGCGTCCTCGGCGCGGGCCGAGACGTGGATCTTCCAGCCCTGGGCGGGGGTGCGGCCGGCGAGCGGCGCGTAGTGCATCCAGGTGTCGGTCGCCTGGTGCTGCCAGCTCTCCGGGACATCCCGGGCAGCGAGCGCGAAATCGGGGTGATCTCCCCGGCGGCCGTCAAGCGTGTCATAAAAAAGCGGGTCCGCCAGGCAATAAAGCTCATACTGGTCATCCACGGCATTCTCCCCTGCTGTCTTCCATAAGAGAGAATTACGGATAACCCGAGAAACCACTAGTTACAAACTGAACCACTCGTATATGCGAAACTCACAACGCCAACCGTGACGGTGTGCGTTACCTGCGCTTTCGTGCCGGACATGAAGGTTATTCGGAAAAATTATCAGGAACCTCGGCGATCAGGGTGAACCACCCATCCGTACCGCCGACCACCCAAACCGTGCCACCCAGCTCACCTGCCCGGTGGTCCAGGTTGTCCACTCCGCTGCCGGTGGAGGGGGTCTCCCGCCGGGGGGCTCCGTCGTTGACGACGGTGAGGCGCAGCCGGCCGTCGTGCTCGACCAACTCGATCGCGCACCGCTTCACCTGGCTGTGCCGCAGCATGTTCGTCACGCCCTCGCGGACCACGGCGCCCAGTGTGGCGCTCACGGCCTCGGGAAGCTCGTCCACGTCCACCCGGACCGAGCAGTAGGCCCCGAAGCCCTCCATCAGGGCCCTGGCCCGCGCGGCCTCGCCGGGGAACGACAGCCGGCGGCGGGCCTCCGACACGTTCCGCACGGCGTGCGCGGCCTGCCGCACCGCCCGCAGCACCTCTTCCAGGTCCTCGCGCAGGCGCGCGTCGCCGTTCGCCCTCCGGTGGGCGAGCTCTCCCCTGATGGACGCGAGCCAGAGCCAGTGCCCCACGATGTCGTGCATGTCGCGGGCGAACCCCTCGTACGCCCTGGTGAGCGCCTTCTCCCGCTCGGCGCGAAGCCGCCTGAGCCGCAGGACGAGCACGAGCGTCACGCCCAGCGAGGCCAGCAGGACACCCGCCCCGGCCGCTCCTGCGAGGTAAGCGGGGTGGTACATGGAACGCCTCTCGCAGGAGAAATGATATTCTCAATAATAGACTCAAAAAAGTCGTTATATGTCAATAAAGAGGCGCGGCTTCGTGGCCTGATGCGGAAGGTCAAGGGGTGCCGCAAAGTCAGCACGAAATATCGTGATTGGCGCGTCTAATACTGTTGCCGTGAATCGTGACCGTTTTGTTGCGGGGTCTCTGGCCGGTGGTGGCGGCGGTCGCGGGACCTGACGCGACGGCGGTGCGGTGGCGGTGTGATGACGACGTGATGGCGGTGTGATAACGGCTTATCCGGCCTCTTCGGCGCCTCCGGCGCGAGAGCCGGCGGGCGGCGAATCGGCCGGGGCCTTTCAGCCGGAGCCTTTCCCGGCAGGCCCGAGTTCTCGGCAGGCCTGGGTTCTCGACAGGCTTGAGTTCTCGGCAGGCCCGAGTCCCCGACAAGCCCGAGTTTCCGGCAAGCCGGGGTTTCCGACGGGCCCGAGCCTCGAACAAGGCCGAGCTCCGAACGGGCCTCAGGTAAGCCCGGGCCTCAGATGAGCCTGAGCGCCGAGGGCAGCAGCAGGTAGGCCCCGGCCACCAGGCACGCGCCCGCCACCACCAGGAACAGGAACACCCAGAACCCGCCGGGCAGGAAGGTGAGCCTGGCGAGCTGGTCGGCGTCGGAGTCGGGCGCCTGGTGGCGGCGCCGCTTGCGCTGGAGCTCCACGATCGGCCGTACGCCTCCCAGCAGCAGGAACCACACGGCCAGGTAGGCCAGGACGGCGTCCATGTCGGGCGCCGCGTACCAGGTGAAGGCGAAGATGGCGCCCCCGGTGGCGAGCAGGCTCACCACGCCGAACAGGTTGCGGATCATCAGCAGCATGCAGAACAGCAGCCCGATCACGAGCGTGATCAGCACCGCCACGTAGCCGGAGGCGGTCAGCCACGCCCCGCCCAGCCCCAGCAGGGACGGGGTGACGTATCCGGCGGCGGCGGTCAGGATCATGCCGAACCCGCGAGGCTTTCCCCTGGTCAGGGTCACGCCGGAGGTGTCGGAGTGCAGTCGGATGCCCTCCAGCTTGCGCCGGGTGAGCAGCGCCACCAGCGCGTGCCCGCCCTCGTGGGCGATGGTGATCAGCCCCCGCGACAGCTGCCACGAGGTGGACCACGACACCACGCCCAGCGCGACCAGGGCGGACAGCAGCACGACCCACAGGGGCGGCCCGGAACGGGTCGTGGTCAGGGTCACCCAGAGGTCGGACAACGCTCGTTTCTCCTTCGCGGTGTGAGAGCAAAGCGTCCCACGACTGCCGGTGTGCTGGCGATAAAGTCGAAACCGTGCCGAACAGGATTCCGGAACTCGCGGACGCGGGCGTCCCCGCCTGGTGGCGAGGGCTGGGCCTGCCCGGTCTGGCGGACGTGCACGTCCACTTCCTGCCAGAGCGGATGGAACGCCGAGTCTGGCACCATTTCGAGCACGGCAGCCCCCTGATGGGGAAAGGGTGGCCGATCCACTACCGGTCGCCCCCGGAGGAGCGGATCGCCAGGCTGCGGGCACTCGGCGTGAAGGTCTTCCCCGCGCTGGCCTACGCGCACCGGCCGGGCATGGCCGGGAGCCTCAACGAATGGACGCTCGACTTCGCCGCCCGTACCCCGGGATGTCTTCCCTCGGCCACCTTCTACCCCGAACCTGGAGCCCTCGGCTACGTCCGGGACGCGCTCGGCCGAGGGGCGCGGATCTTCAAGGTCCACCTCCAGGTCGGCGACTTCGACCCCCGGTTCAAGGAGATCGACGACGTGTGGGGGCTGCTTGCCGAGCGGGGCGTGCCCGTCGTCGTGCACGCCAGCTCGATCCCGCTGCCCGGCCGCCACACGGGGCCGGGGCCGATCGGCGGGGTGCTGGACCGCCACCCGGCCCTGCCGGTGATCGTCGCGCACCTCGGCATGCCGGAGTACGACGCGTTCTTCGAGATGGCCGAGACCTTCCCGAACGTACGGCTCGACACCACGATGACCTTCACCGACTTCGCCGAGCGCGGCATGCCGTTCCCGGCGCGGCTCCTGCCGCGCCTGCGCGACCTCGGCCTGGCCGGAAAGGTCCTGCTCGGCAGCGACTTCCCGAACATCCCGCACCCGTACGCCCACCAGCTCCACGCGCTCGACCGGCTCGGCCTCGGCGACGAGTGGCTCCGCGCGGTGTGCTGGCACAACGCGGACAATCTCCTCGACCTGTCCGCGCACTACACTCGGTCCGCAGGACATTGATGACCGGGAGAAACTCGTGAACGATCGGAACGCCGAGCTCATCAAGACGTTCTACGACGCCTTCGCGCGCCGCGACGCCGACGCGATGGAGCTCTGCTACCACCCCGACGTCACCTTCGGTGACCCCGTCTTCCAGGACCTCGAAGGGCGCGACCGGGTGATGGGCATGTGGCGGATGCTGCTCGGCCGCAGCGCCGACCTCACCGTGACCGTCCGCGACGTCACCGCCCGCCCGCACGAGGGCACGGCGCACTGGACCGCCCGTTACACCTTCGGCAAGACGGGCAGGAAGGTCGTCAACGAGATCGACGCCCTCTTCCGTTTCGAGGACGGCCTGATCGTCCGCCACCACGACGACTTCGACCTCAGGCGCTGGTCCAAGATGGCGATGGGCCGGCCGGTCGGCATCGTCCTCGGCTGGACCCCGATGCTGAGGGCGAGGATCCGTACCACCGCGATGCGGTCGCTGCAGGAGTTCATGAGCGCCCGATGAAGTCCATGAGCGCCCGATGAGGAGAGACGTGTGACCGACCGGCGGATGCGGGGCCTGCGGAGCCTGGTGCGCGGGCGTCCCGGCACCGGCAGGGAGTCTCCCGAGCGGTCGATGGACCCCAGATACGCCGGTGACGGGCGGCCGGTCCCGCCCCGCTCGCGCGTCATCGACAACGCGATCTACGTCAACGGCCATCGCGCCGCCACCCCGGAGTCGCTGCCCGAGGCCTTCGAACGGCTGAAGAACACTCCCGACAGCATGGCCTGGATCGGCTTCTACCGGCCAGAGGACGGCGTCATCCTCAACGTCGCCGAGGAGTTCGACCTGCACGAGCTCGCGGTCGAGGACGCCATCGTCGCCCACCAGCGGCCCAAGGCCGACCGCTACGGCGACACCCTGTTCGTGGTCCTCCGCCCGGCCCGCTATCTCGACGAGGCCGAGGAGGTCGACTTCGGCGAGCTGCACGTCTTCGTCGGCCCGAACTTCGTGATCACCGTACGGCACAGCGAGGCGCCCGACCTGTCCCAGGTCCGCCGCCGCATGCAGCACGACCCCGAACTGCTCGGCCAGGGCCCGCAGGCGGTGCTCTACGCCATCCTCGACGCGGTCGTGGACGGCTACGCCCCCGTGGTCGCCGGGCTGCAGAACGACATCGACGAGATCGAGGTCCAGGTCTTCGGCAACGAGCCGGGCGTCTCCCGCCGCATCTACGAGCTGTCGCGCGAGGTGATCGAGTTCCAGCGGGCCACCCAGCCGCTCCTCGGCATGATCGAGGGCTTCATCGCGGGGGCCGCCAAGTACGGGGTGGACCAGGAGCTGCAGAGATACCTGCGGGACGTGGCCGACCACGCGATCACCGTCGCCGAGCGGGTGAGCGGCTTCCGCCAGATGCTCCACGACATCCTCGTGGTCAACTCGACCATGGTCGCCCAGGCCCAGAACGAGCACATGACCAACCTCACCGAGGCGAGCAACGCCCAGAACGAGGAGGTCAAGCGGATCTCCGCCTGGGCCGCGATCCTGTTCGCCCCCACCCTCGTCGGCACCATCTACGGCATGAACTTCGACGTGATGCCCGAGATCCACTGGCGGTGGGGCTACCCCTTCGCCGTCCTGCTCATGGCGGGCGTCTGCCTCACCCTCTATCTGGTGTTCAAACGCCGCGACTGGCTCTGACGCGGGCCCCGGACCACCGGCCCGGGGCCACCGACGAGGATCAGCCGAGCTTGGCCGGAATCAGATCCAGCTTGCCTTCCATGGAGTCCATCCGCCCTTCGAAGGAGTCCATCCGGGTGTCCGTCTTCACCTCAAGGCCGTCGACCTTGGCGTCAAGGTCGTCCACCTTGGTCTCCGGGCCGTCCACCTTGACGGAGAGGGCGGGGAGGTCCTCCTTGGTGGCCATCCTGTTCATGATCTCTTCGAACATCGGCGCGGTGCGGGTCATGACCTCCTCGCGGATGATCTTGGGGAGATCGTTCAGGGTCTCCTTGATGTCCGCCAGGTCCTCGCCGGTCCCGAAGGCCCAGGCCTCCAGGTCCACCACGCGCTGAACGGTGCTCTTGAACGCCACGCCGGGCATGGGCTACCTCCTGCTGCTCGGGGGAATGGAGGGTTGGGCCACCGGCAGGCCGGGGCCACGGCCCGTGACGGCGTGCGACCAATCGAACACGTTCCGATGGAGAGGTGAGACCGATTCCGGGATTCCGGACCGAGGGGCGGGTCAGCCGAGCAGCTTGCGGGCGGCCGCCTCGATCTCGGCCTCCGACAGCAGCACGTGCCTGGCCGCCTCGCCCAGCGGGATGAAGCTGTCGGAGGAGGTCACCCGGGCGATCCTGCCGGTGAAACCCGCGTCGAGCAGCTCGGCGACGATGCTCTCCGAGACACCCCCGGTGCGGCGGGTCTCGTCGGCGATCAGCACCTTGCCGGTCAGCTCGGCGGCCCGCATCAGATCCTCCACCGGGAGGGGGGAGAGCCAGCGCAGGTCCAGGACCCGGCAGCCGTGCCCCTCGGCGGTGAGCCGCACCGCGGCGCGCAGGCTCATCCGCAGGCCGTTGCCGAAGGTCACGATGGTCAGGTCTCGGCCGTCGCCGTAACTGCGGGCCCGCCCGATCGGGATGTGCGTCTCCGCCCATCGGGCCGGGGGGGCGTACGGGGCGAGCCAGCCGTTGTCGCCCTCCTCGAACATGTCGCGGGTGTTGTACAGGGCGATGGGTTCGAGGAAGACGCAGACGCTGCCGTCGACGCGGGCGGCGGCGAGGCAGGTGCGCAGCATCGAGACGGCGTCGTCGGGCCGGGCTGGGGAGGCCACGAGCAGGCCCGGGATGTCGCGCAGCGCGGCGACGGAGTTGTCGTTGTGGAAGTGGCCGCCGAAGCCCTTCTGGTAGGCGTAGGAGGCGACGCGCACCACCATCGGGTTGCGGAAGGCCCCCTGGGAGAAGAACTGGAGCGTCGCGGCCTCGCCCCGGATCTGGTCCAGGGCGTTGTGCAGGTACGCCAGATACTGGATCTCGGGCACCGGCAGCAGGCCGGAGACCCCGGAACCGAGCGCGAGGCCGAGCACGGACTGCTCGTCCAGGTGGGTGTCGAACACCCGGCCGGGGCCGAAGCGTTTCTGCAGGCCGCGCGTGATGCCGTAGACGCCGCCCTTGCGGGCCACGTCCTCGCCGAAGACCAGCGTGTCGGGGTGGGCGGCGAGGGAGTCGGCGAGGGTGCGGTTGACGGACTGGGAGAAGGTGAGCGGGCCCTCCTGCTCCGGGAGCCTGCCGGCGAAGGCCCTCGCCCTGACGTCCGGCGTCGCTACCCGGGCGCTGGCGGCGGCGACGGCGGCGGGGGTGCGCGGGGCCAGCGGCTCCACGATGTCGAAGGCGGAGACCAGCCGTGGCCGCCGGGAGCTCTCCATCGCCATCTTCAGCAGGTGCTCGCGCGTCGTCTCGTACCGGAGCAGCAGCTCGTCGGGGGTGGTGAGGCCGGCCTCGACGAGCAGCCTGGCGGTCGCCACGAGCGGGTCGCGCGCCAGGTCGGCGTCGATCTCCCGCTTGGTCCGGTAGGACAGCTCCACGTCCGAGCCCGCGTGGCCCATCAGCCGGACGGTGCCGAGGCGCAGCAGGGCGGGGGCGCGGTGCTCGCGGACGTGGTCGGCGGCGGCCAGCGCCACGTCGTGGACGTCGGCGAGATCGCAGCCGTCGGCCTCGAAATACCTCATCAGGGGGTGGCGGGCCGCGCTGACCCAGCCGTCGGGGGTGCGCACGCTGATGCCCAGCCCGTTGTCCTCGCAGACGAACAGGATCGGCAGCGGCAGCTTCTGGTACGAGCCGTAGGCGGCCGTGTTGAGGCCCGACAGGGCGCTGGCGTGGTTCATCGAGGCGTCGCCGAAGCTGCACGTCGCGATCGCGTCGGCGGGCCACGGCCCCGGCAGGCCGAGCTGGCGGGCGCGCTCGATCGCGAAGGCCACGCCCACCGCGCGGGGCAGGTGGCTGGAGATCGTGGAGGTCTGCGGGATCACCGCCAGGTCGGGGTGGCCGAAGACCTTGTGCCGCCCGCCCGCCATCGGCTCCTCGACCGAGGCGGTCAGGCCGAGCAGCACGTCGCGCAGCCCCTCCTCGGGCAGCCGTCCCGCCATCGCCGACCGGGTCAGGTAGAAGGCGCCGGACCGGTAGTGCAGGAGGGCGGGGTCGGTGGCGCGCAGCGCGGCGGCGACCGCGGCGTTGCCCTCGTGCCCGGCCGAGCCGATGGTGTAGAAGCCCTCGCCCTGCTCGCGCAGCCAGCGGGCGGTGACGTCCAGCAGCCTGCTGCCGAGCTGGAACTCGAACAGCTCGCTGCAGCGGGCGCCCGTCAGGGTCGTGCCCTCCCGCACGGGCAGGCCGGGATCGCGCGGCGCCCCCGGGGAAAGGGCGGTCACGGCCTCGGTGAAATGGGTCTCAACAGTGTCGCGCGCCACAGCCCGATTATGTCCCCCGTGGGCGGACGCCGTCCTCAACCTTGACATCTTTGATGTGTACGGGTTCGCGGGCCGATCGCGTTTAACCATTGTTCATGACGGCTTGTCAGGGCTGTTTTCGCCGGTCTGCCCGATGAATGAACCGGAACCCCCGCGCCGGGGCTGACCAGCAGAAGGGGCGGAAGCCTCGAATGGTCGGAGCGTATTCGTTTCCGGGTCCTGTGTTGCGATCCCCGGGCATCTCGCTTCCCTGTTGCCACAAGCCGTTCCTCCCGCTGACTTCCCGAAGAGGACGTCTTTGCCATCGGCGGATACTGCGGCTGCCAGCATCTTCGGAGTTCACGTCCATCACACCAGTCACATCGGTCACATCAGTGGAGGCGCACATGCTTGGAAAACTGATTCTCACCGGGGCGGTGGGGGCGGCCGTCATGCTGCCGGCCACGGCCCACGCCGCCGTGTCGTTTCCGGATACGGCGTCATCCGTCCCGGCGCTTTCCGGTGACACGCCGGTACCCGGGATACCGGCCCCCGCCGCACCGGCCACCTGGGGCGCATCGGCGCCCGGAGGCGCACCGGTGCCGGGGGCCGCACCGATGTCCGCGCTGTCACCCTCGGCCGCGACGCCGCCCCCGCCTCCGGTGCCAGGGACCGCTCCGGCGGCCGCGGTGCCCGGGACCCCGCCGCCGCTCGACGGCTCGGTGCCGCCGGGCGCCGTCCCGCCTGGCACCGTCTCGCCCGGTACCCCTCCGCCGTCCGACGGCGTCCCGCCCGGCGCCACCCCGCCCGGTACCACCCCGCCGTCCGACGGCGTCCCGCCCGGCGCCACCCCGCCCGGTACCACCCCGCCGTCCGATGGCGTCCCGCCGGGCACCGTCCCGCCGGGTACCACCCCGCCCGGTACCACCCCGCCCGGAGCCGTCCCGCCGCCCGGCACCACTCCGCCGTCCGACGTCGTGCCGCCCGTGACCGTGCCGCCCGAGGTCGTGCCGCCAGTGGCCGTCGCCCCGGTCGTGCCGACGCCGGTGATCTTCGCCGCGCCGGGCACCCCGCTCGCGGTCACGTCGGCCGTCGCCGCCTGGGCGAGCACGCTCTGCACGCCGGCCGGCGTCGTGACGGTGGCAGGCTCCTGTCTGTGACCGGCTCGTGCCTGTGACCGGCTCGTGCCTGTGGGCGGCTCGTGCCTGTGGGCGGCTCATGCCTGTGGGCGGCTCGCGCCCATGAGCGGTTCGCGCCCATGAGGGGCTTGCACCCATGAAAGGCTTGCACCCATGAGTGGCTCGTGTCCGTGACCGGCTCGTGCCGGTGACCGGCGATCCATGCCCGTGATCGCCCCGTACCGACGACCCGCCGGTGACCGTGCCGGCGACACGACCGGTGCCGGTGACCGGCCGCCGTGCCGCTCCGGCGGCCCGTGCGGCCCGGGTTCCGGCCCCGGCCTGTCATGAGCGCCCTCCCGCCGCCCCCGGGCGGGAGCAGGCGTCCTCGCCGATACGGGCCTTTGCCGAGACGAGCCGCAAAACACGAAGAGTCTTGTAATTGCGCACCCTTCCCGGCGGGCGGATCGGAGAAGGATGGAAAGGAGTGACGGGGAACGGGGAGAGGAGCCGTGATGCCGGTACAGGACGACGGGCGGCCGGTGGTCGTCGGATACGACGGCTCGGCGGAGAGCCGGCTGGCCCTGCGGTGGGCCGTCGAGGAGGCCCGCCTGAGATTTCTCCCGCTGCTCGTCTGCCACGCCTGGCAGTGGCCCTACCCCAGGCTCTCCCTCGCCCCCGAGACCACCGAGGTCGTACGCCGCATGGGCAGGCGCGTCCTCGACAACGGGCTGACGGCGGCGCGCGAACTGGCGCCCAGGGTGCCGGTGCGCGGGCAGCTGGTGGAGGGGACCCCGGCCGCGGCCCTGGTGGGCCTGTCGGGCGCCGCGGAGCTGATCGCGATCGGCCCGCGCGGCGCGGGCGGTCCCGACGAGCTGCGGATCGGCTCGACCGTCGAGGTCGCCGCGCACGCCCGCTGCCCGGTGGCCGTCGTCAGGCGATCCGGCCACCCGCGCGCCGGCCGGGTGGCGATCGCGGCGGAGAACGCGGGCCCCGACTCGGCGGAGCTGGGCATCGCCTTCGAGGAGGCGATGCTGCGCAGGTCGGAGCTGCTGGTCATCTGCCTCTGTCCCGAGAACACCCGCGACATCAGGCAGGCGGCCGTCCGCTTCAACACCGACGTCGCGGTGTGGGAGGAGAAGTATCCCGCGGTCGAGGTGGAGAGCCTGGTCGAGACGCGGCCGCACGTCGAGGTGCTGCGCCACGCGGCCGGCCGGTCCGACCTGCTGGTGGTCGCCGACCGGGAGCGCGACGACCCGATGGATCCCGCCATCGGCCCGGTCTGCCAGGTGATGCTGCGCGAGGCGCCGTGCACGGTCGTGGTGACCCCCTCGCAGGCGTGGCACTCGTCCCCGCGGCGGAAGCGCCTCGTCAGGAGTTAGCGATCCTTAACCTTGGGTGCCCTGGGTGGCGGCCAGCGCCGCACGGGCCATGCCGCGCAGCAGCTCGGCCATCGCCGCGGGCGGCAGCTCGCCCGCGCTGTGCGGGGTGGAGTTGAGCAGCCCGAAGACGGCGTGGGTCGCGGCGCGCAGCCCGGCCTGCGGGCGTCCCGGGTAGAGCTCGCTCAGCACGGTGACCCACTCCTCGACGTACAGCCGCTGGAGCCGGCGGATCCGCCGCCGGGCGGGCTCGGGGACGTTGCCCAGCTCCCTGTCGTGCACGGTGATCAGCGCCGGATGGCCGAGCGCGAACTCGATCTGGCAGCCGAGCAGGGCGTCCAGTGCCTGTTCGGCGTCGGCGGCCTCGGTCACGCGGCGCGCGCCCGAGGTGTGCAGGCGCTCGCTGACGTCCAGCAGCATCTCCGCGAGCAGGGCCTCCTTGCCGCTGAAGTGCCGGTAGAGGGCCGGGCCCGAGGTGCCGACCGCGCTGCCGATGTCCTCGATCGAGACGCCGTGGAAGCCGCGCGCGGCGAACAGCTCCGCCGCGGCGTCCAGGATCTCCACGCGTCGTGAGCCGCGGTTGCGTGCGGAAGGCTGAACAGTCGTCACCCCTCGCATGGTAGACGGTAACGTTAATAATGACTAACATCTGCGGTGGAGTTGACGACCGGTGACCCAGCGGCGAAGCCGGACGGATCAGACAGGCGCGGATCAGACAGGCCGGGCAGGCCGGACGGGGAGGCTCGGATGAGTGGCTGGCCGGTGCTGCGCAGCGCCTGCGACCCGGGGGGCGAGGGTTTCAAGCGCAACGCCGAGGTCAACGAGCGCCTCGTCGCCGATCTCGGTGAGCGCGTCGCCGTGGCGGGCCTGGGCGGCCCGGAGAGGTCGCGGGCCCGGCACGTCTCCCGGGGCAAGCTGCTGCCCCGCGACCGCGTCGACTCCCTCCTCGACCCGGGCTCGCGCTTCCTGGAGCTCTCCCAGCTGGCCGCCAACGGGATGTACGGCGACGCCGCCCCCGCCGCCGGGATCATCACCGGGGTGGGCCGCGTCTCGGGGCGCGAGTGCGTGGTCGTCGCCAACGACGCCACCGTCAAGGGCGGCACCTACTACCCGATCACCGTCAAGAAGCACCTGCGGGCCCAGGAGGTCGCCCTCCACAACAACCTGCCGTGCGTCTACCTCGTCGACTCGGGGGGCGCGTTCCTGCCCAGGCAGGACGAGGTCTTCCCCGACCGCGAGCACTTCGGCCGGATCTTCTACAACCAGGCGACCATGTCGGCGCGCGGCATCCCGCAGATCGCCGCGGTCCTCGGCTCCTGCACGGCGGGCGGCGCGTACGTCCCGGCGATGAGCGACGAGGCGGTGATCGTCCGCAACCAGGGCACGATCTTCCTCGGCGGCCCGCCGCTGGTGAAGGCCGCCACCGGCGAGGAGGTGAGCGCCGAGGAGCTGGGCGGCGGCGACCTGCACGCCCGTGTCAGCGGCGTCACCGACCACCTCGCCGACGACGACCGCCACGCGCTGCGGATCGTCCGCGACATCGTCTCCACCCTCGCGCCGCGCACGCCCTCCCCCTGGGAGCGCGTGCCCTCCGAGGAGCCCGCGCACGACCCCCGCGACCTGTACGGCATCGTCCCCGCCGACACCCGCACGCCGTACGACGTCCGCGAGCTCATCGCCAGGATCGTCGACGGCAGCAGGTTCGGCGAGTTCAAGGCCGAGTACGGCGCCACGCTCGTCACCGGGTTCGCCCACCTCCACGGCCACCCCGTCGGGATCGTCGCCAACAACGGCATCCTGTTCGGCGAGTCGGCCCTCAAGGGCGCCCACTTCATCGAGCTGTGCGACCGGCGCGACATCCCGCTGGTGTTCCTGCAGAACATCAGCGGCTTCATGGTCGGCAGGGCGTACGAGGCGGGCGGCATCGCCAAGCACGGCGCGAAGATGGTCACCGCCGTCGCCTGCGCCCGGGTGCCCAAGTTCACCGTGGTCGTCGGCGGCTCGTTCGGGGCGGGCAACTACGCGATGGCCGGGCGCGCCTACTCGCCCCGGTTCCTGTGGATGTGGCCGGGAGCGCGCATCTCGGTGATGGGCGGCGAGCAGGCCGCCAACGTCCTGTCCACGGTGGGCGACGCCGACCCCGACGCCATCCGCGCGCAGTACGAGGAGCAGGGCAACCCCTACTACTCCACCGCCCGCCTCTGGGACGACGGGGTCATCGACCCCCTCGACACCCGCACCGTCCTGGGCCTGGCCCTGTCCGCCTCGGCCAACGCCCCCCTCGAACCCGTCGGCTACGGCGTCTTCCGGATGTGACCGCACCCATGACCCTCTCACCGCCACCCCGTCGGATGTTCGACACCGTCCTCGTCGCCAACCGCGGCGAGATCGCCCTGCGGATCACCCGCACCCTCAGGAGGCTGGGCATCCGCTCCGTCGCCGTCCACAGCGACGCCGACGCCGGGGCGCGGCACGTCCGCGAGGCCGACGTCGCGGTGCGGCTCCCCGGCGGCTACCTCGACGCCGACGGCATCCTCGCCGCCGCCGAGGCGACCGGCGCCCAGGCGGTGCACCCCGGATACGGCTTCCTCGCCGAGAACGCGGCCTTCGCCCGGCGCTGCGCGGAGGCCGGGCTCGTCTTCGTCGGCCCGCCGCCGGAGGCCGTGGAGGCGATGGGCGACAAGATCCGCGCCAAGGCCACCGTCTCCGCGGCCGGCGTCCCCGTCGTCCCCGGCGGCGCCGAGCCCGGCGACGACCTGGCCGAGGCGGCCGTACGGGTCGGCTTCCCCGCGCTGATCAAGCCCTCGGCGGGCGGCGGTGGCAAGGGCATGGTGCTCGTGCGCTCCGAGGCGGAGCTGCCCGAGGCACTGGCCTCCGCCCGGCGCACGGCCGCCGCCGCGTTCGGCGACGCGACCCTGCTGATCGAGCGGTTCGTGGAGAACCCCCGGCACATCGAGATCCAGGTGATGGCCGACGCGTACGGCGGCGTCATCCACCTGGGCGAGCGCGAGTGCAGCCTCCAGCGCCGGCACCAGAAGATCGTCGAGGAGGCGCCGTCCCCGCTGCTCGACGCCGAGGCCAGGGCCGCGATGGGCGCGGCCGCGGTCGAGGCCGCCAGGTCCGTCGGCTACACCGGCGCCGGGACGGTCGAGTTCATCGTCCAGGGCGAGACCGGCGACTACTACTTCATGGAGATGAACACCCGCCTGCAGGTCGAGCACCCCGTCACCGAGCTGGTCACCGGCCTGGACCTGGTCGAGCTCCAGCTCAGGGTCGCCGCCGGGGAGCCCCTCCCGCTCACCCAGGACGAGGTGCGCCTCGACGGTCACGCCGTCGAGGCCCGCGTCTACGCCGAAGACCCCTCCAGGGGCTTCCTGCCGACCGGCGGCCGGGTCCTCGCGCTGCGCGAGCCGCCGGGGGTGCGGGTCGACTCCGGCCTGATGGCCGGGGGAGTGGTCGGCAGCGACTACGACCCGATGCTGTCGAAGGTGATCGCCTGGGGTCCCGACCGGGCGTCGGCCCTGCGGCGGCTCGGCGGCGCGCTCGCGGCCACGGCGGTGCTCGGGGTGCCCACCAACATCGCCTTCCTGCGGGCCTTGATCGGCCACCCGGCCGTGGTCGCCGGAGACCTCGACACCGGCCTTGTCGAGCGTCACCTCGGCGAGCTGGTCTCCCAGGAGGGTGTTCCCGCCGACGTCCTGGCCGCCGCCGCCCTGGTCCTGCACCGCGAGCACGTCCCGTCCGGGGCGGCCGATCCGTGGGACGTCCCCGACGGCTGGCGGCTGGGCGAGGCGGCCTGGACCGTCTACCGGCTGGAGACCCGCGACGGTGTCTCCGAGCTCAGGGTCCGCGGCCTGCCCGCCTCGGGGGCCGAGGTCCGCCTGCCCGGGGCCGGCGCCGTACGGGCGCTGCTGGCCGACGAGGGCGGCGACGTGCTCGTCACCCTCGGCGGGACCGCGAGGCGCTACGCCGTCGCCAGGGACGGCGACGGCGGCGACACCGTCTGGCTCGGCCGCGACGGCGACGCCTGGGCGCTCACCCGCCGCCACCTGGGCGACCCCGGCGACCGTACCGGCGCGGGCGGCCCGGGGGACGGGCAGGTCCGCAGCCCGATGCCGGGCACCGTCCTCGTGGTGAAGGCGAGCCAGGGGGAGCGGGTCGCCGAGGGGCAGCCGCTGCTCATCGTGGAGGCGATGAAGATGGAGCACACCGTGACCGCGCCGATCGGCGGGGTCGTCACCGAGCTGCGGGTCCGGGCCGGCCAGGCGGTCGCGATGGACGCCGTGCTCGCCGTGGTCCTCGGGGAGGAGCCGTCATGACGCGCGAGCCGTTGAGGAGGGCGTGATGCGCGAGCCGCAGCGGGTCCGGGCGGCGGGGCTGCCCGAACGGGTCACGATCTACGAGGTCGGGCCGCGCGACGGGCTGCAGAACGAGGCCGCGGTGGTCCCCGTCGAGGTCAAGGCCGAGTTCGTCGCCCGGCTGGCCGCCGCGGGGCACCGCGTGATCGAGGCCACCAGCTTCGTGCACCCTAAATGGGTGCCCCAGCTCGCCGACGCCGCGGAGCTGCTGACGGTGATGGAACGGGTGCCCGGGGTGCGCTACCCGGTCCTCGTCCCCAACGAGCGCGGCCTCGACCGCGCGCTCGAACACGGCGTCGAGGAGATCGCGATCTTCGCCAGCGCCACCGAGACCTTCGCGGGCCGCAACCTCAACCGGACGCTGGAATCGCAGTTCGAGATGTTCGAGCCGGTCGTCGCGCGGGCGCTGGCGCACGGCCTGAAGGTCAGGGCGTACGTCTCGATGTGCTTCGGCGACCCGTGGGAGGGCCCGACGCCGGTCGCCCAGGTCGTCTCCGTCGGGCGCGGGCTCCTCGACCTGGGCTGCTTCGAACTGTCGCTCGGCGACACCATCGGCGTCGGCACCCCCGGCCACGTCGCCGCGCTGATCGAGGCCTTCGGCGGCCCCGCCCGGCTCGCGGTGCACTTCCACGACACCTACGGCCAGGCCCTGGCCAACACCCTCACCGCCCTGCGTGAGGGGGTGACCGTCGTCGACGCCTCCACCGGCGGCATCGGCGGCTGCCCGTACGCCGAGAGCGCCACCGGCAACCTCGCCACCGAGGACCTGGTCTGGATGCTGCACGGCCTCGGCGTCGAGACCGGGCTGGACCTCCCCTCGCTGGTGGAGACCAGCACCTGGCTCGCCGCGAGGCTCGGCCGCCCCAGCCCGTCGCGGGTCGTTCAGGCCCTGGGCGAGAACCCGTCCCGCACCACCGCAGCGAACGTCGAGGAGTGACCATGCCCAAGCTGACCGAGGAGTACGAGGAGCTTCGCAAGACCGTCGAGGCGTTCGCCCGTGACGTGGTGGCCCCGGTGATCGGGGACCTCTACGAGCGCGAGCAGTTCCCCTACGACATCGTGCGGCAGATGGGCGCGATGGGCCTGTTCGGGCTGCCGATCCCCGAGGAGCACGGCGGCATGGGCGGCGACTACTTCGCGCTCTGCCTCGCCCTGGAGGAGCTGGCCAGGGTCGACTCCAGCGTGTCGATCACCGTCGAGGCCGCGGTGTCGCTGGGCGCGATGCCGATCTACCGGTTCGGCACGCCCGAGCAGCGCGCCGAGTGGCTGCCCCGGCTGACGTCGGGCGAGATGCTCGGCGCCTTCGGCCTCACCGAGCCCGGCGGCGGCTCCGACGTGCCCGGCGGCATGCGGACCACCGCCGTGCTGGACGGCGACGAGTGGGTGATCAACGGCACGAAGGCGTTCATCACCAACTCCGGCACCGACATCACCGGCGTCATCGGCGTCGCCGCGATCACCGGCGAGCGGGCCGGGGGCAAGAAGGAGATCTCCACCATCCTGGTGCCGTCCGGCACCCCGGGCCTCACCGTGTCGAAGAAGTACTCCAAGGTGGGCTGGAACTGCTCCGACACCCGCGAACTCTCCTTCGACGGCTGCCGCGTCCCGTCCGGGAACCTGCTCGGCGAGCGCGGGCGCGGCTACGCGCAGTTCCTGCAGACCCTCGACGAGGGCCGCGTCGCCATCGCCGCCCTGTCGACCGGCCTGGCCCAGGGCTGCGTGGACGAGTCGCTGCGCTACGTCCGCGAGCGCCACGCCTTCGGCCACCCTATCGGCCACTACCAGGCCATCCAGTTCAAGATCGCCGACATGGAGGTACGCACCCACACCGCCCGCCTGGCCTACCACCACGCGGCCGAGAAGATGCTCGCGGGTGAGCCGTTCAAGAAGGAGGCCGCCATCGCCAAGCTCGTCGCCGGCGACGCCGCCATGGACAACGCCCGCGACGCCACCCAGATCTTCGGCGGGTACGGGTTCATGAACGAGTACCCGGTCGGCCGCTTCTACCGCGACGCCAAGATCCTGGAGATCGGCGAGGGCACGAGCGAGGTCCAGCGGATGCTGATCGCCCGGGAGCTGGGGCTCTCCGGCCTCTGACCTGCTTAAATCCCGCTCGCATCGAAGGCCATCCAGTGGTTTGACTATCAACCGATGATCTTTCGGTGAGAGCTCAGTTCTGTCTCAGTCATGTCCGACCGCGAGACGAAGATGGCTGTGCGCTTGTCGATCGCCGAAGCCGGTGACGCCTGCGGTGGTGTGGCGGCCGGGTGATCCGCTGGTGTGCGGGCTCTGCCGGGCGTTGACGCGGTCGGCTTTGCTGGAGGTGGGCATGCTGGCGTCGAAGACGGCGAGGGAGGTCGATGGTCATCAGCCGCCGTAGAAGTGGTCGCGCCTGTCGGAGTCGAGGCCGAAGCCTGCGGTGTCGCCGATGGCGGAGATGCTGGGTGACCTGGTGGGGATCTCCTGGTGTTCGAGGATGGGCATCGCCGCGCTGTGCGGTGGCTTGCTCGGTCGGCATTGGGCCGGGGCGCTGATGTGGGGTCGCGGTCGGTGTCGTATCTAGTGGATCACCTGGAAGACGGAGCTGAGACTAGCAAAGAGGCCAGCGATTGAGTACAAGGGGGACCACGAGTCATACACGCCGCTGTCGCGAAGGTTTGAAGTCATAAGCAATCCAAAGGCCAACGCAAGAAGAAGTAGGGCGAGGGCTCGGCGAAATTTGAGACCCACCCGCCCATTTGATCGTGTCGAGCTGGGTGCGCGTCGGCCCGTGATCGGATCGCTACCTTGTCGCTCGTGCTCTGGAACCACGTTCGGTTTGATCGCGCATTCATGATCCAAAAAGTAGGAAAATAATCCAGGTTGTGTTCCCCTTTGTCTGTCACCCTCGCGAGTGATCATTTGCCTTCGCGAAAGAAGATCAACATGAGCGACCCTCGCGCCAACGAGGCAAGCCAGTGACCGCCGAGCTTGTCGCCCCCACGGGCGGCACCGTCGCGCGTCCCCTCGGCCTCCCACCCCTCGTCATCGAGATCACCGTGATGTGGCCGGAGAGCCGCAAGTCGCCGAACACCCGGGCGGCCTACCGGCGAGACATCCGGAAGTGGTTCCGCTACTGCGAGCGGACCGGCCTGGATCCGCTGGAGATGAAGGTCCGGCACGCCGAGCTGTTCGGGCGGTGGCTGGTCGAGCAGGCGATCGAGGACGAGGAAGATCCGCCTCCGACGCCCGGGCCCACGCGGTCGAGTCCTTGTGGATCAACCGATGACGGCCCTCAATCAATAAGCTGCCCGGGCAGCAAAGAAAATCCTGAATATACCGAATTCTAACGGAAGTAAATCAATGATTGCTGCTAATGATAGGGGTAGTGTAATACTCCGAACTCGCCGGACATCGCCATACAGCTACTTCATTGATATTGTCAGCGCTTAAAGGATGTGTATGTCCTGGACATGCGGGAAGGGGGCTACCCCACGACTCCTCAATCAAATGATCTTGAATCTGAGAAGCGAGTGTTACGATTGCGTCTGGCTCTGAAACAACTAATGGATAGGTTGCGAAATAAGTATTTTTGGCCCTAGTTGCGCCTACTTCGACTTTTACGCCTGGTGGTAAATCTCCAGAAGAGAAGAATGAGTTATTCCCGTAAGTCGACCGAAGGTCCAGTATTAACGGTTCCGGTTGATCGAGTTGGGAATCGTTCTCTATATTTAATACACGCCATTCAAACACCTCATCGCTCAGACGGTCTAGGATCGTCTGAGCGATGAAGTGAATGCGATCAAACAATTGATTCTGATCCATTATCCTTCTAGTCTTTAAGTGTGACGTCCCCGACTACCGTGAGTGAGGCAGTCCCGGTACCGCTACCGGGGATGTTCACGCGGAAGGTCATGTAGTCATTGTAGTGGATGTTGTTTCCCTTGGCTACAGGGTTGAAGTTCCCGTGGAAGTGATAGTCCTTAGGTACGACATGCGAAGCATTCTTCGGCATGCTTACATTATTCTTCCACCAGTACATCCCATTTTCGGTGACGTTGCTGACGATTACCCACTGAAGCTGCGGGTCGATAACGTATCCCCAAGGCAGTGATCGCTTGCTGCTCAAGCACTGGTAGCCGATTGTGAATGTTCCGTTGGAATCCCAATGAGAATACTCGCCTCCGCAGTAGATGGGCATGCCGGCCGCCAAGGGGACGGCATTTACGCTTTCACCGCTTAGCGATTCACGGATTTCTTCTGCCTCGGACGGCGAAACACCTGCTCCGTCGAGAGTGATGACGAGCTTGGTACTCAATCCGGGATTGTGGCCTTCGATGACGATGGTCTTGACGTTATCGTCATTTACATCGGCGATAGCTGCAGTAGCCGGAGCCAGGGTAGGAGTAATAAAAAGAACAGCGACGAAAATCTTACCGATACGCATGGCACCCTCATCTTGAAGGAGACTGATTGGAATATGTTGATTTCTAAAAAGATCAACAGTGAGTAAACTTATACAGATAGGTCAAATTTGGGAAGTTTTTCCTTAAGTGATACAGATCACAACGCAAAAAGCTGCCAATAGATCACTCCCCGTGCTCTTTTGTGGCCGGTTTGTAGAAACCCGAGTAGCGACTGGGGATGTCAAGACCTCAAAGAGATTCATCTTGGTGGCCAAGTGGCTTGGTGCAGCTACCACTCGAAAAAGAAGACGGAGGATAAGTGACCAAGATCGTTTCGCGGATCTATCGCATGGTCGCTGTTAGTGACCTGCGGCCGCACCCGGACAACCCGCACAAGGGTGAGCTTGATGTGATTCGCGAGTCGGTGCGGGAGAACGGGTTCTACGGCGTTGTACTGGCTCAGGCGAATCGAATGCGGATCATCGCGGGCGAGCACCGATGGCACTCCGTCCGCGAGGAAGGTCTAACCGAGCTGCCCGCCGTGCTGCTCGACGTCACCGACGAGCAGGCCAAACGCATCATGCTGGCCGACAACCGCTCGGCCGAGTTGGGCGGCTACGACGATCAGGTGCTCGCCAACCTCCTCCAGGGCCTGCCTGACCTGAGCGGCACCGGCTGGTCCGACGACGACCTCACCGACCTGCTCGACGACCTCGGCGGCGTCGAGATCGTCACCGACGAGCCCGCAGACCCTCGGCGCCCCGCCCCGCCCCGCCGCCCGCTCCCGAACCGGAGACCGCGAGCAGCAGCCGGCCGAGCCCGCTGCCCCCCGTTAAGGAGCACGACCTCAGGGACGAGGAACACGACGACGCCGACCGGGCGGACGCCTCCCCGCCGCCCCGCCCGGAGGCGGGCACCACCGCGGACCTGATCCTCACGGTGACGGCCGCCGAGCACGACGAACTGACCGACCTCCTCGGGAAGGTCCGGGCCCGCGACGGCGAGGCCACGACGGCGAGGCCACGACGGCGAGGTCGTGTCGCTGTCGCCGAAGCAGGAACGCTCGATCGCCGAGTTCACCGCGCGCCTGAACATCCGGAGCGGGGCCATCCGATCGGGAAAAACGATCGCGTCCCTGCTCAGGTGGCTGATGTACGTGGCGAACGCTCCTCGGGGCGGCGCCCTGGTGGTCGTCGGCAAGACGGCCGACACGATCGCCCGAAACATCTTCGATCCGCTGATGGACCCGGCGATCACCGGCCCGCTGTCGCGCAGGATTCTCTACACCAGGGGCGCGCCGACGGCCAACATCCTCGGCCGCCGCGTGGAGATCATCAGCTCCAACGACGCCCGCGCGGAGAACCGGCCGCGCGGCATGACGTGCGCCGGGGCCTACGTCGACGAGGCGACGCTGATCGAGCGGTCTTTCTGGGACCAGCTCCTCGCCAGGTTGAGCGTCAAGGGCGCGAAGCTGTTCGCCTCGACGAACCCGGACTCGCCGACGCACTGGTTGAAGAAGCACTTCCTCGACCGGGCCGCCGAGCTCGACCTGGCCCACTGGCACTTCACCTTGGACGACAACCCCGCCTTGGACCCGCTCTACGTTGCGAACCTCAAGCTGGAGTACACGGGCCTCTGGTACAAGCGGTTCATCCTGGGCCTGTGGGTCGTCGCCGAAGGCGCGATCTACGACATGTGGGATCCGGACAAGATGGTCGTGGACTCGCTGCCGTCCATGGAGCGCTGGCTGAGCCTGGGCATCGACTATGGGACGGTCAACCCCTTCGACGCGGTTCTCGTGGGCGTCTCCACCCCTGATCTGCCTGGGCAGCGCCGCGTCTACCTCGCGTCGGAGTTCCGATGGGATTCCCGCGTGGAGCGCCGACAGCTCACCGACGATGAATACTCCAGGCGGCTCACCCGGTGGCTGGAGGACCTGCCCGACACCTACGGGCCGGGTACGCGCGGAGTTGTCCCCGAGTGGATGATTGTCGACCCGTCCGCCGCGAGCTTTCGTTGAACAGATGAAGTTTTTTCTCCCATATGAATCAATCGGCTGATTTGAGTGTTTTTCGGTGACGATTAAATATCTTTGTTCTCAGGAAAGGCGTTCATGGAGTGATGTAGGCAAATACAGTGTTCTCCATGTGAGTCACCATAGATCATCTTCATGTCGCTGCACTGTCAGGTCGACTTGCCGGGCGGTCCGGCGAATCGAAGAAGCCGGGCGTGCCCAGTTGGCGCGAGAGGAAGATCTTGTGACACATCCAGTTCCCCCGTCTCCGAACGAGGAACGACCTGCGTCGCCTTCCCGGGTTCTCGCGATAGCCGGGAAAGTCGGCCTCTACCTCGCGGTGCGAGGGATCATTGAGGCTCTCCGCTGGCTGTGGCGACGGGTGAGTGAGGGTGGACCCTGGGATGACTTCCTCTAGGAAGTCATCCCAGGAAATGCATCACCTCTGAGGCCTCCCGGCTGACCATGTCCAACGGTCGCACACCAAGACATGAGACGCCGAAAGGTCCTCTCTATGTGCATAATCATGCTAAATGCCTGTCAACTCCTTCGCTACTGTACAGAGTTTCGCGGACTTTCGGCCCACTTTTGGCACGACGCAAAAGTGTGTCAAAAGTCAGAAGATCAGAAACCTTCCGTGGCTGTGCTTGTGGCCTCTACCTAGCACTATGCATAACCAGTCATCGAGCCGCTACGCACGGTCCCTGTCTGACTTTTCCCAATAGACGAAAGTCAGCCCTTGTAGTTGGAGATCTGCCGCAGCGTGTGCTGCACGGTGACGAGGTCCTGCTGGTCGGCCATCACCTGGTCGATGTCCTTGTACGCCAGCGGGTGTTCGTTGACCAGGACGCCCGCCCGGTCAGCGTTCCACGTCCGGTCGCGCATCTCCTCCGTCAGCGACTCGGCCGACAACTCACGCCGGGCCTGGCCACGCGACATGCGGCGGCCGGCCCCGTGCGATGACGAGTTGCAGGAGGAGGCGTTGCCCAGGCCCGTCACGATGTACGAGCGGGTGCCCATCGAGCCGGGGATGACCCCCTCGTCGCCCTGGTCGCCTTGATGGCGCCCTTCCGGGTGATCCACAGGCTCTTGCCGTAGTGGTTCTCGCGCTGCGTGAAGTTGTGGTGAGCGTTGATCGTCCGTACGGCCTCACCCTGGCCGACGACCTCGAACAGCGACGCTACCAGGACCTCGGCCATGCGGGCGCGGGACGCCAGCGCGTACCGCTGCGCCCACGGTATGTCTTCGAGGTACGCGCCGAACTCCGGGGTGCCCTGCGCGAGGTAGGCCAGGTCCGGGCAACGTTCGATCTTGCCTCCAGTTCTGCCGGAGGGCGGCTACCAATGGCAAGTGATCGCAAGTAACAGCAAGAGATTTCCCAGCTCAGAGGGAAAGTGGCGACGAAGCCGCACGGTAGCGAACTTCGTCGCCAAGATCCTGGAGATCGGCGAGGGCACGAGCGAGGTGCGGCGGATGCTGATCGCCCGGGAGCCGGGGCTCTCCGGCCTCTGACGCCGCGCGGGCCTACGGGGTGGCCGCCGAGGGGATCGCGCCTTCATGAGGGACGCGTGGTCGGTGTCCAGGACGTGCTCGCCTCCGACGTCCCGGTCACCCGTGAGGTGCGTACCGGCTCGTGGCCGGGCTGCGCTCGTCAGGGCGACGTGCCCGGCACCGAGACGCGTGCCGCCGAGCCCGGCCTTCACCGGGCTCGGCGCCTTTCCGGACGATCCGGCTTCGCCGGCCGTCTCCGGCAGGCTCGGCCACCGGCCGGACGGCCTGTCGGTGCACCAGGCGTGTGGTCGGCGGGCCGTTCGGCAAGGCCCGCGCCTGGGTCGGGACGGCTTCACCGGTCCGCTGCCGGTGAGGATTCACGACCTGCGGCCACCCCCGCCCCGCTTCGGTCCGCGATGACCGTGTCGGAGGTGTCGGAGGTGTCGGCGGCCTCGGCGATTTCGGTGATGGCGTGCAGGGTGGTCAAGATGGTCAGGATCCGCTCGGCGTCGGTGAGCAGGCTTCCGGTCACGGCCCAGCCGTGCGGCTGGTCCAGCCGGCCGGTGCTGACCTCTTCGGTCATCTGTTCCTGGATCGCGCCGGCCCGCTCCAGCGCGGCGGAGATCACCGCGTTCAGCCTCGCGGGCTCGTCGGCGGTGCGCATCTGCGCCTGGAGCGCCTGGGCGAGCAGGTCCAGCAGCGCGGCGTAGTCGCGGGCGAACTCGTCGCCGATCCACGGCGGACCGTCGGCGTGGCGGCGCTGGCGCTGGGCGGCATAGGCCAGCGCCCGCACCAGGGCGTGGATGTGCACGCCGATCTCGCTCATCGCCTCCAGCAGCCCCTCGTGATCGTCACTCGTCTCGGGGACGCGGTTGCGGCGCAGGTTGTAGCGGCGGCTTTCCGCGCCGTCGGCGATGGCCGTACTCGCCCGGGCCAGGTGGGCGTCCAGCCGGGCGGCGTGGCGCTGCCAGCCCGGCAGGTCCGACAGGTCACAGCCATCGCGCAACCCGCCCGCCACGGCCTCCAGCAGCGCGGCGGCCTCCTTGCTCAGCCGACGCACCGCCTCATCGGGGCGGCGTTGGTACAGCGGCGGAAACACCATCGCGTTGATCATCGCTCCGGACAGCGCGCCGATGCCGGTGGCCACCACGTAGGCCAGCAGGTAGCGTTCCTGGGAGCCGGCGCCGAACGACAGCATCAACACCGCGGTGGTCGCCACGTCCGTGCCGTGCCGGCCCATCCGCCGCCAGCGCGCGGCGATCAGCGCCGGTGGCACGACCAGTACCAGGCTGAGGGCGTTGAGGCCGATCAGGTGGCCGACGCTGCCGGCCAGGATGACACCGGCGGCCACCGCGCACACCCGCCGCACCCCGTTGGTCAGCGTCTGGTACACCGTCGCGTGCACCATGATCACAGCGGTGGCCGGGGCGATCCACACCGTCTCGTGCGGCAGCAGCCGATCGGCCAGAAACCAGGCCAGCGCCGCGGCCAGGGTCGCCTTGGCGATCTGACGCACCTCGAAGCGCTGCTCGGAACCTCGCTGGCCCAGGCCGGCCACCTGGCCGCGTAGATACCGCACCTCGCGGCGAATTGTCGTCCGCATTCCGCTCATGTACCGATTAATCACCATGTGGCATTTACCTGATGTGATGACTGGAAACCTGCGCCGGGCTCGTGACGAACGGAGGCCGGGAGGATCACCGCCCGTACGACGGCCCGGCCCCCGTCGGGCCGTCGTACGGGCGGGCCGGGGTGTCAGTGCGCGGGGATCGTCGCGGTGAAGGCGCGGCCCGCGAAGGTGCCGGAGACGGCGGTGTCGTCCTCGGCGAGGAACGCCTTCCAGGCCAGCTCCACCGCGTGGGATCCGCCGTCGCCGTCGGTGACGGTCAGCCGGGCCGTGGCGGCGGTGCCCAGGCGGACCTCGCCGTTCACCGTGAGGTCGCCGACGAAGCGGACGTCCCGCAGCCGGACGGCGCCCGCCTTGTCGTCGAACGTCAGCTCACCGCCGCGCAGGCCCTCCCGCGTCGCCGGCAGCCAGAACGGGTACCCGAGGGGATTGCGCCCGGCGGTCGCGTCGGCGGCGGTGGCGAAGGCCGCCGCGAGGACCCGCCGCTCCTTCGCGCCCAGGGCGGTGTCACGCGCCGGGGGCACCTGCGCCACGGTCCGGGGGAAGGAGCCGAGGGCGCGGTAGTTCGACTCGTCGCAGCGGGGCCTGCCGTCGAAGGCGGCCGGGTCGGCGAGGAAGGCGCGCATCGCGTCGTGGACGCACTCGTTCGCCTGGGCGCCTTGGGTGACGCTGTGACCGGCGAAGCGGACCCGGGAGAAGGTGGAGCCCGGGAAGCGCCGGGTCACCGCGGTGGCCTCCGCCGGGGTGGTCGAGTCGAAGTCCCCTCCCATGGCCAGGACCGGCACCCGGGGGTACTCGGCACCCGGCGGTACGGGCGGGCTGACGCGGGGAGCCGGCCAGTCGACGCAGACGTCCTGCATGCCGAGCGTCGGTCTTCCCGCGGCCGGTCCGGTCAGGTCGGTGACGGTGAACGGCCTGAACGGGCGCTCCCTGTCGTAGTAGCGGTCCAGCCGACGGCGCCGCTCTTCCGCCGGGGCGGCGCGCTCGAACGGGAAGGTGGTGTCGGCGCACACGTAGGAGAGCAGGCCCGCCAGCTCCGCCGCGCGCAGCGACTGGGACGGTGCTCCGTCGATCACCCGCGTGAGGCGGCGCAGCGGGAGCGGATCGCCGTCCAGGTAGGCGGCGACGGCCGCGCTTCCCTCACGGCCGATCATCGGCAGAGGGACGTTGTTCGTCAGGTGTGAGAGGGAGGGGAGCCGCACTTCCGGATCGGGGTGGGCGCGCAGGTGCCGCACCAGCTTGGAGACGAGACCGGAGGGATCACCCGGCAGGCGCCGGCAGGCGCGTGAGGGGTCGCAGGCCACGTCGAGCAGGTCGGCGCGGAACCGGATCGGCTTGGTGACGTAGCCGTCCTCGCCCGTGGGCACGATGCTGTCGAGCAGCACCCCGGAGAGGGTGCCCGGGTGGTGGGTGGCGTACGCCTGGGCGAACAGGGTGCCGTACGAGATGCCGTAGAACGTCACCTTCGGCACGCCCAGGGCGTCGCGGACGGCGTCCATGTCGGTGACGGCCTGGTCGGCGGTGAAGAACCGGCTGCGGGGGCCCAGGTGCGCGGCGCAGGCGCTGACGGTCTCCGGGCGCTCCAGATCGAGTCCCGGGCAGAGCAGCGGGCTGGACTTGCCCAGCCCGCGCGGCTCCACCACCAGGAGGTTGTGCCGGTCGAGCACCGGCCCCAGACTCTCGGCCAGGGACGGTACGGCGGGGAGCGCAGGTGACGGCCCGCCCGGATTGGCCAGCACGGTCCCGGAGGCCGGGCGGGAGGTGTCCTTCCCGGGCAGCCAGGCGAAAACCACCGTGATCCGCTCCGAGGCCGGATCGCCCCAGTCGAGCGGAACCCGTATCTCCCCGTCGCAGCGGGTCTTCGCGGCGGCGCACGGATGCCGGAACCCGCTCACGCCCTTCCCGGGCCCTCCGGTCGCCTCGTCGGTGGTGGTGGTCGTGGGCCGCGCGGCGGCGTTCGGGGCGGTGAGGAGCGAGAGGAGGAGCGTCCCGCAGGTTCCCGCCGCGACGAGCGCCGTCGCGGCCCGGAGTGTGATGGATCGCTGGTTTCCGTTCATGGTTCCAGGCTCGTCCACGATCGGATCCCGCCCCTCGCCGCGAGGGACGGTTTCCCATCTGGGAGCCGGGCACCGGTCGCGCTCCCGTCTGGGAGCACGGTCCCAGACGGGACTTCGGAAAGAGCTCGAAGGGGTCGGCCGGGTGGGTGCCCGGGGAGGCGCCGAAGAGGTGGTCCGTGATGTCCGGGGGTGACGGCGCGGGGAGGGTCAGCCGGTGGTGCCCGGGGTGACGAAGCCCGCCTCGTAGGCGATGACCACGGCCTGGGCGCGGTCACGGACGCCGAGTTTGGCGAACAGGCTGGTCACGTGGTTCTTCACGGTGGAGGCCGCCACGTCGAGCGTTTCGGCGATCTCCGGGTTCGACCGCCCGCGCGCGATGAGCACCAGCACCTCCCGCTCGCGGTCGGTCAGGCCGGCGAGCTCGGGCGGCATCGTCGCGGGCCGGGGTCGTACGGCGCGGACGAAGGTGCCGATCAGCCGGGTCAGCAGCCGTGGTGCGACGACCGAGTCGCCGCGATGCACCACCCGCACCCCCTCCAGCAGCTCCTCGGGGGAGATGTCCTTGGGCAGGAAGCCCGAGGCGCCGGCGCGCAGGGCCTCGACGACGTACTCGTCCAGGTCGAAGGTGCTCAGCGCGAGCACGCGCACGCCGGGCAGCTCGGCGGTGATCCACCCGGTGGCGGTGACGCCGTCGGTCTCCGGCATGTGCAGGTCCATCAGCACCACGTCGGGGAGCAGGTCGCGGGCGAGGGCGAGCGCCTCCTCGCCGTCGCCCGCCTCTCCCACCACGGAGAGGTCGTCCTGGGCGTTCAGGATCATCCGGAAGCCGGATCGCACCACCGCGTGGTCGTCGACGACCAGCACCCTGATCATTTCTCTCCCTCCCGCTCCGCGGATTCCCCTCCGGCGCGTTCCCGCCCGGACGTATGCCGGCCGGTCGCTTCCTGGTCCGCCGTTTCCCGCCCGACCGGCCCGTCCGCTGCCGGTGGTCGCCCGGTCGTCTCCCGCTCGACCGGCCCGCCCGTGGCCGGTGGGTGGTCGGCCGGTTCCCGTCCGGGCGGTCCCTCGCCGGTGTCCCGCCGCGCGCCCGTTCCCAGGACCGGGAGGGGCAGCCACGCGTGGACCCGGAAACCCCCGCCGGGCAGCGGACCCGTCTCCAGCCGCCCACCGCAGAGTGCCACACGTTCGGCCATGCCGCCCAGCCCGAAACCTCCGCTTGAGTGGCCTTCGTACCTCTTCCCGGCAGGGGCCGTACCGGGCCCGTCGTCGACCACCTCCACCTCGACCGCGGTGGGCTCGTACCCGATCCGCACCCTCACCGGGACGTTCCCCGCGTGCTTGCGCGCGTTGGTCAGCGACTCCTGGACGATCCGGTAGATCGCGTGGTCGACCGCGGCGGGCAGCCGGCCGGGGGTGCCGGTCACCTCCAGGACGGCGGGCTGATCCGCCTCGCGGGCCCGGCTCACCAGCGACGGCAGCGCGGCGGCCCTGCGGACGGAGGAACCCGTCCCATCGGAGGAGCCCGCCCTGCCGGAGAGACCCGCCTGCCCGGGGAAGCCGGGCCCCGGGCCGGTGGGGGAGCCCGCATCGGCCGGGTCGCTCACCCGGTCGGCGCGCAGCACGTGCAGCAACTGTCGCATCTCCGCCATCGCCTCCCGCCCGGCGCGCTCGGCGCTGAGCAGGGCGGCCTCGGCCCCGGCGGGATCGCGGGCCATGGTCGTGCGCGCCGCCCCCATCAGGACCTGCATCGTGCTGATGTGGTGGGCGACCACGTCGTGCAGCTCGCGGGAGATGTGGCGCCGCTCGGCCCGTACGACCTCCTCGGCTAGCTCGGCCTGCCTCCTGCGGGCGTTCTCCCGGCGCAGCCGAACCAGCCTGCCCAGCCCGACGAGCAGCAGCGGGACGAACACCCCGAGGGAGCCGGAGTCCTGGCGTTCGGTGCCGGTGGCGAGCTGGACGGCCGTCGACACCGACGGGTAGAACAACCCCACCGCCACGGCCGCGATCCAGGCGCGCCGGGCCACGCCGTGCCTGCCTGCCGCGTACAGGGCCAGCATCGCCTGCAGGCCGTACCCCTGCCAGCCCGTCGCCACGACGATCACGCAGTCGCAGACCACGGTGACGGCCACCGCGGCGACCGGCCTGGTCCGCCGCCACAGCAGCGCCGCCGACGAGACGGTGAAGAACGCGAACGTCACGAGGGGAAGCTCTCGCGTGCCGAACCTGCCCTGCAGGATGCCCAGGGCGACGTACGCCGCCCACACGCCCAGCGCGAGAAGCACGTCGGCGGCGCGCGAACGGCTCGCCGCCGGCCATCTCCCCCTGAGCGCGGAGAGCCTGCCCGCGAACCACGCCCCCACCGCCGTCCGCGTCTCGCCGAGCGTGGTCCGTGCCCCGCCGAGCACGGTCCGTGCCGTCCTGGGAACCCTCACCGTCGCGGTCGTCCGCGGCGTGGCCAGGCCCGGAGCGGGGCCGGGCGGCACGCGGGAGGGAGAGGGAGTCCGGCGCGCGACCGGCCGGGGGCGTCGCGAGGACGGGGGGAGGTCTCAGGGGCGCGGGCCATAGGAGACCAGGGTTCCAGACCACGGGCCTCCAGGCCATGGCCTCCGCGACGGAAGGGGCCGGGGACCGCGGGGTTCCAGACCATGGCCTCCGGGACGCGAGGGGCCGGGGAGCGAGAGGCTTCAAGACCGCTCAGACCGGGACGTCGTCGTCCCGCGGGCTCTTCCCCGCCGAGGGAACAGGACGCCCCGCCCACACCGGAAGGAGCCTGACGTGGTGAAACTTTCAGCGGGCGCCAGGGGTGTTCGCACAGGTCAGCGTGTCCCGGTGTGAGGCGGCGCCGGTGCCGACTACGTCCGGGAGGGGGGCGCCGCCTATGGTGGGAGCGCTCCCACACCTCCTTTAAGGAGCCGATCCATGCCAAGAAGATCGATCCTGGCCACGCTCTGCGCGGCTCTGGTGATCATGTCAGGTGCCGCGGTCGCCGTCGCCTCAGGCGCGTCCGCCGCCGACTCACCCTTCTACGTCGATCCGGAGACCAGCGCCGCCAAGTGGGTCGCGGCCAACCCCGGAGACTCCAGGGCGCCGGTCATCCGCGACCGGATCGCCGCCGTGCCGCAGGCCCGGTGGTTCACCACCACCAACACCTCCGCCGTACGCGGCCAGGTGTCGGCGTTCGTCGGGGCGGCGGCGGGAGCGGGCAAGATCCCGATCCTCGTCGTCTACAACATCCCCAACCGCGACTGCAGCGGCGCCAGCACGGGCGGCGCGCCCAACCACACCGCCTACCGGCAGTGGATCGACGAGCTGGCGGCCGGCCTCCAGGGACGTCCGGCGTCGATCATCCTGGAGCCCGACGTGCTCCCGATCATGACCAACTGCATGAACTCCTCCCAGCAGCAGGAGACCAACGCCTCCATGGCGTACGCGGGCAAGAAGCTGAGGGCCGCCTCGTCCTCGGCCAAGGTCTACTTCGACATCGGCCACTCGGGATGGCTGTCGGCGTCGGAGGCCGCCAACCGCCTGAGGGCCGCGGACGTGGCGAACAGCGCGGACGGCATCGCCCTGAACGTCTCCAACTACCGGTGGAGCTCCACCGAGATCGCGTACGCCAAGAACATCATCTCCGCCACCGGTGTCTCCCGGCTCCGCGCGGTGATCGACACCAGCCGCAACGGCAACGGCCCGCAGGGCAGCGAGTGGTGCGACCCGGGCGGCCGGGCGATCGGCACGCCGAGCACCAACGCCACCGGTGACGCGGCGATCGACGCCTTCCTGTGGATCAAGCTGCCGGGCGAGGCCGACGGCTGCATCGCCGGGGCCGGGCAGTTCGTCCCGCAGCGCGCCTACGACCTGGCCATGGCGGCCCCGCCCGTCACCCCGAACCCCACGCCCACCCCCACCGTGACCCCGACCCCCACCCCGACCCCGACGCCGGGTGTGGGCAGGGCCTGCACGGCCGCCTACAAGCTGGTCGGCTCCTGGCAGGGCGGCTTCCAGGCCGAGGTGACCGTGCGGAGCAGCGGCAGCGCGGCCGTCGCGGGCTGGACGGTGAACTGGTCCTTCCCCGGCAACCAGACCATCACCCAGCTCTGGAACGGACAGCACACCCAGAGCGGCGCGAGCGTCTCGGTGCGGAACGTGTCCCACAACGGCAACCTCTCCCCGGGCGCCTCGGCGACCTTCGGGTTCACCGGCAACTGGTCGGGGAGCAACGGCACGCCCTCCTCGGTCGGCTGTACCGCCGCCTGAGGAGGCGGTGCGGCCGTGATCCGGTACGGCTCGCGCGGTATGCCCCCCGCGCGAGCCGTACCGGATTCTTCCGCCTTCTCCGCGACCGCGTGGCGGAAGGGGAGAACCGGTCCCTCGGGCCCGTCCCGCGCGTTACCCTGGGCTTTTGCCCGGCGGGCGGGCCCGCAGCGGGCCCGCCGGTGCCGCCTCCATGGCCGTGGTGGCCTTCGTCATGATCTGCCGCATCGTCTCGATCTCCTCGGGGGTGAGCCGGTCGATCAGGAAGGCGCGCACGACGGCCACGTGCCCCGGCGCGGTCCGCTCCAGGCAGCGCGTGCCCTCCTCGGTGAGCACGGCCAGCACGCCCCGCTCGTCCGACGGGCACGCCGCCCGCGTGACGAGCCCCCTCCGCTCCAGCTGCCCGATCTGGTAGGTGAGGCCGCTCTTCGAAACGATCAACCGGTTGGCCAGTTCCGTCATCCGCAGCTGCCCGCCGGGCTGCTGGGAGAGCTTCGCCAGGATCTCGTACTGGGCGTGGGTCAGGCCCGAGTCGGTTTTCAGCTGGTCCTCGACACGGCGCTCCAGGAGGTGCGTCGCGGCCACATAGGCCACCCACGCGGCCATCTCGCTCTCATTGAGCCATCTCGCGTCGCTCACCGGAACATTGTACTGCTTGTTCAAATTTGAACTAAACGCTATGGTTTTGTACAAATTCGAATGACAAGAGGAGTCATCATGCTTGACCAGGCACGGCCATACGCCCTGTTGCTGGCGCGGATCGCCCTCGGTGTGATCTTCCTGATCCACGGCGCGCAGAAGTTCCTGACGGGAGTGGACAAGACCGCCGCCTTCTTCGAATCCTCGGGAATCCCGCTCGCGGGCGTCGCCGCCCCCGCGGTCGCCACCCTGGAGGTCGTCGGCGGCATCGCGCTCATCCTGGGCGCCGCGCTGCCGGTGTTCGGCGTCCTGCTCGCGCTCGTCATGCTCGGCGCGATCGTCTTCGTCCACCTCGCCAACGGCTTCTCGGTGGGGGAGGGCGGCTACGAGTTCGTCCTCGCGCTCGCCGCCGGCACCCTGGCCGTCGCCTTCAGCGGCGGCGGTGCGCTCGCCGTCGACACCCTCTGGCAGCGCCGCCGCCAGCCGGCCACCGTCTAGCGACCATCGGTCCGAGCGGCCGGGCCGGCCACCGGGACCGCGGAGGCCGGGCCCTTCCGAATTTCCGAAAGGGCGGGCCCGGCCGACCGGAATTCACGATGTCGAGCATCACGAGATTCCACCCCGGACAATGGGCATAGCTGTTTTCGACAGCGCTCAAAGAGCTGGGGGTCGGTGTGCGTTGGCTACGAAGAATCGGCAGGGATCTCAAGGCCCGGCAGCATATCGACGCGTACGCGCTCACGGTCGTCGTCTTCGCCTTCGCCTTTCTCTCGATTTTCAGCGACAAACTGGACGAGAACCTCAGATGGGCCGTCCTGTTCTCCGGGCTCGGGCTGCTCCTCTACCGGCTCACCCTGCCCGAGGAGCTCGCCGAGTCACACGCCGGCCTGCTGCACGACCGTTCCGTGTACGACGTGGTGCCGCTGTCCTCGCTGCTCGCGCAGGCGCGTGACGTGCGCGTGTTCGCGCCTTCCGCGGTCAACCTGCTGTCGGCGCAGACCTGCGAGCTCATACGCAACACCGTGCTCGCCCGGGAAAAGGGAAACGTCAGGATCGTCATTCTCGACCCCCTGGAGAAGGCGGCGGTGCGGCAGACCGCGAAGCAGCTGGACGATTCGGTCGAGTTTCCCGTCCAGCGGCTCCCCGCCGCACTGGACAGCACGATGGAACGCCTCCGGCTGATGAGCGACTGGCAAACGGCGGGTGAGTTCGAATACCGCCTGCTTTCCTACAGCCCGGGATTCAGTCTCGTGCTCGTCGACCCGGAAACCCCCAGGGGCCGCGTCATCGTGGAGATCCACGGTTTTCACAACGCGTCGACCTCGTCGCGCATGCACCTGGAGCTGACCCGGGGGCGCGACGAGCGCTGGTTCGCCTACTGGCTGAACCAGTTCGACCACATGTGGGAGGCGGCGAGGCGCGACGACGTCACGCCGTCCTCCGCAGGAGCTCCTCGGCCTGCTTCCGCAGATGCGGCGGAAGCCCGGGAGTGACCGCGCCGAGCGCCCGCGAGGCGAGCCCCTCCGACGTCGCGGCCCCTCCGAGCAGGGCGTGGACGCGCGCGGCCCGCACCAGGACGGGACCGCTGTCGGACTCGTCGGCGAGCGCGTCGAGGATCTCCTGCCGGGCGGCGTCGAACCGCCGCTCCAGGGCGAGGGCCAGCGCCCTGGCGGCGATCGTGCCCGGCCGCTGATGCCTGCGTACGAGGTCCAGGTCGCGCAGGGCCTCCGCCGCCTTGCCGAGGTCGGCCAGGATCTCGCCGCGCAGCGCGAGCGCCTCGGCGGGAGGCTCGTCCGCGAGCGCCACGGCCCCGTTGAGCAGGGCGAGGGCGGCGCGCGGCTGCCCCAGGTGCCACAGGGCCTGCCCGAGCGCCAGATGCGCGGGCAGGTCGTTGGGAACCCAGGAGAGGGCGGCGCGCAGCCGCTCGACCGCCCTGTCGTGGTGTCCCTGCGAGAGCCAGAGCCGTCCCTCCCCGGTGAGCGCGGAGGCCACCCCGTTGAACCGCTGGAGCGTCGCGAACATGCCGGCCGCCTCCTCGAACCGGCCCAGCGCGGTCTCCGCCTCACCCTCCGCCGTCGCGACCTCCCCCAGGATCAGCAGGGCCTCGGCGCTCACCCAGGTCTCGCCGCTTCCCGAGGCGCGGACGGCCTCCTCCGCGAGCCCGCGGGCCGTCTCCCAGTTGTGCCTGGCCAGGGCGAGCCGCGCGTCGCCGAGGTAGGCGGCCGGGTGCCGCGCCTGGCGCACCGAGCCGATGAGGCGATCGTGCTGCAGCTCGTACCAGCGGATCCCGAGCCGGTGCTCGCCCCGCAGGATGTGGGAGTCCTCCAGCGCCTTGGCGACGGCGTTCGGCATGCCGGCCGTCTCGTGCAGGCCCTCGTAGACGGTGTTGCGGGTCCCGTGCTCGGTGACGAAGGTCCTGCGCAGCCAGGAGCGGATCTCGCTCGACGTGACACCGGACTCGGCCGAGACGCGCGCGAGCATCCGGTCGCAGAAGCCGGTCAGGAACCGGTCGACGTTCACGTGCAGGTTCACGTGCTCCACGCTGATCTCCCTGAGCCCGGAGGGCAGCGACTCCCACAGCGCGGAGCAGACGACCTGCAGCTGGACGGGCTCCACCGTGTTCAGGGTCAGCGTGGTGGTCTGCCCCTCGTCGTTGGAGATCGGGACGGTGCGCAGGTCGTCGACGAGCCGTTCGGCGGCACCGGGGGCGAAGGACCGTCCGGTGCCGCCGAGCGGCCTCGTGGTGGCGTCGAGCGCCGCGGCGCGGGTGAGCGGCGGCAGCTGGAACCGCGCCCGCGAGCCCCGGCCCAGCGGGCGCTCGTGCGGCAGGACGGAGGCCAGATACTCCTCGCGCAGCGACAGCAGCAGATGGAGGCCGTCGTGGTCCTCCACCGCCGCGGCCAGCTGGCGCAGGAGCCCGTGGCGTTCCTCCTCCCGGTCGAGCGGGCCGCCGAACAGCTCCTCCGCCTGGTCGACGGCGACCAGGACGGGCACGGGGTCGCCGTACCTGTCGAGGCGTTCCGGGCGCTCCGCCAGGAACTCCGAGACCGTCATCCCGGCCAGCGCGGGCAGCGGCCGCTCCGGCGCCCAGGCCGACAGCAGCGCCAGCACGTAGGGGTTGCCGGTCACCCTCGGGCGCAGCGAGGTGATGCCCCGGGGCGACACGCGGGCGATGGGCAGGACGTCGGCGCGCTCGGGCTCGACGCGCGGCAGGACACCCGCGTGCAGAAGGGACGTCTTGCCGACCCCCGACGCCCCGAACAGCACGGTGAGGCCCGTGGCCTGCCAGATGGTGGCGATGTCGCGGGCCTCGCGCTCCCGCCCGAAGAACAGCGCGTGCTCGCTCCGGTCGTAGGGGCGCAGCCCCACGTACGGCCTGATGGCCTCCTCGCCGTCGCGAGTCGCGGTCGTCATGACGTCCGTCCCATTCTCCGCCGGAGCTCCGAGCAGAACTCCGCGGCGGTACCCAGGAAGATCGAGATGTTCCAGCGGTCGAGGTAGTGGGTGATGTAGCGCCTGGCCTTGTCCCCGGCGTCCCCGGCGTCCCCGGCGTCCCCGGCGTCCCCGGCGTCCCGGCGCTCCCGGCGCCACCGCCACCGGCGTTACCCGCCGGCCCGTTGACCTCGGGCATGAGCTGCACGCCCACGTGCCGCCGTTTGTTGCTGCGGGGGGTGTTGCGCACCAGGCCGTGGAACAGGACCCGGAACGTCCAGTCCTGCAGGCCGTAGCCCACGAACAGCGGCGGCCGGGTGGTCATCGCCCGCAGGATCGGTGTCGGCAGCGGATGCCGCCCGTCGGCCGCGACGGCGTCGACCATGTCGACGAGGTACGTCAGATAGTCGGCCTCGGTGAGCACCAGCGACGCGGGCTCCGCCCAGCTGCCGTGCAGGTGGTAGACGACGGGCCGCTCCACCGTCGGCTCCTGCAGGAGGGGGGCCGCGGCCGGGTCGGTGTCCCACCGGGGGGAGACGGCCACGTGGGGCTCCTTGCCCTCCGCCCGCAACGCCTCGGCCAGGAAGTCGTCGTAGTTCGTCGTGAGGAAGGTCGTCACCGGGAAACCGGCCAGCAGCCGGTGCGGCTCCCCGGGATCGCCCACCGGAGGCCGCCCGAGCGAGCGCAGGTGGCCGCAGACCGTCTCCTTGAGGTCGACCGGATCGCGCACCACGGCCTCGCCGTACTGCATCACGCGGGCCAGGTCGCCGACGCCGGCGAACGGGTAGCCGTAGCGGAGGGCGTACCGGTTGCTGAGGACGGTGCCGGTGGGAAGGGTGCCGGCACAGGCTCCCGCTCCGAGGAAAGGGGCGCGGTCACCCCTGCCGAGCTGGTCGATCGGACGTTCCCAGTCGACATCGTCCATGGGCCACCCTGGTCATCGGGAAACAGTCCCTTATAGGACTCTATTTCCCGTCATGACTGCGCGAAAGTCAAGATCTTTCATATGGACGATGTGAATCCCGCGGCCGGTCCGGCGCTATCGTCTTCAAGTATCCGCCTTAACGCACGTTTAAGGTGGGGATTATCTATGTGATCAAGGTCGCTCAAACTCAGCCCGGTGACGTCGATGAGATTGCTCCCGATGGAATCGACCTCGTCTGCGACGACTTCCTCGCCCATGCGGACTCCCCTGCCCGTGGCCCGGTTCACGCGAGCCACTCGCGCCGCGCGCACCACTTACACCATCATCTTTCCACCTTCACCGAGCACTTCTAACCCAGCGTATCCGGTTATCTTGGCATCACAAAGATAGAAAATCATTCACGTCTTATCCTTCGTTTGGCATGTCGCCATGAGAGTCTGACTTCCCCGTACATGCAACCGCTCCGGCCGGGAGTCTAGGCTGGACGACAATCGGGCGAGTGGAGGCGGTCGCGTGTCCATTTCAGGGCCTTCGGGAATTCCCCGGCCACCGGGACGCCAGCCCCGGATCTGGGGCAAGGTCCCGCAGCAGAACAAGAATTTCACCGGTCGCGAAGATCTCCTCGACAAGCTGCACACCGGGGTCACCTCCGAGGTCACCGCGGTGGTGCCGCACGCCCTCCACGGTTTCGGCGGCGTCGGCAAGACCCACGTCGCGATCGAGTACGCCCACCGCTTCCGGCACGAGTACGACCTGGTCTGGTGGATCCCCGCCGACCAGCCGATCCTGGTGCGCTCGTCGCTGGCCGCGCTCGCCCCGCACCTGGGCGTGGCCTCCTCCGCCGCGATGGGGGTGGAGGAGGCCTCCAGGGCCGTGCTCGACGCCCTGCGCCGCGGCGAGCCGTACTCCCGGTGGCTGCTCGTCTTCGACAACGCCGAGCAGCCGGAGGACATCAACGAGATCGTCCCGCGCGGCCCGGGACACGTTCTGATCACCTCGCGCAACCACGCCTGGCAGAGCGTGGTCGACACCCTGCCCGTCGACGTCTTCACCCGGGCGGAGAGCATCGCGTTCCTCAGCAAGCGCGTGCCGAGGTCGACCACCCCCGACGACAGGAACCGGCTGGCCGAGCAGCTCGGCGACCTCCCGCTCGCGCTGGAGCAGGCGGGGGCCCTGCAGACGGAGACGGGCATGTCCGTCGGCCAATACCTCCACCTGCTCGAAGAGCAGACCGTCCAGCTGCTCGACGCCAACAAGGCGTCCGACTACCCGCTGTCCATGACCGCCGCGTGGTCGCTGTCGGTCTCCCAGCTCAAGTCGAAGCTGCCCGAGGCCGTGAGGCTCCTGCGCTGCTGCGCCTTCTTCGGCCCCGACCCGATCCCTCGCGACGTCTTCGGGATCCTGCCCGCGGAGTTCGTGCCGGAGTCGCGCCTCGGCCCGCTCCTCGCCGACCCGATCCTGCTGAGCAAGGCCATCAGGGAGCTGGGGCGTTACGCCCTCGTGCGGATCGACTCGGAGAACCGGACCATCCAGGTGCACCGGCTGGTCCAGGCGCTCCTGCGTGACGAGCTGAGCGACGAGGAGCACCTGTCCTTCCGAGGGGAGGTCCATCTCCTGCTGGCGGCCGCGACGCCCGGCCTGCCCGACGACAACGGCTCCTGGCCGCGCTACGGGGAGCTACTCAGTCACGTGCGGCCCTCCCAGGTGGAGGAGAGCCGGGATCCCCGCATCCGCCAGTTCGCCCTCGACGTCGTCCGCTACCTCTACTCGTCGGGCAACTACCGGTCGGCCGTCGATCTCGTGGAGAGCTTCATCCGCAGGTGGCGGGGCGACAGCGGCCTCGACGACCGGGACGTGCTCTCCGCGCAGCGGCACCTCGGCATCGTCCTGCGGGAGTTCGGCGACTACCGGGCCTCCTTCGAGCTCAACCGCGACACCCTGGCCCGCATGCGGGCGGTCCTCGGGCCCGACCACGAGGAGACCCTCCTCCTCGTCAACAGCCACGGCGCCGACATGCGGATGCGCGGCGACTTCGCGGCCGCGCTGGAGCACGACAGGGAGTCGCTGCGCCGGCACGAGGAGGCGTTCGGCCCCGACCACCGCCGGACGCTGCGCGCCATGAACAACCTCTCCGTCGACTACATGCTGCTCGGCGACTACCGGCAGGCGTTCGAGCTGCAGAAGGTGCTCTACACGAAGCAGCACTCCTCGATCTCCAGGTCGAGCTCGCTGGTCATGCTGGCGTCACGAAACGGCCTGGCCCGCATCGTCAGGCTCAGGGGCGACTACTCCGAGGCCTGCGACCTCGGCGAGGACGCGTACGAGTTCGGGGTGCAGGAGCTGGGGCCCGACCACCCGTGGACGCTGCGGGTGGCCAAGGACCTGTCCATCGCCAAACGCAGGGCGGGCCTCGTCGACGAGGCGTTCGAGATCGCCCAGCGGACGTACGAGCGCCAGGACCGCATCTTCGGCCGTGACCACCACGACACGCTCGCCGCGGCCCTGTGCCTGGCCAACGCCCAGCGCACCAGGGGGGAGATCGCCGAGGCGCTGGAGCTGCTCCGCGACACCGCGGCCCGATACCCCCGCAGGTACGGGGACGAGCACCCCTTCACCTTCGGCTGTGACATGAACCTGGCGTTGCTCCTGCGGGTCAACGGGGAGATCGAGGACGCGAACCGGTTCGACCTGAGGTCCCTGGCGGGCTTCGACCGCACGCTCGGCCGCGAGCACCACTACTCGCTCACCTGCGCGATCAACCTCGCCAGCGACCTCGCCGCCAGGGGAGACGTCCTGCGGGCCAGGGAGCTGGGCCAGGAGACCCTCGGCCAGCTGCGGGAACTCCTGGGGATCGACCACCCCCTCACCCTGGCCGGCGCGAACAACCTGGTCATCGACCTGCGCGCGGAGGGCGCCGACGAGGAGGCGGGGCTGCTGGAGGCCGACACCTTCGAGCGCTACCAGCGGGTGCTCGGCAACGACCATCCCGACACGAAGGTCGCCCTGAGGAGCGAGCGGCTCGACTTCGACTTCGACCCGCCCGCCCTGTGAACGGCGCGAACGGCGCGAACGGCGCGTTCCCGAGGAGGCGCCGCGGCGCCCGCGCTCCGCGTCCCGCCCGGTCGTTCCCCGGGCCGGACGCTTCGCGGCGCCCGCGCTCGGGGCGCTAGCCGTTGCGTTCCAGCCAGCGCGCGCGGTGCTCGTCCGCGCGCTCCCGGCCCAGGGCCCGCGCGCGGGCGGGCACGCTCTCCAGCGCCCAGTCGTCGAGGCGCCGCGCCATCCCGGCCGTGAAACTCTCACCGGCGGGGGTGAGCCGCCCGCTGCCGAGGAGGGTGCCGGTGACGAGGCGCGAGGCCTCGCGCCACCGGAAGAACTCCGCGCTCGCGCGCAGGGCGGCCTCCCCCGACTCCAGGGCGCGCTGGCGCCTCCAGAAGCCCGTCACGCCCAGGAAGGCGTACGCCCCCTGGAGCAGCCCGGGCACGGGGCGGGGGTCGTCGCGCCAGGGGGCGTAGTGGCGGGCACCGTCGTCGGGAAGGGTGAGCGGGACGAGGTCGATCAGCGCGGAGAGCTTCGCGTGTTGTGTCTCGTGCGTCAGGGTGACCGCGAGCGAGGACGCGTCCGGCGGGGTCGACAGGGCCACGCAGCCGAAGGTCTCCCGTGACGACGAGCTCGCCAGGCCCATGGGGGGCGCGACCAGCGGGGTGAGGACCGTGATCGCGGTGGACACCTCCTCGGCCACGGTCCGGTGGTGGCGCACCAGCAGGTCCCAGGCCGTGCGCAGAGTCGACTGCCACCGCTCGATCTCGGCCCCGCCGAGCCTGCCGCCGATGTTGGCCGTCTCCGGCATCCGGTAGGGGTCGAGGTCGTCGACGACCAGGCGGAGCGGCATGCCGCCCGCCTCGGCGGACAGCGAGCGCAGGCCCCGCCAGCCCGGCGCGTCCAGGCGCGGGTCGCCGGGGATCCGGACGACCGTCCGGTCCGCGGTGACCTCGGCGCCCTCGGCGGCGCACTCGACGGTGGCCCAGGAGACGGTCGGCGACAGGATCGCCTGCCCCAGCGACGGCAGCGTGACCACCCCGTCCGTCGCGGGCACGTCGACGTCGCAGGCCGTACGGGAGTGGATCGCCGCCGCGGCGGCGAGCGCCGAGAGCTGTCCCGGCGCCGCGCGGGTGTCGCCCGCGCGGAGCATCCTGATCGTCCGGCGCGCCCAGGCGCCCACCGACGAGTGCCGCAGCACGGTGTCGACGGCGCCGGGGTGACGGCGCTGGACGGTGGCGAGCAGGTCGTAGGCGCGGCGCGCGGCGGCCGCCTCCGCGTGGCCGGACGCGCGGGCCGTCTCCAGCACCCCGCGTACGAGAAGCACGTGCTTGCTGTACTGGGCGGCGGAGAGGCGGCCGACCGCTGGGGCGCCCCCGCCGCCGCGGGCCAGTTCCGAGAACACCTTCACCGGAATCCGGTGCTCGCGCAGATTCATCGCGCCCCCTTCAGTCGGGTGGTTCTCCGCCGTGCGGCGGGATCTCGACGCCGTCGAGGCCGTGAACGCGTCCGGCGATTCTCACGGCCGTGGCGGGTCTCCCGCGACACGCGCTCCGGATGGCTCCGCCGGCCGGAGCCGGCCATTTCGTTGATACAGCAATATTCGCACGAGAGATCGTGTCCGCTGGAGATCCTCACAACGAACCGGCGAAAAGGGGCGGGTCTCCGGCCGGCGGCGACGAGCCCGCCGGTGACCGGGTCCGGAGGCCGATCACGCACCGTCGATCAGCCTCCACCTTGGCGCGGTGTTATGTGGGATACCCGAAAGCCTGCTACAGGGTAGATGGAGGGTGAGCCCTCCCGCAGTGGAAGAACTCATCGCACTGTACGACTGTGACGCGCGACTGAAGCAAGCTTTACGAGTTTTAATCTTGACTAACGGCACAAAGTGGTGCGAGATGGGAATGGCGCAAGAGAGGCGTGCCGCATTTGTCAGAGAAGTCGGAACTAAAAATTCTGTCGGCCGAAAACGTGTTTCCGGCCACACTCGATGTGGCCGCACTGCTGGCTTCAGGATGGAGACCGTTCGCCTTCCGGCAGTTCATCCTGAAGATCCACAGCAGATGTGACCTCGCCTGCCGCCACTGCTACATCTACGAGATGGCGGACCAGTCCTGGAAGGCCCAGCCCCGGCGCATGTCCGAGGCGATCGTCCAGCGGACGGCACAGCGCATCGCGGAGCACGCCCTCGCCCACGAGCTGGCCGAGGTGGAGGTCATCCTGCACGGCGGAGAACCGCTCCTGGCCGGGCCGGAACTCATCTCCCACGCCGTGCGCGCGATCAGGGGGGCGGCCGCCGACGTCGGGACCCGCGTCCACGTCGGCGTGCAGACCAACGGCCTGCGCCTGGACGAGACCTACCTGCGGCTCTTCGACAGCCTGGAGATCCGGGTCGGGGTGAGCCTGGACGGCTACGAGGCGGCCCACGACCGGCACAGGCTCTTCGCCGGCGGGCAGGGGAGCCACGCCAAGGTCGCCGCCTCGCTGCGGAGGCTGACGGCCGGGCCCTTCCACCATCTCTTCAGCGGCCTGCTGTGCACGATCGACGTCCGCAACGACCCGCTGGCCACCTACGAGGCGCTCCTGGAGTTCGACCCGCCCGCGGTCGACTTCCTGCTGCCGCACGGCAACTGGCTCACCCCGCCACCCTTCCGCGACCCCGGCTCGGCCGCCACGCCGTACGCCGACTGGATGCTGCCGATCTTCGAGCGCTGGTACGGCGCGGCGGTCGAGGAGACCGAGATCAGGTTCTTCAACGAGATCGTCCGCCTGCTCACCGGCCGCGCCTCCCGTACCGAGGCCATCGGGCTCTCCCCGGCGCGGATGGTCGTCGTCGAGACGGACGGCAGCATCGAGCAGTCGGACATCCTCAAGTCCAGCTACCACGGCGCCCCCGCGACCCTGCTGCACGTCCTGCGCGACTCCTTCGACACCGTGCTCGGGCACCCGTCCATCGTGGCCCGGCAGATCGGCGAGCTCGCGCTGGCGCCCGTGTGCCGGGCCTGCGACATCCGTTCCGTCTGCGGCGGCGGCCTCTACCCGCACCGCTACAGCGAGACCGGCGGATTCCTCGGCCCCTCGGTCTACTGCCCCGACCTCTACCGGCTCATCGATCACATTCGCGCGCGGCTCGTACGCGACGTCGCCCGGCTGAAGGGAAGCGGATGAGGCTCACCTCGCGTCCGGTGTCCGACGAGACGTTCTCCGCGCTCGCGAAGGGCGGGGGCGGGGCCGGGGCCATGGGCGAGCTGCGCGCGATGCAGGGTCTCAAGAACAGGCTCCTCGTCCGCGCGCTCGTCCTGGAGGCGGAGGAGGCCGGTCACCCGCACGCCGCCCTCGCGGCGCGCGCCTACGACCTCCTGGCCGAGATGGAGACCCACGAGAGGGAGCGGGTCGAGTCGGAGCTGTGCCACCCGGCCGTGGGCGCGTGGGCGCTGAGGACGTACCTCTCGCTCAGGGCCGGCACGGGCGCGAAGGACGATCCCGGCCGGCTGGCCGCCCTCGTCGTCGCCATCGCGGTCAGGGCCCGGATCGCCTGCCGCGTCCGCCTCGCCGTCGAGGAGGACACCGTCGTCCTGCCGGCCCTCGGCAGCCTCGCCGTGCCGGCCGGCGCGCGCGGGGTGCTCGACGTCACCGTGCGGCCGGACGAGGACGGGGCCGACCTCGACCTCGGCCGCTCGACGGTCCGCGTCGACCCGCTTCGCGACGGGACCGGCTGGCAGGTCCTGCGCAGGCTGCCTGTGGGGCCCGGCCTCAGCCTCGTCGTCGACGACGCGGACCCCTACCGGTGGCCCGCCGGGCACGTCACCGAGCCCCGGCTGAGCGAGGAGAAGCTGGAGCACTGGGCGTCGTGCCTGCGTGACGCGTGGCGCGTCCTGGCCGAACGCCACCGGACCGTCGCCGCGGAGCTGACCTCCGGCATCTCGGTGCTCACCCCCATCCACGCGCCGGCCTTCGGGCAGAACAGCGCCACCTCCCGCGAGACGTTCGGGACCGTCGCCCTGTCGGAGCCGCAGCACGGCCTTGGGATGGCCGCGACGTTCGCCCACGAGATCCAGCACGCGAAGCTGACCGCGCTGACCGACATGGTCGACCTGACCCGGCCCGAGGACGGGCGGCGGCACTACGCGCCGTGGCGGGGCGACCCCCGCCCCGTCAACGGGCTGCTGCAGGGAGCGTACGCGTACCTCGGGGTGGCGGGGTTCTGGAGACGCCAGCACGACCGCGAGCAGGGCGCCCGCGCCTTTCGCGGGCAGGTCGAGTTCGCGCGCTGGAGGGAGGCCGCGTACCGCGTCACCGGCACGCTCATGGGCAGCGGGGGCCTGAACGAGCGCGGCGAGGAGTTCGTGAAGGCGATGAGGGGCACGCTGGAACGCTGGCTGGACGAGCCGGTGGACCTCGCGGTGGCGGCACAGGCACGCCGCGAGGCCGACCAGCACCTCACCACCTGGCGGCGCCGGAACTCCTGAGCGGGGAGCGCTGGTACGCCGTCTCACCGCCCTGAGGCGCCGGAGATCCCGGGCGGGGAGCGGTCAGATCGGCGGGGGGTCGAAGTCGCAGTCGATGCGACGGCCCTCGTTCGCGCAGAGGGCGTCGGGGTGGCCGATCTCCAGCGGCCGTTCGTACCGCCGCATCGTGTCGGCGTACAGGATCTCGGCCTCCCGCTCGGCGCCCGCCGCCCGCAGGTCGAGGGCGAGGTTGGCGGCGCAGGCCAGGCTCAGGAAGTGGTTCTCGCCGAGGAGGCTCCGCAGCCTCCGGAGGGTGTCCTCGCCGAGCGCGCGGGCCTCTTCGCTCTCTCCCAGGGCCGCGAGGTCGCTCTGGAGGCTGACGGCGCAGCTCAGCGAGTAGTGGTGGTCGCGGCTCACCTTCGTGACCAGGCCCGCCCTGACCTGCTCGTTCAGGTCGCGGGCCTTCTCGACGTCTCCTCGCAGGCGGTGCAGGATCGCCAGGTTGCCGAGGCAGGCGTTGGTGTAGGGGTGGTCGAGGCCGTACACCTCCGGATAGCGGGCGACGGCCTTCTCCGCGATCGCGAACGCCTCGTCGAGGTTGCCGGTGGTCCGCAGGGCGTTGGAGAGGTTGACCGCGGCCGCCATGGTGTCGGGGTGCCCGTCCCCGAACAGCCGCTGGAAGCGGGTGTGCGTGTCGTGCGCGAGCTCCAGGGCCTCGGAGAGCTCCCCGGCCCGCCGCTTCGCGATGGAGAGGTCCTTCGCGGCGAGCAGGGTGTAGTGGTGGTCGAGGGTCAGCTCCTGGACGCCATAGGCGTAGGCCTCCTCGCCCAGGTCACAGGCCTCTGTGTAGTCGCCGCAGAGCCGCACGGCCCTGGCCAGGCTGTTCCACGACAGCAGCAGGGTGCCCTTGCTGATCCCGTCGGTCGCGTCGCTCTGCGCGAGGTAGGTCTCCTGGTGCAGCCTGCGCGCCTCCGCGTAGTCGCTGGTCAGCGCGTAGTCGAGGGCCAGGTTGTACACCACGCGCAGGGCGGGGGCGGAGGTCGGGTCCGGGCCGTTCATGTAGGTGATCCGCGACTCCTGGTCCAGCGTGCGCGCGGCGAGGAAGTCGCCCCGGGCGCGCAGCGAGGCCGCGTAGCCGTTGATCGTCGAGAGGGTCTCCGCGTGCTCGGGGCCGAGGATCTCCTTCATCTTGTCGAGGGTGTCGTGGTCGACCTCGTACGCCGTGGCGTACTGCCCGAGACCTCGCAGGATGTTGCCGAGGTGCCGGTGCGCGACGAGCACGTCCGGGTGGTCGGGACCGCTGATCTCGGTCCATCTCCCGATGAAGCTCGTGACGAACGTGTGGGCCGACTGGTAGTTGCCCGACCGGTAGAGGTATCGGACCATTCTCATCGCGAACGACCTGGCCCGCGGGTCGGTGCACTCCTCCAGGCCGGAGGGGGCGACGTGGGCGACCAGCTCCTCGAAACCGCGCCACCTGTCGGTGTCGTCGGGGTCGTGCGGGGCGCTGCCGGCGAGCAGCACGTGGACCTCGTGCCGGATCTCCCGCTGGTCCTTCTCCGGCAGGTCGTCGCGCAGGAGCGCCTGGACCAGGCGGTGGACCTGGATGGTGCGGGTCGCCGGCTCGATCCTGGCCAGGGCGAACCGCCTGAGCTCGCTCAGCGCCGTGGCGAGCAGGATGGGGTCGGACAGGATCGCGCTCAGGCGGGGGACGACGGCCTTGTTGCCCTTGCGGAACACGTCGCGCGGGATCGGCTCCGGCCCGAAGAAGGCGCAGCACCGCAGGACCGTGATCGCCTCCGGGAGGCGGTCCTCCAGGAGCGACACCGACACCTTCCAGGCCGCGGTCATCGACAGCGGGTATCCCGGCGCCCGGTTCGCCCCCAGCAGCCGGCTCGCCTGCTCGTCGAGCTGCTCCAGGTATTCGTCGACCGACATGCCGGTCTCGTACTGCAGCGCGCCGGCCTGCTCCAGGGCGAGCGGAAGGTCGCCGAGCTGCTCGGCCAGCCGCGAGGCGTCCTCGTCGGGCACCTCCCTGCGCAGGCGCTTCTTCAGGAACGCGACGCTCTCCTCGCGGGTGAAGACGTCGACCTGGAGGGTCTCGAAGTGGTCCTCCCACTTGGGGTTGCGCGAGGTGATCAGGACGTGGCCGGGCCCGCGCGGGATGAACTCCTGGACCTGCCCCGGCTCCTCGGCGTTGTCGAAGATCAGCAGCCAGCGGCGGTAGGGGGTGCCGCTCTGCAGCGTCCTGCGCACGGCCTCGGCGGCCTCCTCCACACCGGTGGCCGACGCCGACGGCAGGCCCAGGTGGGGCGCCATCGCCGCCAGGGCGGAGGGCACCAGCACGCGCTGGTCGGCGGGGATCCACCAGACGAGGTCGTAGTGCGAGCGGTAGCGGTGGGCGTACTCGATGGCGAGGTGGGTCTTGCCGACGCCGCCCCATCCCTGCAGGGCCTGGGGCTGGGGGACCACGGCGGTGACGGTGCTGATGCCCTGGCGGAGCTTGAGGAGCAGGTCGTCCCGCCCCGTGAAGTTCCTGTTGCGGGGCGGCACTTTCTCCCAGATCTCGGGCTGCCGTTCGGGAACGGTGTGCGCGGCGTGTGAAAGCTCCACCACCTATGGCCTCCACCCTGTTCAATCCGAAGGATTCTGTCGCCATCCTAGAGCTTGATTCGAGAAGCCGGGCATAACAGAATCAAATAAGTGGCGGGCGCATCTTGAATTTCGCGGGTACGGCGGAACCTCGCCGCACCGTGTTTGGGATGACCGAAAACAGGCCGATGGCAGGGTCGCCGAGTAGGGAGCGCAAATGCATTATGACGGTGCGGCGTCGACGGTCTCCATCGACATCACCGATCTGTCGTTCAGGGACCTGGAGAAGGTCGGCAGCGCCTCTCTCAGAAGGGTGCTGAAGGAGCTTTTCGAGCACGGTGCCGACCTGGAGCCGAGCGCGGGTTTCGACAGCTCGATATGAGAGATCGCCTTGCGGTTCCGGGCAGACTGCGACAGAAAGATAACTGTGAAGCATTCGCCCGTTTCCCGGCGATCGGTGAGTCAGGCGCTCGGGTCCGGCCCACCGGGGGTTGACCGCGGCAATAGAGTCGTTCGGCATCGGGTCCGCTTTCCGGACGGGCCTTCGGCCTGTGAGGTGGTGCCCCGCGTGCACAATATGGGGGAGGCCGAGTGGGAGCGCCTGCTCGACCAGTTGAACAGCGGGGACTGCACGCCTTTCCTGGGGTCCGGGGCGTGCGCGAGCACCCTGCCGACGGGGACGGCGCTGAGCCGTGACATGGCGCGCCGCTGGGACTATCCCTTCGACGACGACCACGACCTTCCCCGGGTGACGCAGTTCGCGGTGATGAGATACGGGGATTCGGTATATGTGAAGAGGCGGATCTGCGACGAGCTCGACGCCGGGGGCGCGCCCGACTTCCTGGACCCCCTCGAACCGCACGGCCTGCTCGCGAGCTTCCCGCTCCCGGTGTACCTGACGACGAACTACGACGACTTCATCCTGCGCTCGCTCGAAGCGGTGGGGAAGCGGCCCAACGTGGCCATCTGCCCGTGGAACAAGGGGCTCGCCTACGCCGAGGACCTGTTCAGCAGCGAGGCGGGCTGGAATCCCCGGCCGGAGGCCCCGCTCATCTACCACCTGCACGGCAGCCTGCAGGATCCGGCGTCGATCGTGCTGGCCGAGGACGACTACCTGGAGTTCCTCACCAACCTCGCGGTGGACGGCGTCGCGGGCGGCCAGCGCATGCTCCCCACCTCCATCCTCGCGGCGCTGACCAGGAGACCCCTGCTGTTCATCGGCTACAGCCTGCAGGACTGGACGTTTCGCGTGCTCTTCCACGGGCTGCTGAAGGCCGTTCCCGGGATCAACCGCCGCAGGCACGTGAGCGTCCAGCTCGCCCCCTCGCTCGCCAGCACGAAGGCGGACGTGCTGGAGGTCCAGCGCCAGCTGGCCAGATACTACGAAGACTGGCGGATCTCCATCTTCTGGGGGACGGCGGAGGAGTTCTGCCGTGAGCTGCGCCGGCGGATGGGACCGGTGCCGTGACCTCCGACGTGCCTCCTGACGCGACCCCCGGGATGACCCCCGGCGTGCCATCCGGCGTGACCCCCGGCGGGACGCCCGGCCGCGACCGGCCCGACGCGGCCGACCAGCCGTACGTCGGCCTGCGGGCCTTCCGCCGCGAGGACGGCTCCAGGTTCTTCGGCCGTGACAGGGAGGCCTGCGAGGTCTCCGACCTGTGGCAGGCCGGGCGCCTCACCGTGCTGTACGGGCCGTCCGGCGTGGGCAAGACCTCGCTGATCCAGGCCGGGGTGCTCCCGCTGCTGGACGCGGGCAGGACCGACGTCCTCCCGATCGGCCGGGTCTCGCACGGCTCGCCCTTCCCGTCCGCCGCGCTCTCGCGGCACAACCCGCACGTGTTCGCGCTGCTGTCGTCGTGGGCCCCCCTGGAGACGCCCACCCGGCTGGCGGGGCTGACGATCCGCGAGTTCCTGAGCCGGCGCCCGCCGCGCCAGGACCCGTACGGCGACCCGGTGCTCACCCTGGCGGCGATCGACCAGGCGGAGGAGCTCTTCGGGGACTTCGCCCACCGCCAGCCGTACTGTGAGTGGTTCATCGCCCAGCTCGTCGAGGCGCTGGACGAGGACCCGAACCTGCGCCTCCTCGTCTCGATCCGGGAGGACTACCTCGCCGCGATCCTTCCCCACGAGCCGAAGCTGGCGGGCATGGCCAGGAGCCGCTTCTCGCTGACCGCCCTCGGCACGGCCGCCGCGGTCCGGGCGACCGAGGGCCCGCTGGAGGGGACCGGCCGCTCGTTCGCCCCCGGCGCGGCGCGGGGCCTGGTCGACGACCTGCGCATGATCAGGGTCGGCAGGGTGCTCGGCGAGGAGGTCGTCGCCGACGCCAAGGTGGTCGAGCCCGTCCAGCTGCAGGTCGTGTGCTCGGCCATGTGGCGTTCCCTGCCCGACGACGTGCGGGTCATCTCCTCCGACCACGTCCACAGGTTCGCCAACGCCGACCGCTCGCTCACCACCTTCTCCGAGCGGATGATCGCCGAGGTGGCCCGCGACCACTTCGGGGACGACGTCGCCGAGCTCAGGAGCTGGCTGCGCCGCTGCTTCATCACGGAGCTGGGCACCCGCGAGGTCGTCTACCAGGGGGAGACCGTCACCGCGGGCATGCCGAACGCGGTGGTCAGGGCACTGGTCGACCGCCACATCCTGCGCGAGGACATCAAGGCGGGAACGCGATGGTGCGAGCTGTCGCACGAGCGCCTCATCCAGCCGATCCTCCAGAACGACCACCTCGTCCCGGCGGCCGAGACCCGCTCCTTCCCCGACGACTACCTGCGGGCCGCCGAGCTCTCGTTCCGCGACGGGGAGTTCGCGCTGGCCGGGAAGCAGGCCGAGGAGGCCCTGGAGCGCTGCGGCGACAACACCAGGATGCGGGCGGAGATCGAGTCCTTCCTCGGCAACGTCGCGCACCGGCGGGAGGACTTCGAGAAGGCCGTCTCCCACTACCGCACCGCCGCGGTCCTCTTCGAGACGCTGGGGGCGACCTCGGCGGTCGGCGGCCTGCTCGCCGGGATCGGCAGGCTGCGGCTGGCCCAGGCGCGTCCCTCGGCCGCGGTACGGGAGCTGTACTCGGCGATCCGCCGCCTGCCCAACGACATGCACATCCAGACCGAGCTCGCCTGGGCGCTCTGGTACGACGGCCATCCCGACGCGGCGCGCGACGTCCTCAACGACGTCCTGGGCCGGGAGGGGAACCTCACCGAGGCGTTGCGCGCCCGCGGTGAGATCCTCGCCGGGCTCGGCCGGGCGGAGGCGGCGCTGCGGGACCTCGACCGGGTACGGCCGCTGCAGTGGCCGTCCACCCGGGCCGCCCACGCGCTCGCGCTGGCCATGCTGGGCCGTTTTCCCGAGGCGGAGCGCGAGATCGGGGCGGTGTCGGCCGAGGCGGCGGACCACGGCCCGGTCCTGCTGTACGCCGCGAGGATCGAGGAGCTGGCCGGTGACGCGGCGGCGGCGGCCGCGCTGGCCGGGCGGGCCGCGGCGGCGAGGACGCCCGCGCTCCCCGCCCACCTGGCGACGGAGGCGGCGCGCCTGACCGGGCTCGCCTGATCGAGCGCAGCCGACCGAGGCTGATCGAGTTGAGCTGGGCTGACCGGGTGTCTCAGGGGTGGGCCTGTCTCTCCCCGCCCGGCATCAGGCCGCCGCGCAGGGCGGGAAAGGCCGTCACGACTATCGCGATCACGACCATGGTGACGAAGAGGAACACGGTCGCCCCGTCGCCGCCGAAGCAGGTGACGAGGAGGGCGCCGAGCGGTGCCGCCACCGATATCGCCACGCGGCTGGTGAGCCGGGACACGCTCGCCACCCTCGCGATCTTGTCCGAGCCGATCTCGTGGGCCTCGAACGTCCTGATGCTGATGTTGCTGAGGGCCCCGCTGCACCCGGTCAGCAGCGTCGCCAGGGCGAAGAAGGCGGGATGCCCGCCGAAGGCGGCGACGAAGAGCGCGAACGCCCAGATCCACACCTGCGCGAACAGCATGAAGGGCGGCGGCGTGACGCGCAGGACGACGAGGGACCCCAGGACCCCGCCCAGCCCGCCCCCCGCGAGCACCAGCCCGACGATCAGCGGAGACAGCTCCGTCGAACTCGCGAGAAAGACCATGGTCAGCGCGTTGACCATCAGATTGGTGAGGGCGGTCAGCGCCATCGCGGTGCGCAGGAAAGGCCGCTGGGCCACCTCGCGCAGCCCGTCGCCGACTTTGACCAGCGGCCGCGCGTCACGCCGGACGTCACTCGCGTCCATTCGCAGCAGCAAACCGAACGAGAGGAAGAAGAGCACGGTATTGACGGCCGATGGTATCGCCTGACCGATTCCCAGCAGGAATCCGCCGAGCGGCCTTCCCGCCAGCACGGCGGTGTGGAAACTCATCTCGCTTCGCGCGAGCGCGCGGCGGAGCCCGTCGCGGCCGACCAGTGAGGGGATCAGCGCGTTCTCCGCCAGCGAGTGCAGGACCCACAGCGCCCCCTCGGCGACGGCGGCCACGATCAGCTGGGTCAGCGAGGCCGCCCCGCAGAGCAGGGCCACGAACACGCTGGCCGCGGTGATCCCCCTGGCTGCCTCCGTCCACAGCATGACCTGGCGCGGGTTGAAGCGGTCGATCAGGGCGCCGGCCGGGATGTACAGCAGGAGGCCGGGGACGGTCGAGGCGAACCCCACCCATCCGGCGGCCATGGGGGAGCCGGTGAGCGCCAGGGCGATGAGCGGGTAGGAGACGCCGAGGGTCCGGAAAGCGGTCATGGAAAGCGCGGATCCGGCCCACGCCAACCTGAGGTCCTTCTTGTTGTTGCGTGTCCGGGTCGCTCGCGCCGGTCCGTCCCCCACAGCTTGCGTATTCCTGTTCTCGTGTCAGCCGTCGGACAACAGCTGACAACTGATTTGTGAGGTGTGTCGTCAAAATCGCCGACGGAAAAGGAGAAATGGGATTTTGTTGACATGAAAACGACCAATGGGACCCCTGTAGCTCGGGTCCCATTGTTAATTCCGGCCTCGGGAGGCCCAAGCATAGCGTCGATTCGGCTAAATGAATCAAGCTCGCCCGGCTCCGCCTGCCTTCACCGGATTCCTGTCCCCGCACCCGCCCCTTCCCCGATGGTGACTCCGGGGGAGGGGCGGCCGGAGGGTCAGGCCGGCAGCTGGGCGTCCAGGCGGTAGCCGTCCACGGTGACGTAGACCTGGTCGCCCGGACGGGCGTTCAGGCGCATCAGGACGGGCTGCAGGGAGTCGAAGACGGGGTGGTCCCGCCAGACCAGGACCACCGCGTTGTCGCCCGGACCGGTGACCGACAGCAGCGTGCCGGGACGCATGCCCAGCTGGGTGGCGTACCCCTCGGGAACGGCCACCGGGCCGCCCCGCAGGTGGTCGCTGGTCACCTCGATGCGCTGCCAGCGGGTCGGGTCGGACGTCGGGCTCGCGGGCGGGTGCATCGGGACCCGCTGGCTGGTGATCAGGTGCGGCCTGGAGTTGCCGCTCGCCAGGGCCGACAGCGTGGCCAGGGCGGCGCGGGGGTCGATGGCGCCGGTGTTCACCTGCGGGATCGGCTGCCCGCCGCGGTGGTGGTGGCCGTTCGCCCCCGGGGTGCGGCGCGGCAGCTGCCTGACCTCGGCGGTGGCCTCCTGGGGAGCCGCCTCCTGCGTCGCGCTCGCGGCGAGGGCGTCCAGCCAGGCCTGCACCGAGTGGGACCGGATGCCGAGCTGGTGCTCCATGAGCCTGAGCACGTCGCTGTCGATCGGCTTGCCCGACAGGAGCTGGCGGGTCCGGTCGCGCAGCCCGCCCAGGTCGCCCACGACGAGCCAGTCGTCCTGGAGCCGCCGGTCGGGCATGAGCGTGACCAGCACCCTCCAGAGCGGGGTCCGCAGGGTGGGGACCTCGATCGGGTGCGCCGGGTCGGCGCCGATGAGCTGGTCCTTGGTGGCGGCGGAGCCCAGCCACTCGGTCAGCCCGAACATGTGCCCGGTGAGCGGCGCGGACTCCGAGGAGCGCAGCCAGAGCAGGATGCGTTCCTCGGCGGAGCGCTGGGCCGCCGAGAGCGCGTCGCGGTCGGCGTTCAGCTTGTGCGCGAGCGCGCGCAGGCTGATCGGGTCGACCGCGAAGAGCCGCTCGACGGCGACCGCGCGCTCCAGCGGGCTCCAGTCGCGGAACATGTTGTCGACCAGGCGGACCAGCGGGTAGTCGCTGAGGAGGGCCTGGGGGCTGGGCGCGACCGGCTCGGGAACGGCGGGCTCGGGGACCGGGGCCTGCCGCTGCTCCTGCGGCGGCGGCGACGGCTGGGCGGGGACCTGCGGCGCGGGCGCCGGGTCCTGGACCCGCTCCTGGACCGGGACCTGCGCGTGGGCGGCGGCCGGCGCGGCGTGCTCGGCGATCCCCGGGACGTGGCCGAGCACCTCGCGGAACACGGCGGTGACCACGACCTCGGGGGAGGACGTGGCGGGCCCGATCGCGGGCCCGCTCAGGTCTCCCGCGGTCAGGCGGCGCAGGCGGTTCCAGCCGCCCAGTCCGGCGATGGCCGAGCGCGCGGGCTCCGGCCAGCCGGGCAGGGTCGGGTCGACCGTGTGGACGTGCAGCGCGGGCAGCACGTCGCTCAACGGCAGGTGGTCCCAGCGTGACAGCGAGAGCCTGGCCAGCCTGTCGCAGACCCAGTCGAGCCCCGCGGCGCCGAGGGCCTTTGGCAGGGTGACCGACGACCACCAGCCGGCGGGCAGCCGGGGGTCGGCCAGGGCTTCGGCGACCTGCTGGGGACGGCTCCAGCGCAGGGCCGGGACCAGATCACTCAGGCAGATCGATGACTCGGCATCCATCGGCGGACCGTAACCTCCCCAAAGTGACGCGTGTGGCTAATGGTGCAGCTTACGCCGCAAGCTATCAATTGGTGTTAAGAGGGTAAAGCTCCTTGGTACCCAAATCAGACGGAAGGACACGCGGACGGCCACCCAGGACCGTCACGGCCTCCGCCCCCGCGCGGCGTCCGGCGTCCAGCGCGACCTCGTCCGCGGCCCCGCCCAGCAGGGCCGTGAGCAGCCCGGCGGCGAACGCGTCCCCCGCTCCAATGGAGTCAACCACCTCGGTGGTGAGCGCGGGAACCCGGGCGGCCAACTTTCCGTCCCTGGCCATCAGCGCGCCGCGGGATCCGAGTTTCACCGCCGCCGCGCCGTAGCGGAGGCTCAGGCTCTCGGCCGCTCTCTCGGCGGTGGCCTCGCCGGTGAGCAGCAGCGCCTCGTCCAGGTTGGGGATGATCAGCTGGGCGGTCAGGGTCTCCTGGACGAACCGCTCGACGCCGAACGAGCGCAGGAAACCGGTCGAGGCGGGGTCCACGCTGATCGAGACGCCGCGCCGGGACGCCTCGGCCATGGCCAGCCGGGAAAGCTGGAGCCCCGGCTCCGCGAAGAGGGTGTAACCGGACAGATGGAGATGCCCCACCCCGTCGAGCAGGCTCTCGTCCCAGTCGCCCGTGCCGATGTGCCCGCCCGCGCCCCGGTTGGTGAGCATGGAACGCTCCCCGGTCACGTCGACCATCGCGATCACCACCGCGGTGGGCCGGTCGGGGTCGACCCGCAGGTGCGGCCGTACCCCGAACCGCCGCAGCTCGGCGGCGTGCCAGTCGGCGGTGTCGAAGCCCGCCCGGGTCAGGATCCGCGCGTCGGCGCCGAGCCGGGCGGCCCAGGACGCCGTGTTGGCCCCCGAGCCGCCGGGGCGCAGCACGATGTCGGCGGCGGTGTCCGTCCCGACGGCCAGACCGCTCCTGGCGGACCCGCCGTGAAGTGCGACGACGTCGGTCACCACGTCGCCGATGACCAGCAGACCCGTTCCGGTCACGGTGTCCTCAGTCTCCCCGGCTCCAGGAGGCCGCGATCCGCCCTGCGACGCCGGCGTTGCCCCGCACTGCGGCCAGGTTCGCCTCAAGTGAGGCGCCGCCGGTGCCGCGCACCAGGTAGCCCAGCAGGAACGGGGTGATGGCCTGGCCGGTGATCCGCCGCCGCTCCGCCTCGGCGAGGGCCTCGGCGAGGACCCGGTCGTGCAGCTCGGGGTCGAGCTGCTCGGGCAGCGGCACCGGGTTGGCGACGATCAGCGCGGTCTCCGGGCCGCCGAGCGCGTCCTGGGCCCGCATGATGCCCGCGGCCTCGTCCGGCGTCTCGATCCGCCAGTCGACCGGCTCGCCCGAGGTGTGCAGGTAGAAGCCGGGGAACTCGTCGGTGCGGAACCCCGCGATCGTGACGCCGCGCGTCTCCAGCCGCTGCAGGGTGGCCGGTACGTCCAGGATCGACTTCACGCCCGCGCAGACCACGGTGATGCGGGTCCGGCTCAGCATGTCGAGGTCGGCGGACTCGTCCTGGCTCTCGGTCCACCCTCGGTGCACGCCGCCGAGACCGCCGGTGGCGAAGACCCGGATGCCCGCCCTGGCGGCCAGGAACGAGGTGGCGGAGACCGTGGTCGCCCCGCTCGCGCCGAGCGCGGCGGCGGCGGGCAGGTCGCGGAAGCCCAGCTTGCGAAGCCCCGGCTCGCCGGCGACGCGCTCCAGCTCGCTCTTGTCGAGACCGATGCGCGCCACGCCGTCCAGCACCGCGATCGTCGCGGGCACCGCCCCGGCCTCCCTGACGATCCGCTCCAGCTCCACCGCGACCTCAAGGTTGCGGGGCTGGGGCAGGCCGTGGGAGATGATCGTGGACTCCAGCGCCACGATCGGGGCGCCCTGCTCCAGTGCTTCGGCCACCTCACCTGAGGGGCGGAGCACGTCGGAGAGGGGCTGTCGGGTGGTACGCATGAGCTGGTTCTGTCTCCTTGTCCGAGGTCGTAATCATTGCTTGCTTTTGGAACGGTGTAAACGACACCGTCTTCCCCAAAAAGAGCACGTTACGGCGGTTGCGAGGAGACGTCCACTCAAAGATCAGCCAATGACCAGCACTCCGAGCAGTGAGATCCCGCCGATGAGGGCCGTGGCGATCCCGCCCAGGAGCAGCGACCGCCCGCCCCGCGCGAGCCTTGGCACGTCGACGCCGGTGCCCAGGGCGAAGAGCGCCGCCGCGAGCAGCACCGCCGTCAGGTCGGGGACCGCCCGGGTGATCTCGGCCGGCACCAGGCCCAGGCTCCGCGCCGCCACGGCCGCGACGAACCCGGCGACGAACAGCGGCACCACCGGCGGACGCCGCACCGCCCGCCCGGCCTCGGGACCGTCCGTCGAGGGACTGCCCGTCTCGGGGCTGCCCGTCTTGGAACGGCCCGCCTCGGGACGGCTCGTTTCAGGGCGGCCCGTCGAGGTACGGCCCGCCTCGGGACGGCTCACTCCAGGACGGTCCGTCTTGGTACGGCGTGCCGAGGTCGCGGCGCGGCGCAGGGAGACGGAGGTGAGCGCGACGATCGGGGCCAGCAGGACGACCCGGGCCAGCTTGACGGCCACCGCGCTCACCAGCACCCCCGCTCCGGCCGCCGCGCCGATGGCCGCCACCTGCGCGACCTCGTGGACCGAGGCTCCGGCCCACAGGCCCAGCTGGTGCGGGGTCAGCCCCAGCGCCCCCGCGAGCAGGGGGAGCGTGACGATCGAGACACTGCCGTACAGGACGACCACGCCCACCGCGGCCGCCACGTCGTCGTCGTCGCCCTCCGCGACCTCGTGCATGGCGGCCACGGCCGCCGCCCCGCAGACGGACACGCCGGTCGCGATCAGCAGGGACCTGCGCGGGCTCACCCCGACGCGGCCTCCGATCCACCGCGTCGCGGCGAACGTGACGCCGGTCCCCGCCGCGACCACCGCCAGCGCCCGCCAGCCGAGCGCCAGCAGCTCCGGCAGCGCGATCTGCAGGCCGAGCAGCACGATCGCCAGCCGCAGCACCCTGCGGGAGGCGAACCCGAGCCCGGGGGCGAGCGACCGGTGCAGGCCGCCGAGGTTGGTGAGCGCGACCCCGAGGACCACCGCGACCACGGCGGCGCTCACCCCGGGAACGATCCGGGCCGCCGCCGTCGCCAGGACCACCGCGCCGGCCGCGGCCCCGAGCCCCGGCGCGAGCGCCCGGAGCGCTCCACGTCCCGCCGCCGGTGCCGGTGCGGGTCGTACGGGTGTCTGAGGGGTTCGCGCGGTGGGGTCGGGAGAGCGGGTGAGCGGGGAGACGGGCATCTCCCGAGTCTCGGCGCGGCGTGGGGAGGCCGGTAGCCGTCACCTTTCTGGAAGGTCATAGCCTGGAGCTATGAGCGAGCTGCCCGACCTCGAATCCCTGCGCCTGCTCGTCGAAGTGGAACGCCTGGGCAGCCTCGGCCAGGCGGCCAGGGCCGCGGGCATCGCGCAGCCGTCGGTGAGCAAGCGCATCTCGCTGCTGGAACGCCGCCTCGGGCTGCCGCTGCTGGAACGCACCCCGCGCGGGTCCACCCTCACCCCGCAGGGCGTGATGGTCTCGGCCTGGGCCACGCAGGTGCTGGCGGCGGCGGAGGAGCTCATGCGCGGGGCGGAGGCGGTACGGCGCGGCCGGGCCGCGCACCTGCACATCGCCGCCAGCATGACGGTGGCCGAGTACCTGCTGCCGCGCTGGCTGGGTGAGCTCCAGGACCGCGAGCCCCAGGTCCAGGTCGGCCTGGACGTGCAGAACTCGGCCGAGGTGGCGAGGCTGATCGGCGGGAAGATCGAGCTCGGGTTCGTGGAGGGGCCCTCGGTCCCGGCCGGGCTGGCGTCGCGGGTGGTGGCCACCGACAGGCTCGTGGTGGTGGTCGCGCCGGGACACCCGTGGGCGCGCCGTCGCACCCCGCTGCTCGCCGCCGAGCTGGCCGCCACCCCGCTGGTCGTCCGCGAGCGGGGGTCGGGCACCCGCGAGACGCTGGACCTCGCGCTCACCGGCCACGCCGCGGCCGCCCCGAAGCTGGAGCTCGGTTCCAACGCCGCGGTCAAGGGCGCCGCCCGCGAGGGCGCGGCCCCCGCCGTGCTCAGCGGTTACGCGGTGGAGGCCGAGCTGGCCACCGGCCGCCTGGTCGAGGTGCCCACCCGGGGCATCGACCTCACGCGCCGCCTGCGGGCGGTCTGGCGCCACGGCCGTGCTCCCACGGGTCCCGCCGCCACCCTCCTCACGATCACCCTCTCCGCCGCCGCCCGCGAACGGCAGTGAGCTGTCAGTGAGCTGTCAGTGAGCGGCTGCGAGCGGTTGCGAGCGGCTGTGAGCGACGGTGAGCGTCAGTGCGCGACGGTGAACGGCGGCGATCCGGGAGCCGGGCGGCCGCGAGGTGGGCTGCCGATCTAGCGATATTTCGGGATATGGTGAAGCGCATGGTGATGGTCGAGACGCCGAGCGTGCTCTGTCCCGAGCCGCACTGGCAGACGGGTCTCTGAACGGCCGCAGTCCCAGCCCGCGTCCCCTCACCGCACCTCACCCCGCCGGGAAGTCTCGTGCTCCGCTCGCGCTACGAAGCCGTGATCGTCGGAGGCGGCCACAACGGCCTGGTCGCCGCCGCCTACCTCGCCCGCGCCGGCCGGCGCGTCCTCGTCCTGGAACGCCTCGGTCACGTCGGCGGCCTCGCCGTGTCGGCGCGGGCGTTCCCCGGGGTCGACGCCCGGCTCTCGCGCTACTCGTACCTGGTCAGCCTGCTCCCCTCGAAGGTCGTCGCCGACCTGGGGCTCAGGATCGCGCTGCGCCGGCGCCGATACGCCTCGTACACGCCGGTGGGCGGCACCGGGCTGCTGGTCGACAACGGCGACGCCGCGCGGACCGCGGCCTCCTTCGCCCGGGTCACCGGCGGCGACGGCGAGCTGCGGGCGTGGCGGCGCTTCTACGGGATGACCGCCGACGTGGCCGAGCGGGTCGCGCCGACGCTGCTCGAACCCCTCGCCGACCGGGCGGCGATGCGGAGTCTCGTCGGTGAGGAGGCCTGGCGCGACCTGTTCGAGCGGCCGGTCGGCGAGGTGGTGGACGAGCGGTTCGCCGACGACACCGTGCGCGGCGTGGTCCTCACCGACGCCCTCATCGGCACCTTCGCCGACCCCTCCGACCCGGGCCTGCTGGCCAACCGCTGCCTCCTCTACCACGTGATCGGCGACGGGACCGGCGACTGGAACGTCCCCGTCGGAGGCATGGGCGCGGTGTCCGGCGCGCTCGCCGACGCCGCCCGCGCCGCCGGGGCGGAGATCCTGACCGGCGCCGAGGTCCTCGCGATAGACCCCTCGGGCGAGGTCGCCTTCCGCGACGCGGACGGCGAGCACGCGGTGACGGGTGAGCGGATCCTGGCCAACGTGCCGCCCGCCGTGCTCGCCCGGCTGCTCGGAGACGCCGAACCCGTCCCCGAGGGGGCCCAGCTCAAGGTCAACATGGTGCTCTCGCGGCTGCCGCGCCTGCGGGACCCCGGCGTGGACCCCGCGGCGGCGTTCAGCGGCACGTTCCACATCAACGAGGGCCGCGACCAGCTCGCCCGCGCGTACGCGGAGGCGTCGGCCGGGAAGATCCCCTCGCTGCCCCCGGCCGAGGTCTACTGCCACTCGCTGACCGATTCCTCCATCCTCGGCCCGGAACTGCGCGAGGCCGGAGCCCACACGATGACGCTGTTCGGCCTGCACATGCCCGCCAGGCTGTTCAGGGAGGACCCGGCGGGGGCGCGCGAGGCCGCGCTGCGCGCCACGCTCGCCTCGATGAACGCCGTTCTCGCCGAACCCGTCGAGGACTGCCTGCTGCGCGCCCCCGACGGCAGCCCCTGCCTGGAGGCCAGGACCCCGGTCGACCTGGAGACCGAGGCGGGCCTGCCCGGCGGCCACATCTTCCACCGCGACCTGTCCTGGCCGTACGGGGAACCGGGGCGCTGGGGGGTGGAGACCGACTTCGAGCGCGTCCTGCTCTGCGGCGCGGGCGCCCGGCGCGGCGGCGGCGTCAGCGGCATTCCCGGCCACAACGCCGCCATGGCGCTGCTCACCTGAGCCCGGGCCCGGCTCTCCGAGCAGACCGGGTGAGGCGTTCATCCGGCTCTCATGATGGGCGTCTACCGTGGAGGTCATGGCTGAGGGTGAGACGGCGCGGGTGCTGGTCGTGGACGACGAGCCCGCGCTCAGGGAGGCGCTGCAGAGCAGCCTGGAGTTCGAGGGGTACCGGGTCGGCCTGGCCTCGGACGGCCAGGCGGCGCTGGAGGCGATCGACCGGGAGCCGTACGAGCTGGTCCTGCTCGACGTCATGATGCCCCGGCTGGACGGGCTGACCACCTGCCGCAGGCTCAGGGCGGCGGGCAACCACCTGCCGGTCCTCATGCTCACCGCCCGCGACGCCGTGGGCGACCGGGTCTCCGGCCTGGACGCGGGGGCCGACGACTACCTGGTCAAGCCGTTCGAGCTGGACGAGCTGCTGGCGCGCGTCAGGGCGCTGCTGCGGCGCGGCGCCCTGAGCGCGCCCGCGGCCGAGGACGACGCGGTCCTGGCCTTCGGCGACCTGCGGATGGACATCGCCGGTCGCGAGGTCACCCGGGCAGGGGAGCCGCTGGAGCTGACCCGCACCGAGTACCTGCTGCTGGAGCTGTTCATGGTCCACCCCCGCCAGGTGCTCACCCGCGAGCAGATCCTCGGCGAGGTGTGGGGATTCGACTTCGAGCCGTCCTCCAACTCCCTCGACGTCTACGTCATGTACCTGCGCCGCAAGACCGAGCTCGGCGGGCGCCCCCGGCTGATCCACACCGTCCGGGGCGTCGGCTACGTGCTGCGGACCTCCGCGTGAACGGTCGCCGTTCCCTGCGCTCCCGGCTCACCCTGCTGGTGGCGGCGGCCGTGGCGCTCGCGATCGCGGTGTGCGCGATGCTGTGCTGGTTCGTCGTACGGGCCGAGCTGCTGCGGCAGGTGGAGCGCTCGCTGGAGGGACGGCCGCAGGGCATCGAGTGGATCGGCCCGTACTGCCCGGGAGGGCCCCGGGGGGTGGGGGGCCCGGGGGACCGGGGGGAGGCCGCCGGCCGCAGGCCGCTGCCCCGCCTCCCGCCCATCCAGCTGGTCTACGCCGACGGCGGGAGGTGCGTGGCGGGCTCCACGCCCGTCGAGGTGACCCCGGCCGACGTGGCCCTGACACACGGGCCCCCGGGCGGGCGGCTGCTCAGGAACGGTGTGACCGACGCCGGAGAGGAGGTCCGGGTGATGACGAAGAACATCCGCCCCGGCCTCGCGGTCATGGAGTCACGATCCCTGGACGAGGTCTACGCCACCCTCACCGCCCTCGCCTGGATCCTCGCGGGGGTCACCGCGCTCGGCGTGCTCGGCGCCGCCTCCGCCGGGCTGCTCGTCTCCCGTACGGCGCTGCGCCCCGTCGGCCGCCTGACCGAGGCCGTCGAGTACGTCGCCAGGACCGAGGACCTCGACACCAGGATCCCGGTCGAGGGCACCGACGAGATCGCCAGGCTCGGCGTCTCGTTCAACGCGATGACCACCGCGCTGGCCGGGTCCCGCGAGCGCCAGCGGAGGCTGATCGCCGACGCGGGGCACGAGCTGCGCACCCCGCTCACCAGCCTGCGCACCAACATCGACCTGCTGCTGCGCAGCGAGAACGCCGGACGTCCCCTCGACGCCGCTCCCAAGCGCAGGCTGCTCGCCAACCTCAAGGCCCAGTTCGAGGAGATGTCCACGCTCGTCGGGGACCTGCTCCAGCTCTCGCGCTCGGAGGACGAGCACGAGCCGCACGTCGAGGTCGCCTTCCACGACGCCGTCGAGGCGGCCGTGCGCAGGGCGCGGCTGCGCGCCCCCGACACCTCGATCGAGGTGGGGCTGAGCCCCTGGTACCTGCGGGGCGACCAGGCCGCCCTGGAACGGGCCGTGGTGAACCTGCTGGACAACGCGGTGAAGTTCTCGGCGGACCGGCCGGAGCCGGTGGTCGTGCGGCTCCGTGACGGCGAGCTGACCGTCAGGGACCACGGCCCCGGCATTCCGGGGGAGGAGCTGCCGTACGTGTTCGACCGGTTCTGGCGGTCGTCCTCGGCCCGCAGCATGCCCGGCTCGGGACTGGGGCTGGCCATCGTCGCCAAGGCCGTGCGCGACGCCGGGGGAGAGGTGAACCTGGAGAACGCCGCCGGAGGCGGCATCCTCGCCCGCGTCCGCCTGCCCGGCTCTCCCACCCGGTCCCTCCTCACCCCGGGTACGTGAGCGGCCGTCCCCGTCGCCCTGTCGCCCCTTCTTCCCACGGCCTCGAACATGTGGGCCGCCGCCGACGCCACCCGTCCTTCGCTCCGCGCTCCGCGCTCCTCGCCGAGGCAACCGGTCGTGTCCCTTTCTCACCCGGTGTTAACGATCGCCTCAGGGTCGCTCAAGATCACGCGACCACTGTGAGGGTATGAGACAACCGAGCCCCCGCCCCCGGAGGGCGGCGTGAAGCAGGCCACGGCACCCGCGCGCACCCGGCTGGTCGAGATCGTGGTCCCCGTCCACAACGAGCAGCGGGTGCTCGGCGAGAGCGTCCGCCGCCTGCACGCCTACCTCACGAGAACCTTCCCCTACGGCTTCCGCATCACGATCGCCGACAACGCCAGCACCGACGCCACCTGGCGGATCGCCACCGCCCTCGCCCACGAGCTGTCCCACGTGCGCGCCCTGCGCCTGGAGGCCAAGGGCCGGGGCCGCGCGCTGCGCCGGGCGTGGTCGGAGAGCGACGCCGACGTGGTCGGCTACATGGACGTGGACCTCTCCACCGACCTGGACGCCTTCCTGCCGCTGGTGGCCCCGCTGCTGTCCGGCCACAGCGACCTGGCCATCGGCACCCGGCTGTCCAGGGGATCCAACGTCGTCCGGGGACCGAAACGGGAGTTCGTCTCGCGGACGTACAACCTGCTGCTCCGGTCGGCTATGGGGGCGCGGTTCTCCGACGCGCAGTGCGGTTTCAAGGCGGTCCGCACCGAGATCGCGCAGGCGCTGCTCCCCGCCGTCGAGGACGAGGAGTGGTTCTTCGACACCGAGCTTCTGCTCCTCGCCGAACGGCACGGACTGCGCATCCACGAGGTGCCCGTCGACTGGGTGGACGACCCCGACAGCCGCGTCGACATCGTCAGGACCGCCGTGGACGACCTCAGGGGGATGGCCAGGGTGGCGCGGAGGACGTTGTCGGGGGCGGCGCGGATCCCGGTACCGCCGCGCGTGCGGGGAGCGCGGCTGCCCGGGGGCATGGCCCGCCAGCTGCCCAGCTTCGCCGTCATCGGCGCGATCTGCACCCTGGCGCACCTGGTCCTGTTCGTGACCCTGCGCCTGGTGATGCCGGCCGTCGTGGCCAACGGGGTGGCCCTGCTCGTCACCGCCGTCGCCAACACCGCGGCCAACCGGCGCTTCACCTTCGGCGTCAGCGGCCGTACCGGAGCCCTCCGCCACCAGCTCGAAGGCGGCCTGGCCTTCCTCGTCGGCCTGCTGCTGAGCACCGGCGGCCTGGCCCTGCTCGACCTCGTGGCGCCCGCGGCGCCCACCGTCGCGGAGGTCGCCGCGCTCGTGGCGGCCAACGCCCTCGCCACCCTCGTACGCTTCCTGATGCTCCGCGCCTGGGTCTTCAACCCCCGCCGCGCCAAGGGGACCACCTCATGACCACCGACTCTTCGCGGGACACTGAATCGTCCCCTTCGCGGGACACGGGATCGTCCACGCCCGCGCCCGGCACGCCTACCTCCCCGCGGACGGGGACACGCACCGCTCACCGACCGGCGCTCCCCGCCCCCGGCGGACCGAGGCCGCCCGCGCCGACCGCGTCGTCTGCCTTGGGTACGGCGACGTCGCCTCCCGGCGGGCGGCAGGTTCCCGGCCGGGGCCGCGCGGAGCGGGACGGCGGGTTCGGAGGTGCCGTGCGGCGGGTGTTCCTCGGCGACCCCGGCGACCCCCGGTGGGCGCGGCCCGGCCTGTGGGGGGTGCTCGCGCTGGCCACGGTCCTTTACGTGTGGGCGCTCGGGCGGAACGGCACCGCCAACGACTACTACTCCGCCGCGATCCTGTCGGGCACCCAGAGCTGGAAGGCGTTCTTCTTCGGGGCACTGGACGCCGGGTCGTTCATCACCGTGGACAAGCCGCCGCTCGCGCTGTGGGTGATGGGACTGTCCGCGAGGGTCTTCGGGTTCGGCACCTGGAGCATGCTCCTGCCCCAGGCCGCCGCCGGGGTCGCCGCCGTCGCGGTGCTCCACTCGGCCGTGCGAAGGGCACTGCCCGGTCCGTACGGCCACGCCGCGGCGCTGGTCGCGGCCCTGGTGATGACGCTGACCCCGATCACCGTGGCCATCAACCGGGACAACAACCCGGACACCCTCCTCGTCCTGCTGCTGGTACTCGCCGCCTGGTTCTGCCAGGAGGCGGTACGCGCCGGACGGATGCGCGCGCTCGTCGTCTCGGCGGTGCTCGTCGGGCTGGCGTTCAACACCAAGATGCTCCAGGCGTACCTGGTGCTCCCGGTCTTCGCCCCGCTCTACCTGGCCATGGCTCCCGGGCCCCTGCTCCGCCGCCTCGGGCATCTGCTCGCGGCGGGCGTCGCGCTGGTGGTCTCCAGCGCGTGGTGGATGGTGGTCGTGGACCTGTGGCCCGCGTCGAGCAGGCCCTACGTCGGCGGCAGCACCGACAACTCCGTCCGGGACCTCGTCATCGGCTACAACGGCCTCGGCCGTATCTTCGGCGGGAGCGGCGCGCCCGGCGGAGGCAGCGCGCCCGGCGGACCCGGTGGACCAGGTGGACCCGGCGGTGGCGGCGGGTTCGGCGGCGCGGCGGGGGCCGGGCGCCTGTTCAACGACGTCATGGCCGGGCAGATCTCCTGGCTGCTGCCCCTCTCCCTGATCGCCCTCGTCGCGGGCCTGGTCCTGGTCGCGCGCGGCCCGCTCCGCGATCCCCGGATCGCCCTGACGCTGTGGGGCGGCTGGCTCGCGGTCCACTACGTGGTGTTCAGCTTCTCCAGCGGCACCTTCCATCCGTACTACACCACCGCGATGGCCCCGGCCGTCGCCGCCCTCACCGGCCTCGGCGGGGTGCTCGTGTGGCGGGCCCAGCTGGAGTCCAGGGCCTGGTCGTGGGTGCCGCCCCTGGGCATCGCGGTCACCGGGGCGTGGGCGTTCACGCTGCTCCGGAGTGCCGGGGACGCCGGGGACGCCGGGGACGCCGGGGACTTCGTACCCTGGCTGGCCTGGACGGTGGCCGGTGCGACCGTCGTGGCGGTCGCCGGGTTGCTCCTGGCCGGCCTCGGGCGGCGGCTCGGGTCGCGGATCGCCGCGGTCGCGCTGACGGCCGGGCTGGTCGCGGTCCTCGCCGGACCGGCCGCCTACGCGCTCACCCCTCTCGGCTCGCCCGTCAACGGCACCAACCCCACCGCCGGTCCCGCGGGGAGCGGAGGCTTCGACGGCATGCGGGGCGGCCTCCCCGGCGAAGGCGGCCCTCGGAACGGCGCACAGAGCGGCGCACAGAACGGCACTCAGGGTGGCCTTCCCGGCGGCACGCCGGAGCGGAATCCGGGACAGGACCCGGGACAGGACCCGGGGCACAGTACGGCCGGTGGTTCACCGCAGGGTTCCTCGCCCGCGCGCTACGGCTTCCCCGGCGGGATGCGGGGTGGCTTCGGCGGGGCGATGGACCAGCGGACGGTCGACTACCTGAAGAGGAACCGGGGCGGCGCGACCTGGCTGGTGGCGGTGAGCAGCGCGCAGGGCGCCTCCTCGGCCATCCTGTCGACCGGGCTGCCCGTCATCGCGATGGGCGGTTTCACGGGCGGCGACCCGGCCATGACCGTGGACCGGCTCAAGGGACTCGTCTCCTCGGGGCAACTCAGATATGTGATGCCCGGCGGCGGCAGGGGCGGGCCCGGCAGGGGTGATTCCCAGGTGACCGAGTGGGTGCGGGCCAACTGCGCCACCGTCAAGGCGTCGGAGTACGGCGGCTCCACCGACCAGTCCCTCTACCGCTGCGGCTGAGCCCGCTCGCCACGGTCCCGAAGGTCGCGACGGTCCTGGACGTTATGACGGCACCGGACGCCGCGACGGTGCTGGATGTCCTGACAGTCCGGGACGTACCGACGGCCCAGGAGGTCCCGGGCCCTCGGTACGTCCCGGCGGTCGTCGTCGTGTCCGGTCACCGCACCAGCGGAGCGCGGTGACCGGATACGGCCGCTGGGACCAGGGCAAAGCTATTGACTGGTTCGCCAATCAGGAGTAGTGAGGCGGCGGCCCGCGCTGCTGTAGTCTTGCGCCGTGCACAGCGGAGGAGGAGCGCGCAGCAGCCGCGCCGACCAGGCCGACCAGCGCCGAGCGGAGCTCCTTGAAGCCGCCAGGCGAGTCGTGCTGGAGCGTGGGCTGGCCAGCACCCGCGTCGCCGACATCGCCAAGGCGACGAACGTGAGCGGCGGGCTGATCCACTACCATTTCGCCACCAAGGACGATCTCATCACCGAGATGCTCCGCAGCACCAGCGACTCCGAGATCCAGCGGCTGAAGGAGATCGTCGCGGGCCCCGGCACCGCCGTCCAGCTCCTCGACCGCGTCCTGCGCTTCTACATCCCGGCCTCCCGCTCCGACCAGAGCTGGATCCTCTGGGTCGACGCCTGGGCCGTCGGGGTGCGCGAGGAGCACGTCCGCACCATCCTGCTGGAGCTTGAGGGCGCCTGGATCGAGATCCTCAGCCAGGTGATCTCCGACGGCGTGGCCTCGGGCGAGTTCACCTGCGACGACCCGCTGGGCTCGGCCGAGCGGATCGACGGCATGCTCGACGGCCTCGTGGTCCGATACACCCTGCACACCGGCAACATGTCGCGGAGCCGGATGCTCCACCACGCCCGGGTCGCCGCCGCCCGAGAGGTCGGCCTCGTCCTCTCCGACTTCCCCGACGCGCCCGCCGAGAGCTCCTAGGGCCGGGCCGGACCGCCTCCGGGTCCTAGCCGAGGGATTCGACGGCCTTGGACATCGGGCCTCCCGCGTCACCGGTGTTGAGCGTGCCGGCGGGCTCCACGAGCAGGATGGCCGTCTCCTCCTCGGCCAGGGGGCAGTGCTCGACACCTCGGGGCACCACGTACAGCTCGCCGGGTCCGAGGACGACGTCCCCCTCCCTGAGCTGGATGGTGAGCCGGCCGCTGACGACCAGGAACAGCTCGTCGGTCTCCGGATGGGCGTGCCAGACGAACTCCCCCTTGAGCTTGGCGAGCTTGATCTCGTAGTCGTTGAGGCCGGCGATCCTCTTCTGCGTCCACAGCTCGCTGAACCGGTCCAGCGCGCGGACGATATTGACGGGATCCAGGGAAACGGACACTCCGCTCACACCTTTCGAACAGGGCCGCCCCGGTCGGGGTGGTGGCCGATGTGATCAGCGTGGCCCGCTCGCGGGCCGTCCGTCTTGTACGTTCCTCGCATGACCTTCCGCCGCCCGCCGACGACGATCAGGGCGTGGCGGCCGCCCGTCGCGGGTGTCGCCGAGGTCTTCCACGCGCACTTCACCGACCACGCCTACCCGGCGCACACGCACGACACGTGGGACCTCACGATCCTCGACGCCGGGGCGGTGGACCTGCGCGGGTCCGAGACACGCCGTACGGGTCCGGGAAGAGGCTCAGGTGCGGGGGGTGGGCAGGGCGGCGAGGAGGAAGGCCAGCCGGGCCGCGGCGGCGTCGATGTTCTCGCTGCAGCCGAGCCGGTAGCCCCACGACGTGATGAAGCCGCCGTCCGGGGAGCAGGTCACGGTCTCGGCCAGGGTGTTGCTGAAGCGGTTGCGGACGTAGACGTACGCGGGATCGCCGAACGAGATCCGCTGCACGGAAAGGTCGGCGTGCAGCCGTATCGCGGCAACGAGCCTTTCGAGACAGGACAGCGTGTCCAGCATCGTGCGTCACCTCCGTCTCGACAGAGAATTGCACGATCTTGGGATGCTAATCAAGCAATTGCGGTGTTTAGTCCTCCGATTGTCCGGAGAAATCGTTGAGTACTCGGACGATCACCGATCGGGCATCCTCCCCGAAGGCCGCGACCTCGCAGAGTTCCTCGAAGGTCCGCCCGTAGAAGGCGACGTCCTCGGGGTCGCGCAGCAGCAGGTCCCTCGTCCTGGTCGGCACCGCCACGTGGTCCTCGTCGTACATCCAGAAGCCGTTGAGCAGTGCCGAGGGCAGGAACGCCTCGAAGGGGATCACCCCGAACTCCACGTTCGGAAGTGCCGTCACCGCCAGTAACCGGTCGAGCTGCCCGCGCATCACGTCCAGCGGGGCGAGCCGGTGGCGCAGCGCCGCCTCCGGCATGACGAACCTGAACCGCTTGCTCTGGTCGTAGAGGATGTCCTGGCGCTGCATGCGCACCCGGATGGCCGCGTCGATCTCGTCGGGCGCCCGGTAGAGGCGCTTGATCCGGGTGAAGATGCTCCGGGCGTACTCGGTGGTCTGCAGCAGCCCGATGACCACGCCGGGCTCGAACACCCGCAGCTGGGTGGTCCGCGCCTCCACGTCGCGGATGTCCTCCTGGAGCGCCGCCAGCCCGCTGCGGTGCCGCTGCCGCCAGGAGTCCTGGCGGTCCAGGAGTCCCGCGGCCTGCTCCACCAGCTCCCCGGCGACCGCGGGGGAGGCGTCCACCGCCCGCGCCCACCGGGTGACGTCGTCCTCGGTCGCGGTCTGGCGGGCGTTCTCGATCCGGGAGACCTTGGACGCCTGCCACCTCAGCCGCTCCGCCAGCTCCTTGCCCGACAGGTGCGCGGCCTCCCGCAGGTGCCGCAGCCGTACGCCGAGGTCGGTCCTCGCCTGCTGGAACCCGGTCACACGATCTCCTCGGCCGTTCGCGCGAGCCGGGTGCCAGGGCCGCCGTACGCCTGTGCTCCCCGCCTGCTCACGTCACCTCCCGCATGGTGCGCACGACGCTAGACCCGCGCGTGTGGATCAAGCCAGAGAGCACTCCTAATCGTGACCAATATTTACAGAAAGTACTCGGCGCGCGATGTCCGCGAGGAGTTCGCGCGGTACCTCGACGGCGGTCTCGCCGTCCAGGACGTGGCGCAGATCGGCCAGCGCCGCCGCGTCGGTCACCCGCAGACCCTGCACCACGATGGTCCCGCGGTCGGTCTCGTAGAGGGAGGGACAGGCCCCCGCCTCGGAGGTGGAGCCAAGAAACCGGAGACGCATGACTGAATCCTTCCCCGAACCACATTCACAAGCAATTGCGAGCAATCCTGGAATGCGGAAGGTTGCATGAAGGTTTCAACCACCGGCTAACGCATATTTCGCCTATTTCATCGCATGTCACATGAACGTCTGGGCGCGGGCGAACAGGTTCAGCGTGGTGGCGTGGAGCAGGTCCCCGATCTCCCTGGGAGCCTTGCCCGCGCAGGCGCGGGCGTGCGTGCCCTCCAGGACGATGCCGAGCTTGAAGCAGGCCATCACCGCGTACCAGTCGACGGCCGACAGGTCCCGGTCGGACAGGGCCGCGTAGCAGCCGACGAGCTCGGCGGCCGTGGCGAGCCCGGTGATCCCGCCGGAGATCACCCCCACCCCGTCGGGGGTCGGCCAGGTCGCCAGCAGCCACCCCAGGTCCAGCAGCGGGTCGCCCACCGTGCACATCTCCCAGTCGACGATCGCCGCCACCCTGGGCCCGTCGCGGGCGAACATGAGGTTGGCCAGGTGGTAGTCGCCGTGCATGATCCCCGGGGTGAACTCCTTCGGCCGGTTGCGCTCCAGCCAGCCCGCGGTCTCCGCCAGCCCCGGGATGTCGGGCCCCGGATATCCCTCCAGGGCTCCGTAGCCGTCCAGCTCGCCCATCCAGCGCGGCACCTGCCGCTCCAGGAATCCCTCGGGGCGGCCGAACCCGTCGAGCGCGCCGTGGTCCACCCGCCCGAGGTCGGCCAGCGCCGAGGCCGCCTCCAGTCCCATCCGGTGCCGGATCGCGGGATCGCCCGCGTGCGGCTGGGGCAGCTCGACGGTGGCGTTGAACCCCCGTACCGGCTCCATCAGGTAGAAGACCGCGCCCATGACGCTCTCGTCGGTGCAGGCCGCGACCAGGCGCGGCGCCGCCACCGGGGTGTCGCGCAGGACCGTGAGCACCCTCGCCTCCCGGCGGAGCGCCTCGTTGCTTTTGGCGCGCGGGTGCAGCGGCGGCCTGCGCAGCACGTACGACGCCCCGCCCCGCTCGAAGCGCACCATGACGTTCTGCGTCCCGCCCGTCACCGGCGCGACCCGCTCGAACGGCCCCTCCGGCAGCCCCCGCGCGTCCATCCACGCACCGAGCACGTCGAAGTCGATCGCGGTGACGTCGATGTGCGTGGACGTCATGCGCCCTCCTTGACCGAATGATGTTCTAGGTGGGGTGAATCTACGATTCCCGGCCGTGACGGTCAATAGTGTCCTGCCCCGGTCCCGTCGCGCTCCCGCCCCGGTCCCGCCCCGGCGAAGGCGTCGCCCGCGCCGCGAGAACCCGTTCGCGGACATCGGGTGAAAGAGGGTGACCGGACCGAGGAAACGGAGTTCAAGCTTGATCGCGGACACAGACATGGACGACGCGGAGGTGATCGAGCGTGCCCGGCGCGACCCCGCGGCCTTCTCCGTGCTGTTCGACCGGCACGCGCCCGCCCTCCACCGGTACGTGACGCGGCGCCTGGGCGACTCGCTGGCCGACGACGTCGTGGCCGACACGTTCCTGGCCGCCTTCCGGCGGCTCGGGCGCTACGACACCGCCCATCGCGACGCCCGCCCCTGGCTGTACGGCATCGCCGCCAACCTCATCGGCAAGCACCGCCGATCCGAGATCAGGGCCTACCGCGCCCTGGCCAGGACCGGCGTGGACGAGGTGGCGGAGAGCTACGCCGACCGGGTGGAGGCCCGGGTGTCGGCCTCGGCGGCGCACCGCGAGCTGGCGGGGGCGCTCGCGGTGCTGTCGCCGAAGGACCGCGAGGTGCTGCTGATGATCGCCTGGGCCGACCTCGGTTACGAGGAGGTGGCGCGGGCGCTGGACATCCCCGTCGGCACGGTGCGCTCGCGCCTGCACCGCGCCAGGAGGAAGACCCGTGAGGCCCTGGGCGGAGTCGATCCGTCCGCGACGAAGGAGGAGCCTGGCCATGGATGACCTGAAGACGCTGAGCGGCTTTCGCGCGGACGCGCCCGAGCCCGACGCCGACCGCCTGCGCTCCCTGCGCGCGCGCTCCACCGGGCGCCTCCGCCGGCTCCGGTTCGGGCTCGTGCCCTCACTGGCGGCGGCCACGGCGGCCGTCATGGTGGCCGTGGCCGTGAACGGCACCGGGCCGCAGGTCACCCGGCCCGGCATCGGCGCCGAGGCGACACAGGTGCCGTCCCCGCCGGTGGGGGCGACGCCGGTGGAGGCGGAGGTCGTGCTGGAACGGGCGGCACTGATGGCCGAGACACGCAAGCGGGACACCACGCCGCGCCCCGACCAGTGGATGTACCGGAAGGTCGTCGTCAAGCAGCCCAACGACACCGAGAACGACGTCCAGGAGTACTGGACGCGGTACGACGGCACCCGGCACGCGTTCCGCCAGGACGGGGGAGAGATGGACGTACGGACCCACGAGCCCGATCCTGACGACGACGACCTGAGCCCGAGGGAGTACGCGGCCAAGCTGGCCGACCTGCCCGCCGACCCGGACAGGCTGCTCGCCCACGTCAGGGGGGACCGGCACTGGATCACGAAGCCGGAGGACGACCCGGGCGGCAAGGAGCACCCGGACGAGCGGGCGTTCCGCGTGCTGTCGGTGTATCTCGGCCAGGAGGTGCCCATGTCGTCCGAGCTGGAGGCGGCGATCTTCCGTGCCCTCGCCAGGATCGAGGGAGTCCGGACGGAGGCCGGCGTGCGCGACGCGCTGGGCAGGCCGGGCATCGGCCTCGCCTACGAGGTCGACGCTCCCCGTGCCGGCACCCGGCGCGACGTGAACGGCCAGGTCGTCTCGCGGTCGTACGTCATCCTCGACCCCACGACCTACCGTTATCTCGGCAGCCGGGTGGACTATTTGCAGGACGAGGTGCTGGGGGGCGAGCTGATCTTCCCGAAGGGGAGCGTCCACGCGACCGCCGAGGTCGCCGCCGGGGTCGTCGACGAACTCGGGCAGATCCCCTGAGCGCTCCCTCGCCCCGCCGTCCACGTGCTCGCGGCACGCCGGTTCGACGGGCGTCGTCAGCCGACCGTGGCCAGGGCGGACAGCTCGCGCCATTCGCGCATGGGGAGCGCCTCGGGGGTGGCGGTCAGGACCTGCAGGCACACGTGGTCCGCGCCCGCGTCCAGGTGGGCCCGGACGCGCTCGGCGACGACGTCGGCGTCCCCGTAGGCGACGATCGCGTCGACCAGCCGGTCGCTCCCGCCGTCCGCCAGGTCGTCGTCGCCGAAGCCCAGCCTGCGCAGGCTCGCGATCTGGTGGGCGGCCATGCCGATGTAGGGGCCAAGGTGTCCCCTGGCGACCTCGCGGGCCCTCGCGAGGTCGGTGTCCAGCACGACGGCCTGCTCGACCGCGAGGAAGGCGCCGGGCCCCATCGCCTCCCTCGCCCGGTGGGTGTGCTCCACGGGCACGAAGTAGGGGTGCGCGCCGAGGGTCCGTTCGGCGGCCAGGGCCAGCATCCGCGGCCCGAGTGCGGCGAGGACGCGCCGCGGGGGCGCGGCCGGTGCGGGGGAGCCCAGCGGGATGGCGTCCATCGCGTCGAGGTAGGCGCCCATCGTGCGCACGGCCCGGCCTCGGCTGGGGATGCTGTAGCCGTTCATCCGGACCGGGGTGTCGGACACCCGGTGCCCGCCGAGGCCGAGGAGGTAGCGGCCGGGGAACGCCTCGTTGAGCGCGCGCTCGGCCGCCGCCATGGTGATGGGGTCGCGCAGGGCGATGTTGGCGATGCCCGCGCACACCGTCAGCCGCCGGGTGGCGGAGAGCAGCAGCCAGGCCTGGCTCACGCTGTCGCGGCCGAACCCCTCGCCGAACCACAGGGCGCCGTAGCCGAGCTCCTCGATCTCCGCCGCGGCCTCGCGGACCCGCTGCGCGGGCTGGTCGTCGAAGGCGAAGGTCCAGAGCCCGACGCGTCCGAGGTCGGCGGTGTCGTCGTTCATTCGGGGATCCCCCTCCGGAAATTATCCGGAGAGGGTCTCCGGATAATATGACCGTATGATACGGAGAAGTTCTCCGTTTGCAAACCGGCTGGAAACCTGGGGGTACCGATGCGGGTCGACGCGCGTCGCAACCGTGAGCACCTGCTGGCGACCGCCAAGGCCGTGATCGCCGAGCAGGGGCCCGAGGCGTCCCTCAACGAGGTCGCGCGCCGGGCCGGGGTGGGGCCGGGGACGCTCTACCGCCACTTCCCCACGCGGCAGGCGCTCCTGGCGGCCGTGTTCCAGGACCGGGTCGAGACGCTGTGCGCGAAGGCGGAGGATCTGCTCACCCACGCCTCACCGGACGAGGCGCTCGCCCTCTGGTCGCGGGACGTGCTCGCCCACGCCCTCGCCGACGGCGGGCTGTCCACCTCGATGACACTCGGCGGGGCCGAGCCCGGCTTCGACTGCCACGCGGCGATGCGCGCGGCGGCGGCGGGCCTGCTGACGCGGGCCCAGCGGGAGGGCCGGACGCGTCCGGACATCGACGTCGGGGACTTCTTCCAGCTCGTCACCGGCGTCGCGCTGGCCGCGAGCGAACTGCCCGGCGGGCTCGACCGGGCCGGCCACCTCCTCTCGGTGACCCTGGCGGGCCTGCGCGGATAGAACCGCCGAACGGGTCAGAGGAGCCGGACGGGTCAGAGAAGACGTCGCGGGATGTCGGCGAGCCCGGCGCGGAGCTCCTCCCCGAGGGCCTTGGCCTGGGCGTCGAGACGGGGACTCGCGGCCACGCCCCGGCCGAGGAGGCCGTGCACGACGAAGTTGAGGGCGAGCAGGTTGGACAGCTCGAAGCGCTCGACCTCCAGGCCCGCGGTGAACGGCAGGAGCTCCGCCAGGCGTTCGACCGTCAGGTAACCCTCCAGCCACCGGAACCGCTCGGGGGTACGGACCCAGACCCCCAGGTTGGCGTTGCCGCCCTTGTCCCCCGAACGGGCGCCCACGATCGTGCCCAGCGCGACCCTCGCGGTCCCACCCTCGCCGCGGTCACCGTGCAGGGCCCGCTCGGCCTCACCCCCGTCTCCGGTCGTGTCCCGCGTGGCCGTCGCCCCCGGGAAGGCGGGCGCGCCGGGGACGTCACGCGTGTCGAGTACGTCGAGTGCGTCGGGTACACCGAGTGCGTCGAGTGCGTCGGGTACGTCGCGTGTGCCGGGTGCGGCGGGGATCTCGCGGCCGTCCAGCCAGACGCGGGCCCGCACCGTCTCCGCCGGGACGAGCGTCGGCCAGTAGACCCCGTACGGCGAGGCGTCACCGGGAGGGGCGAGGCCGTAGAAGCCGGGATAGCTCGCCAGGCCGGTCTCGACCACGGCCGAGGAGAAGGCGCGTCCCGCCCTCCGCCGGTCGGCGTCCATCACGGTGACGCGCAGCAGGGCGGTCCCGGCGATCGGTGCGTGCTGGGTGAGCGGCGCGTGCGGGGTGTGCTGGGTGGGTGGCGCGTGCGGGGCGAGCGGGGTGAGGTCCACGTGGACCTCGTCGAAGGACTCCTTCGGCACCCGGGACCAGATGGCCTCCTCGGCGAGCCGGGCCTTCGCCTCGATGTCCAGGCCGGTCAGCACGAGCGTCATCGTGTTGCGGTAGCCGGCCAGGTAGTTGACGGCGACCTTGAGCGTGTCCGGAGGCGTCTCGCCGCGCACCCCCGAGACGCGGACGCGGTCCGGGCCCTCCTGCTCCAGCCTGATCGTGTCGAAGCGCGCGACCACGTCCGGCCCGAGGTAGCGGGGCGACCCGATCTCGTACAGCAGCTGCGCGGTGACCGTGCCCACCGAGACCAGCCCCCCGGTGCCCGGGTGCTTGGTGACCACGCTGGAGCCGTCGGCCTCCAGCTCCACCAGCGGGAACCCGCAGCGCGCCAGGTCGGGCACCTCGCCGAAGAACGCGTAGTTGCCGCCTGTCGCCTGGCAGCCGCACTCGATGACGTGCCCGGCGACCACCGAACCGGCCAGCGCGTCGAGGTCGTCCGGCCCCCACCCGTACCGCCAGATTCCCGGCCCCGTGACCAGGGCGGCGTCCGTGACGCGGCCGGTCACCACCACGTCCGCCCCCGCCGACAGGGCGGCGGCGATCGGGCGGCCCCCCAGGTAGGCGTTGGCGGTCAGGGCGGGGGCGGGCAGCGGCTCACCGGTGTCCGCGTTGAGGGCGCCGCCCAGGTCGTGGCCGGTCAGGTCGTCGCCGGTGACGTGGGCGACCCGCACCGGCAGCCCGAGGCGCCCGGCCAGCTCGCGCACGGCCTCGGCGCACCCGGCCGGGTCCAGCCCGCCCGCGTTGGAGACGATCCTGATACCTCGCTCCAGGCACGTCCCGAGGACCTCCTCCAGCTGCCTCAGGAAGGTCGGCGCGTAGCCGGGACGGCCCTTCAGCCGGTTCCCGGCCAGGATCAGCATGGTCAGCTCGGCGAGCCAGTCGCCGGTTAGCACGTCGATCGGGCCGCCCTCCACCATCTCCCCGGCGGCCGACAGCCGGTCACCGTAGAAGCCGGAGCAGTTCGCGACGCGCAACATCAGCTCTCCTCGGGCCGGGACGTCCCGGGCACGCCGCCGGGCGCCGCGAACCCCGGCCCGCGCGGCGCGGTTCCGTGGCGTGTCCCTGGCCCGCGCGGCGCGGATCCGTCATGTGTCCCCGGTCCGCGCGGCGCGGTTCCGTCGTGTGTCCCCGGTTCGCGGTACGGCATCAGCTCGCCTCCGGGGCGGGGATCCACGACGCGGGCCGCTTCTCCATGAAGGCGGCGATGCCCTCCTGCCCCTCGGCTGAGGTGAAGCGCCGCGCGGACAGTTCGGCCATCTGGCGCATGCCCTCCTCGACGCTCAGCTCGGGTACGGTCCGCACCAGCTGCTTGGTGAGCGCGAGCGCCTCGGGGCCGCCGCGCAGCAGCATGCCGGTGTAGTGCGCGACCGTCGCGTCCAGCTCCTCCTCGGGCACGGCACGGGTGAGCAGCCCGATCTCCCCGGCGCGGGCGGCGTCGAACGTCTCCCCGGTGAGCAGGTACTCGGCGGCGGCGCGCGGGTCGAGCCTCCGCAGCACGGTCACCGAGATCATCGCGGGCACCACGCCGAGCCGCACCTCGCTGAACGCGAACGACGCCGACTCGGGGGCGATCGCGAAGTCGCAGGCCGCGACCAGGCCGAGCCCCCCGGCCCGCGCGGTGCCGTTCAGCCTGCAGACGACCGGCTTCGGGCTCTCCCAGATCAGGCTCATGATCTCCGGGAACGACGCGGTCACCGGCGCCTCGTGCGCGTCGCCCGGCGCGACCCGCTGCTCCTTCAGGTCGGCGCCCGCGCAGAACACCGGCCCGGTCCCGGTGAGCACGATCACCCGGACGCTCTCCTCGGCCAGCGCCCAGTTGAGCCGGTCCTCCAGGTCGCCCAGCAACCGCACCGAGAGCGCGTTGCGGTTGCGGGGGGAGTCGAGGGTGATCGTCGCCACCCCCCCGGACACCTCCCTGCGCACCAGGCGTTCCACCGGCCAGCCCCCGTCGCTCTTCATCTCGGTCCTTCCGTCGTCGGGACCCTCACCCGGCTCCGGGACTCCACGGAACCCATGGAGCCCGCGGAGTTCGCGGAGCCCGCGGAGTCCGCGGAGCCCGGAGAACCCGGGGAGAAGGTCACGCCTGCTCCTCGATCACGGCCAGCACGGCCCCCGCCTCGACCTGGCGGCCCGGCGTCACGTTCACCGCCGCCACCGTGCCCGGCGCGGGCGCGGCGATCCGGTGCTCCATTTTCATGGCTTCGAGCACCACGACCACCTGCCCCGCCCCGACGGTCTCGCCGGTCTTGACGTCGACCCGCAGCACCGTACCGGGCATGGGCGCCACCAGGGAGCCGGGCAGCACGTGTTCCACCGGTTCCGGCAGGCGGGCCAGCGGGGTGAGCCGTACGGAACCGAGCGGGGAGTCCACGTGCGTCACGCCGTCGTAGCGGGCGACCGCGAACCGGTGCCGCACGCCCGAGGTCTCCAGCACCACGAGCGAGGGCGTCGCGCCGACCAGGACCGTATCGGGAAACCCCTCCGCCCGCAGGCCGTCCCTGGTGATCCGGTACGAGATCTCGGCCTCCGCGAAGGCGGCGCGCTGCGGCTGCGACACCACGTTGCGCCACCCGCTGGGCAGTCCCGCCTGCACGGTCGCCGCCGCCCGGTTGGCCGCCGCGCCCGCGAGCGCGGCGGCGAGGGCGGACAGGCGCACCGGCCCCGGCCGCCCCCGGCCGGGCTCCGCATCGGCAAGCCCGTGCTCCGCCGAGGGGCCGGTGTCGGCGAGCCGGTGTTCCGCCGAGGAGCCGGTGCCGGAGAGCCCGTGTTCCTCCGGGGAGCCGACGCCGGTGAGCCCGTGCTCCTCCAGGAAACCGGTGTGGGTGTCCCCGGCGAGGAACGCCGGGTGGCGCAGGACCTCGACCAGCAGGTCCCGGTTGGTGACGAGCCCGTGGATCCGCGCGCCCGCCAGCGCGGCGGCCAGCCTGCGCACGGCGTCGGGGCGGCTCGCGCCGTACGAGACGACCTTGGCGAGCATCGGGTCGTAGTGGACGCCGATCTCCGAGCCGTCCTCGACGCCGGAGTCCAGCCGCAGGCCGTGGCGCCCGCCGGGCGCGGGCGCGAAGCGGGAGTCCACCCCGGGGACCTCGAAGCGGTGCAGCACCCCGCTCTGCGGAAGCCAGTCGCGGGCCGGGTCCTCGGCGTAGAGGCGCACCTCGACGGCGTGCCCGGACGGCTCGGGCGGCGAGGCGGGGAGCCGGGCGCCCTCGGCGATCCGCAGCTGCCACTCGACGAGGTCGACACCGTACACGCACTCGGTCACCGGGTGCTCCACCTGCAGGCGGGTGTTCATCTCCAGGAAGGCGACCGTCTCGTCCCTGACGAGGAACTCGACGGTTCCGGCGCCGACGTACCCGATGGCCCGCGCGGCGGTGACCGCCGCGTCGAGGAGCCGCTCCCGCGTCGCGGGGGAGATCGCCGGGGACGGGGTCTCCTCGACCACCTTCTGGTGCCGCCGCTGGATCGAGCACTCCCGCTCGCCCAGCGCCCACACCGTCCCGTGCCCGTCGGCCAGGATCTGCACCTCGATGTGCCGGGCGCTCTCCAGCAGCGGCTCGACGAACACCGTGCCGTCCCCGAACGCCGACGCGGCCTCCCGGCGCGCCGACTCGACCGCCTCGGGCAGGTCGCCGGTGAGCCGCACGACGCGCATCCCGCGCCCGCCGCCCCCGGCCGACGCCTTCACCAGCAGCGGTACGGCCCATCCGGAGGCGGTCTCGCCCGTCCGGGTGAACAGGGCGTCCAGGTCGTCCGCCGAGTAACCGGGGCCCGCGACGAAGCCCGGCAGCACCGGGACCCCGGCCTCGGCCATCAGCGCCTTCGCCTCGATCTTGGAACCCATCGCGGCGACGGCCCCGGCCGGAGGGCCGACCCAGGTCAGCCCGGCCTCGGGTACGGCCCGCGCGAAGGCGGCGTTCTCCGACAGGAAGCCGTACCCGGGATGGACGGCGTCCGCCCCCGCCGCGCGGGCCGCCTCGATGATCTTCTCCACCGACAGGTAGGTGTCGGCGGGCCGCACCCCGGCCAGCCGTACGGCGTGGTCGGCCTCGGCCACGTGCGGCGCGTCCGCGTCGGCGTCGGAGAAGACCGCGACGGTCTCGATACCGAGGTCGCGGCAGGTACGGAAGACGCGGCGGGCGATCTCCCCCCGGTTGGCGACGAGCAGGCGGCGGATCGGTGCGGCGGTCACGGTCACGGGCATGGTCACATCCGGAAGACGCCGAAGCCCGAGGGCCGCGGGGCGGTGTCGTTGTCGAGGGCGGCCTTGCCGACGGTGCTGCCGACGGCCGACAGGCACAGGCCCAGGACCGTCCGGGTGTCGCGGGGGTCGATCACGCCGTCGTCGTAGAGGCGGCCGGAGAGGAAGAACGGCAGCGACTCGGATTCGATCTGCGCCTCGACCAGCTGCCGCATCGCCGCGTCGCCCTCCTCGTCGTAGACCTGCCCCCGGGCCTGGGCGGCGGCCCGGCCGACGATGGACAGCACCCCGGCGAGCTGGGCGGGCCCCATCACGGCCGACTTGGCGCTGGGCCAGGTGAACAGGAAACGGGGGCCGTAGGCCCTGCCGCACATCCCGTAGTTGCCGGCCCCGTACGAGGCGCCCATCACGATCGTGATGTGCGGGACGGACGAGTTGGACACCGCGTTGATCATCATGGCGCCGTGCTTGATGATGCCGCCCTGCTCGTAGTCCTTGCCGACCATGTAGCCGGTGGTGTTCTGCAGGAAGACCAGCGGGACGCGGACCTGGTTGGCGAGCTGGATGAACTGCGCCGCCTTCTGCGCCTCCTCGCTGAACAGCACGCCCCTGGCGTTCGCCAGGATCCCGATCGGACGGCCGTGCAGGCGGGCCCACCCGGTCACCAGGCTCCCGCCGTACAGCGGCTTGAAATCGTCGAACTCGCTGCCGTCCACCACCCGCGCGATCACCTCGCGCGGGTCGAACGGGATCCTCAGGTCCTCCGGCACGATGCCCAGCAGCTCGTCCTCGTCGTACAGCGGACCGCGCACGGCGCCGGGGGAGACGCCGGGACGGCGCAGGTTCAGGCCCTTCACGATCCGCCGGCCGATCCGCAGCGCGTCGTGCTCGTCGGCGGCGAGGTAGTCGGCCAGGCCGCTGACGCGGGCGTGCATCTCGGCGCCGCCCAGCGACTCGTCGTCCGCCTCCTCCCCGGTGGCCATCTTGACCAGCGGCGGCCCGCCGAGGAAGACCTTCGCGCGCTCCTTGACCATGACCACGTGGTCGCTCATCCCCGGCACGTACGCCCCACCGGCGGTGGAGTTGCCGAAGACCAGGGCGATCGTGGGGATCCCGGCCGCCGACAGGCGGGTCAGGTCGCGGAAGATCCGGCCGCCGGGGATGAAGATCTCCTTCTGGGTCGGCAGGTCGGCCCCGCCCGACTCCACCAGGTTGATCAGCGGCAGCCGGTTCTCGAACGCGATGTCGGCCGCCCTGAGCGTCTTGCGCATCGTCCACGGGTTGGACGAGCCGCCCCGCACGGTCGGGTCGTTGGCGACGAGCACGCACTCGACGCCCTCGACCACCCCGATCCCGGTGACCACGCTCGCCCCGACGGGGAAGTCGCTGCCCCAGGCCGCCAGCGGCGAGAGCTCCAGGAACGCCGAGTCGGGATCGACGAGCAGCTCGATCCGCTCCCTGGCCAGGAGCTTGCCCCGCGCGCGGTGCCGGTCGACGTACTTCCCGCCGCCGCCCGCCACCGCCTTGGCCTGCTCGGCGTCGAGCTCGGCCAGCTTGGCGAGCATCGCCTCGCGCCGCGCCAGGTAGTCGTCACCGGAGGTGTCCAGGCGGCTCACGAACCCGCTCCCTTGGTTGACACGGACCTGGTTGACACTGACTTGGTTGACACGGACGTCATGTCGGCGGCCCGGCTCGCCGGTATCGACGTCGGTGCCGGATCCCACGACGGAGCCGGTGTCAGGCCGATGGCACGGGCCCAGAGCGTGGAGAGCGTCGCGACGGCGGTCCGCTCGTCGGCGTGCTCGCCGAGGTCCAGCCAGACGTGGGCGAAGTGCTCGACCATCCCGCCCAGCATCACGGCGGTCAGCCGGGGGTCCAGCGAGGGATCGGCCAGCCCCTGCTCCTGCAGGCGCCGCAGCCCCTCCGCGCCCCGCCGTACGAAGACCTCGCGCAGCTCCAGCAGGAGGCCGCGGAAGCTCTCGTCGGTGGCCGCGACCTGCTCCAGCATCCGTACCAGCCGGGAGTTGGCGGCCCACGCGCGCAGGTAGAGCAGGTTGGCGGCCTCGATGCGGGCGTACGGGTCGCCGGGGGTGGCGGGCCCGACCACGCTGGCGGTGAACATCTCGCCCACCACGGTCGCCGCCACCTCGCGGAACAGCTCCTCGCGCGAGCCGAAGTAGGTGTAGAAGGTGCCGTGCGAGACCCCGGCGCGCGCGCAGACGTCGTCGACGCGCACGGCGTCGTAGCCCCGCTCCTCGAACGCCTCCCGCCCGGCCTGGACGAGCGCCGCCCGGGTGCGCCGTCCCCGGCCGCCGAGGGTCTCAGACTTGACGATCACGTCAAGTACGGTAGCCCACAACCGGCACTCCCGCCAGGGACGCCCGTGGTCCGGTGGATCCGTGGGGCCAGGGGAACACCGAGATGTCAGCCCGGCCGGGCGCATGTTCCACGGGAGCGAGGGAAGCGGCAGCACATGGATGAGAAGTCAGATGACGCGTCGCAAGCCGCCACCGGCCTCTCCCTCGGCATCGCCGTCGGTGTCGCCATCGGCGCCGCGCTGGGAGTCGCGCTCGGCAACCTGGCCATGGGCGTCGGTATCGGGATCGCCATCGGGGCCGGCCTGGGGGTGGCCTTCACGACCGGCCGGAAGAAGGGCGAGAGCTGAACGACCCACGGTCCGCGCCGGACGTCGTGCGGGCCGGTCCGCCCGCACGGCGTCCGGCGCGGACCGGAGAGCACGTGCACGGTCCGGTGCGTACGAAGGAGAGCGTGCGTACCCGCCATACGCGGGTTGGGGTTGTTACGGGGCACCGCCGTCTCACGCGGGCTGGGGCTGCGACGGGGAACGGGGCACGAAGCTCTCCCGCGCCCGTGCCATGGTCGCCAGCAGGGCGTCACGCTCGGCGGCGAGCTCACCGGGGCCGGTGCCGTCGCGCTCGGCGCGCTGGTGCAGCATGACCAGCTCGGTCGCGGCCTGCTGGTAGTCGGACATCGCGCGGCCCGCCCCGATCCCCCTGGCCCACCGGCGGGCCTGCCTGCGGGTGCTCAGCGAGCCGAGCATGCCGATGTCGTACGGCGTGACCAGGCCCGTCCCCAGGTAGGCGGGCAGGTGCACGCCCATCAGGGCCACCAGCAGCCGCCGCTCCCGCACGGTGACGACGACGAGTGCGCAGATGACGACCAGCTCCAGGAGATAGGCGGCCCCGAGGGCGGGCAGCGACTCCAGCGCCGAGGTCCCGTTCCACAGGCCGTGCAGGAGCACCGCGCCGAGATAGCCCAGCGGGATCGCGAGGAACCCGCCCCTGCGGCGCGTGGTGACCGCGTAGGCGACACCGAGCCCGATCATCGAGGTGAAGAGGGGATGCCCGAGCGGCGAGACCAGCCCCCGCAGCACGAAGAGGACCACCGCCCCCTCCGTGCCGGTCTCGGTGAACGCGGCGGAGTAGTAGATCATGTTCTCCACGGCGGCGAACCCCAGGCCGACCATGGAGGCGTAGATGATGCCGTCGGTCGGGCCGTCGATCTCGCGCCTGCACCGCCAGATCAGCCACAGGAGCGCGGCGCCCTTGAGCGCCTCCTCGACCACCGGTGCCACCGCCACCAGGGTCGCGGTCTCCGCCGCCCGCTCGCCCACGTCGAAGGCCCGCACCAGCACCATCGTGCCGCCCAGTTCCAGGACGACGCCGAGGACCACCGCGATGCCCGCGCCCCAGGCGAACGCGAAGAGCAGGTTCAGCCGGGGCTCGGGCTCCAGCCGGTCGAGCGCGAGCACGGCGGCGAGCAGGATCGGCAGCGGTGCCAGCCCCAGGGCGAACGAGACGCCGAAACCGGTGGGGCTCCCGTTCGCCAGGACGATGCCCATGGCGATCAGGACGCAGATCCCGGAGACCGCGAGGGCGGCGATCAGCCCCTTGCCCGGCCGGGGCGGCAGAACCCGCGGCCGTCCCCCGTGCGCGGGGGGAACGGCCGCCTCGTGTGTGTCCATCGGTGTCGGTCCCCTCGTGGTCGCTTCCGGGTGGAGAAGCACCACGGTCCCCCGGACCGGTTAACGTCCACTTGCAATCCGTGAGACGACCGGCCGGTCCGGCCATCGAGTGGTGAACCCTCGGCGACCGGCCACGCCCGGCCACGACCGGCCACGTCCGGCGATCGGGAACGATCGTCGACGGCGGCGTTCTCAGTCGCGGTGTCGTCCAAGGGCTCGCAGGCCCCGGTCGGTGAAGGCGATCAGCCACTCGAAGCTCTCGTCGATGTCGGCGCTCCACTGGAAGCCGTTGGCGGCCTGTAACGTGGCGAAGCCGTGGCAGAGGCTGCGGAGCATGCGCAGGGCGTGGTCGACGTGGGGCTCTTCGATCTCGTAGCCGCGCAGGACCGCCGCGAACGCGTCCATCGCCCGCCGGCTCTCCGTGGCCAGCGGATCGTCAGGGCCGGACGGTTCCATGCCGATCGTCGCGGCGTACCGGCCGGGGTGTTCCAGGACGAAGGCGCGGAAGGCGCGCGCCGCGGCCGCCAGGGCGTCGCGGCCGGCGTACCCCTGGATCGCGCCGCCCATGGCGTCGGCGGCCTGGCCTATCGCCAGGACCGCGATGCGCCGGTTGAGGTCCTCCTGGCCGTTCACGTGCTTGTACAGGGACGGGGTGCGCACGCCCACCCGCTCGGCCAGCAGGCCCATCGTCAGGTTGGCGAGGCCCACCTCGTCGGCGAGGGCGGCACCGGCCGCGACCACGGCCGCCGGGTCCAGACCGGCCCTAGGCACGAACGGCGTCCGATCGGAGGAAGTCGAGCACGAGCGAGATCACCTGGTCAGGGTACTGGTCGTGCGGGTAGTGCCCGGCACCCTCGATCATCGCGAGGCGGCCGAGGCCGGACGGCAGGGCGTCGACGATCGCCGAACCCTCGGCGCGCGGGTCGGCCCAGTCGGGGTCGAGCGTGCCCATCACGACCAGGACCGGGCAGCGGACGTCGCCGAGGTGCGCGCCGGCGTCGGTCGGGGCGCTGCGGCCCATGCCCTGCATCGCCTTCATCCGGCCCGGCTCGCGCATCAGGGAGTCGACGCGGCCGAGCCGCTCCGCCCACCCGGCCGGCTTCACGCCGGGGTAGGCCACGTCGAGGTAGGAGCGCCAGAGCGGCACGCTGCCGAACACGCCGGCGCCGAGCAGCCGCAGCATGCCCCGCCGGAAGCGCCTCACCCGCAGGTCGCCGAGACGGATCGACTGCTTGCGGGTGAACGGCCCCAGCTCGACGACCGCGGTGACCAGCGAGGGCTCCTTCGCCGCGGCGATGGTGGCGGCGCCGCCGGAGATCGAGTGGCCGACGAGCACGGCCGGGCCGCCCAGGTGGCGGATCACGGCGAGCAGGTCACCGGCGATGGCGGTGCGGCTCCACTCCGGCCAGTCGACGCTGGACTCGCCGCAGCCGCGCAGGTCGACCGCGGCGACCCGGTAGCCCGCCGCCACCAGCGGCGGGATCACCGCGTGGTACGCGGCGCGGCTGTCGCCCATGCCGTGCGCGAGAACGATCAGCGGGCCGGATCCGGCCACCTCGTAGGCGATCGTGCCGCCGTCGACGGCGAGGTACTCGGTCATGACATCCTCCAGGGGTGGCTAACGGTGTTAGCTAAAAGCTAATCTAGTTAGCCAAACCTGTCAACGACGAGACCCCGGGCGCGGCCGGGAGTGTGAGGAACCGTGCTTGAGCCGCCCGGAAACGGCCGGAGCGGCTTGAGGCCCCGTGCGATCCTCGCCTTCCTTGAAGAAGGCCCGCGACCGGGGGGCCCGCCTTCCGGGCTCACCTCCCGGTCCCGGGCGACGATCCGGGCGTCCCGCCTGCGAGGACGAGGAGGAGTGGAACCGCGCCCATCGGTCAATGGCCATCCGGGGCGGCCGGGGTCCGCGATTCCGTCGAATCCATCGGGGAGTCACCCGCGTTATGGGAAAACGCCTGTTGGCCCGGCCCATTGAGGGCCGGGCCGGTTACCGTGCCGGGGACCGGGCGATTACGCCGGGCCCGCCACGGCTACCACCACGCCGTGAAGTGCCACTTGTTGGCCGTCGAATACGTGCAGGACGACACGTTGACCCCCGTCGCCTTGACCGCGGACCTCCAGTAATTGCAGTTTCCGGAGTCGGGGTAGCCCCCGTAGAACTTGCTGCCCAGCGCGACGGTCGAGGCGGAGGTCGATGCCGTGCCGGCGTAGGCGGTACCCGTAAGGGAGAAAGCCGCCCCGGTGATGACGATACCGACGATTGCCCTTTTCAGAAGTCCCATGATGTGGCCCTTCCAGTGGATCTGCGGGAACTTGCAGCTGCCCGTTTATTCTCAACCGGCGATTACCGCCACGCAAGGCCGATCTGGTAATGGAACGTACCATTTGCAGAAATAAGCGAATTTATCCTGCGATTTCGAGTATTTCGAAATTGATGCGATTTCGAATCCGGCCGACGCGCAGCGATCCGCGCCCTCCGGGAAGCCCGCCGGGAAGCCCTCCGGGAAACAGGACGTGAGCCGCGGAACCGGGCGCCGTTCCTCGTGTTCACCTCGGGGAACCCGGCGGGGCTCGCGCTCCCGCGGTCGCGTTCGCCTCAGGTGACCCGGCGCCCGCGTCGAGTGGTTCGCCCGCGGCACGCGCTCGCCACGAGCGGTTCGCGGCGCGGCAGGCCCGGTTCTTTCGGGATGCTCCCGCTTCTTTCGGGTTGCTCCGCTTCTTTCGGGTTGCTTACGTCCGCGCGCGCCCGCTCGGCTCGGCGGCCGACAGCGCGCACGATGACGAGCGTCATGACCGACAGGATGGGAGTTATCCCCATGGGTCAATCGGCTCTCTACCGGGCCACCGGGCCACCGGGGCGGCCGGCCTCGTCGGCTACCTGCTCAACTCGGCCGGCCTGGCCGGGGCGTTCGCGATCGAGTACACGCTGCACCACGTCTTCCCGCCGCTGGGCGGGACCACGATCGACGGGCTGCTGTCCGGGGGCACCGGACGGGCGTTCCTCGTCACCTCGGTCGTCCTGATCGCGGGAGTCCTGGCCTTCGGCGTCGCGGCCCCGCGCTCGGGCGCCCTCCCGGCCGTCGCGATCGCGCTCTACGCCGTCGGCATGATCCCCGGCTCGCTCAGGAACCCGGTGCCCGTACCGGTCTATCTGGCCGGTCTGGTGATCGCGGCCGTGGGCATCGCCTGGATGTCCGCCCGGCTCTGGGCCGCCCGGGAGGAGAGCGCACCCCTCCAAGCCTCCGGCGCGTGACAGAGGGGCCCGCTCTCGGCGATCCCGTCACGGGTCGTATGGTGACGACGTCCGCCGTTCGCGCGTCTTCCGCACACGAAGCGGCCCCGTCGCCCGCGCGGGAACCGGCGACGCTCCCGCCGCCGGTTCCCGCGCGTACAGGTGCTTCGACCCCGGCATCTGTACGCGCGGGCACGCGCGAACAGGTGCCGGGGTCTCGGCCGGGTGGATCGCCCGGTTCGCCCTACGCGCAGAGGCGCGGCGCGCCCCCGCGGCCCGGCTCCCCGTCCAGGCCGCGGGCGGTCTCGTTGGTGGACACCGACATGAGGTAACCGGTCTGAAAGCCGGGGAGTTCCGGTGGCTCGGAACGCGTCAGGTGAGAGGCAGACAGGTCGCGTGTGGCTCGATGGTCACGCCGAGCAGGAGAGCGCCGCCGGCCACGACGGTCCAGGTGTTGCCGATCTGGAAGTTCTGCCGTATGAAGGCATCGCCGAGTCCGCCGACGGCGTAACCGCCGCCGGTGACGGTGGATCCGACCGGGCAGGTGGCCACCGCGGTCACGGTCCCGATCAGCGGTACGGGCGTGACGGGCCCGGCCACGTCGAAGGTGGCCGTGGGCACTCCAGCGGGGCCGGCCGGGCCCGCGGGGCCGGTCGCTCCGGTCGCTCCGGTGGCTCCGGCCGGTCCGGGGGCGCCCGGCGCGCCCGCCGCTCCCGTCGCGCCGACCGCTCCAGGCGGTCCCGCGGCTCCCGGTTCACCGGCGGGACCGGTCGGTCCCGGGGCTCCCTCGGCTCCGGCGGGTCCGGGTGCCCCGGTGGCTCCGGTGGCTCCCGCGGGTCCCGCCGGTCCCGCGGCGCCGTCGGCGCCCGCCGGTCCCGCAGGTCCCGCCGGTCCCGCAGGACCTGTCGCTCCAGTGGCGCCCGTCGCTCCGGCGGGTCCCGCGGGTCCCGCCGGTCCCGCGGCGCCGTCGGCGCCCGCCGGCCCAATGGGTCCTGCCGGTCCCGCCGGTCCCGCGGCGCCGTCGGCGCCCGCCGGTCCCGCAGGACCTGTCGCTCCAGTGGCTCCCGTTGCTCCCGTTGCTCCGACGGGTCCCGCGGGTCCCGCCGGTCCCGCGGCGCCGTCGGCGCCCGCCGGTCCCGCCGGCCCAATGGGTCCCGCCGGTCCCGCCGGTCCTGCGGCTCCCGTGGCGCCCGCCGGTCCCGCCGGTCCTATGGGTCCCGCGGGTCCTGCCGCTCCCGTGGCTCCCGCGGGTCCTGCCGGTCCTGCGGGGCCGATGGCTCCGGTCGCTCCTGCCGGTCCTGCCGGTCCTGCCGGCCCGGTCGCTCCCGCGGGACCGATCGGCCCGCGGGGGCCGGGCAGCCCGATTCCCGGCAGCCCGTCCTCGCCGTCACGACCATTGCGGCCGTCACGGCACCCGCAAGGCTTCCTGCCGCCGTCGCCTTCCTTCCCCGTGGCGATTCTCATCACACGGATACGCGAATGACCGGATCTACCGGTGGCCTTGAGGGCCGGGGCGGCCTCTTTGGCGACGGTTCGCGTGTTGAGAAGAAGGGTTGACGTGGTGTCGGAGGTGGCACTGGCCGGGGTCTGGCAGGAAAGCGCCAGGATGGCGCCGATTGCTGTTGCTGCGACGGACCAATTTCGAGCACGTTTGCCGGAATTAATGGTTGAAGTCCGTCTTCTACCGCTAGGAGTCATCGCATTCCATGTCTTTTGTGATTCAAGGGAATCTGATTGCCTAAACCGCGACAGTGGCGGCAAGCAGGAGTTACCCGATGATCGACATGGCAAAGCATCATCCTCGTTAACGAGGTTTAAACGGATTCGTCAACAATAGAAATATGTCCTAATTGCTAAGCTTATTTCGCTTCTGTGAATTCTTTCATAAGGTGAACCGGTATGAAGGTGATAGTTCTGCCGGAAGTCCCACGCGTGGTCCCGCTCCATGCCCAAGGTGCCAGGCCGGGAGCACGCCACCTCTCTCGATTCGGTACGGAGAAAGACTCCCGGTTCCTTCCCGGGCGGAGACGCCCATGAGGACCGGACGGCGTCGCGAAACGTCCACAGACCGTTTCTCGTCGCCGCCAGGACGGGAATGGTGTCGATCCTCTCCTGGTCCGAGCCGTCCCACCGGAGTACCCGCGCCCGGCGTGGCGGTCCGCGCGTCGATGATCTCGTCCGGCGTCACGATCAGGACGAGAACCGGCGAAAGGCGCGCCCCCGCGCTCAGCCGCAGTGGCTCCAGCCGCTCTTCCACGACAGTGACCCGTGCGAGCCGCCCCAGATGACGCATTTCTTGGCGGCGGGCAGGCGTACGGGGCCCGCGTAGACGGTGAAGTCGCCGGGGTTGCTTCCGGTGGAGCCGCCCTTCACCTGGAGGATCGCGTTCATCGCGATCTTGGAGGGGAAGACGTATTTGGACATGGTGACGACGCAGTTCCTGCCCTGGGCGGTGTTGTAGAGCAGGTAGACGGTCGCCGCGCCGCCCAGGGCCCTGGAGTCGACCACCTTGTAGCCGCTTCCGCAGACGCCGGTGGCGGTATGGGGGTTGGGCTTCTGGCTCGGCTTGGAGGTGGGCTTCACCGTCGGTTTCGCGGTGGTGGGCCTGGACGTCGGCTTCGGGGACGACGAGGGCTTGGGAGTGCCGCTCGGCCGAGGCGAGGTCGTCGGCTTGGTCGTCGGCTTGGTCGTCGGCTTGGGTGTCGGCTTGGGTGTCGGTTTCGCGGACGGGGTCGGCTTGGGGGTGTCGCTCGGCCGTGGCGAGGCCGTCGGTTCGGCCGTCGGCCTCTCCGTGGCGGGGTCCGGATCCCCGGCCGGCCGGGAGGACGGCTGCGTGGTGAGCCGGGACGGGTGGGGCGTGATCGCGGCGACCGTCTCGGTCTCCTCCTCCGAGGCCGTCGAGGCCGCCGGGGCCGTCTCCGAGGGCCGGGGAGACTCCTCGGGGACGTCGGGGACGAGCGTCGGCTCCTGGCTCGCGGCCTCCGGCACGACGGGGGTCGCCGCCGATCGCGCCGCGGCGGCCTTCCCGTCGTCCTGGAGGAGCACCACGGCCCCGGCGGCCACGCCGAGCGCGGCCACCACCGCCACCCCGGCGAGCAGGAGCCCCACCGGCCGGGGGGCCTTCCTCTCGCCCGGCCGCGACCCGGCCTGCCCTGACGACCCCTGCCCTGGTCCGCCCCGCCACGGCCCGGCCTGACCCTGTACGCCGTGCCCGGCCTGTCGCGCGGCCGTCCCGGGTACGGTCGCGGGGCCGAAATCGGTGCCACCACCAGGGCCGGGCACGGGAACGGAACCGGCCGCGGGGCCGGGAGGAGGGAAGGACGCCGGGCGGGGGACCGGGGTGGTGGGGCCCGCGCCCATCAGGTGGCTGACGAGTTGCTCGGCGGTGGGCCGCAGGGCCGGGTCCTTCGACAGGCAGGCCGCGATCAGGTCGCGCAGCGGCCCCTCCAGCGTGCCCAGCTCCGGCTGCGCGTTCAGGATCCGGTTGATCACGACGGCGATGGAGTCCTGGCCGAACGCGGGCGTACCCGTCGCGGCGAAGACCATCGTGACGCCCCAGGCGAACACGTCGGCGGCGGGCGTCACCTCGCCGGGGCCGAGCTGCTCGGGCGCGAGGTAGGACGGCGTCCCCATCGCCACCCCGGTAGCCGTCATCCCCGGCGAGTCCAGCGCCCTGGCGATGCCGAAGTCGATCACCACCGGGCCCTCGGGGCCCATCAGCACGTTGGCGGGCTTGAAGTCGCGGTGCAGGATGCCCGCGCGGTGGATCGCCGACAGCGCGGTGGCCGTGCTGACGGCGAGGCGCTCCAGGGAGGCTCCGCGCCGGGGTCCCTCCCGGTCGACCAGCAGGCGCAGGGACGGCCCGGGGACGTACTCGCTCACGATGTACGGGCGGCTGCCGGCCAGGTCGGCGTGCAGCACGGCCGCGGTGCAGAACCTGGCCACCCGCTGCGCGACCGACACCTCGCGCAGGAAGCGGGCCCTGGCCTCGGGGTCCCCGGCCAGCCCGTGATGGAGGAGCTTGACGGCGACCTGCTCGCCCCCGGGCCCCCGCCCGAGGTAGACGATCCCCTGACCTCCCTCGCCGAGCCGTCCGACCAGCTCGAACGAGCCCAGCCGGGGTGGATCCTCCTCGGTGAGCGGCTCTGTCATGATGTTCCCCCGAAACAAGCCCCGAACAAGCCCCGAAAAAATGGTTTATATGGTGCAGAACGCTACCAGCGCGAGCGGTGATGAAGACTCGCTCCGGTAGGACGCCTCGCCCGGGGAATCCCTTGACGTCCCGTTTCGGGTCTCGCGACGCCGGGCCCCGGGAGTTCCGCGACCTTCGCGCTCCGGGGCCTCGCGACGCCGGGCCCCGGGAATCCCGGGACCGTCGTGCTCAGGAGGCTTCGTGAAGGTCGCTCCGAGAACCTCGCGACGGCGGGGAACCCTCGAAGCGGGCCCGCTCAGATGGCCTTGCCGGGGTTGAGGATGCCGAGCGGGTCGAAGACCTTCTTGATCCCGTGGTGGATCTCCTCGGTGACCGGCCCGGTCTCCAGTGCCAGCCAGCGCCGTTTCAGCAGCCCGACGCCGTGCTCGCCGGTGAGCGTGCCGCCCATCGCCAGGGTCTCCCTGAAGAGCTCGTCGGCCGCGGCCCACACGTTGGGCGGCGGCTCGGTCAGGGCGTGGTCGAAGACGAAGACCGGGTGCAGGTTGCCGTCGCCCGCGTGGGCGACCGTGGTGATCAGCACGTCGTACTTGACGGCGATCGCCTCGATCCTCTCGATCATGTCCGGCAGCAGGGAGCGCGGCACGCACACGTCCTCCACCAGGCACTTGCCCAGCCGCTCCTTGGCCTGGTACGCCATCCGCCGGACCCCGATCAGCTCCTCGGCCTCCTGCGCCGACGACGACACCGCGACGAAGGCCGCGCCGTTGGCGGTGCAGAGCTCGGCCATCCGCTCGGAGACCGCGGGGCCGTCCACCGCGTCCGACTGCGCGATCAGCATCGCCCGGGTCGACTCCTCCAGCCCGATGTTCCGCCAGTCGTCGATGGCCTTGAGCGTGTTGCGGTCGAGCATCTCCATCAGCGACGGCTGGCAGCCGGCCGCGATGATCGCCGAGACGGCGGCTGCGGCGTCCCTGAGGGAGGTGAACTCGGCCGCGATCGTCGCCGGGTAGACAGACGGGGCCCTGCGCAGCCGTACCGTCGCCGCGGTGATGACCCCGAGCGTCCCCTCGGAGCCGACGAACAGCCCGGTCAGGTCGTACCCCGTCACGCCCTTCACGGTGCGCCTGCCGGTGTTGATCACCCGCCCGTCCGCGAGCACGACCTCCAGGCCCATCGCCGAGTCGCGGGTCACGCCGTACTTCACGCACCGCAGCCCGCCCGCGTTGGTGGCCAGGTTGCCGCCGATGGTGGAGATCTCGTACGAGGAGGGGTCGGGGGCGTACATCAGCCCGTGCTCGCGGGCGGCCCGGTCCAGGTCGGCGGTGATGACGCCCGGCTCGACCACGGCCGTCTCGTCGGCGGGGGACAGCTCCCTGATGGCCGCCATCCTGTGCAGCGCCAGCACGACGCACCCCTCGACGGCGGTCGCCCCGCCCGCGAGGCCGGTCCCGGCGCCCCTGGGCACCACCGGCACCCGGTGCTCGGTGGCCCACCTCATCACGGCGACCACGTCGTCCCTGGTGTGCGCCAGCACCACGGCGATCGGCTTCCCCGGCTCCAGGAAGGTCCGGTCCCGCGCGTAGGAGTCGGTCACGTCGGGGTCGGTCAGCACCTTCTCCGGTGCGAGCGCTGCGACGAGTTCGGAGATAGCGGTCACACGTTGGACTGTACGGCCTACGCCAACATGCCTTCCCCGGACAAAACGCGCTTTATTGCATTTTCGCAACATCATTTGGTGGCTTGACTCAAACTTTACCTTCTCGTCTAATCTCCCGGTTCGGCACGCTCATACGGCGCGCCGGTGATGGACGCGTCCGGTCAACCCGGACGCAGGGAAAGGGGACACGTTGTCCGGCAGAGTCAGCAGCGGAGGCGCTCCCCGGCGCCTCCTCGCGATAGTCCCCGTGCTCGGCCTGGCCGTCGCGGGACTGGCTGTGGGCGGTGCGTCGGCCGAGAGCGACACCTCGGTCGCGCGGTACCAGCCGACCGCGGCCGACTACTACATCAACTACGCGCCGCCCAGGGACGAGCCCGAGGTCGACGACCCGGCCGTGCCGTCGGCCAGGGCGCGCAAGGTCAGCCCGTCCAAGAAGCTCGCCGAGAAGTACTCGGAGGGCAACCCCGTCGCCGCGCGGGTGCTGGCCAAGCGTGAGGCCCAGGCGATCAAGACGGGGGCCAACCCCGCCGACTTCATCTTCAAGAAGTCGAAGACCGTCAAGACGGCCAAGCTCCTCACGCTGCTGGTGGAGTTCAACGACAAGGCCAACGACGACTTCTCCGGCTTCTCCCGGCCCGGGAACGTCGACAGCGAGGACCCGGCCGAGTGCGTCACCGAGCCGGCGGGCACCCTGCTCAACGGCCCGCTGCACAACAAGATCCCCAACCCGGCCACGCTGTCCCACAAGGACAACAACAGCTTCTGGGTGCCCGACTTCAGCCCCGACCACTTCAACAAGATGCTCTACACCAAGCAGGGCATCACCCAGCGCGTCCGCACCGACCTGACCGACCCCCGGGACGGCCGCAAGGGCATCGACATCTCCGGCTCCACCATGAAGAACATGTACGAGGAGATGTCCAAGGGCGCCTACACGGTCACCGGGCAGGCGAGCCCGTGGATCAAGGTCCCGCACTCCGAGGCCTACTACGGCGCGCGCGCCTGCGGCCAGCCGGTGCAGGACATGAGCGGTCACCCGGACAACCCGCTCGGGGCCGGCCAGCTCGCCATCGACGCGGTGAACTCCCTGGTCACGGCCGACCCGAACTTCCCCTGGGCCGACTACGACATCGAGGACGTCGGTGACGCCGACGGCGACGGCGACTTCGCCGAGCCCGACGGCGTGGTCGACCACCTGGTCCTGGTCCACGCGGGCAAGGACAAGTCCTCCGACGGCGGCGCCGAGGGCACCTACGCGATCTGGGCGCACTCCAGCGCGGTGGCCGGCGGCTACCAGGTGCCCGGCAAGAACGTGAAGATCTCCAACTACATCGTGCAGCCCGAGGACTCCGGCGTCGGCGTCTTCGCGCACGAGTACGGCCACGACCTGGGCCTGCCGGACCTCTACGACACCAGCGGCCAGGCCTCCTCGGCCGTCGACTTCTGGGACCTCATGTCCAGCGGCTCGCACAGCGGCCCGATCTTCCAGTCGATGCCCTCCCACATGAGCATCTGGAGCAAGTGGATCCTCGGCTGGGCCAACCCCAAGGTCTACAACCCCGGTGACCGCGCCGGCCTGGTGACGATCGGCCAGGCCTCGCGCACGCCCAAGCTCACCCAGGACGGCGTCCGCGTCAACCTGACCAGCCCGCCGGTCACGATGGTCGAGCCGCACAGCGGCACCAAGACGCTCTGGTCGAACTTCGACCAGGAGTGGGCCAACGTCAAGGTCGCCCGCGACCTGCAGGTGCCCGCCGGGACCGACCTGAAGTTCTGGGTCTGGAACAACTACGAGATCGAGGAGGACTGGGACTTCGGTTTCGTCGAGACCTCCGTCGACGGCGGCGTCACCTGGACCCAGCAGAAGGTCTACACCGAGGGCGGCGCCCTGGTCTCGACCGACGACGACTACACCGACCCCAACAAGAACCTCGCGGCGTTCGGCAACAAGAAGTACGGCCTCACCGGCAACACCGACGGCTGGCGTCACGACTACGTCGACCTCACCCCCTTCGCCGGTAAGGCGATCAAGGTGCGCCTGACGTACAACACCGACGCGGCCTTCACCCCGCGCGGCTGGCACGCCGACGACTTCTCGCTCACCAACGGCACCCAGACCGTCTGGAGCGACGACCTGGAGGCCGGGCTCAACGGCTGGACGGTCACCGGCGGCACCTTCAACGGCACCACCGGTCAGGGCTGGGTCCTCAACGACGGCAAGCGCGAGGTCTCCCGGTTCTATCTGGCCGAGTGGCGCAACTTCGACGGGTTCGACAAGGGCCTGCAGTACACCTACACCACCAACTACTCGCGTGACGGCGCGTGGAAGGTGGAGAAGGTCAAGTACAACGCCCCCGGCCTGCTCGTCTGGTTCCGCGACTCGAACTACAGCAACAACTCGGTGGCCAACAACCTCGAACTGGCCCCGAGCATCGGTTCCAAGGGCAGTCTGCTCCTCGTCGACTCCCACTTCGACCCGCTGCGCCGCACCGGCACGGCGGCCGAGAAGGACCCGACGACGCTGAAGAACCTGAACGGCCGCGTCCAGACCTCGAACGCCGCCTTCGGCTTCACCAAGACCTACCCCTTCACCGAGTGCTTCGAGGGGGCGGGCGAGCCCTTCAGCGAGTACTGCACCAAGCTGGCCGCGCAGAAGGGCGTCTCCGAGTTCACCGACGCCAAGACCTGGTACCCCGGGTTCGAGGCGCGCGGCACCAGCCTGTTCTACCGCGACTTCGACGCCTCGGTGGTCGTCCCCTCCAAGGGCGACCAGCCCTACAGCACCCGGATCGTCAACGCCGACGGCACCCCGGCGACCGAGCTGTACGGGACCGACATGGGCAACGGCCACGTCCTCGGCTCCGGCAACCCCGGTGACGAGGGCAAGGCGCTGGGCGTGAAGCTCAAGCTGATCACCCCGTTCCCGGGCAACCTCGGCGTGATCGTGCAGGTCACCCCGCCCAAGCAGTAACCCGCCCCGCCCAGCGGGCGAACGAGCGCCCACGGGCACCGGGGCCCCGCCGTCGAACGACGGCGGGGCCCTACCATTTGAACGGGCAACCACCCGATCGGATAGGGGCAGCGTGGGAGAGCTTCGAAGCAAGGCCGAGCACACCGAGGCCATCCGGACCAAGGGCAGGGTCTGCGTGGTCGTCAACACACGCTCGCGGCGCGGCCGGCGCCACTACCCGGCGGTGGTCCGCGCGCTGCGGGCCGAGGGGTTCGACTCGATCCGCTTCCTCCCGGTGGTCGACACCAAACGCCTGCGCGCCACCCTGGAGGAGGCCCTGGCCGACGAGCCCGACCTGCTCGTCGTGGGCGGCGGCGACGGCACGCTCAGCGCCGCCGTCAAGCACGTCGCCCACCGCGACGTCGCCCTCGGCGTGCTGCCCCTGGGCACCACCAACAACTTCGTCCGCAGCCTCGGCGTCCCCCTCGACCTCGCCGGGGCCGTCCGGGTCCTGCGCACCGGGAAGGTCGCCGACATCGACCTGGGCGTCGCCGGGGACCGCGAGTTCGCCAACCTCGCCAGCTTCGGGGTCTCCGTGGAGGTGGCGGGCAAGGTGCGGCACGGGGTGAAGCGCCTCCTGGGCCGCGCGGCCTACCCGCTCACGGCCCTCACGATCCTCCCGCGCCACCAGCCGTTCCGGGCCTTCCTCACCGTGGACGGGCGCCGCCACGAGCTGCTCACCCACCAGCTCAACATCGCCAACGGCCGCTTCCACGGCGGCTGGCAGGTCGCCAGGGACATCAGCATCGACAACGGCCGCCTGGTCGCGTACCAGCTCGGCTCGGGCAAGCGCCTGCGCCTGCTGCTGGAGACCATGGTCCGGGCCGGCAGCGGCCGCTGGCGCAGCCTGGCGGGCGGCCCCTTCGTGGTGGGCCGCGAGATGTACCTGGAGACCGACCCGCCGATGGCCGCCGACGTCGACGGCGAGGTCCGCCTGATGACCCCCATCATGATCCGTACCGTCCCCAACGGCCTGCGGGTGATGGTCCCGGACGACTTCGTCGACTCCTGAGCCCGGTTCCGGCGGTGATTGGAACGCGCCTCACCGGGTAGTCGGAGGTTTCCGACAGATGGAGGACACCATGGCATCGCTGATCGACCGGGTCCGAAGCTACCTGCGCACCCCGCAGGGGCAGCGGAACATGGAGAAGGCCAAGGCGATGGCCCGCGACCCGCGCAACCAGCAGAAGCTGCGCGGGCTCCTCGACCGCTTCCGGGGCGGCCACACCCGCCGCTGACCCGCCCGCGCGGCGGCGAGCCAGGCCCCGGCCGGGAGCCCGGGCCCGGTCTCTCGCGCGCCCGACTCGCCTTTACGGCTGTTTCCCGGTGATACGCCGGAATCTCGTCCTGAGCCTGTCGAGCAGCGGTTCCGGTGCCGGCAGGCTCTCGTGCTGTCCGTCCTCGTGTTGCGCGGGTGCCTGGGGGCGGGCGTCCCGCGGGTGGTGGTCCGGCCGCCCGGTGTCCTTGAGGCCCGCGGGGTCCACCGCGGCGACGCCCGCCGCGCCGGAGGTCTCGCCGGAGGTCTCAAGGACACCGGGAAGCTCGGGGACGAGGTTCCCGGGACCCGGGGCCTGAGGCCGGCCAGGGTCCTGGGAACGAGGGTCCTGGGGGCGAGGATCCGGTACGCCGGAGTGACGCGTGGCGGGGTCCGGGGGGCCAGGGGGAGCCAGGGGCCCCGGGGGGCCCGAGGGGCGGGGCCGGCGGGCCCGCCGCAGCTCCTCCAGGGCCTCCGCCGCGCCGGGACGCTTGCCCGTCGCGTGGTCGCGCATCCGCCGCAGCAGGTCCATCACCTCAACGGTCGCCCCGCCGGACGCGGGCTCGGCGTCGGGGGTGACCGGGGGGAGCCTCCCGGTCAGCAGCTGGAAGGCGATCACCCCGGCCGCGTACACGTCGGAGGCGGCCGTCATCCGCTCCGGCATGGCCTGGCACTCGGGGGCCGCGTAGTGGGTGTCGAGGACGTTGGGCAGCTCGTTGGCCACGGTGTGCGCGCGGGGCCCCGGCTTGGCGTAGTCGAACCCGGTGAGCATGGCCCGGCCCTCCTCCGTCACCAGCACGCACGCGGGGCTGAGCGCCCGGTGGATCACGTTGTTGGCGTGCACGTGGGCGAGGCCCAGCAGCATGTCCTCCACCACGTCCAGCCGGGCCGCGGCGGAGAGCGTGGACATGGGGGCGGTGAGGTGCAGGTGCAGCGCCTGGCCGTGCACGTCGTCGAGGACGAGCACGAACCGGCTCTCGTCGTCGATGGCGAAGAAGTCGCGGGCGCGTACCACGCACGGGTGCGGGGGAATCCTGGTGAGGGCCTGGTAGGCGTTGGTGATCAGCCGCCGCTCGGCCGCCCTCGGCTCCTCCTCGGCCAGCGGGTCGGCCCGGTAGACGCGCAGCAGGACCGTCTCGCTGCCCGGGACCGTCGCGTTGATCGCGCGGTACTCGGTGACCCGGGTGTCGCCGCCCAGCTGCTCCTCCACCTCCCAGCTGCCGAAGCGCGGCGGCGCCGTGGAGCGCCGCACGCTCCCGTTGAGCGCCTCGATGATCGCGGTGCCGTACGGCGCGCTGTCCGTGGTGTGGCCGCGCCTGACGCGGGAGACGTCGCTCAGCGTGCCGATCAGCCCGGCGAGGTCGGTGACGTGCCGCGAGTCGCGGCCGGCCGGGTCGACCAGCTCCGCGTCGGTCCCGGTGAGCACCACGAGGCTGTCGACGTAGACCCTGTCCAGCTCGCGGCGCGCCTGGGTGAGCAGGCCCTTGAGCGCGCGCCCGTTGCCGCGCAGCTTGGCGACGGGGGAGCCGAACGCCTCCCTCCGCTGCGGGAACCAGCGGGTCCCGGAGACCTCGATCCGGCCCCGGGTGCCCTTGACGTCGATGACGCAGAGCGAGTGGCCGGTCAGGACGATCACGTCCACCTCGAAGGTGTCGTCCCCGCGGGGCACCTCGATGTTGTGCAGCAGCAGCCAGTCGTCCGGCGCGTTGTCCCGCAGGTGCGCGATGACCCGTCGCTCGGCGTCGTTGACCGGGCTTCCGCCGCCGACGATCTGTGCCATCTCTAGCGTGCCGCCTTCCTGATCGCGCTCATCGTGCCACGCAGTATCCCAAGAGGCTCATCTTCGCCCGTACCTCTACTTTTCCACCACTGGACACGCGAGCCTCCCTATGATCATGGCGTATCCCGGCCGCGAGAGTGATCGACCTCCCCGGCACGCCGGACACGCGGGGGCGGCGCGGCCTCGGCCGATCCACGACGATCGCCCTCGCCGTCGTTCTCACCGGGGCCGGGGCCGGGGTGTCCTCGCCTCCGTGGAGGCGCACGCGGGATCCGGCCCCCGTACGGGCCAGGCTCAGCTCTCGCCGAACACGTCCCGGCGGCTGAACGGCGCCGTGGCGAACCGGCGCATGATCTTGCCGGTCGTCAGCCAGCGGACGTGGGCGCCGTTGCGGGCCCGGGACACGGCCCGCTCGGCCAGCCAGGGGGCGACCGTCTCCACCCGGTCGGCCAGGATGTCGAACATCTTCCTCGCCCTCAGCAGCTCCTGCGGGTCGTAGCCGTGGGTGAGCAGGCCGGTCACCACCATCCCCGGGCTGAGCAGCCCGATCGACACGCCCGGGGGCATCTCCTTGGCCGCCGCCCCCGTCAGGTAGGTGAGCGCCCGCTTGGTCGCGCCGTAGACACCCAGCCCGGGGACCGTACGGCCGTCGCTGCCCAGCCCCTCCATGTTCCACACGTGCCCGGAGCCCTGGGCGGCCATCCCGGTCACCGCCACCGCCGTGCCGTTCAGCACGCCGGCCAGGTTCACGTCGACGACCGTCCTGACCTCGTCCTCCGGCAGTCTCCACAGCGGCTCCCTGCGGTGGGAGACCCCCGCGTTGTTGATCCATACGTCCACCCGCCCGAACCTCCCGGCCGCCGCGTCCCACAGCGCCTGGACCTGGCTTCGGTCGGCGACGTCGGCGACCATCGCCAGGACGTCCCGCCCGGCCGCTCCGGCCGCTCCGGACGGTCCGGCCAGTTCGGCCAGGGCGCTCTCCACCGAATCGGCGCGGCTGCCGCACAGCGCGACGCGGTGACCGCGCTCCAGGAAGGCCCGGGCCATGCCGAGGCCGATGCCCCGGGTGCCGCCGGTGAGCACGATGTTCGTCATGGTCGCCTCGCGAGGGTCGGTGAACGAGTGGTCGGGTGGCCGGGGGGCGGGCCGCCATGGAACGGGCGGCCGGGTGTGAGCCTCCCGGGGCCGGGCGCGCGGGAAACGCGGGCCGGGGAGTAGTTTGCCGTGCGGCACGGCACGATGTCGTCCCCGTACCCCCAGTGATCGTCGCAGCCAGGCCCATGTTTGCCGGGGGAGGAGAGGGTAGACGTCCATTCCTGCAGGGGAGGAGGCAGCCCATGACCAACACCAAGGACTCATTGCCGACGTCCGAGCTGATCCGGCAGATGTCGGAGCAGGTCTCGCGTCTCGTCAAGGACGAACTGCGCCTGGCCAAGGCCGAGCTGACGGAGAAGGGCAAGCACGCGGGAATCGGCGTGGGGTTGTTCGGCGGGGCGGGAGTGGTGGCCCTGTTCGGGGCCGGCGCCCTGGTCGCCGCGGTGATCCTGTTCCTCGCGCAGGTCATGCCCCCGTGGGCGGCCGCCGCGCTGGTGGGCGGGGTGCTGCTGGTCGTGGCCGGCCTGCTCGGCTTCTTCGGCAAGCGCCAGGTCGCCGAGGCGGCCCCGCCGACCCCCGAACGGACCATCGAGAGCGTCAAGGACGACATCGACGCGGTGAAAGAGAGGGCGCACCGATGACTGAGACAGACCCGGGCGGGCCCGAGCGGCCCCAGGCCGTGGCCGGAACCACCGGATCCCGCAGGAAGGGCGTCGATGAGCCCATCACGCCCGACGAGAGCGGATCGCTGAACATCCCGCCGAACCGGCCGGACGCCGCGCCCGGCCAGGACCTCGGCGTCGCCGGGTCCGAGCGCGACGGCACGCCCGGGCTCCCGGGCGACCCGGGGAACCCAGGGAACCCAGGGAACCCAGGGAACCCAGGGAACACGGCACTCGCCGCCGTACCGGACACCACGGTGGCGACCACCCCGCACGCCGGCACCGGCGCGACGGGGGACGGCAGGACCGTCGGAGACGACGGGAACGACACGGAAAGCGTGCGGCGGGACATCGAGGACGCCCGCCGCGAACTGGGCGACACAGTGGAGGCACTGGTGCACAAGACCGACGTCAAGGGCCGTTTCCAGGAGACCGCCGCTCAGGTGGGCGACGACCTGCGCAAGGCGGGGGCGGCGACCGCCACCACGGCCACCGAGATGGTGGAGCGGGTCAAGGTGGCCGCTCCCGAGATGGTCGGACGGGTGAGGGAGGCGGCCCCCGAGGTCGTCGGCCGGGTCAAGGAGGTGACCCCCGTCGAGCTCAAGGACGCGGCGAACAGGGTCACCGCCGAGGCGGGCAAGCGCCCCGTCGTGACGATCGCCGCTGTCGTCGCGGTCGCCCTCGTCGTCCTCCGTGTCCTGCGGCGGGGTAAGAAGAAGTAGATGACCGGCAGCACCGGCAGGGCCGTCCCCGACGATTCGCGGGGGCGGCTCGCCCTTGTCCCCGACACCCCCTCGCAACTGTCCAGGGGGGCATGGTGGGGGGTCCTCAAGAGGACCGTCCTGGAGTTCCAGCGAGACGGCCTGCCCGACTGGGCCGCGGCCCTCACCTACTACGCGGTGCTGTCGATCTTCCCCGGCCTGATCGTGCTGGTGTCCGTGCTCGGCCTGGTCGGCCAGGACGTCATCTCCACCATCCTGTCCCAGGTCGCGGCACTCGCCCCCGGCGACGTCACGAAGCTGGTGGAGGACCAGGTCAACCAGGTACGCGGCAGCGGCAGCACGCGGGGTTTCCTGGCGATCGCCGGTCTGCTGGTGGCGCTCTGGTCGGCCTCCGGCTACATCGCCGCCTTCGTCAGGGCCGGGAACGCGATCTACGACATCCGGGAGGGGCGCCCCCTGTGGAAGCTGACCCCGCTCCGGATCGGGCTGACGCTGGTGTTCGTCGTCCTGATGGCCGCCGCCGCGGTGGCCGTCACCTTCACGGGAAGGCTCGCCGAGCTGGCGGGCGAGGCCCTGGGGGTCGGGCAGACCGCGGTCACCGTCTGGGGGTACGCCAAGTGGCCTGTCCTGGTGCTGATAGCCGCGGGCCTGGTGATGCTGCTCTACTGGGCCGCGCCCAACGTCCGCCAGCCGGGCTTCCGCTGGATCAGCCCCGGCGGGCTGCTCGCGGTGCTGCTCTGGGTCGTCGTCTCCGCGGGGTTCGCGGCCTACGTCGCCAACTTCGGCTCCTACGACAAGACCTACGGCACGCTCGGCGCCGCCGTGGTGTTCCTGGTCTGGCTGTGGCTGTCCAACATGGCCATCCTGCTGGGCGCGGAGTTCGACGCCGAACTCATGCGCGAACGCCGGATCGCCGGAGGCCATCCGCCCGAGAGCGAGCCGTACGCCGAGGCCAGGGACGAGGCGAAGGACGAGGACGGCCCCCTCCCCGGTCCCGGCGAACGCTGACCCGAACCCCCGTCGGAACGCCTCCGGACGAGACCTGCGCCCGCAAGCGAGCCAAACTCATGTCTGTCGGGGTAATCTGACCGTTTCCGGGTGGGCGGCGGACCCCCTCCTCTCCGCCCGCCCGGACCTTCCCGCGACCGGCGTGTCCCGTCAGGTCCCCGTTTCCGGCTCGGAACGGCGAACTATGCCGATCTCGGGCGCGCGGAGAGCCGGGCGCATGTAGCGTTCTTCGGCAGGACACGATGTTCTTCGGCAGGACATGATTTCCTCGGACAGGACACGATTCTCGGGGCAGGACACTCAGGAGGTCTCATGCGCCGTGTTCTCGGGATCGCCGCAGGCCTCGCCCTCATCGCGGCCGCTCTGTCACCGCTGCCGCAGGCCCAGGCCAGTTGCGTCAACGCCGCCAAGAAGTGCCAGGGCGCGCCGCTGATCGGCATCGAGGTGACGGGCGGGGCCGTGCCGCACCCGGATTCGACGGGCCGGGTCTCCTACACCCTCGACTACTCCATGACCTGGACGCCCTCCTTCGCCCCCTACTGGGGCGCCTTCTGGGTCGGAGGCCGTTTCCCCGAGGGCGCGCGGGGCCCCTCCCGGGCGGTGGTGCTCGACGGCGCCGGAGAGCGGGTCGCCGTCCTGCGCTGCCGCGAGCGCTTCGACGGCGTCTGGTGCGCCGCCGGAAGCCACGTCCCGCACCGGGGGCGGATCGTCTTCACGGCCCGCCTCGCACCCGGCACCGGGACCGGGACCGGGACCGCGGCCAGGCTCGGCTTCGACAGCTTCGAAGGACTCGACCGGAAGGAGTCCGCGCTCCGCCTCAGCCGGACGCGGGCGCGGGAGAGATTCTGCGAGCACCGTTTCACCACGACCGTCACGACGACGCAGGCCCCCTAGGCCGCCTGAGCCCCCTGAGGAGACGAGTTGAGCGCCGTACTGACCGGTGTGCACCACCTCAAGATCTGGGTGAGCGATCTGGAGCGGAGCCGCTCCTGGTACGAACGGGTCCTGGGGCTGGAGCACCACACCAGCTTCCAGGACGAGGACGGTGTGATCAGGGGGATGAGCTTCACGGTCCCCGGCGCGGCCTTCCAGATCGCGCTGCGCGAGAACCCCGACCTCGCCAGGGCGCTCTTCGACGCCGACCCCTTCGCGCTCCAGGTCACCCTCGACGGGCTCGACGAGTGGGTCGCCCGTCTCGACGGTCTCGGCGTCCCGCACAGCCCGGTCTTCCGGGCCTCCGCGGGCCACGCGATGGGCTTCACCGACCCCGACGGCGTCCAGATCCGCCTGTACGCCCCGGACGAGGAGGTCCACGCCGCCCAGGTGGGCTCCGGAGGCGTCTACCAGGGCCAGGCCCCCGAGCCCGCCCCGGCCCCCGGCCAGGACCGGGACTGAGGCGTCCACCGGGTCCCCGGGCGAGACTGGATTAAAGCGTCCACCGGGTCCCCGGGCGAGAGCAGGGCTGAAGCGTCCGTCGAGCCCCTGGCGGGACCGGGACCGAAGGGTCCTCTCCCGCCAGGGCGGTCGCCTGACGGTCCCGGCCCTGGCCTCGGCCGGGGGCGTGAGGGCTCAGGAACCGGCGGCCATGTCGAAGAAGCGCAGCTCCAGCCGTACGGCGCGGCGGAAGAGGTCGAGCACGCGCGACCGCCCCCGCTCGTCCAGCGCGGGGCCCAGCCGGTCCAGCTCCCCGCGCAGGAACTGCACCCAGGCGCGGAAGGCCGGGCCCTCGTGCAGCTCGATCCACTCGCGGTGCACGAAGTTGTCGGGAAGCGGTTCCTCGGCGCGGGAGGCCCAGCCCAGATAGGACCATTCGGCCACGCACAGCACCGCCAGGACGAGCGGGTAGTCCAGGCTGGTCCTCGCCTCGTCCATCAGGGCGCGGAAGTCCGCCGTGACCGGTTCCAGCTCGGGGGAGGTCATGTCGGCGGGGGTGGCGCCGAGGGCGGCGAGTGCCCGGTGGAAGTACGTCAGCTCCTCGGTGGTGGCGATCTCGCCCAGGAACTGGCCGAACGGCACCCGCGACTCGAAGCTGTCCGCGCAGGCCACGGCCGCCCCGAGCAGGGCGGTGAAGGAGTCGACGAACTGGAGGTCCTGGACCAGGTAGCGGCGCATGTCGTCGTCGGGGACGTCACCCCGGGTGATCGAGGCGGCGAACGGGTGGCTCACCACCGCCGTCCACTCCGGCTCGCTCAGCGAGCGCATCCACTCGCTGAAGCCGGGATCGACGGCACTCGCGCGCCACTCGTCGTAGGGGATCTGCTCCACGGGGCCTCTCCTCGCGATCTGGGCATTTTGCTTGTCCGGGCATCTGAGCGTCGGGGCATCTGAGCCTTGGGGTTTCTGAGCTCTGGGGTTTCTGAGCTCTGGGGCTTCAGGGCTTCAGGGCTTCTCGATTAGCGTGAATGCTAGCCCCGCCGCCCCCGGCGCGCGGCGGCCCGGGCATCCCGTGATCATTCAGGTCAAGGAGTCTTTACAGGTCACGACGGGTTCTTCTGGGGATCGTCGGGCACGTTCCGGCAGGACGATCCCGAAAGGGCACCCGGAGGGATGTGAGACCGTGAGCCAGGAGGCCCTGAGCCAGGAGGCCCTGAGCCAGGAGGACGTGAGCCGGGAGGACATGGCCGAACCGGTCGTCAACGCCGCCGTCGTCTACTACTCGGCCACGGGCACGGTCTTCGCGCTGGCGAAGGCGGCCGCGGCCGCCGCGGAGAAGGCAGGGGCCGAGGTCCGTCTGCGCAAGGTCAGGGAACTCGCGCCGGCCGAGGCCGTCGCGTCCAGCGAGGGCTGGGCCGCCCACGCCGCGGCCACCCAGTACGTCGTGGAGGCCTCCCTGGAGGACCTGGAGTGGGCCGACGTGCTCCTGTTCGGCACGCCCACCCGCTACGGCAACCCCACCGCCCAGATGAGGCAGTTCATCGACACCACCGGCCCGCTGTGGGCCAGGGGCCTGCTGGTCGACAAGATCGTGTCGTCGTTCACCGCGAGCTCGACGACCCACGGCGGCCAGGAGAGCACGATCCTCGCGATGAACAACACCTTCTACCACTGGGGTGCGATCATCGTGCCGCCCGGCTACGCGGACCCCGTCCAGTTCCGGTCCGGCAACCCGTACGGCACCAGCCACACCTCCGACAACGGCACGATCCCGCCCGGCGACGTGCAGCTGGAGGCGATGGCCTTCCAGGCCAGGCGGACGGTGGAGGTCGCGACGGCGTTTCTGCGCGGACGCCTGCCCTGACGGTGGCCCTCCTCCGCGACCACCGGGCGTCCGCCCCGGCGGCGTTCCCTCGCGCCGTCTCCGCGGAGCGGATCATTGACCGCCGAAACACCGGACGATTAGCGTCGAGGTCCCGGCGTCCAGGGGAGAGACCGTGACCGTGCACGAACCCGGCCTGGGCCGGTACTACGAGGACTTCGTCGTCGGCGACGTCTACCAGCACCCGCTCGGCCGCACGATCAGCGAGGCCGACAACACCTGGTTCACCCTGCTGACGATGAACACCAACCAGAACCACTTCAACGCCCACTTCGCCGAACGCGCCCCGGTCGGGAAGATCATCGTCAACTCCGGCCTGTCCGTGGCGATCGTGCTCGGCATCTCGGTGATCGACGTCAGCCAGACCGCCCTGATGAACCTCGGCTGGGACGAGATCAGGCTCACCCACCCGGTCTTCCTCGGCGACACCCTGTACGCGGAGTCGATCGTGCTGGACAAGCGGGAGTCGCGGTCGCGGCCCTACGCCGGGATCGTCACCTGCAAGACCCGCGGCCTCAACCAGGACGGCGACGAGGTCATGTCCTGGCGCCGCGCGGTGATGGTCTACCGCCGCGACGCGCCGCAGGACAAGAACTACTTCCCGCGGGCCAAAGCCGGCCCGCTCACCCCTTGAGGGCCGCCTCCTCCGCGCGGGCCGGGACTGGTCCGCTCACCCCCGACGGCCGTTTCGCGGAAAGGACCTCGTGATGGACTTCGAGCTCAACGAGGAGCAGCAGCTGTTCCGCCGGACCCTGCGGGAGTTCGTCGACAAGGAGATCGTGCCGGTCGCCTCCGAGTGGGAGCGGGAAGGCCGCTATCCCACGGAGATCGTCGAGGGCTTCAAGGAGATGGGGCTGTTCGGGATCACGATCCCCGAGGAGTACGGCGGGCTCGCCCTGGACCGGGTGTCGTTCGCCCTGGTCTTCGAGGAGATAGCGCGCGGGTGGATGGGCGTGGCCGGGGTGCTCGGCTCGCACTCCCTGGCCGCCTGGATGATCGCGAAGTACGGCACCGAGGAGCAGAGGGACGCCTACCTGCCGGACCTGGCCACCGGTGCCCGCCGTACCGGGATCGCGCTGACCGAGCCCGCGGCGGGCACCGACCTGCAGGGCATCCAGACGTGGGCCGTCCGCGACGGCGACCACTACGTGATCAACGGCACCAAGACGTGGATCACCAACGCCCGGCACGCCGACCCGATGCCCGTCCTGGTCAAGACCTCCGTCACCGACCCCGCGCACCGCGGCATGTCCCTTGTTCTCGTCGAGGCCGGTACGCCCGGGTACACCGTCAGCCGCGACCTGCCCAAGCTCGGCTACAAGGGCCCGGAGACCTGCGAGATCGTGCTGCAGGACGTGCGCGTACCGGTGTCGGCGCTGCTCGGCGGGACCGAGGGGCGGGGCATGCAGCAGGCGCTGTCGGCCCTGGAGCTCGGCCGGATCAACATCGCCGCCCGCGCGGTCGGCCTGTCCCAGTGCGCCTACGACGCCGCGCTGGGCTACTCGCGCGAGCGTCACGCCTTCGGGCAGCCCATCGCGGACTTCCAGGCCATCCAGCTCAAGATCGCCGACATGGCCACCGACATCCAGGCGGCCCGGCTGCTGACCTACTGGGCGGCGGTCCGCTCCGAGGGCGGCGCGGTGAACTCCGAGGCCGCGATGGCCAAGTACTTCGCCTCCGAGGTCGCGCTGCGCGCCACCACGGAGGCGATGCGGATCCACGGCGGCTACGGCTACTCGCAGGAGTTCGTCCTCGAACGCCTCTACCGGGACGCGCCCCTGATGGCCATCGGCGAGGGCACCAACGACATCCAGCGGGTGGTCATCGCGAGGTCCCTCATCTCGGGCGCGGCCAAACTCGGCTGGTGACACGGCCCTTGGGGCGCGGCCCGCTCCTGTGCCGCCGAAGGGGCGTACGGGCCGCGAAGGGGCGCACGGCCGCTCCCGTGCCGCCGAGGGATCGTGCGGGCCGCCCGGTGCCTCCTATCCTGGTGTGATGCCGGTTGCTGACGGGGTGCCAGGTGAGGACTGTCTGTTCTGTGCCATCGTGGCGGGGGAGCGGCCGGCCCACGTCGTCCTCTCCGACGGCGTGGCCGTCGCCTTCCTGGACACGCGGCCGGTCTTCAAGGGCCACGTCCTCGTGGTCCCGCCGGCCCACGTCGAGACGCTGGCGGACCTGCCGGTGCCGATGATCGGCCCGTTCTTCGAGCGTGTCCGCGCCCTCTCCGTCGCCGTCGAGCGGGGCCTGGAGGCGGCCGGTACGTTCGTCGCGATGAACAACCGGATCAGCCAGAGCGTCCCGCATCTCCACACCCACGTCGTTCCCCGCAACCGCAAGGACGGTCTGCGCGGCTTCTTCTGGCCCCGTACGAAATACGAGGACCCCGCCGAGGCCGAGTCCTACGCCCGTCGCGTCCGCGAGGCTCTCTGAGGCACCCGGCCGTCTCCGGCGGCTCATCTTTGATCTACATCGTAAAGGCGGGAGACCGGTAAGGGACTCCGGCGAACCGGTCACCCATCCGTACGCGAAAATCGGCGGTTTCGCGGTGAAGGTCCCGATGTGATCTCGCGCGATCTCCAGGGACGAGGCGCGGGCGTGGCCGGGCGTATAAGGTCCGGAGCGTGGAACCCCTCGTTGCCGTGTTGCTGGTCGCCGCCCTGGTCGGCGTACCCGCCCTGGTGCTGTGGCGGGTGCTGCGAGGGCGCAGGGAGCTGGGCAGCAGTCCCGCGGAACGGGCCACGTTCGAGACGCTGCACACCGCCTCCCTGGCCGCGCCGCCGCTGCGGGCGGGGCTGACGGAGGCGGGGGCGCAGAAGGCGTCGCGCTACCTCCGGGAGCTGCTGGGCTCCCCGGCGCTGGCGATCACCGACGAGGAGCGGCTGCTGGTCTACGACGGCGAGGGCGACCACCACGCCCGCGAGGCGTTCGCCCACGCCGCCAAGACGCTCTCCGGGGGCCGGACCCGCGTCCTGGGCCCCGAGCTCGTCTCGTGCGACCTTCCCGAGTGCCCGATCAGGTTCGCCGTGGTGGTGCCGCTCACCACCGACGGCAGGGTGGTGGGCTCCCTCGCCTCGTACGGCGGGCACGCCTCCGCCGGCCTGGTCAGGGCCGCCCACGAGGTGGCGAACTGGGTCGACTCGCAGCTGGAGCTGGCGGAGCTGGACCGGTCGAGGACGCGTCTGATGGAGGCCGAGGTCCGGGCGCTGCGCGCGCAGATCTCCCCGCACTTCATCTACAACTCGCTGACGACCATCGCGAGCTTCGTCCGTTCCGATCCCGATCGCTCGCGGGAGCTGCTGCTGGAGTTCGCCGACTTCACCCGCTACTCCTTCCGGCGGCACGGGGAGTTCACCACGCTGGCCGAGGAGCTGCGGTCCATCGACCGCTACCTCACCCTGGAACGGGCCCGTTTCGGTGACCAGCTTCAGGTGACGTTGCGTATCGCTCCCGAGGTGCTCGCGGTCGCGGTGCCGTTCCTGTGCCTGCAGCCGCTGGTGGAGAACGCGGTCCAGCACGGGCTGGAGAGCAAGCCCGGGATCGGGCGCATCTCGATCGTCGCCGAGGACGCCGGGGCCGAGTGCCGGATCAGTGTGGAGGACGACGGCGTCGGCATGGAGCCCGACCGGCTGCGCCGCATCCTGGCCGGTGACGCCGACGAGCGCTCGGGGGCGGGGGGAGTGGGGCTGGTCAACGTGGACGAGCGGTTGCGCCAGGTCTACGGTGACGAGTACGGCCTGGTGGCGGAGACGGCCAAGGGGGCGGGAACGAAGGTCAGCGTCCGTCTGCCCAAGTACCATCCGGGTGTCTCCGCCCGTTGAGCCCGCGCCTGAGCCGGACCTTCCCCCTACCGAAAAGTTGACAGGCGATGTCTGATTCATCACCCTCTAGAAATTCCCTCGTGAACGATCTGGAGGAGTGACCGTGACCGGCCTGCGCGTCCTTGCGGTGGACGACGAGCTTCCCGCGCTGGAGGACCTGGCCTATCTGCTCCGCGACGATCCCCGCATCGGGGAGGTCTCCCTGGCCAGGGACGGGGCCGCCGCGTTGCGCGTCCTGGACCGGGCGATCGCCGACGGGCGGCCGATCGACGCGGTCTTCCTCGACATCCGGATGCGCGGTCTGGACGGGGTGGTGCTCGGCCGGTTGCTCTCGCAGTTCGCCAATCCGCCCCGGGTGGTCTTCGTGACGGCCTACGAGGAGCACGCGGTGGACGCCTTCGAGATCAAGGCCGAGGACTACCTGCTGAAGCCGGTACGGCCGGAGCGGCTGGCCGAGGCGATCCGCAGGGTGTTCGTCTCGGCGGAGCTGCCGGAGATCGAGGGGCCGGGCCGTGCCGACCCCGACACCATCCCGGTGGAGCTCGGTGGTGTCACCCGGTTCGTGGCCAGTACCGAGGTCCGGTACGTGGAGGCGCAGGGCGACTACGCCCGCCTGCACACCGCGGGCGGTAGCCATCTCGTGCGCATCTCGCTGGCCACGCTGGAGGAGCGCTGGTCCTCGGCGGGGTTCGTACGGGTGCATCGCAGCCATCTGGTCGCGGTCAAGCACATCGACGAGTTGCACATCGACTCGGGCCGGTGTGTGGTCCGCATCGGTGAGACCGAGATCCCGGTGAGCCGCCGTCACACCCGTGAGCTGCGTGACCTGCTGGTCCGCAGGGCGCGCAGGGGCAGGTCCGAGTGAGCCGCGACGCCGGGTCCGGGGAGGGGGCCGAGCCGCGCCGGTGGATCGCCGACCGGTCGCGCAAGGACAGGGACGCCGAGCGGGCGGCGCGCAGGGACAAGGACGCCGAGCGGCCCCGCAGGGACGAGCGTCCGCGGCGTGAGGTGGTGACGAGCCCTCGCACGATGGCCCCCCGCCACCCGCGCTACCCGGTCACCCGTGAGATCGACGAGCAGACCCGGCTGGGCGAGGTCTACATGCGCTCGCTGGTCCGCACCCAGTTCCGCCTGGCCTTGTTCGTCTGCACGGTGCTGGGGTGCGTGGTCGCGGGGCTGCCCCTGATGTTCCTGCTGATGCCGGAGCTGCGCGCGGTCCACGTGCTGGGGATCCCGCTGCCCTGGGCGGTGCTGGGCGGTCTGATCTACCCGGCGTTCGTGATCGGCGCCTGGCTCTACGTCCGGCAGGCGGAACGCAACGAGCGTCACTTCGCCGAGCTGGTGGACAGGGCCCGTTGACCATGTGGTGGATCGTCCCGGGACCGGCCCCTGAGTTCTCCGCGACGGGAGACGGCGTGGAGGGCGTCGGATGAGCACCGCGTACGGTGTGACGGCGGTGGTGCTGGTGGTGCTGGCGGCGGTGCTGATCGGCGCGTTCGGGATCAGGTTGTCGCGGACCACGTCCGATTTCTACGTCGCCTCCCGCACGGTCTCCCCGCTGTGGAACGCCTCCGCCATCGGCGGGGAGTATCTGTCGGCCGCGAGTTTCCTGGGCATCGCGGGGCTGATCCTCACCTACGGCGCCGACATGTTGTGGCTGCCGGTCGGGTGGACGGGCGGTTATCTGGTGCTGCTCGTGCTGGTCTCCGCGCCGTTGCGTCGTTCTGGCGCGTACACGTTGCCCGATTTCGCCGAGGCGCGGCTGGAGTCGATGGCGGTGCGGCGGATGGCCGGGGTGCTGGTCGTGCTGATCGGCTGGCTGTATCTGATGCCGCAGTTCCAGAGCGCGGGCCTGGTGCTGCGGGCCATCACCGGTGCCCCGGAGTGGGCGGGTGGTCTGCTGGTGGCGGCCGTGGTGGCGGTGAACGTGATGTCCGGCGGCATGCGGTCGATCACGTTCGTGCAGGCCTTCCAGTACTGGCTGAAGCTCACCGCTCTGGCCGTGCCGCTGGTGTTCCTGCTGCTGGCGTGGCGCGACGGCGGCGCGCCAGGGCTGAGCGCGCACGACGCGGCCACGTGGGCGCTGCCGCTGGCGACGGGCAGGGAGTACGGCCTCTACTCGACCTATTCGCTGATCCTGGCCACGTTCCTGGGCACCATGGGGCTGCCGCACGTGCTGGTCCGCTTCTACACCAATCCCGACGGCCGGGCGGCGCGCCGTACGACGCTGGTGGTCCTGTCGCTGCTCGGCGCCTTCTACCTGTTGCCTGCGGTGTACGGGGCGCTGGGCCGGATCTACGTCCCGGAGCTGGAGGGCAGTGACACGGTGGTCCTGTCGCTGCCCGGACGGCTGATCGGCGGCGTGGCCGGGGATCTGCTGACGGCGCTGGTGACGGCCGGGGCGTTCGCGGCGTTCCTGTCGACCTCCTCGGGGCTGACGGTCTCGGTCGCCGGGGTCATCGGGCAGGACATCCTCAAGGGAGGGGTGCGGTCGTTCCGGGCGGCGGCGGTGCTGGCGGTGATCGTTCCGCTGGGGTTGGCGGTTTTCGCGCGCGCGTTGCCGGTCGCCGACGTCGTCGGGCTGGCGTTCGCGGTGGCGGCCTCCTCCTTCTGCCCGTTGCTGGTGCTGGGCATCTGGTGGCGGCGGCTCACCCCGGCCGGGGCGATGGCCGGGTTGCTCGCCGGTGGTGGCCTGGCCTGCGGCGCGGTGCTGATGACGATCGGCGGGGGGCCGCACACCGGTCTGGTCGGCGCGCTGCTGGCCCAGCCCGCCGCGTGGACGGTGCCGATCGCCTTCCTGGTCATGGTGGTGGTCTCGTTGCTGACGCCGGGGCGCATCCCGCCGAACGTGGCGCGAACGATGGTGCGCCTGCACACTCCCGAGATCCTCAACCTGGACCGGGGTGACTGGCGGCCCCGGTCCTCTTGACGGCCTGCTTGACGGTCCGGGTCCTCTTGACGGGTCCGGCGAGCTGTGACGAAATGACGCTTATGAAGCGACATTTCGGTTGTTCTGACTAGTTTTGTTACTCGCCGGCTCCGGTGACGTGGCGTTCGCCGAGGTCGGCGACGCCGCTGCCGTGCTACCCGGGCACCGGTCGGCACATCGGTTCTCCGCATCACGAGTACGTCGGTTCTTCGTGTCGCGAGTGCATCGGTCCGCCGTTTCGCACGAGGGCCGGTCGGCGGGCCGGTCCGCCGGTCAGCGGTGATGCCGGAGGTCCTGCGCCGGCCCCGGTTCCGGCTCATCTACTTCGGAATGGCCGTCAGCCTGCTGGGCGACGCCTCGCTGCTGCTGGTGCCCGGGATCCTGGCCAAGAGCCTCACCGGCTCCGACGCCGCCGCCGGGCTGACCCTGTTCTTCTTCACGCTGCCGCTGTGCTTCTCGCCCCTTTTCGGTTACCTGATCGACCGGGTGGACCGCAGGAGGCTCCTCGTCGTCACCTGCGTGCTGTCGGGCGTCTCGCTCGTCCCGCTGGTCGCGGTCACCGGGCCGGACACGGTGTGGCTGATCTACCCGGTGTCCGCGGCGATGGGCTGCTCGTACGCGGTGATCTTCTCCGCGCTCGGCGGGCTGCTCAAGGTCATCCTGCCCGAGCACCTGCTGGCCGAGGCCAACGGCGCCCTGCACACCACCCGGCAGGGGCTGCGCCTGTTCGGGCCGCTGCTGGGGGTGGCCGTCTACACCGGCTTCGGGCTCGGCGCGCTCGTGCTGTTCGACATGATCACCTTCCTGGTCGCCGCGGGGGTCTTCATGATGCTCTCCGCGCCGGAACCCCCGCCGCCCGTCACACCGGCCCCCGTGGGACGCTGGCGCGAGGAGTTCTGGGCCGGGGCCCGCCACCTCGCCGCCGACCCGCCGCTGCGCCGCGCGGCCGTGGCGCTCTGCCTGATGTTCTCGCTGGCCGGGGCGACCGAATCGCTGATCTTCGCGGTCATCGAGCACGGCCTCGCCAGGTCGCCGGAGTTCACCGCTTTCACCTCGACCGCGATGGGCATCGGCGCGATCGCCGGGGGGCTGCGAAGTTCCGGGGTGATCGCGCGCAGGGGCGAGCTGTTCGCGATCGGCTCGGGCATCGGCCTGTACGGGGTGGCGGTCATCTGCTGGGTGGTCCCCGCGGAGACGGTCGTGCTGGGGGCGATGATGGTGGCGGGCGCCGGGCTGACCCTGGAGGGGGTGGCCAGGACGACCCTGCTGCAGCGCCGCAGCCCCGGCCACCTCGTCGGCCGGGTGTCCACCGCCTTCGAGTCCCTGGCCGGGTTCGCCCAGCTGCTCTCCCTGCTCGCGGGCGCCGTGCTGGTGTCGCTCGTCGACTACCGCCTGCTGCTGGCGGTGGTCGGCCTGACGGTCTGCTGCGCCGGGGTCTACGCCCTGCGGGGCGGGCCGTGGTGAGCCCGCCGGCCGTTCGTCGCGGGTGGGCCGTACGAAGTGGACCGTGTCGAGCCGAGTGTGGTGAGTCCGGGTTCCCGCGGGCCGGCTGTTCGTCGTGGGCCGGCCGTACGAATCGGGCTGTATCGAGCCGATGGTGGTGACATCGGGCCCTCGTGGGGAACCGTTCGTCGTGCGAGACAGACCTTTCACCGCAAGCCCCACCCAACTGAACGCGACTCGGCGGCGCCTCGGCGAAGAGTCCGCGTGCGGGTCTCCTCCGGGGGTACCGTCCGCCCCTACGTTGTCCGTGATCCAGATCACATTTTGGGAGGTCCAGTGACCGCCAGCCAACATGATTCATCGGTCTACGAAGAAATTCAGACCGACGAACGATTCCAGGAGTTGAAGAGGCGTTTCCGGGCCTGGGCGTTCCCGATGACCGCGGCGTTCCTCGCGTGGTACCTGCTGTACGTCGTCCTGTCCGCCTGGGGGCGTGACTTCATGGGCACGAAGCTCTTCGGCAACATCAACGTGGCGCTGATCTTCGGTCTGCTCCAGTTCGTGTCGACGTTCGGCATCGCCTGGGCCTACTCCCGTTTCGCCGAGAAGAAGCTTGACCCGCTGGCCGACGAGATCCGCCACGAGGTCGAGGGGAAGACCGAATGAGCCACCAGACCCTCTCCACGATCCTGTTCCTGCTGTTCGTCGCGGGAACGCTGGGCATCACCTTCTGGGCCAGCCGCAACACCAAGGACGCCACCGACTACTACGCCGGTGGCCGGTCCTTCAGCGGCGTGCAGAACGGTCTCGCCATCGGCGGCGACTACATGTCGGCCGCGAGCTTCCTCGGCATCGCCGGGATCATCGCCCTGTCGGGCTACGACGGCTTCCTGTACTCGATCGGCTTCCTGGTCGCCTGGCTGGTGGCGCTGCTGCTCGTCGCCGAGCTGATGCGTAACTCCGGCAAGTTCACCATGGCCGACGTGCTGGCCTTCCGGATGAGCCCCCGCCCGGTCCGTACGGCGGCGGGTGTCTCCACCATCACGGTGTCGATCTTCTACCTGCTGGCCCAGATGGTCGGCGCGGGCGCGCTGGTCGGCCTGCTGCTCGGCGTCACCTCGCCGACGGGCAAGGCCCTCACGATCGTCGGCGTCGGCATCCTGATGATCGTCTACGTGGTCGTCGGCGGCATGAAGGGCACCACCTGGGTGCAGATCGTCAAGGCCGTGCTGCTGATGGGCGGCGCGACCCTGGTCACCCTGCTGGTGCTCGGCCACTACGGCTTCAACCTGTCCGGCCTGCTCGGCGACGCCGCCACCCAGAGCGGCAAGGGCGCGGCCTTCCTGGAGCCGGGCCTGAAGTACGGCACCGAGACGCAGGGCCTCGCGGGCAAGATCGACCTGATCAGCCTGGGCCTGGCGCTCGTCCTCGGCACCGCCGGCCTGCCGCACATCCTGATCCGCTTCTACACGGTGCCCACCGCGAAGGAGGCCCGCAAGTCGGTCCTGTGGGGCATCGGCATCATCGGCACCTTCTACCTGCTCACCCTCGTGCTCGGCTTCGGCGCGGCGGCCCTGGTCGGCGGCAAGGCGATCCTGGCGCAGGACAAGGCGGGCAACACGGCGGCCCCGATGCTCGCCGAGGCGGTCGGCAAGGCGATCTTCGGTGACGTGGGCGGCACCATCCTGCTCGCCGTCATCGCGGCGGTCGCGTTCGCCACGATCCTCGCGGTCGTCGCCGGTCTGACGCTGGCGTCGAGCTCCTCCTTCGCCCACGACCTGTACGCGCACGTGTTCAAGCGCGGCAACGTCACCGACAAGGAGGAGATCCTGGTCGCCAGGATCTCGGCGTTCGTCATCGGCGCGGTCGCGATCGGGCTCGGCATCCTCGCCCAGGGGCAGAACGTGGCCTTCCTGGTCGCGCTCGCCTTCGCGGTGGCGGCCTCGGGCAACCTGCCCGCGATCCTCTACAGCCTGTTCTGGAAGAAGTTCAACACGGCGGGCGCGGTCTCGGCCATCTACGGCGGCCTGGCCTCGGCGCTGATCCTGGTGATCTTCTCACCGGTCGTCTCGGGCAGCGCCACCGCGCTGTTCCCCGGCGCGAACTTCGCCTGGTTCCCGCTGAGCAACCCCGGCATCGTCTCGATCCCGATCGGCTTCCTGGCCGGGTTCATCGGTGCCCGCCTCAGCAAGGAGTACAGCGCGGAGAAGTACGCGGAGATCGAGGTCCGCTCGCTCACCGGCATCGGCGCGGAGAAGTCCGCCTCCCACTGACCCCCGTACCGACCCCCCGTACACGTCGTGCGGAAGTACGGGAACCCGGGGCCCGGCCGCGTCGCGGCCGGGCCCCGTTCTCGTGCGCGTCCGGCGGGCCCCGGTCACCCCGGGGCCCGCCGGACGGCCGCTAGCGGGACGCCTCGTCCAGCAGGGCGAGCTCCTCCTGCGACAGCGTCAGGTCGGCGACCGCGAGCAGCGGCCTGAGCTGCTCGACGTTGCGGGCGCTGGCGATCGGCGCGGCCACCGTGGGCTGGGCGGCGAGCCAGGCGAGCGCGACGGTGGCGGGCACCACGCCGTGGGAGGCGGCGATCTTGTCCAGGGCGTCGAGCACCCTGGGGCCGCGCTCCGACGTCAGGTATTCGGCCGCCCGGCCCGCGCGCGGGCTGTCGACCGTGACCCCCGGCCGGTACTTGCCGGTCAGGAAACCCATGGCCAGGCCGAAGTACGGGGTGCTGGTCAGCCCCGCCTCGGCCACCACGTCGCGCAGCGGCCCCTCGTAGTCGCGCTCGATGAGGTTGTAGTGCTGCTGCAGCACCCCGTACCGTGCCAGACCGGCCCCCTCGGAGATCGACAGCGCCTCCGCGAGCCGCTCGGCGCTGTAGTTGGAGGCGCCGATGTTGCGTACCTTGCCCTCGTTGACCAGCTCGTCGAACGCGCCGAGGGTCTCCTCCAGGGGAGTGGCCGCGTCGTCGATGTGGGCCCAGTACAGGTCGATGTGGTCCGTACGGAGCCGCCGGAGCGAGTCCTCGGCCGCCGCGCGGATGTTGGCCGCCGACAGGCCGGTGCGGCCGGCCAGCGACCCCACCTTGGTCGCCACCACGATCCGGTCGCGGTTGCGGCGGGAGGCCATCCACTCGCCGATCACGGTCTCCGACTCCCCGCCGGAGTGCCCGGGGACCCACGCGGAGTAGACGTCGGCGGTGTCGACGAAGTTTCCGCCCGCCTCCGCGTAGGCGTCCAGGACGGCGAACGAGTCGTCCCGGTCGGCTGTCCAGCCGAATACGTTGCCACCGAGGCAGAGAGGGAACAGGTTCAGCTCAGAAAAGCTCATGGGCCAACTCTATTTCTTGACCAATCACGTGGTTGCGGGGCATCGGCGGTGATTCTCACGGGATACGGCCCCGCCCCCTGTCTCCGACCTCAGGCGGGCACCATCTCCCTGGCCGGCACGGGCCGTTCCACCGGGGCGATCAGTGTGACCGGAGCGGGCTCGACCTGCTCCATCAGCTCGTCCATGGCCTCCCGCAGGTGGCCCATGAGCCGCCACACGTCGGCCACCCGGTCCGGGCAGGACAGGATGCCGAAGTCGAGCGAGCCGTCGTAGGAGAAACAGGTGATGTTGACCCCGCCGCTCACGTCGGTCAGCACCGACATGGGGTGGTAGGCGAGCACCCTGGCCCCGCACAGGTACAGCGGGAGCTGCGGCCCCGGCACGTTCGAGACGATCAGGTTGATCGGCGGCAGCACGATCGAGGCCAGCCGGAACACCGCGGAGGTCGCCAGCGCGGTGACGGCCGAGGGCAGCATCGACGACAGCTCGCCCAGCCAGGCCGTGGGGGCGCCGGCGAAGCGCCGCTTGGCGCTGAGCATCGTGCCGGCCATCACGCGCAGGCGCTCGCGGGGGCAGGCCAGGTCGGTCGGGATCGGGGTGACCATGACGGAGATCTGGTTGCCGACCACCTCCTGGGCGCTCGCGCTGCGGACCGCGACCGGGACCGCGGCGATCAGCGGCCGGTCGGGCAGCGCGTCGCGCTCGCGCAGCCACGCGCGCAGCGCCGAGGCGCACAGCGTCATGACCACGTCGTTGACGCTGGCCCCCGCGCTCCTGGCCACCCGCTTGACGTCCGCGAGCGGGATCGACCCGTAGGAGAAGCGCCGCTCGGCGCCGATCGGGCCGTTGAACGGGGTGCGCGGCGCGGTCAGCATGGGCGGCTCGGCAGGCTCCGGCTCCGGCGCCCGCCCCGCGATCATCCGGGTGGCGGCGGCCACCTGCCGGGCGCCGGGCAGCGCCGAGGTCAGCGGCATCGTGTCGAGCTCGGCCGCCATGCGGCCCAGGGAGTACAGGGTCCTGGCGGGCTGGAGCACGGTCCTGGCCACGGCGCCGGCGAGCATGCCGGCGAGGCCGGGGGCGGTGGTCCTGGGCTCGGACGCGGGCCGTTCGACGGCGCGGGGCTCGGGCGTGAGGTCCAGCAGTGCCGCGAGCAGCTCCGCCCCCGACACCCCGTCGATGGCGCAGTGGTGGACCTTGGCGTACAGGGCGACGCGGCCTCCGGTCAGGCCCTGGATGAGGTGCATCTCCCACAGCGGGCGGCCCCGGTCGAGGTGCCGCTCGTGGATCCTGGCCACCTGCTCGGCGAGCTGCGCGTCGTCGCCGGGGCCGGAGAGGGTCACCTCGTGGACGTGGCCGGCGACGTCGAGGTCGGGGTCCTCTGTCCAGTAGGGGCGGTCGAGGCCGAACGGCACGGTGGCGAGGCGCAGCCTCAGCGCCGGGGCCAGGTGCAGCCGCTCGCGGAGCAGCCCGACCAGGCACTCGCGGGTGAGGGCCCCGAGCCTGGAGCAGCCGGGGTCGAGGATGGCCAGCCCCGCGACATGGGCCGCCGTGGTCGCCGATTCGGCGTGAAGGAACTGCGCGTCGAGCGCGGTCAGCTGGCGCATCGGTCAGGCCTCCTGGCGGAAAATGCGAGAAATAGGAGAACACGTGTTGCCATCATCACGTCGGCACGTTTCCCTCTCGTTTCCTCCGTAGGACCTCCGGCGTCTTTCGGGTGTCTTCCCGGACGAGGTGCGGAGGCCCGCCGATCATCACTTTCCGTAACCTTCCCATTTCGCACGGTAGGCATGCCTTCCGGACGGGGCCGTCCCGGGGATCTTTTCCGAAGGCGATACCGGCCCGTGAGTGTCCGGCGTCGCCCATTTTACATGTATTTCCTACCAGAAAGCTAGGTAATAAGCGGGAGGTGACGCGCCCCCGTCCACGGCCGTCGCCCCGGCGCCCGGAAAAGCGTCCCGGTGACCGGGGGAGGGCGCCTTGAAAGACCGAGCAAGGCGCCTCGAAGGCGCCTCGCGGCCGAGGAGAGCGTCTCAGTGGCAGGGGAGGCGCCTCAGCGGCCGAGGAAGGCGAGCAGCCGCTTCAGCGGCCAGGTGTTGATCACGTCGTCGGTGGTGAGCCACCCGCGCTGGGCGACGCCGATGCCGAACCGCTGGTTGTCGAGGTGCGGGACCGCGTGGGCGTCGCTGTCGACGGAGAACTTCACGCCGTGGTGGTGCGCGAGCCGCACCAGGTCGGCGGGGAGGTCGGAACGGTCGGGGAAGGAGTCGATCTCCATCGCGGTGCCGGTGCGGGCCGCGGCCCGGAACACCTCCTCCCAGTCGGCGTCCACCGACGGGCGGATGCCGATCCTGCGGGTGGTCGGGTGGCCGATGATGTGCACGTGGGGGTTCTCGCAGGCGGTGACGAACCGCCGGGTCATCTCCGCCTTTGACTGGTTGAAGTGTGAGTGGACGCTGGCCACGCACACGTCGAAGCCCTCCAGCACCTCGGCCGGCCAGTCGACCGAGCCGTCGGGGGCGATGTTCAGCTCGCTGCCGTGCAGCAGCCGCGTCTTGGGGTACTTCTTCTGCAGCTTCTGGATGCGCTCGCGCTGTTCCAGGGCCTTTTCCAGCTTCATCCGGTGCATCGCGAGGTCGGGCGCGTGGTCGGTCACCGCGTAGTAGGCGTAGCCGCGGGCCGCGGCGGCGGCGACCATGTCCTCCAGGGAGGCGATGCCGTCGGTCAGGTCGGTGTGGGTGTGCAGGTCGCCCTTGAGATCCTTGACGGTGACCAGCTTGGGCAGCTCGTGCTTGAGCGCCGCGGCGATCTCGCCGCCGTCCTCGCGCAGGGTCGGCGGGATCCACTCCATGCCGAGCGCCTCGAAGACCTCCTCCTCGGTCGCGGCCGCGATCACCCGGTCGCCGTCGAACAGGCCGTACTCCGAGAGCTTCCAGCCCTTCTTCACGATGATCTCCCGCAGGTGCACGGTGTGCTCCTTGGAACCGGTGAAATACATCATCGCGGCGCCCCACGACTCGGCGGGGACCAGGCGCAGGTCGACCTGGACGCCCTGGGCGGTGCGGATCGAGGTCTTCTTCTCCCCGGAGGCGACGACCTCCGCGACGTAGGGCTGCGCCTTGAAGTCGTCCATCAGCGACTCGGGGCCGACCACGAGGACGTCGATGTCGCCGACGGTGTCCTTCATCCGGCGCAGCGACCCGGCGTAGGCGATCCGCTCGGCGCCGGGCAGCGAGGCGACGACCCGCTCCGCGAGGTCCATCGCCGTGCCGGTGTGCATCCTGGCGCTGTGCTCGGCCAGGTGCTCGACGCCCTTGAGGAGGTTCTCGACGGTCTTGGCGCCGAAGCCCTTGACACCGTCGAGGCGCCCCTCCCCGATCGCCTTCACCAGGGCCTCGGGTGAGTCGATGCCCAGCTCCTGGAAGAGGAAGACGGCCTTCTTCGGCCCGAGCGAGGCCACCCGGGTCAGCCGGCGCACCCCCTGGGGGACCTTCTCCCGCAGGTCGTCGAGCTGGCGGAAGCTGCCCCGCTCCAGGTATTCCTCGACCTTCTTGGCGATCGCCTCGCCCACCCCGGACACGCTCCGCACGGGCACGGTCGTGATGTCGTCGGGGAACCCGGCGATCGCCCTGGCTGCCTTCTGGTAGCTGCGGACCCGGAACGCGTCGCCGCCGTTCATCGCGAACAGCTCGGCGTACTCCTCCAGGGCGGCGGCCACGTCGTCGTTAGCTCGTGCCATGTACCCAGCCTAGAAGATCGCACCGACATTTCCCCGTCCCCGCGTCACGGAACACCGGTCTCCGCGTCACGGAACACCGGGCGGCGCGCGCCGCCGCGCCGCCCGGCGCTCCGCCCCCCCCGGGTCTCTCAGGCCCGGCCCCGGTCCGGGAGATCCCGAGAGTCCGCCGGGTAGGTCATCAGGTGGCCGCACATGCCGTCGCGGGGCACGGCCGGCAGCCGGGCGACCGCGGCCTCGCGCAGGTGGGTGAGGTCGCCGCCGCGCAGGGCCGCGAGCTGGGCGCCCGTCGTCTCGGCGGCGCGCAGCGGGCCGTCGCGCCAGCGCGCCTCGAAGGCGTCCAGGCGCGGGGCGACGATCCCGGCGGCGGCCTCCAGGAAGGAGGCGAAGGCCGGGCGGCCCCCGGCGCGGAGCCTCAGGAACCCCTCGACGGCGAGGTCACGGCGCTCGCGCGGGTCCGAGCGCGCCGCGCGGGCGTACCGGGCGGGGTCGGCGAGGACGTCCGGGGGGAAGGTCAGGACGGCGTCACCGGCCTCGGGCAGGCCGCTGTTCTGCATGAGGACCACGATGCGCAGGCCGCCGCCGTTGACCAGGCGGTGGACCGTGCCGGGGGTGAACCGGACGACGGAGCCGGGAGCCAGCGCCGTCTCCTCGTACCCGTTCCAGGTCAGGGTCTGGACGGCGCCGGAACCGGCCACCACGGCGTACGCCTCGGCGCACAGCGTGTGCAGGTGGGGCGAACCTCCGCGCAGGCCGTCCTCGGTGGGCCAGTCGTAGACGGTCAGGTCGCTCACGCCTGTGCCGAACACGGGTGCTCCTCACTCCTGCCGGACATCTCCGTCGAAAGTTTCACCTGAGCTTTGATCGCGCGTTCACGCCGGACGTCTCACCCGGACGCCTGGACGCTTCCGCCGGGCGCGGCGCCGGGCCGGTCACGCCGGTTCCGGGTACGGGTGTTCCTTGACGTAGGCCTCCAGCCGGGCCCGGTCCCACGCGCCGGTGGCCACGACCATCCGGTAGCCCAGGCGCAGCGTCGCGCCGGGCGGCAGGGTCAGCTCGCGGTGGAACGCGATGGACGGGTTGACGGCCGCGAACGGTGTCGTGCGGACGAACCACACGGTGGGCAGGGCGCTCTGGAACAGCAGGGTGGAGGAGCGGTCCACCTCGTCGTGGTGGCCGGTGTAGGCCAGCCACGCCGACTCCTCGCCCATCATCTCCGGCCCCTCGCCGCTCTCGGCGATCACCTGCCCGTGCTCGAAGGAGCGGGGCCCGCGCCAGAACAGGCCGCAGTACCCGGCCATCGGGCGGCCGTTGGTGGTGGGGCTGCCGAGGACCAGCTCCTCCCCGCGCACGTTGGTGATCGCGGTGGACAGCTCCAGCGCCCAGGAGTCGTCCAGCACGTCCCGTACCCCGAAGGTCCTCAGCTCGTCCACCCAGTGCTCGCCGCCCTGGGTGTGCCAGGTGAGGCGCTCCACGCCGGGGGAGAGGAACCCCTCGTGCCGCATGGTCCCGTTGTTCGGCAGGTTCACGTAGCCGGCGGCCTCGCGGACGTAGCTGCCGCCGCCCCAGAAGTTCTCCCCCGACAGGTCCGAGACGGTCAGCTGCAGGCCCTTGTGCCAGCGGTGGTCGTGCGGGCGGAAGGTGCTGACCACGTCCCCGGCGAGGGTCCTGATCGGGTGGAAGTACGGTTTGGGCGACTCGAAGACCGGGGTGTCGGGGCGGTGGACGTAGCGCAGGATCTCGACGCCGCGCTCGGTGAAGGTCAGATCCATGCGTGTCCGTCCAGGCGGTGGTAGGAGGGGTGGCCGGGGGTGAGGTCGGTACGGCGCACCGGCTCGCCGGTGAACGCGGACGCGTACAGGCCGGTGATCAGTTCGAGTGCCTGGCGCCCCTCGGGGCCGTTCATGGGCGGGCGCTCGCCGCGTTCGTAGGCGTCCAGCAGCTCCGCCAGCTGCGCCTCGTGCGAGCTCGGCAGGTCCTCGGGCGGGTTCCAGCGCGCCGAGGTGGAGGTCCAGTCGGCGTTGCGGTAGCCGTACAGGTGGCGCAACTCCACGGTCGCCTCGGTGTAGTCGAAGCGCAGGTAGCTCTCCTCGCGCCGGGACAGCACGCTGTTGACCACCGAGGCCATCGCGCCGGAGTCGAAGCGGACGGCGGCCATCGAGACGTCCTCGGTCTCGATCCTGCGGTCCAGCGTGCCGGTCATCGCGCGGATCTCCGCCCAGTCGCCGAGGATCGACAGCATCAGGTCCATCTGGTGGATGCCGTGCCCCATCGTGGGGCCGCCGCCCTCGGTCTCCCACCGGCCGCGCCAGGGCACGTCGAAGTAGGCGTGGTCGCGATACCAGGCGGTCACGCAGAGCGCGACGAGCGGGCGGCCCAGCTCGGGGGCGAGGGCGCGCAGGTGCCGCGCGCCGGAGCCGAACCGGTGCTGGGAGACGACCGAGGCGTAGCCGGGCCCCTCGGCCGCCGCGATCAGGTCGTACTCGGCCAGCGACAGGCAGGCGGGTTTCTCCGTCCACACCCAGGCGCCCGCCTTCAGGCAGGTCACCGCCTGGGCGGCGTGCAGGTGCGGCGGGGTGCACAGGTGGACGAGGTCGGGCCGCTCCGCGTCGAGCATCGCCTCCAGGGAGGTGTACGCCCCCGGGATCGCGTGCTCGGCGCAGAACGCCCTGACCCGCGCCTCGTCCACGTCCACCGCGGCCACCACCCGCGCCCGGTGCGCCTGGGCGCGCAGCGCGGGCAGGTGGCAGATCCCCGCGATGCCGCCGGCGCCCGCGACCGCCACCCGGATCATCCGGACCGCCCTTCCCGCGCGTACGGTCCGGGCGACCCGGGGGGCTCGGGCGGGCTCCCGGCCTCCGGTCGCGGGGAGCACGAAGCGCGACCGGAGACCCGGAGGCCGCCCGCGGGAGGGTGCGTCACCGTACGACCACCGTCGTCAGGGAACGCGGGGCGAGGGTGAGGGTCCTGCCGGATCTCAGCCCGGGGAGCGGGGTGGCGGTGAGGGAGTTGTCCGTGTCGGTCAGGTAGGCGGTGGCCCGGCCAGGGCGGGTGGCGATCGTGGTGGTGACGGTGGCGGTGGCGGTGTTGAGGATCTCGACGACCTCCGAGCCCCCGGCGTTGCGGAAGGCGGTGACCTTCAGCGCGGGGTCGGCCGAGGCGACGGAGAGCCGGACCGCGCCGGGCCGGACGAAGCGGCTGTAGGCGGCCAGCGCCCACAGCCGCTTGGAGACGCGGTAGGTCGCGGTGGCCTCGTCGATCTGGATCAGTCCCCGGGTGGCGCCGCGCGAGGCGCCGAACCAGAAGACGTAGCCGTTCGCCCTGCCCAGGGTGAGGGAGTCGTGGATCTGCTGGGCGACCGCGAAGCCGTCGTAGCCGCTGCCGTCGTCCCACGCCTCGTTCCAGGTGGTCCCGTTGGGCGACCACTCCGACATCCACACGGGCCGGTCGGTGGGCAGCGGGCCGTCCACCGGGCTGACGTAGGGGTGCCCGGCGTGCGTGGCGACCCACCGCCGCGCGACGGGGTCGGCCTCGATGGCGGCGGTGTACTCGCGCTGCTCGGACCAGCCGGCGGCGTCGCAGCAGACCACCTTGAGGCCGGTACGGGCCGCGGTGGGGCCGAGCACCTTGACGAACTCGGCGGCCTCCTTGGGGGTGAACCGCATCGAGGCGTACGAGACGGTGAGGTCGGGCTCGTTGGTGAACCCGATGTCGGTGATCTTGATGCCCTCCCGGGCGTAGAACTTCGCGTACTGCACCAGGTAGTTCGCGTACGCCTGCCGCCACGCGGGGAGCAGCGTCCCGCCGTTGCTGTCGGAGCCGTTGTCCTTCATGTAGCCGGGGGCGCTCCAGGCGTCGGCGTAGAAGCGGGTCACGCCGTAGCGCCTGGCCTCCTTGGCCAGCCAGACCTGGCCGCCGTCGTCGCCGTCCCAGACGTATTTCGGCGGCGCGGCCGGCCCGCCGGGGTCCTCGGGCTGGATGGAGGCCATCAGGTCGTACGGGCTGCCCGTGGGGGAGGAGCCGATGCCCAGGCGCAGGATGCTGAGCCCCGCCCCCTTCTCCGGGCTGAGCCACAGGTCGAGGATCTCCCGCTGCTTGGCGGCGGGCAGCGCGCGGACCAGCTCGTTGCGCCGGAACGCCTGCGAGAAGCCGAAGCCGTCGATCCGCTGGAGAACGCCGTGATGGTCCACCCTGACAAGGGAAGCGCTTTCCATGGTGGCAGGGCTGAATCCTAGGAGGGGGAGTACGAGGACCGGTGCCAGAAGTGCCCTGTGACGTCGAGACATGCGGAAACCCGCTTTCCGAAAGTTTCACAAGATTCCCGAGACATTTCGTGTCGAGTACCGTAAATGTTTCGAAAGCAGCCGTCAACAGCCGGCCGGGGTCGGCTGAGCGGGGCCGGGGCGGGGGTCAGCCGGGCAGGCGGGCGGTGCTCTCGCGGACGAGCAGGTCGGTGGCGAGCTCCACCCGCCGGGGCTCGTGGCCGCCGCGGTCGAGGCCGAGCACCATCCGGGTGGCCAGCGCCGCCATCTCCTGGAGCGGCTGGCGCACGGTGGTCAGCGGAGGCCACGCGGAACGTGCCAGGGGCAGGTCGTCGAAACCCACCACGGACAGGTCGCCGGGGACCCGCAGGCCGCGCTGCCTGGCCGCCTCGAAGACGCCGAACGCCTGCATGTCGCTGCCCGCGAAGATCGCGGTGGGCGGCTCCCCCAGGGACAGCAGGTCGTGGCCGTGGTCGCGGCCCGAGCCGACCAGGAAGTCGCCGTATCTGATGAGCGCGGTGTCCACCGCGATGCCCGCGGTCTCCAGCGCCGCCCGGTAGCCGTCGACGCGGGCCCGGCTGCACAGCATGCCGGCGGGGCCGCCGATCATGCCGATCCTGCGGTGGCCCAGCTCCAGCAGGTGGCGGGTGGCGGCCAGGCCGCCGTTCCAGTTGGTGGCGCCGACCGAGGCGACCCCGGGCGGCGGCTCGCCCTCGGGGTCCACCACCACGAACGGGATGGACCTGGCGGCCAGCTGGCCGTGCTGGTCGGCGCTGATCCGCGAGCCGACCAGGATGGCCCCGTCGGTGCGCCGGGCGGCGATCCGTTCCACCCAGTCCCTGCCGGGGCCCGCGTGGCTGTGCAGGACCGAGACGACCACCCCGGCGTCGACCTCGCGGGCCGCGGTCTCCACGCCGCGTACCAGCTCCATCGCCCACGGGCTCTCGATCTCGGTGAAGACCAGGTCGACCAGGCCGACGGGGGCGTCGCCCTGGCCGGTCCTGCGCCGGTAGCCGTGCTTGTGCAGCAGGTGCTCGATCCGCTGCCTGGTCTCGGACGCGACCTCGGGCCGCCCGTTGATGACTTTCGAGACCGTGGGCGCGGAGACCCCGGCCTCCTCGGCGATCAGGGCGATCGTCACACGCGGCTTGCTTGGCATGCGCCGAATACTAACTGAAACCTTTCGGAGGCCTCCCGGCGGAGGTGGCGGTTGACGTCCGCTGACGTCCGGGATCACTACCACGGGGCTATTGACGGGTAACCGGGAATTTACCTATCCTCCGGATCACGAAATATTCGGGGAATATATGAAAATTTCACGCTAACTCCCGAAAGGGGATCCCATGCTGAGTCGGCGAGGCGTGGTGGCTCTGGCGGTGTCCGCTCTGCTTCTCGGAGCCTGCGGTACGAGCGGGAACGGCGAGGGGGCCCGGCCAGGCGCGAGCACCGGCTCGGAGAAGGTCACCTTCGAGTTCTGGAACCTGGCGACGGCGGAACCGCTCAAGACGTTCTGGGCCGACCTCATCAAGGAGTACCAGACGGCCCACCCGAACGTGACGATCAAGAACATCGCCATCGAGAACGACTCCTACAAGCCGAAGCTCGCCACGCTCACCCAGTCGGGCAAGGCGCCCGACCTCTACTCCACCTGGGGCGGCGGCGTCCTGAAGCAGCACATCGAGGCGGGCCTGGTCAAGGACCTGTCGTCCGACGCGGGCGACGTCATCGGCGGCCTCACCCCGGCGGCCCTGGCCGCCTACCAGTTCGACGGCAAGACCTACGGGCTGCCCACCGACATCGGCATGGTCGGCTTCTGGTACAACAAGGCGCTGTTCGAGAAGGCCGGCATCACCGCCCCGCCCGCCACCTGGGCCGAGTACCTGGACGCGGTGAAGAGGCTGAAGGCCGACGGGACCACCCCGATCGCCCTCGCGGGCAAGGCCAAGTGGCCAGGCCACTACTACTGGGCCTACCTGGCCATGCGGGTCGCCGGGCTGGACGCGCTCAAGCGGGCGGGCAGCACCAACGACTTCACCGGGCCCGACTTCGTCGCCGCCGGGCAGCGGCTCAAGGAGCTCGTCGACCTGCAGCCGTTCCAGAAGGGCTTCCAGGGCGCCGACTACTCCACCCCCGACGGGCAGGCCGCGACCGTGTCGAACGGCAAGGCCGCCATGGAGCTGATGGGCCAGTGGGCCCCGGCCGTGCAGAAGGACTCCGGCAAGGGCCTCGGCGACGACCTCGGCTTCTTCACCTTTCCCGCGGTCGAGGGAGGCAAGGGCGCCGCGGGTGACGCGTTCGGCGGCGGCGGCGGTCTGGCCCTGGGCGTCAACGCCCCGCCCGCCGCGCTGGACTTCCTGAAGTTCGCGCTCAGGCCGGAGAACCACAGCAAGGCCGTCAAGGCCGGCGCCGTCCTGCCCGTGCTCAAGCAGGGGGAGGAGGCGGCCGTCACCGATCCCCACGTCAAGACGGTCTCCGAGACCCTCTCGGCCGCGAGCGGCTTCCAGCTCTACCTCGACCAGGAGTACCCGCCGGCCGTCGGCCAGGAGGTCAACGACGTCGTGGCCGAGCTGATCGGGGGCACCAAGACGCCCGAGGAGGTCGTCCAGGCCATCACCGAGACGGCCAAGTCGGAGTCGGAGTAGCCGTCCGGATGAAGACGACGGCGACGACGGCGACGGCGACGGGGCCGGGCACACGTGCGGCCCCGCACGCCGGGAAGCCCGACACGAGGCGGCGGGGGCGGAACGGCGCCCGCCGGGGACGCGGCTGGATCACCGCGATCCTGTTCGTGCTCCCCGCCCTGATCCTGTTCACCCTCCTGGTGCTGGCGCCGATCCTGGTGGCCGGCTACACCAGCCTCTTCAAGTGGAACGGCATCGGCCCGCCGGGCGACTTCGTCGGCCTGGACAACTTCACCCGGCTGTTCCAGAGCGACATCTTCGCCGGCGACCTGCGCAACGGCGGCATCCTGATCGTGCTGGGCCTGGCGGTGCAGCTGCCGCTCTCGCTGGGCCTGGCGGTGATGCTGAACCAGCGGATCCGCGGGCGGGCCTTCTACCGGCTGCTGTTCTTCGCGCCGTACATGCTCTCCGAGGCGATCACCGGCGTGCTGTTCTCGCTGATCCTGTCGCCCGAGGCGGGCCTGGCCAACCAGCTGCTCACCTCCTGGGGGCTGGAGCCCTGGTCCTGGCTGTCGGAGCCGGACACGGTGATGTTCTCGCTGTTCCTGGTGATCACCTGGAAGTACTTCGGGTTCCACATGATCATCTATCTGGCCGGGCTGCAGGGCATCCCCAGGGAGCTGAGCGAGGCGGCCAGGATCGACGGCGCCGGCAGCTGGAACGTGTTCCGCCACGTCACCCTGCCGCTGCTCGGACCCACCATCCGGGTCAGCGCGTTCCTGTCCATCATCGGCACGATCCAGCTCTTCGACCTGGTCTGGATCCTCACCGGCGGCGGTCCCTCGCACGCCTCGGAGACCATGGCCGTCAGCATGTTCGAGTACGGCTTCAAGCGGTCCCAGATCGGCTACTCCAGCGCGATCAGCGTCGTCATGTTCCTGATCAGCCTCGTCTTCGCCCTCGGCTACCAGCGGTTCGTGCTGCGCCGGGACCTGGAGGGGGCCAGCACCACCATGGGAGACCGCCGATGATCGCCCGGTTCCGCACGTACCCGATCCACGTGGTCATCTGGGTGGCGGCCGTCTTCATCGTCGTCCCCTTCCTGTACGGCCTGCTCGGCGGCTTCAAGACCTCCGACCAGCTCTCCGTCAACCCGCTGGGCCTGCCCTCCCCGTGGGTCACCGGCAACTACACCGACGTGATCGCCTCCGGCGCGTTCTGGCGCCAGCTCCTCAACAGCCTGTTCATCGCGGTCGCGACCACCGCGCTGGTCGTGGGGCTGTCGGCGATGGCCGCCTTCGCCTTCGCCCGGTTCGCCTTCCGGGGCCGGGAGTTCCTGTTCACGCTGTTCGCCATCGGGCTGATGTTCCCGTTCGCGGTGGCGATCCTGCCGCTGTTCGTCCTGCTGCGCACGTTCGGCCTGCTGGACAACCCGCTCGGGGTGATCCTGCCGCAGGCCGCGTTCGGCCTGCCGCTGACCGTGATCATCCTGCGGACGTTCTTCCGGTCCATTCCCAGGGAGGTCGAGGAGGCCGCCATCATCGACGGCTGCACCCCCTTCGGCTTCTTCTGGCGGGTGCTGCTGCCGATCGCCAGGCCCGCCCTGGCCACGGTCTCGGTGCTGGCGATCGTGGCGAGCTGGAACAACTTCTTCCTCCCGCTGGTGGTCCTCAACGACCCGAACCTGTGGACCCTGCCGCTCGGCGTCCAGCAGTTCCAGGGGGAGTACATGGCCGACACCGCCAGGATCCTGGCGTACGTCATCGTCTCGATGGTCCCCGCCCTGGCCTTCTACGCCGTCGCCGAGCGCCAGCTCATCAGCGGCCTCACCGCGGGCGCCACCAAGGGCTGACCCGGATTCCATCGTCGAACGTCGAAAGAGAGTGAGACACCATGACCCTGAGTGTCGCCGGATCCCGTCTCGTCGATTCGGCCGGCACCCCGGTACGGCTGCGTGGAGTGGGCCTCGGGGGCTGGCTGAACATGGAGAACTTCATCACCGGCTACCCGGCCAACGAGTCCGCGATGCGCGAGGCCGTCCGGGAGGTGCTGGGCGAGGACCGGGCCGAGCTGTTCTTCGACCGGCTGCTCACCTCGTTCTTCGGCGCCGACGACGCCGCGCTGCTCGCCGGGCTCGGCGTCAACTGTGTCCGCATCCCGATCAACTACCGCCACCTGGAGTCCGACGACCGCCCCTTCGAGATCGTCGAGCACGGCTTCCGCCACCTGGACCGGGTGATCGGCCTGCTCGCCGAGCACGGCATCCGCAGCGTCGTCGACCTGCACGCCCTGCCCGGCGCGCAGAACCAGCACTGGCACTCCGACAACCCCACCCACGTCGCCGCGTTCTGGGAGCACCGGCACTTCCAGGACCGCGCCGTCCACCTGTGGGAGGTGGTGGCCGACCGGTACCGGGACAACCCCTGGGTGGCCGGATACAACCCGATCAACGAACCGGGCGACCGGAGCGGGCGGGTCGTCGGCCCCTTCTACGACCGCCTGGTCAAGGCCGTGCGCGCCGTCGACCCGCACCACGTGCTGTTCCTGGACGGCAATACCTACTCCACCGACTTCTCGATCTTCCGCGAGGTGTACGAGAACACGGTCTTCGTCTGCCACGACTACGCCCTGGCCGGGTTCGCGCACGGCGGCCCCTACCCCGGCCACACCCGCGGCGAGTGGGTGGACCGGACCCGGCTGGAGCTCGCCTTCGAGCGGCGGACCGCCTTCCAGCGCGAGACCGGCACCCCCATCTGGGTCGGCGAGTTCGGGCCCGTCTACACCGGCGACCCGGAGATCGACCGGCAGCGCTACCGGATCCTCGCCGACCAGTTGGAGATCTTCGACTCGTACGGGGCCGGATGGTCGCTGTGGACCTACAAGGACGTCGGGCTGCAGGGCCTGGTCAGCGCGGGCGAGCCGTACATGAGCCGGTTCGGCGACTTCATCGCGAAGAAGGGACGGCTGGGCGCCGACCGGTGGGGCTCGACGATGGAGGAGTCGGCGAGCGACCTGGCCCCGCTGCACCGGCTGATGGAGACCGAGTTCCCGTCCTGGAACCCCTACCCGTGGGGCGCCCGCTACCAGACCGACGACCTGATCCGGCACATCCTCATCGCGCAGGCGCTGCTCCCCGAGTACGCGGAGCTGCTGCGCGGCCGCTCCGACGAGGAGCTGACCGCCCTGGCCGACTCCTTCGCCCTGGCCCGCTGCGTCCGGCGGCAGCCGCTGCTCGACCTGCTCGCGGAGAACCTGCGCGGCGAGGGGGCATGAGGACGCCGCTCGTGAGGAAGCGGCTTGCGAGGACGCCGCTCGTGAGGACGCCGCGACCGGTGGTCCTCGTTCTGCTGTCCCTGGCGTTCTCCCTGGTTGCGGGCACACCGGCGGCGGTACCGGCCGCCGCCGTCACCACCACCGCGGCCGCCACGATCGCCACCTACGACTTCGAGTCCGGGACCCAGGGCTGGGGACCGCGAGGGGGCGGGGTGTCGGTCGCCACGACCCCGGCCCCCGTACACGGCGGCGCCGGGGCCCTGCTCACCACCGGCCGTACCGCGACCTGGCACGGCGCGGCCCTCACCCCGCCGTTCGAGAAGGGCGTCGCCGACGACGCGACCTGGCTGTCGTCCTTCCCGATCACCCGGCTCAACCCGCCGCTGCCGTTCGACGACGAGCTCCAGGCCAAGCCCGCGTACTGGGGCGTCGCCGACCCGGGCAGGCTGCCCCCGGTCAGCCGGAGCCTGAACGCGCCCGCGGGCACGGTCACGGTGGACGGCAAGCGGGACGGGCAGTGGGACCTGCTGCCCGACGCGCCCGTCGCCAGGACCGGCGACCTGTCGGCGGCCTGGCAGGCGCGAACCACCCCCACCGGGCTGTACGTGCTGGCCGAGGTCACCGACCCCACGGACGACAGGACCGACACCGTCACGTTCACCGTGGGCGGCACCCAGTACCGGATCCAGCGGGGCGGCACGCACGCCCACGGCTTCAAGGCGCACGCCAAGCGGACCGCGACCGGCTACCGGGTCGAGGCGCTGCTGCCTTCCGGTACGGCGACCGGCGTCCGGGTCGCCGTGGCCGACGCGGGCCGGAAGGAGACCACCTGGACCGGTGAGCTGGTCCCCGTCCCGGCGATCAGGACGACCTCCGCGCCGAAGGGCGCCCCCGTGGTGGACGGCGTCGCGGACGCCGCCTGGAGCGGGGTCCCCGAGGTCACCACCGGCACCCGGATCCAGGGCACCTCGGGGGCGACCGCCACGGTGCGGGCCATGTGGAAGGCGGGCACCCTGTACGTCCTGGCCCGCGTCACCGACCCGGTCCTCAGCGAGGAGTCGCCGAACGCCTGGGAGCAGGACTCCGTCGAGATCTTCGTGGACCCGGAGAACAACAAGACCAGGGGCTACGACGATGACGACGGCCAGTACCGGATCAGCTTCACCGGTGGGAAGACCGTCGGCGGCACCTTCGACGCCTTCGCCGTCAAGGACAACCTGACCGGCGCGGCCACCCGGGTCGCGGGAGGCTACGTGGTCGAGGCGGCGATCCGGCTGCCCACGGTGACCCTGGCGCGGGGCGCCCTGCTCGGCTTCGACGTCCAGGTCAACGACGCCACGGGCACCGCCCGCACGGCCGCCGCGACCTGGAACGACCCGACCGGGCGGAGCTACGTCGACACGTCGAGGTGGGGGGTGCTCCGCCTCGCCACGTAGGCACGTAAGCACGTAGACACGACCACCAGACCGCCGGGTCCGTCCTCCTCCTGAGACAGGACCCGGCCTCCGGGGGTGCCGGGCCCGGCCTTAGGGGGGTGGGCCCGGCACTTCCCTCCGGAAATCCACGTCCGGAGGGTCACCCGTTCCGGGGAACCGGGGTGGATCCCCGACACGGCGCGCCTACGCCGCCCCGGCCCCTCAGCCGCCGGGGCCTTCGAAGGAAGACCCGGACACGCGGAGCTCGAAGGAAGACCTGGACCGATCAAGGGAGTCTCGTGTACAACAACCCCGTCATCCCCGGTTTCCACCCCGACCCCTCGGTGTGCCGGGTGGGCGCGGACCACTATCTCGTCACCTCGTCCTTCGAGTGGTTCCCCGGGGTCCCGATCTTCCACAGCCGCGACCTCGTGCACTGGCGGCAGCTCGGCCACGTCCTGGACCGGCCGTCCCAGCTCGACCTGGACGGCGTACGGCCGTCCGGCGGCATCTACGCCCCCACCATCCGGCACCACGACGGCGTCTTCTACATGATCACCACGTTGATGGACGAGCCGGGCAACTTCCTGGTCACCGCCACCGACCCGGCCGGGCCGTGGAGCGACCCGGCGTGGTTCCCCGAGACCCGGGGCTTCGACCCCTCGCTGTTCTTCGACGACGACGGCCGCGCCTGGATGACCGGTACCCGGCCGAGGGACGCCGGGCGATACAACGGTGACAGCGAGATCTGGCTGCGCGAGTTCGACCCGGCCACGCTCAAACTGCTCGGCGAGGAGCACGTCATCTGGGAGGCGGCGCAGCGCGGCGGCATCTGGTGCGAGGGCCCGCACGTCTATCGGATCGGCGCCCACTACTACCTGCTCACCTCGGAGGGCGGCACCGCCGAGGACCACGCCGTCATGGTCGCGAGAGCCGAACGGATCACCGGCCCCTACCTGGGCAACCCGCGCAACCCCGTTCTCACCCACCGCCACCTCGGGCTGCGCCACCCCGTCACCAGCGTCGGCCACCCCGACCTGGTCCAGAACGCGGAGGGCGAGTGGTGGTCGGTCCTCCTCGCCACCCGCCCCTATGGCGATCCGCCGGTTCCTCTCGCCTCCGCCGCCTCCGCCGCTCCCGCCGCTCCCGCCGAGGACCGTCCCCACACCGGGTCCGCCGGCTCCCCGGACGGTGACTCCCGCGATGAATCCGCAGGTGACCAGCAGCCCACGACGGCCGCCTTCCGCGCCTCCAAGGGCTACAACCTGGGCCGCGAGACCTTCCTCACCCGCGTCCGCTGGGAGGACGACTGGCCGGTCTTCGACCAGGTGGAACCGTACGCGCAGGCCCCCTCGACCCCCGCGCGCCGCTGGCCCGCCACCCCCGCCTGCGACCACTTCGACGCCCCGCGCCTCGCCCCGGCCTGGAACCACCTGCGCACGCCCCGCGAACCGTACTGGAGCCTGGCCGACAGCCGTCTCACCCTGCGGACGCGACCGCAGACCCTGCGCGAGCGGGCCGCGCCCAGCCTGGTCGCCCGGCGGCAGCGGCACATCGCCTTCGCGGCCCACACGGTGATGGAGTTCCGCCCGGAGGGAAAGGAGTGCGCCGGGCTCGTCCTGTTCCAGAACGACGATTTCCACATCACGCTCGTCCTCACCACGCACGGCCTGGAACTCACCCGCCGCTCCGGCGGCACGGACACCCTCCTGGCCCGCGCGGACGTCGTCCCGTCCGGCCCGCTGTGGCTGGGCGTGGAGGCCCACGGCCAGGACTACCGGGCCCGTTACGCGCCGCGCCCCGGCGAGTGGACCGACCTCGCGGCCCCGGTGGACGGCCGCGTCCTCAGCTCGACCGTCGCCGGAGGCTTCACCGGCGCCATGATCGGCCTCTACGCCTCCTCCAACGGCCACCCGAGCACCAACACGGCGGCCTTCGACTGGTTCGAATACCTGCCACTCCCGGAATGACCGCTGGCATCCAAGCGAACCCGAACGGACGCGGTGCACGTACCGCGATCCTCGGCATCCGCGTCGCCCGCTCCCGGGTCACCGGCGGGAAGGACGAAAGGCTCACCGTGAGAGGCGTGTGCAACCGCTGATTCTCAGCGGTTGCACACCGGTGCCGTCGTGCTTCCGCTCACTCCTTGAGGTTCGCCGCTCTGCGCTCAAGTTTCCTGGCGAACTCCGCCCAGGCGGCGGCGTTCTCCTTGACGGCCTGGCAGACGAGATCCACGCAGTGCTCGGGAACCGCGTCGATCAGCCGTTCCCGATCCGGTGTGAGCGCGGCGTTCACGCTGAGCACGCGCAGGAGAAGCCGGCCGCGCTCTCCTGATCGCAGAGCCGGGTCCTTGACCAGGATGTGCAGTGGTGACGCCCGGCGCCGATCGCGTCCCGGCCCGGGCGGGCGCGCCCCGGACGCGATCTCCGGGAGAGGCGGGAGAGGAACGCCGGAAGGGGCGGGCTGCTTCCGCGGGGTCGCGTCGGGCCGCGCGTCGGCGGATCGCGACGAGTTCGGCAACGGACCTTCCCCCCGCTTGAGACGGTCGCGGACGTCTCGCACCGTGCCCGGTGAGATCCCCGCCTGTTTCGCGATTCTCCTGAGCGAGGCGTGCGGCTCCTTCGCCATCAGCTCAGCGGCGCGGATCCGGCCCGCGGAGCTGTCCAGCGGGCGGACACGGCCGTCCTTCCCCAGCCGCGACGCCGGCTGAGCGCTCCCGCTGAACGCGGAACGACGGATGTTGCTCACCGTCCGGGCGGACAGTCCCGCGACCTTGCCGACCATCCTGTCGGACCAGTGCGGGTGCGAGCGGACGATCCGGTCGGCGGCCGCCGACCGGTCGGCGGCGGACAGCGGCAGGCCGTGCGCGATGTTCTCCCTGACGGCGATCACGAAGGCATCGCTCTCGTCGCCGTCGAAAAACCGCACGCGTATGTTCTTGTCCCCGCGCAGCATCGCCACCCGCAGCCGGTGCATCCCGTCCACGACCCGCATCGTGGGCCGGTGCACGATCACCGGGGGCAGCATGGTCTCCAGGCTGGACAACAGACGTATGTGCTGCAGGTCCTCCCCCATGCTCCGAGGTGTGTCCGCCGAGAGCAGCGAGCGGACGGGGACCGTCTCGGCTTCCGAGAGCCTGGAACGGTAGTCCTCATCCGACGCCTCCTCCGTGGTCTGGCTTACATTCAACGAGGTGGTTGTTCCAGCCCGATCAGCCAATCTGGTTTCCCTCCGACGAAGCCTTCGGCTTCCCGTTCCTGCTCCGGGGCCTGCCCGCACTCCGCCGGCCGCCCCTCCCCGTTCGGCGGGTTTTCCCGCATACCATTTCAGAGCGCACTCTCGGATTTGTCCTACCAGTTGTCTCGATCTTGTTCTGCGTGACCTGTCAGCGCGGAGATCGTGACGACCGGTGTCCACGTTCAAGCTGGGGCTCTGGCAGATCCATCGCCTCCAAAGGAGAACGACGTTGCGATTCCGCGTGCTGGGACCGGTGGAACTGCGGCGCGATGGAAATCCGGTCACCGTCGTCGGTGAGAAACAACGGACACTGCTGGCGATGCTGGTCATCAACGCCGGGAAAACCGTCTCCCACGACCAGCTGCTGACCGCGCTGTGGGGAGCCGACCACCCGGCCTCGGCGCGAAAACGCCTGCACAACTACGTGTGGTCGCTACGCCGCCTGCTGAACGACTCCGACGCCTTGCTGCGTATGCCCACCGGATACCGGCTGCGGATCTCCCCCGGCGAATCGGATCTTGAGGTGTTCCTCACCACGACCTCGCAGGGCCGCGGGCTTCTGGCGGCGGGCGACCTTTTCCAGGCGGCCCAGCGCTTTCATCACGCGCTGGCACTGTGGCGAGGCCCCGCTCTGAGCGGCACCGGCACCGAAGTGCGGGCGAGCGAGGGAATGGCGCTGGATGAGCAACGACTCGCCGTTCTGGTCGAGCGAATCTCGGCCGACCTGGCCTTGGGCCGCCACAACGAGCTGGTCGGCGAGCTACGCCGGCTGGTGGCCGACCACCCCTTGCACGAACCGCTGCACGCACACCTGATGCTCGCCCTGTATCGCACCGGCAGACACTCCGAGACACTGACCGTCTTTCGCGATCTACGCCGGGTGCTCACCACCGAACTGGGCACCGAACCGGGCCCAGACCTTCAGCGGCTACACCAGCGCATCCTGGCGAACGACCCCGACCTCCACCCACCCCCACCCGCAACCACCTCAAAAACCACCACCTCAGGAACCGTCACCTCAGAGGTCACCACCTCAGAAGCCGTCACCTCAAAACCCGCCACCTCGGAAGTCGCCGCTTCAGAGGTCGCCACTTCAAAGGCCGCCGCTTCAGAGGTCACTGCTTCGGAGGTCACCGCTTCGGAGGTCGTCGCTTTGGAGGTCGAGCGGGCAGCACCACCCCTTGGTGCCGGCTCGGCGGTGCCCGCCGATGGTTCGTCGTCCCCTGCCGATGGCCCGTTTCCTGCCTCCGAGGTGGCGGGGTTGTGCCAGCTGCCGCGGACCATCGGTGACTTCACCAGCCGAGACGTCGAGATCGAGCGGCTGGTGCGGGGGGCGGTCGAAGAGGTGGACTCGGCGGTGGTCATCGAGGCGATCGACGGGATGGCCGGTGTGGGCAAGACCGCCCTGGCCGTCCACGTGGCCCACCGGCTGGCCGGTCGTTTCCCCGACGGGCAGCTTTTCGTGGACCTGCACGGCCACACCCCCGGCCGAGAGCCGGTCCCCCCGCTGGAGGCGCTGCGGGCCCTGCTGCGCGCGACAGGCACCGCGCGGGAGAAGATCCCCGACGACGTCGAGGAGGCCGCCGCCTTGTGGCGGTCGGTGGCCGCCTGCCGCCGGATGCTCATCGTGCTGGACAACGCCGCCACCGCCGGCCAGGTGCGGCCGCTGCTGCTGGGCCGGCCGGGCAGCCACATCGTGATCACCAGCAGGCGGCGGCTGGCCGATCTGGACGACGTCACGGTGTTGTCCTTGGACGTGCTGTCGCGCGCCGAGGCCGTCGCCCTGCTCACCCAGATCATCGGCGCCGAGCGCGCCCACCCCGAACGGCGGGCGCTGGATGAGGTCGCCGATCTGTGCGGGTACCTGCCGCTGGCGCTGCGGATCGCCGCCGCCCGGCTGCTGCACCGGCCCGCCTGGACGGTGCGAGACCTGGCCACCCGGCTGGGCGACCAGCGGCGCAGGCTGCGGGAACTTCGTGCCGGTGACCGCGACGTCGCCGCCGCCCTCACCGTCTCCTACCACCAGCTGACCGCCCTGCAGCAGCGGATGTTCCGGCTGCTGGGCCTCGTTCCGGGAGACGACGTCGACGCTCACGCGGCCGCCGCCCTGACCGGCTCCTCCCTTTCGGAGGCCGAGGGCACGCTGGAGGAGTTGCTGGATGCCCACCTGCTCCAGCAGCACACCGCCGGCCGCTACGGCTTTCACGACCTGTTGCGCGACTACGCCCAGCAGACCTGCCAGGCCGACGAGCCCGACGGCGAGCGCCGCGCCGCGCTGGAGCGCTTGTGCGCCCACTATCTGGCCGCCGCGACCCTCGCGGTGCGGGCCCTCGGCCACGGCGTCCACCACCAGCCCTTCTCCGAACCCGTCTCCTCGGTGGAGCCGCCCGCCATCACCACCCGTGACCAGGCGACCGCCTGGCTGGACGCCGAGCGCGGCAACCTCGTGGCGGCGGCCCTCACCGTCCACGACATCTGGGCCGTCGACATGTCCATGACCCTGTGGAAGTACCTCTATTACCATGCTCACTACAGTGAGGCGCTGACTCTTCACCATCACGCCTCCGATACCGCCCAGCTGCTCGGTGACCAGAACGCGCACATCCAGATGCTCATCAATCTGGGCATCACATTCTGGAAGAAGGCACACTACGAGCAATCTCTGCAGCACCACCGGCAAGCGCTCGATCTCGCCCGTCAGATCGGCGATCGCGCCACGCAAAGCCGCGCCCTGATCAATCTCGGCATCACCTGGGCGATGACGGGAGATTACGAGCGGTCGAACGACTGCTTTGAGCGAAGCCTCGTCCTGTCCCGTGAAACGGGAAACCGTCAACGAGAAGGCCGTAATTTGGTGAACCTCGGTACCAACTACGAGCGGATGGGACGCTACCGTCTCGCCCTGCGTTATCAGGAACAGGCTCTGGCCTGCGCGCGCGATAGCGACGACCAGGCGACCGAGGGCCGGGCGCTGGGCAGTCTCGGCTACATCTACAGCCGGTTGGGACGTTACGAACTCGCGGTGGGCCACTCCCGGCTGGCGCTCACCATCGCCCGCCAAACCGGCGATCGCGATTGGGAGGTCGAGGTGCTGAACAACCTCGGAGTCGCCTACACGGGGCTACGCCGCTATCAGGAGGCCCTGCCCTGCTATCAGCAGTCCCTCGCGCTCAGCCGTGAAATAGGGAGCCGCTCCAGCCAGGCCGAGACGTTGAGTGAATTGGGCAATTTCTATCTGCAGCTCGGCCGTTATCCGGAAGCCAGGGATCATCACCAGCAGGCCCTGACCATGGTCGACGAAATGGGCGACCCCTTTCCCAAGGCCGCCGCCCTCAACGGGCTGGGGCAGGCCGCGTGTGCCACGGACGATCCGGCCAAGGCTCTCGACCATCACCGCCAGGCCCTGGCATTGGCCGAGAGCATCGGCCACCTTTACGAGCAGGCCCGTGCTCATCGGGGCATCGGCGATGCCCTGCATCGGACGAGGCACCCCGAAGCCGCCGAGTCGTGGCGGCGGGCACTGAGCATCTTCACCGAGATCGGCGCCCCCGAAAAAGAGAGCGTGGGAGAACACCTCGCGGCCGTGAACGGCATCGACGGCCTTTAGGCACTTCGCGAGCCCTCGATACCCGGCAACACCCAGTAGCGGGACAGCGCATGCGTGAGGCCGCCTCACGTGGCCGGTCGATGGTGGTGAACGAGCGTTGCGGCCAGACTGGCAAAAGACGCGAAAGATGCAAAAGACGCGAAATGGTCAGCCCGTCGCTCGTGACGTCCCCGTGTTCGGTGTCAGGTGTCCTGGTCCTCGCCGAGGACGCGTTTCACCCACTCCAGCGAGCCCGTGCCGAGCGCCTCGTCCGCGAGGCGCCTGGCGGACGGCGTCTTCAGCGCCGCGAGTGAGCTGTCGATCCACGGTTGCATGTTCCGGTAGCCCTGCTCGCGGTACTCGATGGCCTGGATCAGGCACTCCAGCTTGTCCGCGTCGCGGGCGCAGACGGCCTCCAGGCTGGCCTTCTCCTCGTACTCGCCGACCGCGCCGCTCACCATCTCCGCCACCGGCCCGGGAACGCCGCGTACCTGATCGGCGGTGACCTCCTCGTTGGAGGCCGCGGTGAGGTAGCGCCTGGCGAGGTGGTGGATGTCGGTGATCCGGGTCTCCTGGGTGTCGTGGAACAGGCTCATGAACGCCGCCCGCTCCGGATCGCCGCCCTCCAGCGCGGTGATCACACTCGCGATGACCGCCGTACGGAAGGAATGGTCGGCGACGCTCTCGGGATCCCGTACGCCGGCGACCAGCCAGCCTGTCCGCTTGTAGCGCTTGAGCAGGCCGATCTCGTACAGCAGGCCGGTCAGTCTCGACAGCTCCTCCGCCACGGAAGTCCCCTCTCACTCCTGGTGGACCATGCGCAGAGCGTAACGGGGGCGCGGTGACACGGCGTCGCTCCTCCCACGTTGGCGGCGATCGCGCCGAAGGTGCGCTCTCCGGCCTCGACGGTCTCCAGTACGGCCCGGGCATGGGTCGCCGACGGAAACTTTCCGAGCAGGGACGACTCCCCGGCGGAGAGAAGGGGGACAGCGGGCCGGCCCACGGCCTCGCCATCGTCATGACTCATGACACAGGTGACCGCCGGCTCTCGCGGCCGCGCCGGAAATGCTCGGGGCGCCCATGAGCGAGAATTCGGATCGAGCGGGGGAACGCGGTCGGAGAGCCGATTTCGAGGAGGCCATGTGATCATCACGTCGCGGTCGTTCGGGGAGTATCGCGCGATGTTCGCGCTCGACGACGCCGACCTGGACGGTGTCGTCCTCGACTGCGGTGGTGGCGCGTCCGGCTTCGTCGCCGGGGCCGCGAGGGCCGGAGCCGGCGCCCTGGCGGCCGACCCCCTCTACGCGCGCGGTCCCGCCGCGCTCGCCGCTCGCCTGCCCGCCGACAGGGAGCGAGCCGCCGCGCTCATCCACGAGAACGCGGACCGGTTCGTCTGGAGCTGGTACGGCTCGGCGCGGCGGTACGGCGAGATGCGTTCGAGGGCGGGAGCCGAGTTCGTCGCCGACATGGCCCGGCGGCCGGGTTCCTACCTGGCCGCCGGGCTGCCGCACCTCCCGCTGCGGGACGACAGCGTCGACCTGGTGCTGTGCTCACACCTGCTGTTCACCTGGGCCGGCGACGGGGCCGGCGGCCTGGCGTGGCACCGGGAGGCGATCCTGGAGATGAGCCGGGTGTGCCGTGGCGAGGTGAGGATCTTCCCGCTCGTCCACATGGGTTCGGGTGAGCCCGTCGCCTTCCTCGGCACCCTCCGGGCCGACCTCGCGGCCGCCGGCCTGACCACGGAGGTGCGCCGGGTGCCCTACGAGTTCCAGCGTGGCGCCGACCGGCTGCTGGCGGTCAAGAAGGTCGGGAAGGTCAGGGAGGTCGGGAAGGTCAGGGAGGTCGGGAAGGTCAGCGAGATCAGGGAGGTCGGGGAGGTCGGGAAACGGCCGGTGCCGTTCGGCGCCACCTCGGGGTGAGGGGTCGCCCGGCGCCGCCTCGGGGGATCGGGCCGGGCGCGGTCACTTGCCGAAACCGGCCGTCAGGCCGCTGAGCAGCTGGCGGCGGCCGACCACGTACAGCAGCAGGATGGGGAGCGTGGTGAGCACGACCGAGGCGAGCACGGCCGGGACGTTCACGCTGTACTGGCCCTGGAAGGTCCACAGCGCGAGCGGCAGCGTGCGCTTGTCGGGGCTCTGGGTGAGGATGAGCGGCAGCAGGAACCCGTTCCAGATCGTCAGCGCGTTGTAGATCGTCACCGTCACCACGGCCGGCATGGTGAGCGGCAGGGCGAGGCGCCAGAGCGTAGCCAGCTCGCCCGCGCCGTCCAGCCGCATCGACTCGAACAGCTCCTTGGGCACGTCGCGGATGAAGTTGGTCAGGACCAGCACCGACAGCGGGATCGCGAAGGCGATCGACGGGAGGATCAGCCCCGTCAGCGAGTCGTACAGCCGCAGCCGGATGATGATCAGGTAGACGGGGATGATGGTCGCCTGCAGCGGGATGGCCAGGCCCATGAGGAAGAGCGCGTTCACCCCGCGCAGGAAGCGGAAGGCGGTGCTGCCCCGGACGATCGCGTACGCCGCCATGAACGCGACCGCGACCGACGGGACGACCGCGCCGACGGTGACGATGAGGCTGTTGAGGAAGTACAGCGGGAAGTCGGACTCGACGACCAGCCGGTAGTTGTCGAGGGTCGGCGCGGCGGGCGGCGCGAGCGGGTTGGTGGCGTAGTAGCTGCTCTGCGCCTTGAAGCTGGTGATGACGATCCAGTAGATCGGCACGATCACGATCGCCAGCCACAGCCAGCCGACGGTCCCGCCCAGCCAGTTGGGGCGCTCGCCGAGCGAGCGCCGCCCGCCGGGAGTGGGCGGGCGGCGTCGCCGGTGCCCGCGCGGTCCCGACGCGAGCGTCTCGGCCCGCCTGGGTTCCGTCGTCCAGGTCATGCCCATGGTCAGGCCCCTTCCATCTGACTGGCGCCGGCGTCGCGTCCGCCGAGTCTGCGCAGGAGCAACGCCAGGGCGAGGCCGACGAGGACGAGGATGACGGCGATGGCACTGGCCGGTCCCATGAGGTTGGCCTGGAACCCGCGCTTGTACATGTCCAGGGCGAGCACCCGGGTGGCGTCGCCGGGACCGCCCGCGGTGAGCACGAAGATCAGGTCGAAGAAGGTCAGCGACCCGACGACCATCAGGGTGGAGGACGTGATGATCGTGTACTTGAGCTGCGGCAGCGTGATGCTGAAGAACTTGCGGACGCGGCCCGCGCCGTCTATCTCGGCGGCCTCGTACATGGAGTGCGGGATCTGCCGCACGCCGCCCTGGTAGATCAGCGAGTGGAAGGGGACGAACTGCCACGACACCACGAAGATCACGACACTGAAGGCGAGGACGGGCTCGCCGAGCCAGTCCTGCACGAGCAGGTCGATGCCAAGCCCGGCGCCGAGCCCGAAGTTGGGGTCGAGCAACGCCTTGTAGGCGATCGCGATGGCGGCCTGGCTGAGCAGCAGCGGGATGAAGTACAGCACCGCGAGCACCGAGCGGTAGCGCTGCCGCCCGGCCAGGAACACCCCGATCAGGATGCTGACCGGCGTCTGGACCGCCCAGGAGACGACCATCACCAGCAGCGTTATCCACAACGCGTGCAGGAGACCGGGGTCGCCGAGCACGGCCCGCCAGCTGGTGAGCCCGGACATCTGGATGTCGCCGAGCTGGTCCCAGGTCGAGAAGCTGAGGAACAGGACCCCGACCAGCGGGACGACCCCGAAGGCGACGAAGATCACCAGGGCCGGCACGGCCAGCCAGGGCAGAAGGCGGCTGTGAGCCCTCCGCCCGGCGGCCGGCGGCCTCCCTGTCCGGGCGGGGGTGGCGAACGCGCTCAACTGCCGATGACCGCGTTCATGTTGGACACGAACTGCTGCGGCGTGATCGACAGCTGGAACAGCTTGGCGATGTTGTCCAGCAGCACCTCGGCCGCGGTGGGGCTGAGCGCCTGGTCCCAGGACTGGGCGAACGACTTGGCGTTGCTGGCGATGCCGTAGACGAAGTTCAGGAAGTCCGCGTCCTTGGCACTGGCGAACGCGCTGTCGGCGCCGTTGACGATCGGCACCGCGCCGGTGCCCGCCCACTCCTTGACGTCCTCGTCGTTGAGCACGGCGGTCGCGAAGAACTTCTTCGCGATCTCCTTCTGCTCGGGGGTCGCCTTGGAGGAGATCGACAGGTACTGGCCGGGGTTGCCGACGGTGTTGCTGGGGTCGCCCTTGCCGCCCTCGACCGGCGGGAAGTTCATGTAGCCGAGGTGGCCGCCGGAGACGAAGTCGCCGCCGTCGGTCGACATGCTGCCGTACGTCCAGCCGCCGTGCAGCATCATCGCGGCCTTGCCGGTGTACAGCAGGGCCTGGTCGGCGTTGGAGTCGGCGGTGATCGAGGAGAAGCCCTTGATGAACCCGTCCGCCTTGACGAGGTCCTGCAGCTTGGTCAGGGCGTCGAGGGCGGCGGGGTGGGACCAGGCGTCCTTCTTGGCGTCGAACACGGCCTGGAACACCTCGGGGCCGCCGATGCGGTCGAAGAGGAACTCCAGCCACATCATGTTCGTCCAGCGGGACTGGCCGCCGAGGGAGAACGGGGCGATGCCGGCGGCGTTGAACTTGGGGACCAGGGCCATGATGTCGCCCCACGACTCGGGGGGCCGCACGCCGACCTGGTCGAAGATCTTCTTGTTGTAGTACAGGACGATGGGCTGCATGGTCTCGGCCGGCATCGCGTAGATCTTGCCGTCGATCGTGGCCGCCCCGAACGAGGAGGCGAACAGCCGGTCCTTCACCGCCGGGTTCTGCTCGAACCACGAGGTGAGGTCCTCCACCTGGCCGGCCTGCACGTACGTACGCAGGGTCCCGCCGCCCCAGCCCCAGATGACGGTGGGCGCCTGGCCCGCCCCGATCGCCGTCTTGATCTTCGTCTTGTACGCGTCGTTCTGCAGGGCGGTGAACTCGATCTGCCCGTTGGGGTTGGCCTTGTTGAAGCGCTCCACGGCCCTGGTGCGCACGCCCTCCTGGGGCTGGACCGACAGGAACCAGTAGGTGGCCTTGCCGGTGGCGTTCGCGCCACTCGCGCCGCTCGCGCCCCCGCCCGCCGGGGTGGGGCCGGACGTGCCGCAGGCCGCCAGCGCGGCGCTGAGGGGGATGCCCATCGAGAGGGCGAGGAAGGTGCGGCGGGATGGTGTCGTTGACTCCACGCTGATCTCCGTATGTCGAGTGCCGGGGCGGGGCTGGGCGGGACTTCGGGTGAAACATCGGTGGCGGTGGCCGTCGGTCGTGGATCGGCACCTCCGCTGCCAGGCGTCCGTCCCCCCCGAGCCCAGCATGGCGAAACATTTCCGAAACAGGCCGCGTGGCACGTCAATTTAGATTTCTACCAACCACCTGTCAAGGGGTGGGCCACATGTCGGCACGAGCTTGGTATGAGGGGGACTTGAGGTACTCTCATCTGGGACTTTCCTGGTCACCTCGGGTGCGTCAGGATGTGAGCAGAGCTGTCGCGACCCTTCGAAATGTTTCGAAAGGTGGCGAGAGCGGGTTTTCTTGAGGAGAGCACATGACGGCGCTAGATGGGACCTCCGCAGCGGGCCGGACCCTCCGGTCGTGGCAGGACCCGGCACTCCCGGTGGCCGAGCGGGTCGACGCCCTCCTCGCGGAGATGACCCTGGAGGAGAAGATCGGCCAGCTCGGCAGCCGCTGGCCCGGCAACGCCGTGCAGGCCGTGCAGAACGGGGAGCCAGAGGGGACGGCGAACGTCGCCCCGATGCAGGACGTCTTCGCGGCCTCGGGGTCGGTGCCCTTCGAGGAGTCGATCCGCCACGGGCTCGGCCACCTGACGCGGGTGTTCGGCAGCGCCCCGGTGACGGCCGCGGAGGGCGCCGCGGAGGTGGTGCGGCTGCAGACCGAGGTGGTGCGGCGCTCCCGGCTCGGCATCCCGGCGCTGGTCCACGAGGAGTGCCTGACCGGGTTCACCACCTACGGCGCGACCGTCTACCCGGCGGCCATCGCCTGGGGCGCGACGTTCGACCCGGACCTGGTGGAGCGGATGGCCGCCGCCATCGGGCGGGACATGCGCGCGGTGGGCGTCCACCAGGGCCTGTCGCCGGTGCTGGACGTGGTGCGCGACTACCGCTGGGGCCGGGTCGAGGAGACCATGGGGGAGGACCCGTACCTCGTCTCGATGCTGGGCGCCGCCTACGTGCGCGGCCTGGAGGGCGCGGGGGTCATCGCCACGCTCAAGCACTTCGCCGGCTACTCCGCCTCCCGGGCGGCCCGCAACCACGGCCCGGTGCCGATGGGCCGGCGCGAGCTGATGGACATGATCCTGCCAACGTTCGAGACCGCCCTCGTCGAGGGCGGCGCGCGTTCGGTGATGAACTCCTACTCCGACGTGGACGGCGTGCCCGCCGCGGCCGACCCGTGGCTGCTCACCGACCTGCTGCGCGACGAGTGGGGGTTCACCGGGACGGTGGTCTCGGACTACTGGGCGATCCCGTTCCTCGCCACGACGCACCAGGTCGCCGCGGACACCGGCGAGGCCGGGGCGCTGGCGCTGACCGCGGGCGTCGACGTCGAGCTGCCCGACACGCTCGGCTTCGGCCAGCACCTCGCCGGGCGGGTGCGCCGGGGCGAGCTGCCGGAGGCCCTGGTCGACCGGGCCGCCCGGCGCCTGCTCACGCAGAAGGTGCAGCTCGGGCTGCTGGACCCCGATTGGACGCCGGAGGGGTCGGTGGCCGGGGCGGAGGCCGTGGACCTGGACTCACCGGCCAACCGGGCACTGGCCAGGGAGCTCGCCGAGCGGTCGATCGTGCTGCTCGACGCGGGCACCGCGCTGCCGCTGCTCGGCGAGGGACGTCCCGAGGGGCGGCCCGAGCCGCGCAAGGTGGCCGTGGTCGGCCCCTGCGCCGACGACCCGCGCACGTTCATGGGCTGCTACGCCTTCCCCAACCACGTGCTGCCCCGCCACCCGGGGCTCGGGCTCGGCGTGGCCGCGCCCAGCCTGCTCGACGCGCTGCGGGCCGAGCTGCCCGGGGCCGAGCTGGTCCACGAGCCGGGCTGCGAGGTTCGGGGCGAGGACCGCTCCGGCTTCGCCGCCGCGCTGCGGGCGGCCCGCGAGGCCGACGTGTGCGTGGCCGTCGTCGGCGACCTGGCGGGGATGTTCGGGCTGGGCACCTCGGGCGAGGGCTGCGACGCCGAGGACCTGCGGCTGCCCGGCGCGCAGGAGGACCTGCTGATCGAGCTCGCCGCCACCGGCACGCCGGTCGTGGTGGTCGTCGTCTCCGGCCGCCCGTACGCGCTGGGCCGGGTGTCCGGGACGGCCGCCGCGCTCGTCCAGTCGTTCATGCCGGGGGAGGAGGGCGGGGCGGCCGTCGCGGGGGTGCTGTCGGGGCGGGTGCAGCCCGGCGGGAAGCTGCCGGTGCAGATCCCGCGCGGCCCCGGCGGGCAGCCGGGCACCTACCTGCAGCCGCCGCTGGGTTCCAACAGCCACGGCATCAGCAACCTCGACCCGACCCCGCTGTTCCCGTTCGGGCACGGCACCTCGTACACCACCTTCGCGATCGACTCCTTGAGGATCGGCGCCGCCGAGGTGCCCACCGACGGCGAGTTCACCGTGTCGGTACGCGTGCGCAACACCGGGGGCCGGGCGGGCGAGGAGGTCGTCCAGCTCTACCTGCACGACGTGGTCGCCCAGGTGACCCGGCCGGTGCGGCAGCTCACCGGGTTCGCCCGGGTCCGGCTGGAGCCCGGCGCGAGCGCCGTGGCGACCTTCGTCGTGCCCGCCGACCGGACCGCGTTCACCGGGCGTGACCTGCGGCGCGTCGTCGAACCCGGGGACATCGAGGTGTTCGTGGGCGCGTCGGCGTCCGACCTGCCCTGCCGGGGCCGCATACGATTGACCGGCCCGCTGCGTCACGTCGGCGCGGGCCGGCGACTGGTCACCCGCGTGGACGTGGAACCGGCACCGGGCTCGTCCGCCACACAGCAGGGAGTAACAGATGCCGGCCAGTCCTAGACGGGCCACGCTGGCCACGGTCGCGGCCTCGGCGGGCGTGTCGATCGCGACCGTGTCGAAGGTGCTCAACGGCCGGGGCGACGTCTCCCCGGTCACCCGCTCCCTGGTGGAGTCGTTGCTGGAGCAGCACGACTACGTCGCCCCGCCACAGCGCCGCAGGGACGACGCCGTGGTCCCGGCCACGATCGAGGTGGAGCTCGACGCCGACCTCAACCCGTACTCGACCGAGATCGTCCAGGGCGCGGTGCGGGCCGGGGCCGAGGTCGACGCGGCGATCGTGGTGAGCATCCGGACGAGCGACGACCGCGGCGCGGCCTGGGCCCGCGGCCTGGCCACCGCCGGGCGGCGGGCGGTGATCGCGATCACCAGCGACCTGACCGCCGGGCAGCTCGCGGCCCTGTCCCGGGCGCGCCTGCCCCTGGTCGTGATCGACCCGCTGAACCTGCCGCAGACCAGGGGGGTCACCAGCGTCGGCTCGACGAACTTCGCCGGGGGCCTGGCCGCGACGCAGCACCTGCTCGCGCTCGGGCACCGGCGCATCGCCTATCTCGGCGGACCGGCCACCGCCGCCTGCAACCAGGCCCGGCTGCACGGCTACCGCGCCGCCATGGAGGCCGCGGGCGCTCCGGTCCTCCCCGGCCACGTGCGGGAGGGGCACTTCCAGTACCAGGAGGGGGTGACGGGCGGCGCGGCGCTGTTCGGCCTGCCCGAGCCCCCCACGGCCGTCTTCACCGGCTGCGACGACATCGCGCTCGGCGTGCTGGAGGCGGCCAGGGCGCGGGGGCTGCGCGTGCCCGAGGACCTCAGCATCGTCGGCTTCGACGACACCCAGGTCGCCCGGATGGCCTCACCCCCGCTGACGACCGTGCGCCAGCCGCTGCGGGAGATGGGCGGCGTCGCGGTGCGCACGGCCCTGCGCCTCGCGGCGGGCGAGCGCGTCGACTCCCATCACGTCGAGCTCGCCACCGAGCTGGTGGTACGCGGCTCCACCGCCCCGCCCGGCGGCTCCGGCGGCCCCGGCCGCTACTGACCGCCGGCCGCGAGGGCCGGGAACGGGCCCCGCTCGCGCGGGTACGGGTAGTCCGGTGAGCGTTGCTGGAAGGACAGGATGGCGGGGTCCGGGACCACGCCGTCGCGGATCTCGACGGCCCGCCGGATGGTGTCGTCCGCGTCCCACGCCGCGGGGCCGTCGAGCACCGTCCGCAGGTGGGGCGGCAGGGCCTCGCTGATCTCCCAGGTGGCCGAGTCCCACAGGTACGACGGGCTGTGGTCGACACCGTGGTAGCGGACGTTGTCGCCCACCTCGGACATCGGGTCCGTGAACGTCGTGGGCCGTGCCCAGCCGAAGCCCATCCCCTCGTCGCAGGACACGTCGACGACGAGGGTGCCGGGCGCGAAGGCGGCCAGGTCGTCCTCGTCGGCGAACATCAGCGGGGCGTCGGTGTCCTGCAGCACGCAGTTGACGACGATGTCGTGGTCGGCGATGAAGCCCGCCAGCGGCAGCCGCCCGCTCTCGGTGAGCGCGTAGCTGCGGTTGGGGTCGTCGGCCTCGTGCTCGAAACGCACGATGCGCGCCGAGTGGATCGGCGAGGCGACCGCGGTGACGTCACGGAAGGTGAGGAGGTCGATGTCGTTCACGCCGTGCGCGTTGAGCGCCGTCACCGCGCCGCGTCCCGTCGCCCCGAAGCCGATGGCGACCGCCCGCGGCCTCCGGCCGTAGACGCCCGTCGGCCCGATGAGCTCCAGGGCGCGCAGGACCGAGGAGTAGCCCGCCAGCTCGTTGTTCTTGTGGAAGACGTGCAGGTTGAACGCGCCCTCGCGGGTCCAGTGGTTCATCGCCTCGAAGGCGATCAGCGTGAGCCGCCGGTCGATCGCGAGCTGCGTCGTCCTCTCGTCCTGGACGCAGTGCGGCCAGCCCCAGACGATCTGCCCCTCGCGCATCCCTTCGAGGTCCTCGGCCAGCGGCTTGGGGAGCAGGACGACGTCGCACTCCGCGACGAGCCTCTCCCGGGGGAGCAGCCCGGCGACGTACGGTGTCAGCTGCTCGTCGGGGACGCCGAAGCGCTCCCCGTAGCCGCTTTCGAGGTAAACGCGCCCTCGGAGGTCGGGGGAGAACCGCTCCAGGTGCAGCGGGTGGATCGCCAGCCGGTGCTCGTTCTCCTTGCGTGATCGTGACACGACGCCGAGGCTGAGCTGATCCACCGGGGGCTCCTATGATTGACCCCCCGTCTAGCACAGGCCCCATTTCGAACAGGCACTTCACGACCCGCGGGGCGATCCACGCCGCCTTCCGGACCTCTGTCCGCCTCCAGGCACCTCACGACCCGCGGGGCGATCCCCACGCCGCCTTCAGGACCTCCGTACGCCTCAGCTTCCCGAGGGGCTTGGAGCGGGGACCTCCTGGGCGCTGTGGAACATGTTCAGGTGCTTCCGTACGACGCGCTCGGCGGTGAGGGCGAGACTCCTCACCTGGGGGGTGGCGGAGTCGCTCTCCACCTGGCGCTTTATGAGGACGAGAGCCTGGCGGTGGTTGTCGATCTCCATGCTGATCCAGGCCCGGTCGAACTCGGCCCCGCGCAGCGCCATCACCGCCCCTAGCTGCTCGCGCTGCGCCGCGCTGGGTTCGTCGGGAAGTTTGACGCCCAGCTCACCGGCCACCCGCCGGATGACCTTGTCGAGTCTCGTGTGGTCGGCGATGAGCTGCTCTCCCAGCTCGCGGATGGCCCGGCCGACCTTCCTTCCCCCGTCGTCGCCGACCCTCTCCCTGACGGCCAGGCCCGCCTCGATCTCGGACAGGCTGCCCTGGTGCGCCTGGATGAGGAAATCCCTGTCCTGCGAGCTGAGAGGCAGGGGGGTGGGGAGGGCGGTGGCACCGGCCGTACCGGCCATCGCGGCCACGACGACGGCCAGCAGGATGATCATCATTCGAACCATCGGATCCTCCGTTGATCGATCCACGGTCGGGGCTCGCACCCTCCTCCCTCTCATCTATGCACATATAGGTCGATATGGCGTGATAAGTGGTAAATCCTCATAAAAGGACGCATTTGGCCCCGTTGGAGGAGGGGCCGGCCGGGCTTCCCGGTACCTCGTACCCCGTGGCCCTTCGGCCGAGGGGGCGGCGTACGTCGTGGTTCCTCAGCTGAGGACGGCGTCCAGCAGGAGGGAGCCCGCGCCGAGGAGGGCGGCGTCGGGGCCGCCCCGGGTGACGGCGATCTCCAGGTCGCGGGTGGCCAGGGGCAGGCAGCGCTCGTAGACGGCGGCGCGGATGGCGGAGATCAGCGGCTCGGCGGTGGAGAGGCTGCCGCCGACGACGATGGCGTCGGGGTTGAGGAAGTTGACCAGGACGGTGAGCACCTCGCCGATGAGGCGGCCCGCGTTCCTGACCAGGGCGGTGGCCTCGGGCACGCCGTCCTCGACCAGCGCGACGACGTCGGCGGGGCGCCGCGTCGCGATGCCGAGCCCGGACAGGGCGTCCATGAGCGCGGCGCCGCTCGCGTAGGCCTCCAGGCAGTCGGGGTGGCCGCACGAGCACATGGTGGAGGAGTCGGTCCTGACCCGGACGTGGCTGATGTCGCCGGCCGCGCCCCTGCCCCGGTGCAGGCGGCCGTCGACGATCACGCCGCACCCTATGCCGCTGCCGGCCTTGAGCACCATGAGGTTGTCGAACCCCGGCCACGAGCGGGCCTCGCCGACGGCGAGGAGGTTGGCGTCGTTCTCGACGAGCACCGGCAGGTCGTAGTGCGCGTCGAGATGGTCGGCGACGGGGAAGTTGTTCCAGCCGGGCATGCGCGAGGGGGACACCACCCGGCCGCTGCCCGGGTCGACGGGGCCGGGGATGCCGGTGCCGACGCCGCGCAGCGGGACACCGGCCGGGCCGTGGGCCAGCAGCAGCTCGTCGAACGCGGAGGCCATCCAGTCGAGGGTCGCCTCGGGGCCGAGCGCTATGTCGCAGGCGCGCTCCTCGACGACGAGGGGGACGCCGCTGAGGTCGAGCAGGCCGAGGCGGGCGTGGTGCGCCCCCAGGTCGGCCACCGCGAGCAGGCCGGCGGTCGGGCTCACCCGCAGCTTCCTGGGCCGCCGCCCGCCGCTGGAGGTCCCCGAGCCCTCCTCGACGAGGAGCCCGGTGCCGATCAGCTCCTCGACGCGCAGGGAGACGCTCGACGCCGCCAGGCCGGAGACGCGGGCCAGCTGGGCGCGCGACTCGGCATGACCGGTGGCGACGAGACGCAGAAGGTCCCCCTGTGCGCCGCGCACCAGCAGCCGCTCTTTGCCTGACATGAACTAGAGGAATACCACGTCTGTACTTACTACGGCAACGTGTTGACTTGCGTGAGAATCATCCGTTACCTTCCGCTTTATCTTCGATTTCGAAGGAAGATGGCAATGATTCAGGTCAAAGGGTTGAACAAGTGGTTCGGCGATCACCACGTGTTGCGCGACATCGACCTTGATGTGGCGCGGGGCGAGGTCGTCGTGGTGGTGGGCCCCTCGGGATCCGGCAAATCCACGCTGTGCCGCTGCCTCAACCGGCTGGAGACGGCCGGGTCCGGGGACATCCTCGTCGACGGCGTACCCGCCCCGGTGGAGGGCCGAGAGCTGGCCCGGCTCCGGGCCGACGTCGGCATGGTGTTCCAGTCGTTCAACCTGTTCCAGCACAAGACCGTGCTGGAGAACATCGTGCTCGCGCCGACGAAGGTCCGCGGTGACAGCCGAGCCGAGGCCGAGGCGTCGGCGCGGAGACTGCTGGAGCGCGTCGGCATCGCCGAGCAGGCGGGGAAACTGCCCGCCCAGCTGTCCGGCGGGCAGCAGCAGCGGGCCGCCATCGCCCGCGCGCTCGCCATGCGGCCCAAGGTGATGCTCTTCGACGAGCCCACCTCGGCGCTCGACCCGGAGATGGTCGGCGAGGTGCTGGACGTGATGGTCCGGCTCGCCGCCGACGGCATGACCATGGTCGTCGTCACCCACGAGATGGGCTTCGCCCGCAGGGCCGCCGACCGCGTGGTCTTCATGGACGAGGGCCGGATCGTCGAGACGGGCGAGCCCGGCGCCTTCTTCGAGGCTCCCAGGACAGACAGGGCCAGGGACTTCCTGGCCAAGGTTCTCACTCACTGATCTCACTCACCGATCGAAAACGATCCAGAAGTTCCAGAAGGATGGTGGGCCCGATGGTGTCCATGAAGCGGCTGGCCGCTGTCGCCGCTGTGTCCGTGCTCGGCCTCTCGGCCTGTGCCGGTACGGATTCGGCGAGCCCGGCCGTACCGGGCGAGGCCAACAAGGGGAGCGACCTGATCGCCTCGGCGCCGGTCGCGGCCGCCGCGGACATCCTGCCCGGCTCCACGATGGAGAAGATCAAGCAGCGCGGCGAGCTGATCGTCGGCGGGTCGCTCGACGCGCCGCTGCTGTCGCAGCAGAACCCGACGACCGGCGAGATCGAGGGGTTCGACGCGGACATGGGCAAGGCGCTCGCCAAGTTCATCATCGGCGAGCCCAAGGTGAAGATCGTCAACTCGGCCTCGGAGACCCGCGAGGCGCTGCTCTCCAACGGCACCGTGGACGTCGTCTTCCAGACCTACACGATCACCCCGGAGCGGGCCGAGCAGGTCGCCTTCGCCGGCCCCTACTACTCCTCGGGGCTGAGCCTCGCGGTCAGGAAGGGCACCACGGGCATCACCAGGCCCGAGGACCTGAACGGCAAGACCGTGATCGCCGGAGCCAACACCCCGGCCATCCCGGCGATCAAGAAGCTCGCCCCGCAGGCCAAGATCGTGACGTTCGGCAGCGACCCCGAGTGCATGCAGGCCCTCAAGCAGGAACGCGGCGACGCCTACGTCCAGGACGAGACGCTCCTGGTCGCCAACGCGCAGAAGGACACCTCGGTCGAGGTCGTCGGTAGCCCGTTCACCGAGGACCCGTACGGCATCGGCCTCAAGCACGGCGACGACCAGTTCAAGAAGTTCGTCAACGACTGGCTGAAGAAGATCCAGGCCGACGGCCTCTGGCAGAAGACCTGGAAGAACTCCCTCGGCACGGTCGTGCAGGGTGAGGCCCCCACCCCGCCGCAGATCGGATCGGTGCCGGGGTCCTGATGTCCGCCCTCCTGGACCACCTGCCCGAGTTCTGGCAGGGACTGGTCGTCACCCTCCAGCTGACCGCGGCGTCCTTCGCCGGCGCCGCGGTCGCGGGGCTCGTGATCACCGCGATGCGGGTGAGCCCGGTCGGCGTCCTGCGCGGGATCGGCACGGCCTACGTGGAGACCTTCCAGAACCTGCCGCTGCTGGTACTGCTGGTGCTCGCCGTCTTCGGCCTGCCCGAGATCGGGCTCAAGGCCGACCTGCTGGTGACGGCCGTGATCGTCATCGCGCTCTACGAGGCCGCCTACATCGCCGAGGCCCTGCGCTCCGGCGTCAACGCGGTCTCCGCCGGGCAGGGCGAGGCGGCCCGCGCGCTCGGGCTCACCTTCGGCCAGTCGCTGCGCCACGTGGTCCTGCCACAGGCGCTGCGCACGGTGATCCAGCCGGTCGGCAACATCTTCATCGCGCTGACGATGAACACCTCGCTCGCCGCCGCGGTCGGCGTGGTCGACCTGACCGCCGCGGCCAACCGGGTGAACCTCGCGGAGGCGCAGCCCATCCCGATCTTCGTCGGGGCGGGCCTGGCCTACGCGCTGATCGCCGCATGCGCCGGGTTCGTCACCGGGCGGCTCGAACGACGGCTGGTGGTGCTCCGGTGAGCGATCTGCTTTTCGACACAGGTGTCCCGGTCTCGACCGGAACGGCGGTGGCCCGGTGAGCAACCTGCTCTTCGACCAGCCGGGGCCGCGTGCCCGCCGCAGGATAAGGATCGCGACCGCGGTGGGGGCGGTCGCGGTCCTGCTCCTGCTGGCGCTCGCGGTCCGCCAGTTCGCCGCCAACGGCCAGCTCGACGCCGACCGCTGGTCGCCGTACGCCACCTGGCCGATGTGGCGCTACCTGCTGAACGGCCTGTGGGCCACCGCGCTCGCCGCCGTCGTCTCGGCCGCGCTCGCGATGGCCGCCGGGCTCGCCCTCGCCCTCGGGCGGCTCTCGCGGCACAGGTGGGTACGCGTGCCCGCCGCCACGTACGTGGAGGTCGTGCGGACCGTCCCGGCGCTGCTGCTGGTCTACGTCGTGCTGTTCGCGCTGCCCCGCTACGGGCTCGACCTGCCGCTGTTCTGGAAACTCGTGGTGCCGCTGGCGATCTCGAACGCCGCGGCGTTCGCGGAGATCTTCCGCGCCGGGGTCCTGTCCGTGGAGCGCGGCCAGGGCGAGGCCGGTCTCGCGGTCGGGCTCACCCAGGGCCAGACCATGCGCCTGATCGTGCTGCCGCAGGCGGCCAGGCGGGTGCTGCCCTCGATCGTGAGCCAGTCGGTGGGCCTGCTGAAGGACACCTCGCTGGGCTTCGTGGTCAGCTACGCCGAGCTGCTCTACAGCGGCAAGGTCCTGGCGACCTTCAACGGCCTGCTCATCCAGACCTACATCGTCGTCGCGCTGATCTACCTGGTGGTCAACGCGTCGCTGTCCAAGCTCGCCCGTACCCTCGACGCCCGCGACACCCCGGGGGCCCGCCGGATCAGAAGGAGACCCGCCCGTGCCTGAACTCGTCCCGCTCGCCGAGGTGGTGCGCTCCGGATTCGTGGAGAGCGTGCACTTCGGCAGCGCCGTCGCCCTCGCGCCCGACGGCACCGTCGCCGTCGCCAGGGGAGCGGTCGGCGCGCCGGTGCTGCCGCGCTCCTCGGCCAAGCCGTTCCAGGCGCTGGCCTGCCTGCTGTCCGGGGCGGCCCTGAGCGGCCCCGGCCTGGCCATCGCCGCGGGCAGCCACACCGGCCAGGACTTCCACGTGCGGCTCGTCGCCGACATCCTCGCCGGGGCCGGGCTCGGCTTCGAGGCCCTCGGCTGCCCCGCGGACTGGCCGGAGGACGAGGCCACCCGGCACATGCTGATCCGGGCGGGCCTGACGGCCTCGCGCGAGCGGATGAACTGCTCGGGCAAGCACGCCGCGATGCTCGCCGCGTCCGTCACCTCCGGCTGGGAGACCGCCTCCTACCTGGACGCCGGCCACCCCCTGCAGCGGCGGGTGCGCGCCGTGACCGAGGAGCTGTCGGGGGAGCGCGCGGCCCACGTCGCCGTCGACGGGTGCGGCGCCCCGCTGTTCGGGCTGTCGCTGACCGGGCTGGCGCGGGCCGTACGGGCCCTGGTCGTCGCCGAGCCGGGAACCCCGCCGCGCGCGGTCGCCGACGCGATGCGCGAGCACCCCGAGTACGTCGGCGGGACCGGGCACGTGAACACCTCGCTGATGCGGGCGCTGCCGGGGGCGGTGGCCAAGGGCGGGGCCGAGGGGGTCCTCGTCGTCGCGCTCGCCACCGGGCACGCGGCGGCCGTCAAGGTCATCGACGGGAGCCCGCGGGCCACGAGCGCGATCGCGCTCGCCGCGCTCAGGGCGGCCGGCGGGGACGTCACGGGCGCGGCGGGCTTCGCGACCGTTCCGGTACTGGGCGGGGGCCGACCAGTCGGTGAAATTCATGCTTTGGAGGAAAAATGAGTCTTAGATATGAGATCTGCATTGACAGCACCGCGGGCGCGCTCGCGGCCGAGCAGGCCGGGGCGCACCGCGTCGAGCTGTGCTCGGCGCTCTTCGAGGGGGGCCTGACCCCGACCCTCGGCACCGTCGAGGCGACCCTCGCGGCGGTCTCGGCGATCCGGGTCCACGCGATCATCCGCCCCCGGGGCGGCGACTTCATCTACGACGAGCACGAGGTCGCGGCCATGGAGCTCGACGTGGCCACGATCAGGGACGCGGGCGCGCAGGGCGTGGTGATCGGGGTGCTGACGCCGTCGGGCGAGGTGGACGTCGAGGTGGCCAAGCGCCTCATCGGCGCTGCCGGGGGCCTCTCGGTCACCTTCCACCGGGCCTTCGACATGACCGCCGACCCGTTCGCCGCCCTGGACACCCTCGCCTCCCTGGGGGTCGACCGGGTCCTCACCTCCGGCCAGGACGTCACCGCGCTGGAGGGCGCGCCGCTGATCGCCTCCCTGGTCGAGCGGGCGGGCGACGACCTGATCGTCATGCCCGGCGGCGGCATCACACCCCGCAACGTGCACCGCGTGGTCGAGGCGACCGGAGCCTCCGAGATCCACTTCGCCGCCCTGGTCGACGCGCCCAGCCCCGCCGTGCACCGCAACCCCCACCCGTTCATGGGCGGCGAGCTGCGCCGGCCCGAGTACAGCCGCCTGGTCACCTCCCCGCGCCTGGTCTCCGAGGTGATCGCCGCCTCGGGCGCCTGAGCCCCCGGAGTCATTTCCGTCGCGTACGTGCGCAGGGGCCACGTCCGCAGCGCTCGGCGCGACTCACCGCGGCCCGCCCGCTGACGTGGGACGCGGCCGGATGTGATGAGATTTACCTAGTTCTCATGACTCGTCGGCTCGTGATCGGTTCGAGGGGCATGGCGCGGTCGCCATGACCTGCCGGACAGTGGGAGGTGGGCGTCATCGGTATCGTCTCGCCCGGGTTCTTCGGCCGCCGCCGCGCCGGAAACCCGGATCTGCCACCGGGGCAGTACCTCACGGAGGACTTCCCCGTCCTGTCCGCCGGGCCCACGCCCCTGGTCTCCACCGACGACTGGAGCCTCGGCGTCACCACCGAGACCGGCGAGGTCGTCCGCTGGAGCTGGGCGGAGCTCAACGCCCTGCCCGTGGAGCGGTTCACGGTCGACCTGCACTGCGTCACCAAGTGGTCCAAGCTCGGCACCACCTGGGAGGGCGTGTCGCTGGACACCCTCCTCGACGGCGTGGAGACGTCCGCCGAGTACGCGCTGGCGGCCTCCTACGGCGGCTACACCACCAACCTCCCGCTGGAGGACCTCCTCGACGGCCGGGCCTGGATCGCCGTCCGCTACGAGGGCGAGTCCATCACCCCCGAGCACGGCGGGCCCGCCCGGCTGCTCGTGCCACACCTCTACCTCTGGAAGAGCGCCAAGTGGGTGCGCGGCCTCCGGCTCCTCGACGAGGACCAGCCGGGCTTCTGGGAGGGCGTCGGCTACCACAACTATGGGGACCCATGGCGCGAGCAACGGTACTGGGGCGACTGACCTGGAGGGTCGCCACGGTCACCGCCGTGCGCGACGAGACCCCCGGAGCACGCACGATCACCCTGGACGTCCCCGGCTGGCCCGGCCACCTCGCCGGCCAGCACGTCGACGTGCGGCTCACCGCCCCCGACGGCTACTCCACCCAGCGCTCGTACTCCATCGCCTCGGCCGCCGACGGGGATCGCGTGGAGCTCACCGTCGAGCTGCTGCCCGACGGCGAGGTCTCCCCGTACCTAGCGCGGGTCCTCTCACCGGGAGATCCGCTGGAGGTACGCGGCCCGATCGGCGGCTGGTTCGTCTGGCGGCCCGAGACGCCCGAGCCGGTGCAGCTGGTCGCGGGCGGCTCGGGGGTCGTCCCGCTCATGGCGATGGTCCGCGCCCGCGCCTCGGCGGGGACCGGCACGCCGTTCCGGATCCTGTACTCCACACGCGGTCCGCGCTCGGCCCTCTACCGCGCCGAGCTGGACCACAGGAGCGCCGACGGCTCCGGCCTGGACGTCACCTACGCCTACACGCGCGAGGTGCCCGACGGCTGGGAACGCCCGCCCGCGCGGGTCGACGCCGCCCTGCTCGCCGAGGCCGTCTGGCCCTCCGAGCGGGAACCCGCCGTCTTCGTGTGCGGGCCCACCGGCTTCGTCGAGACCGTCGCGGGCCTGCTCGTCTCCGCCGGTCACGACCCCCGTCTGATCCGCACGGAACGCTTCGGCCCCAGCGGAGGACGACCGTGAACTCCGTCCCACGGATGAATCCGGGGGATTCCTCCCCTGGCGGGCGGAGTTTCCCGCACCGCCGGTCACACGCTGGAGGTATTCGATGAGCCAGGACCACCTCGACGGGAACGCGGCGGGCGGAGCCCTGCGCGACGTCTTCGCCGTCGACCTGACCGCCGCGAGCGGCCGGTGCTCCGGCTGCGCGCGGACCCTCGCGCTGGCCGAGGCGCTCCTCTACACCCACGCCCCGGGCCTGGTGGCCCGCTGCCCCGGGTGCGAGGAGGTCGTCTTCCGGCTCGTACGGGCGCCGGGACGGGCGTGGCTGGACATGCGCGGCATGACCTGTGTCCAGTTCGAACTGCCCGCCGGCTCCTGACACCCCCGCTCAGCCCTCCGCCCTCTCGGCGGCGTGCCGCCGGTAGGCGGCGGGCGAGATGTCGAAGGCCGCGCTGAAAGTCCGGTTGAAGTGCGCCTCGTTGGGGAACCCCCAGCGGGCCCCGATGAGGCGTACCGGCACGGCGCGCTTCGAGGGATCGGCCAGGTCGGCCCGGCACCTCTCCAGCTTGCGGCGCCGGACCCAGCCGGCCACGCCGACGCCCTGGGGCTGGAACAGCCGGTGCAGATACCGGACCGAGACGTTGTGCGCCGCGGCGATGGCCGAGGGGGAGAGGCCAGGGTCGTCCAGATGCTGTTCGATGAACGCCGTCACCCGCATGAGGAAGACCTGCACCATGCCGAAGTCCAGCATCCGCACCTCGCCGTAGAAATCGTGGGTGCGATCGCTGGCCGCGTCCACCGAGATCACCGACTGGGCGACGGCCTCCCACCAGAAGTCGAACCGCTCGGCCGGTGGCGGCGGTGCCTTACCGGACGCCTTACCGTGCCGGGCGCCTTACCTGGCAGGGAGTCTTACCGGGCAGGGAGCCTTACCGGGCCGGGGACGTCACTGCTCGACGTCCCCGGCCCGGTAGGACTCAGTGCTTGACGACCCGGGGGCGGTACGGCTCGGCGAGGAAGGCGAGCTCCTTCTCGGTGAGGGACAGGTCCACCGCGGCGACCGCGTCGTCCACGTGCCGGTCCTTGGTCGCGCCCACGATCGGGGCCGACAGGCCGGGCTGGTGGAGCAGCCACGACAGCGCCACCCGCGCGGGGGCGACCTCGCGCTCCCTGGCCACCTGGGCGACCCGGTCGAGGATCAGGCGGTCGTTGTCGGCGTCGTCGTAGAGGGAGTCGATGCGAGGATCGCTGCCCGCCCGGGTGGTCTTCTCGTCGGATCCGGCGCGGGCCAGCAGGCCCCGGGCCAGCGGGCTCCACGGGATCAGGCCGACCCCCTGGTCGAGGCAGAGCGGGTTCATCTCCCGCTCTTCCTCTCTGTGAAGAAGGTTGTAGTGGTTCTGCATCGACACGAACTTGGTCCAGCCGTGGGTCTGCGCGGTGTGCTGGGCCTTGGCGAACTGCCAGGCGTACATGCTGGAGGCGCCGATGTAGCGGGCCTTGCCGGAGCGTACGACGTCGTGCAGGGCCTCCATGGTCTCCTCGATCGGCGTGTCTGGGTCCCAGCGGTGGATCTGGTAGAGGTCCACGTAGTCGGTGCCCAGGCGGCGCAGCGAGGCGTCGATCGCCGAGTGGATGTGCTTGCGCGACAGGCCGCCGGAGTTGACGCCCTCGTCCATCGGCATGAACACCTTGGTGGCCAGTACGTAGTCGTCCCTGCTGGGGAAGATCCTGGCGAGCAGCCGGCCGGTGACCTCCTCGCTGGTGCCGTAGGAGTAGATGTCGGCGGTGTCGAAGAACGTCACCCCCGCGTCGGCGGCCCGTCGCACGATCGGCTCGGAGGCGGCCTCGTCCAGCACCCACTCGCCCCATTTAGCGGGATCGCCATAGCTCATCATGCCAAGGCAGACCCTAGACACTTTCATCCCGGTTGACCCCAGGCGCACGTACTCCATGACAAACCTCCGGATCTTCAGACCTTGAACCCCACCCTACGACCGCCACCCTCACCCGGTTTGTCCCACCCACCTCGCCGCCTTCACCGCTCTTTCCTCCGGCGCGCTCCACGCTCACATACCGGGCTGTCGAGGCCACTGACCCGCTGTCGCTCGCCGGTGCGGCCTGGTCCTACGCCAACGGCCTGCGGGAGACCGGTTACGCCGACGAGGCACTCAGGGCGGTGAACGAAGCGGTTGACGTGCTGCGGCCTCGCCTGGAGGACGGTTCCAACGACATGCGTGGCATGTACGGGGCGCTCAACCTGCACGCCGCGATCACGCACGCCAGAGAGAGCAGGGACGGGGATGCCTGGCGTCACTGGGACGTGGCCAACGCGGTAGCCGGGCAGCTCCCCAAGGGTTACACCCACGCCTGGACGGTCTTCAGCCAGGGCAACACCGACATTCACGCCGTCTCTGTCGGAGTCGATCTCCGCACACCCGGCGTCGCTCTCCAGCGTGCCGAGTCCATCGACCTCGATCAGGTGCCCTCGGTCGAGCGCCGCACGCGGGTGCTCGTGGAGTTCGCCCGCGCGTACGACCAGCGTGACGACAAAGCCGGTGCGCTGCACTTCATGAACCGGGCACGCGACTCCTCTCCCGAGACGGTTCGCTTCACCCCCTCGGCGTGGTCGCTGGTCGCCGAGTTGGCCACCAGTACGCGCGGCCCCCTCAAGGCTGACGCGATGGCGCTCGCCGAGTTCGTAGGGGTACCCATGTAGGAGGGGCCCATTCTGGGCCCCTTGCCCCTGTGAGCTGCGCTTACGGTCTCCTGCATGGCATTCGGGGACGAGAGCGATCCGCAGCATCGGGACGCAGGCGACGAGGAGACCGCGCGTCGTCTGCGTGCCTATTTTCACAGCGCGCTCGAAGAGACGATCGACGAGAGCACGGCGGCAAGCCATGACCAGGCACTGTGCGCTGTGCAACGGCTTCTCACGGAGCGGGGCATCCGTGCCCGGCGTCACACCACGATCAGTCTCGGGCTCTACGGTGGTCACCCAATCCCCCGAACTGGTTCAACCGGCCTGGCCCCCGATGGTGGATGAACCGGCATCCACCTGAGCTCGCCGTAACCGGCCCTCAAGGCGGGCGCGACGTCACGGTGACCGTGGGATCGCGCTCTGGCTGCTACCCGGTGTCCATCCGCAACGGTCCTGACCTCCAAACCGTCGGGCGAGAGCACCCGGAAAGGTCGTTGACCTGATCGTGGCCGCTCGGGGGGCGTGACCATGCACGGCTGGGTCATCCTGGGCAATGCGGCCACGAAGCGCGTCAACGGCCAAGAGATCGTCATCACTGCCGGTAGGTCGGGTGACCTCGGGGCCGCCATCAGGGCTTGGGAGGACGACGAACGCCACCGGATGGCGTACGAACTGGGAAACCCCGGTCGCCTGGTCAACGATGCGTTGGACCGGCTACGGCAGGCCAGGGACATCTGACGGCGGCGACAGGAGTAGGTCACTCTCGTTGCTGATAGCCATGTCATCCGGTCAACCCGACCCGAAGCACAGGGCCGCCAGGCCCGCGCGTCGGAAGCGGGGCGGCAGAGGTGTTGCTCCCACCATTCGAGCGTTCCTGATGAACATGAGCGGGCCGGTGGTCGGAGCGGTCGGTGGTGCGTTCACGGTCGGCGCGGTGTTCGGTACGGCGGGCGGGCTGGTGCGGCGGGGTCCGGCCGTCCGCGCCGGGCGGGTGCGGGACCGGCGCCCACGCCGTATGTCCAGCCCCGAGGTTCGGGTGGCGCGGGCGGGCGCGCCCCGCCGCGTTGTGGCGCGGATCGCCGGCGCTCAGGTTTTACCTGACCGGAAAGATCTTGACTTATGCCACAGGGGTTGACGCTTGGTTTCCAAGTCGCTCTTGATCACGCTTGGGACGTCAAACGTCGCGGGGTGGAGGATGATGTGGGTAAGCGGTTTACGCGGTATGCGTTCTCTTCTGTGGCGTTCTTCGGCCTGCTGATTGGGGCCGGGAGGCTGCCCGCGAGCGCTGATCCGCTTGGTGAGCCGTTGCCAGGTGCGTCTGCGGGTGCTCCACCGCATCGGGCCCTGGTGCTGACGATCGCCTGGGGACCGGCCATTTTGCCGCCCATCAAGACGACGGTACTGCAGTGTTCGCCGCTCGGCGGGGGGACACACCCGAAGACTCGGGAGGCGTGCGCGGCTCTGGCGCCTGTGGGTGGCGATATGAGCAGGTTCAAGCCGCGAGTGGAGACGTTCTGTCCGTTGCAGTATGAGCCGACGACGGCAGCGGCGGTCGGTGTGTGGGACGGCCGGTTCAGCTTGTCGTCCCAGACCTTCGGAAATCTTTGCCTGCTGCGCAGTGCGCTCGGGGTGGTCGGCGGTTTCTGACAAAGGAGTAGACGTCGGCGATGTCGAAGAACGTCCCCCCGCCCGGTTTCTTCCGCCTACCCACCATCTTCACCGCTCTTCCCCCGGTGCGGTTGACTCGGTGAGGGCGTAGAGCAGTGCGGCCATGCTGGTGCCGCACACGATGCCGCCCGTACCGACCAGGTCGCGGATGTCGGTGAGAGGCACCCATTCGACGCGCTCGGCCTCCCACGTCTCGGTCGGTGGGCCGATGTGAGTGGCGCCGTGGGCGCGGAAGACGTGGTGGACCGAGTCGGAGATGCCGTTGGTCGGCTGGACGCTCAGCAGCGGGCGCAGCGGTCCTGGCCGCCATCCGGTCTCCTCCTCGAACTCCCGCGCGGCGGCGGCGACCGGCTCCTCACCGTCCTCGATCCCCCCGATGGGGATCTCCCAGCCCCACGAGTCGGTGATGAAGCGGTGCCGCCAGATCAGCAACACCCGCCGCCGGTCGTCGGTGACGACGGCCCCGGCCCCGGGCGCGGTACGGATCAGCCGGTGGTCCAGGTGCCTGCCGTCGGGAAGCTCCACATCCGCCACCCGGACATCGAGCCAGGGGTCGGTGTAGAGGGGTTCTTCGGAGTGGACCTGCCAGCGCATGCGGCGTACTCCCAGCGTGGTTGCCTGATCTCGGCGTCACGCTACATCGGAAACTCTTCGACGACTCGGCCGGGAGCGGGCCCGGAGCGGGCCGGGAACGGTGTCCACACCGCGTGCCCGGTCTCGATGTCCGTTCGGTACGGGCGGGCGTACCTCACCGTGTGACGGGGCGAAGTGTCGGTGTTTTCCCCGGCGACCAAGGTTTTCCCCTGGTGAAAGGTCGGCGATCTGAGGTTGTATCCGGTACCCCGGTACAGGCTTACCGTCGGGATGCGGGGCCGCTCGCGTCGGAGACGGGCGGCCCGGCCTTGGAGAGGTCTTGGAGGGTTCATGGAGTGGGCACCGGCCGAATGCGTGCTTCCCACTGGGGAGCGGCCCCTGCGGGTGGCGGAGTTCGACGCGTTGTTCGCCTCGGCGCTGGGCGGCCTGGAGCGGGTGAGCCCGACTCACCTGCGGCTCGACCTGCGCGGCGCCCGGGAGGGTGAGGCGGACCGGGTGGAGGAGGTCGCCCGTGATCTGGCGGCGCGGGAGACGGCGTGCTGTTCCTTCTTCACCTTCACGTTCACCCGGGACCGGGACGACCTGGCCTTGGACGTCGAGGTGCCCGTGACCCACAGCGGGGTGCTCGACGGCCTGGCGGCACGGGCGCTCGCGGCGGCACCCGGGATGTCCCGGTGAGCCCCCGAGGCGTCCCGGTGAGCGGGGAGTGGCTCCGTACCGGGGAGGTGGCGGAGGCGGCGGGGGTCAACGCGCAGACGTTGCGCTACTACCACCGGCGCGGGCTGCTGGAGGAGCCGCCGCGCAGCAACGGCGGGCACCGGCTCTATCCACCGGAGACGGTCGCCGTCCTGCGGGCGATCAAGATGGCGCAGCGGCTCGGCTTCACGCTGGGGGAGGTGGCGGAGCTGGTGGAGGCGGCCGGGCGCCGCCACGGCGCGGGGAACGGCGGGCTGCGGAAGCGGGCGGGGGCGAAACTGGCCGAGGTGGAACGGAGGATCGCCGATCTCCGGCTGATCCGCGAGTCGCTGGTCCAGGCGGTGGACGCCGGGTGTGACGACCTGGCGGCCTGCTCGGCCGCCCCGCGCTGCCCCCTGCCGTTCTCCGATCCTGAGGCAGGGGGCCGAATGCCGGGCACGTCTGGTGTCGGGGCCGGTCAGGGCCTCACAGGCGTGTCCCGGGGGCCATCGGGGTGACGTCCAGGCGGCCGTCACCGCAGACCGTTGCCCTGAAGGGGATCTCCAGGTGCGCCACCTCGTCCGGCGGGATGATCATCAGCCGGGCGGACGTGACGCAGGGGTGGCTCCCGCCGGGCACCTGGTTCCAGTGCAGCCTGGCGTGCGCGCTCGCTCCCGGCCGCAGGGTGATCCGGCGGGGCGTGACGCTCTCCCGGCGCGTCCTGGTACGCAGCGCGTCACCGCTCCCGTCGATCATGATGAGACCGACGAAGCCGTACACCCAGCAGGTTCTGCCGGAGGTGTTGGTGAAGACCAGGGGCGCGTACCGCTGTCCCGCTCCCGCGTCCACCCTGCCGATGCGTGCCGCGAGCGCCTCGGTGCGGCAGCGCGCGGCGGCGGCGTTCGTGACCCGCAGGCTCGCGGCACGAACGGCGGTGGCGGTGGGACGCGTGGGTGCGGAGCTCGGGGCCGGGGAGGGGACGGCGTTCTCCAGGACGGCCCCCGAAGCCTTTCCCGTGGCGTTCCCCGGGAGTTCTCCGAGGGGGAGACCGGGCGGGGCGCACGCGGCCAGGGCCGTCAGCACGGCCGCCGCCACCGCCGAGGTGACCGCGAGCCGCCCGGAACCGATGGATCGTTTCATGGTCCGTTGGACGCGCGCCGGATCGGTTTTGTTGCCGGGCGAGGCGACCGGCTTCCTGATCTCTCCGGTCCCCGGTGGCGGTGCGTACTTTTACCTGTGAAATACGTCTATAACACTCAAAAGATATCATTCGGTGTGACCGGCGACGGGCGCAGGCGCGACAATCCCAGGCATGAGTTCATCGCGACACGACCATCCCCTGCCCCCGGCGCGCGTCGAGGAGGTCTCCGAGGGGATCTACGCCTACCTTCAGCCCGACGGGAGCTGGTGGATCAACAACACGGGCTTCCTGGTCGGCCGCCGTGGAGTGATCAGTGTGGACTCCTGCTCCACCGAGCGCCGCACGCTCGCCTACCGCGAGGCCATCAGGTCGGTCACCGACCGGCCGGTCACGACGCTGGTCAACACCCACCACCACGGTGACCACACCTTCGGCAACTCCGCCTTCCCCGAGGCGACGATCGTCGGGCACGAGCGGACCAGGGAGATGATCCTCGCCGACGGGATCCCCGACTACCTGAAGCTGGCCTGGACCGAGGTCGACTGGGGCAACCTGGAGATCCACCCGCCGTTCCTCACCTACACCGACGGGGTGACCGTCCACTCCGACGAGCTGCGCTGCGAGGTACGGCACATCGGCGTCCCGGCCCACACGACCAACGACTCGATCGTGTGGATACCCGAACGGTCGCTGCTGTTCTCCGGCGACCTGGTGTTCAACGGCGGCACGCCGTTCGTGATGATGGGATCGGTGACCGGGGCCATCGCGGCGCTCGACGAGCTCAGGGCGCTGGGCGCGGAGACGATCGTCCCGGGACACGGCGGGGTGTGCGGGCCGGAGATCATCGACCACGTGCAGGGCTATCTGCGGTTCGTGCTCGCCACCGCCGAGCGCGGCAGGCAGGCCGGGCTGTCCCCGCTGGAGACCGCGCGCGAGACCGACCTCGGGGAGTACGCCGGACTGCTCGACCCCGAGCGCATCGTCGGCAACCTGCACCGGGCCTACGCCGAGCTGGACGGGCTGCCCCCGGGCGGGCGGATCGACCTGGTCACCGCGATGCTGGAGATGATCGACTACAACGGGGGCAAACCCCTCACCTGCCTGGCCTGAGCCTGCCCGCCGGCCGAGAACCTGCCTGAGCCCGCCCCCGGCTTGAGCCGGTCCGTCCGGCCGCGCCGGGACCTCCGGGACCCGAAGCCCGGGACCGCCGGGACCCGGGGCCATGGGTCCGGCGCCCCGGTCTCACCGGGTCTCGTACGCCACCGGTCTCCCCGTCCGGAACTACGGGCCGGAACGTCAGGACAGGTGGCGGGACCACCACTCCAGGACGGCCTCGAAGCGCTGCACACGGTGTCTCGGGCGGCCGCCGCGCGTGAGCTCGTGCCCTCCGGAGGGGAAGAGCAGGAGCTCGGCGGGGGCGCCGTTGCGGCGCAGCGCGACGAACATCCGCTGCGCCTGCTCGACCGGGCAGCGGAGGTCGTCCTCGGAGTGGACCACCGCGAACGGCAGGGTGATCCGGTCGGCCTGATAGAGCGGGCTCATCGCGCGCTGGGCCTCCGGGTCGGGGCCGCAGTAGGCCTCGGCGAAGAACCAGCCGATGTCGGAGGAGCCGGTGAAGGAGTCCCAGGCGTTGACCGCGCGCTCGCTCCAGGCGGCCCTGAACCGGTCCCCGTGCCGGGCGGCCAGCCAGCTGGTCATGAAGCCGCCGTAGGAGCCGCCCATCACGCCCACCCGCCCGGCGTCGCACGCGGGGTCGGCCAGTGCCGCGTCCAGCAGGGCGAGCACGTCGTCGGCGTCCACGGTGCCCAGCGCGCCGATCACCGACCGGCCGTGCGCCTGGCCGTACCCGCAGGAGCCGCGCGGGTTGGGCAGGACCACCGCGTACCCGGCGCCCGCGTAGACCTGGGTCTCGTCCAGGAACGACCATCCGTGCTGGTGGAACGGGCCGCCGTGCACGTTCAGCAGGACCGGGTGCGGCCCGTCGCCCTCGGGCAGGGCCAGCCAGCCGTGGACCGGGTAGCCGTCCGCGGAGACGGCGGTGATCTCGCGCAGCGGCCTCATCCCGGGCAGAGAGCCCGCGAAGTCGGTCAGCGGCCCGTCGGGGGTGACCACCTCGCCGGGGCTCACGGGCGTGGACAGCACCGCGACGATCCGCTCCCCGCAGGTGGTGAACGCCTTGACGCGCGCCCGCTCGCCCAAGACCGGGACGAGCTTCTCCAGCGGCGTGCCGTCGGCGCCGGAGGGGACCAGGCGCAGCTCGATCGCGCCGCGCGTCCGCACCGCGACCAGGACGCCGTCCTCCCTGGGTACGGGGGGCAGCGGCTCGCAGTCCACCGACTCCTCCTCGGTCAGCCGGGTCCCGGTCGCTCCCGCCCCGTCGCCGTCGCCGATGCGCAGTGGCGCGCGGTAGAGGCCCACGTTGTGGGCGATCGCGTCGATGCCGGAGAACTCCGTGCCGAGGTAGAGCACGTCCCCGTCCGGCAGGGCGACGGGATGCTCGGCGGAGCCGTCGCTGCGCACCGCGAGGATCGGGGCGCCCCCGCCGGACGGGACCGCGTACACGTCCGTGTGCAGGCTCTCGCCGTCGAGGTCGCGGGGGGCCGAGACCAGCACGTGCTCGCCGTCCGGCGTCCAGCCGGGGGAGTCCACCTCGTAGGGCCCCTCGGTCAGCCGCACCGGCTTCGGGACGTCGGCGAGGGCGTTGACCACGAACAGGCTCTGCCGCCGGTCGACGACGAAGCCGACCCCCTCGGTCCGGTAGCGCAGCCCGGTGATCCGGCGGGGCGCCTCGGCGGAGGCGCTCACCCCCTCCTCGGTGCCGTACCGGCCGGGCTCGGCGACCCGGGCGACGAACGCGATCCGGCGGGAGTCCGGCGCCCAGACCGGGACGCCCGCGCCCAGCGGCAGATCGGTGACCGGCCGGGCCTCGCCACCGCCGGTGGGCATCACGTACACCTGCGGGGCGTCGTCGTCATCGGCACGCAGGAAGGCGACCCGGGCGCCGTCGGGGGAGACGCGCGGCGCGCTGTCGCGCTCGCCGAAGGTGAACCGGACGGGCGGCCCGTCCTCCGGCACCCGCCACAGGCTTCCCCGGTAGGTGTCGGCCTCCGGATCGGGCCGGGCCACGTCGACGAGGAGGAGGTCGCCGTGGAGCGTGACACTGCCGGGGACGTTGAGCAGGGCGAGGTCTTCTGGACGCATGGTCAACAACGCTATCACCCCTTTAGTCATTGATAAGATCATTTAAAGTGCTATGTCGGTTCTGGTGGAGATGGTGCTGGTGTTGTGTTTTGCCCTTTCGGGAAAGGGGATTGTCTGCCCGGCCTCATCGAATACCTGAAGACACCGACACGAAAGAACGATTGAGCCATTGACGGGCTTTTGTCGCTCTTGATGGGAACCCTCCTTTCGGGAAGGCCCTGGTGGAGGGATGGTCGCGGTGTCCGCCGAACGAACTCTCTCGCGGGTCGTGCACGGCTCCCGCTACGACCGGGTCCCCTGAGGGCAACGGGTTCACGTCCGCCCCGGGAAAAGGATCGTCCGCGAGATCCAGTGGTACCTGAGAATTCGCCGGGCTCATCATGAAATTTCAGGACTACCGAAAACGAGCGCTTCCGGGGAGATCGAGGAATTCGTCACCCCGTCGGGGAGACGCGCCGGAAGCCGACGGCCCAGCCGACCGGCGACAAGCGGGGGACGGAGTCACCGGGATCCCGCCCGGACGCGTGCGCGCCCGATAAGAGCGATAAGAGAGATAAGACCGGTGAGCCCGATAAGACCGATGAGCCCGTCAGCGCGGGGACGGCAGGATCATCGTGACCCCGGGGACGGAACCGATCGAGGCGAGCGCGGCCCCCGCCTCGTCCAGCCCGATGGAACGGGTGACCAGGGCGTCCGGGTTCAGGGTGCCGTCGGCGACGGCCTCCAGCATCGCCGGGTAGGCGTGGGCTGCCATGCCGTGGCTGCCGAGGAGTTCGAGCTCGTGGCCGATCACCCGGCCCATCGGGACCGGGGTGAGGCCGGGCAGCAGGCCGATCTGGACGTGGCGTCCCCGGCGGCGCAGGCTCTCGATCGACGCCAGGCACGTCCCGGGGCTGCCGAGCGCGTCGATGGAGACGTGGGCGCCGCCCGAGGTCAGCTCCCTGACACGCGCGGCGACGTCGGCCCCGGACGGTTCAGCCCCAGACACTTCGCCCCCGGATGGTTCGGCCTCGGACGGCTCGGCGCCGATACAGGCGACGGCGCCGAACCGCCGGGCCAGTTCCAAGGCGCCCGGCGAGACGTCCACGGCGATCACCCGGGCCCCGGCCGCGGCGGCGATCATGACGGCGGACAGTCCCACCCCGCCGCAGCCGTGCACGACCACCCACTCGTCCGGCCGCACCCGGCCCACAGTGGTCACGGCGCGGTACGAGGTGGCGAAGCGGCAGCCCAGGCTCGCGGCGGTGGTGAAGGCCATCTCCTCGGGGAGCCGTACCAGGTTCACGTCCGCGTGGTCGACGGCCACGTACTCGGCGAAGGAACCCCAGCGGGTGAACCCCGGCTGGGTCTGGTGCTCGCAGACCTGATGATCTCCGGACAGGCAGGCCGCGCAGGAGCCGCAGGCGCAGACGAACGGGACGGTGACGCGGTCGCCGGGCCGCCACGAGGCGACGCCGGAGCCCACGGCCTCGACGACCCCGGCGAGCTCGTGCCCCGGTACGTGGGGGAACACCCGGATGTCGGGGTCGTGGCCCTGCCAGCCGTGCCAGTCGCTCCGGCACAGCCCGGTGGCCTCCACGCGGATCACCGCTCCCCCGGGCGGAGGCTCGGGGGCGGGCACCTCCCGGACCTCTGGATCGGCCCCGAAGGCGTCGAAGACCACCGCTCGCATCCGCGCACACTCCTCTTGCCCCGGCTCTGCCCCGGCTTCCGGCCCCTTCCGCCGGCAAGCCCGTCTGGCCGGTGAGCCTATTGGGTCGGCGAGCAACGCCGTGCGCGCCCCCGGTGTCGAGGCGTTCTGATTAGAACGCGCACTCTGGGAGAGAGGGAGGGGCACAAGGGTCAACTGATCGGACGGTGCGATGGGGCAGAAAGTCGACAAGGACCGCTATTCCGAGGCGGAGTTCCTCCGTTTCAGGGGAAAACTGGCGGAGCAGCTCGACACCCTCCGCGAGGTGCTCGCGAGGCCGGGCTTCGGCACCGGTCCCGCGACCATCGGAGCCGAGCTGGAGATGTTCCTCATAACGCCCGACGGGCGGCCGCTTCCCCGTAACCACGAGGTGCAGGACGCCGCGGACGACGACCGGCTCACGCTGGAGCTGGGCAGGTTCAACCTGGAGGCCAACCTGACCCCGCTGCCGATCGCCGGGCGGCCGTTCAGCGCCCTGCTGGGTGAGATGCGGGAGATCATGGCCGTGGTGGACGCGGCGGCCGCCACGCAGGGCGGGCAGGCCGTGGCGATCGGGATCCTGCCGTCGCTGAGCGAGTTCGACTTCACCCACGGGGCGCTGAGCGGCGAGGGCCGCTACCGGGCGCTGGCGAGGGGCATGCGGCGGCTGCGCACGGAGCCGTTCCGGGTGCGCGTCGAGGGCGTCGAGCTGCTGGAGCTGGAGGTCGAGGGGGTGATTTTGGAGAGCGCCAACACCTCCTGGCAGGTCCACCTCCGCACGACCCCCGCCGACTTCGCCCGTGTCTACAACGCCGCCCAGCTGGCCATCGGCCCGGTCCTCGCGGTCAGCGGGAACTCACCCTCCTTCCTGGGCAGGCGGCTGTGGGAGGAGACCAGGATCGCGCTGTTCGAGGAGGCCGCCGACGATCGGGACGTGGAGCGGCTCGACCGCAGGGACCGGCGGGTGGGGTTCGGTTCCGGCTGGGTGGGGGGCATCGAGGAGATGTTCGAGACGTGCGTCCGCGACTACGAGCCGGTGCTGCCGATGACCTCGGCGCCGGAGGAGGTGCCCGCCGGGGGCGTTCCCGGGCTGGCCGAGCTCCGGCTCCACCAGGGCACCGTGTGGCAGTGGAACCGGCCGGTCTACGACCCCGGTGACGGAGGCCACCTGCGGGTGGAGATGCGCGCGCTGCCCGCCGGGCCGAGCGCGCCCGACATGGCGGCCAACACGGCGTTCCTGCTCGGGCTGACCGCCGCCCTGGCCGTCGAGCCGGTGGAGGACTTCCCCTTCGCCGGGGCTTACCGCAACTTCTACCGCGCCGCGATCCACGGCCTGGACGCGCCGCTGAGCTGGCCGGGCCTGGACGAGGAGGTCCCGGCGGAGCGGCTCGCCCTGGACCTGCTGCCGCTCGCCGAGGCCGGGCTCGACAGGATGGGCGTGGACCCTGAGGAGACCCGTTGGGCACTGGACATCGTGCGCGAACGCGTCGTCCGCCGCCGTACCGGCTCCATCTGGCAGCGGGAGGCGCTGGCCCGCGAGGGCGGCGACCAGGCCGCGGCGGCGCGCGTGGTGAGCCGGTACCGGGAGCTGTCGCTGGCCGGGGAGCCCGTCCACACCTGGCCTTTCTGACTACCGAAGGGACCGTTCGCCCGGCCTTTTAACTACAACTTTTAACTACAAAAGGGATTTGAGTACCGGCATACTCATGAACTCCGTATCTTGATCCGCCGATCCTGGTGGAACCGGACAGGGAGTGACCCCTCATGAGTCAGATGAAGGCCGTATCGGCGGAGCCGTTCGGGCTGAAGCGGGACGGCGGCGGCGGTCTCACGGCCGGGATCAAGATCCTGGAGAAGGAGCTCAAGCGGGTCTCCCTCGACACCGTCCTGGCCAAGGCCAACCGCGTCACGGTCAGGAAGGGGTCGGCCGGCGCCGGGGCGTTCGCCACCATGAGGCCGAAACCGGTCGACTGGTACACCTTCGACGCCGGGGACAACACCACCAAGGAGTGGTATCCCCAGGGCCTGACCTGCGCCTCCGACGCCGGGATCGGCGGGAGCGCGTTCGTGGTGAGCTGGTACCACACACCGGCGTCGGGGGCCGAGCGGGGCGTGCGTCTGAGCTTCCTGAACACCGCTACGCTCCGCTACCGGCACGTCCTGCTCGTCCGGGCCGGCGCCGACGGGAACATCGCGCCGATCAACATCCACGCCGGCGGCGTCGCCTGGTACGGCAACCTGCTGTACGTCGCCGACACCACCCGGGGCCTGCGGGTCTTCGACACCCGGCAGATCTTCGAGATCGACGGGGACGGCACGGAGAGCATCGGCAGGAAGGGCGGTGTGTACGAGGCGTACGGCTACCGGTACGTGATGCCGCAGACCGACGCCTGGACCACCACCAGCGGCTCCGTCCGCTTCTCCTTCGCCGCCGTCGACCGCAGCACCGCCCCCGACACCCTGATCTCCGGCGAGTACGTCGACACCGCGGGCACGGTCGGCCGGGTGGCCCGCTGGCCGCTCACCGAGGCGGGAATCCTGAACGCCCCCGCCGGGAGCGTCGTCAAGGCCGTGGACGCCTACGCGCTGCCCGCGGGCAAGATCCAGGGCGCGCTCTCCTACGAGGGCGCCTGGTACCTCAGCCAGACCGTGGGCTCCACCGGGAACGGCACCCTGATCGTGGTCGGCGACACGGTGCGCAGGCGCCCCTACCCGGTGGGCCCGGAGGACCTGACCTGCGTCCGCGACAAGAGGACGCTGTGGAGCGTGAGCGAGTTCGCGGGCCGCCGCGCGGTGTACGGGGTGCCCCTCTGAGAAGTCCGTCGAAGCCCCTCGGCGTCACCGCGCGTGACCTTGCCACCGGAGGTCGGCGCTCCGAGAGGTCCGTACGGAGCCCCTCAGCCCTGTCGGCGCGCGACATGGACGGTGATGTCGGCGATGATCTCGACCGTCGCGGGCAGGACGCGCGTGATCCGGTCGAACACCTGCTCCCGCTCCGAGGGCGGCAACATGAGATAGGCCGAGACGGTCGAGAGCAGGCCGACGTAGTCGCCGGCCGTCATCGTCAGGCGCCGTTCGATCACGGACTGCCGGACATCGGTGAACAGTCCGGATCGCTGGAGCTCCGTACCCGGCCACTGCATGGCGTGCTCCGGGGGCGTCCCGTCGGGGGACGGGATCTCGTCACTGGCCAGGAACGGCGACCGCGCCGCGCGAACGGCCTCCTCCACGGCCGGATCGGCCGGCCGGATCGGCCCGCCGAACGAGGCGAACACGCCCCCCGGCTCCAGGAGCGCCGCCACGCGTGACCACCGATCCCTCGGGTCGGTCCAGTGCAGCGCCGCCGCCGCGTAGACCAGCCCGTACCTCTCGCCCGGTCGCACGTCCTCGAACGCGGCCCGCACGGTCCTGACGTTCGGCGGCAGGTGCTTGCGCGACTCGGCGAGCATGGACCCGTCGGGCTCGGTCGCGGTGACCGCGATCCCTCGCCGGGCGAACAGGCGGGTCGCCTTGCCCGTCCCGGCGCCGATCTCCAGGGCGGTCCGGACCGGCCGGGCCGCGTGTGCCGTCACCGTGTCGAAAAGCTCCACGGGATACCCCGGCCGGAACCGTTCGTACGCTTCCGCCATCACCCCGAAGCTCAGCGCGCGACCAGACATGCCGAGCATCCTGACACGAACCCTGCCGTCGACGCTCGACCTTTTCGCCAGGCCCACCCCCCCGCCAGGCCCACCCCCCCGCCAGGCCCACCCCCCCGCCAGGCCCACCCCCCCGCCAGGCCCACCCCCCTCGCCAGGCCCGCCACCCCGCCGCGGGCGGCGGAGGCCCTCAGTGGAGGGAGCCGCCGACCAGGCGGAGATCGCCGCCCAGGGAGACCGAGACGGCGGTGGTCACGATCGCGGTGAGCGCCTGGGCGACCACCGGGACGGGCATGCAGGGCCTGGCCTCGCCCAGGACCTGCTCGGGGCTGAAAGGCACGTGCACGAACCCCCCGCGGATCGCCGGCCTCTCGGTGGCGATCATGTGCATGAGGCCGTAGAAGAGGTGGTTGCACAGGAACGTCCCGGCGCTCTGCGAGACGCTCGCCGGGACCCCGACGGCCCGCGCCGCCGCCACGCACGCCTTCACCGGCAGGGTGGAGAAATAGGCGGCGGGACCGCCGCGCACCACCGGCTCGTCGATCGGCCGGTGCCCGGCGCGGTCGGGGACGCAAGCGTCGTCGAGGTTGACGGCCAACCGCTCCACCGTCACGTCCGGCCGCCCCCCGGCCTGCCCGACGCACACGACCACCGCCGGATCGTGCTCCACCACCGCGGCGCGCAGGTGCTCCAGCGCCCCGCCGAACGCGCAGGGAAGCAGCGCGGTCCGCACCCCGGGCACGAGCGTGATCGCCTCCCACGACGGGTTGCCGCCGCCGTCGAGCGGCTCGAACCCGGTGAGCAGGACGCCCTTCACCGGCGTTCCCCGGAGGGCGCCGCGGGCTTCGAGGACAGGGCGCAGGCGGGGGTGCCGCCCGGCAGGCGGTGCCGGTTGGCGGCGACGAGCCGGTAGACCCCCCTGGCCACCCACCGGAACGGCGGGACCCGCAGCACGAGCCCCAGGGGGCTCCACGGGAGACCGGCGGAGATCAGCAGCCTGGCCACCGCCTGCGCCCCGCCGTACACCCGGCCGTTCTCGACCCAGAGCACCTCGCGCTCGGCCCGCTCGCGCGTGACGCCCAGCGCCCGGAGGTCGGCGAACTGCCAGGGGACGACCCGGGCGCGCACCCCGACGCGGCGCTCGGCGAACCGGACGCTCGTCGTGCAGAAACCGCAGTCGCCGTCGAAGACCAGTACAGGTTGTCCCGTCATGCGACTGACATTACCCAGCGGGATTCGATCAAGGCCCGCCGACCAGGGTGACCGCGACCGGACGGTGGTCGGAGTACGGGACATCGGGGTTGGCCTGGTCTTTTCCGGTGAAACCCGGGGTGACGAGCACGTGGTCGATCTGCTCGGCCGGGCCGCTCAGTGACGGGATGGTGTTGAACGGCCTGACCGGGGCGAAGGGGTCGGTCAGGCCCGCGTCGGTCAGCACCTTCCAGGCGGGGTCGCCGGGCTGGAGGTTGAGGTCACCGGCCACGACCACCGGGGCGCCGCCGCCCGCCGCGTTCCCGACGATCTCCCCGAGCTGCTCGACCTGGTCGAGCTCGCGCCAGTCAGGCAGAGGCTGCAGGTGGGTGCCGATCACGGTGACGTCCCTGCCCTGCCAGCGCAGCCCGACCTCCAGCGCCTGCGCGCCGGTCGGGCCGCCCTGGACCAGCACGTGGTTCCTCACCGTGGTGATCGGCAACGTGGTGAGCAGGGCGTCGCCCCACACCTCGTCGGTCGCCGGGGCCCAGATGTAGTGCATGTCCAGCCGCTCGGCGATCAGCCGTACCCCGTCGTGGCCGCCGTTGAGCAGCCAGCCCCTGTCGGCCTCGCTCAGCACCACCACGTGCGGCCTCAGCGCCCTGATCGCGTCGGCCTGCCGCTCCAGGGAGAGCCTGCCGGACTCGCCGTACCCCATCCTGACGTTGTACGCCGCGACCCGCAGCCCGTCGCCCGGCGGCTCCCAGCGGGGCCGGGTGCCCTGCCACAGGGGGACGGCCGCCACCAGGGCGACCGCGGCCACGGCGGCCGCCGCGAACCGCCGGTCGTAGGAGCGGCGCGGCAGGCCCGCGCTGCCCGCCACGCCCAGGAGCGCGACGACGAGCGCAGCGGAGACGGGCACCCACGCGTTGGGCAGGTAGAGGTCGTAGGCGGCGTAGTAGCCGAAGACGAACACGAGGAACAGCAGCATCCCCCCGGCCGCCGACAGGCCCCGCCGGGCCGGTCGCTCCGCGCCGAAGGTCGTCGCGGCGTGCGCCAGGCAGGCTCCCAGCGCGACCTGGCCGACGATCTGCGCGACGATCGTCCAGCCGGGCGCCACGCCGTGGACGCCGTCCACGGTCGCCCTGCCCAGCGTGAACGCCACCGCCGAGGCCACCAGGGCGACCGCGGGCAGGAGCGGGCGGCGCAGCACCGGCAGCGCGGCGGGCGCCGCCGACACCACCGCGAACGCCGCCACGATCACCGCGGCGGCCTGCTGGGCGGAGTCGGTCGCCGCCTGGGCGTGCGCGGTGTTGCCCGTGTAGAGGCCCCAGAGCAGCAGGGCGGGGCCGACCGCCAGCCAGGCGCGGGGAGCCCCGGAGTACTCCTCGTCCGGGGGTTCGGCCCGGACCGTGAACGCGCAGAAGAGCAGGAGCTCCACCAGCAGCGGGATCCACGGGACCGCTCCAGGCCGCCACATCAGGTCGATGCCGTCCAGCGCAGCGTGGACCACCGTGGACGCGGCCAGCCCGGCGATCACCCCGCCCATCACCGGCCGGGCGTCCCGGCTGCCCATCGCGATCGCCACCAGCCAGACCAGCCCGGCCAGCAGGCCCAGGCTGGCCACGTACAGCTGCGCGTCCCCGCCGCCGGTCAGCTGGAGCACGAGCCTGGCCAGGAGCAGCAGGCCCGCGGCACCGAGGGCGATCAGCGGCGGCCGGGCGAACCTGGCCAGCGGGACGGTGAGGAAGGCCAGCACGAACCAGGAGGCGGCGTACAGGCCCATCATCTCCGCGGGGGTGCTGCCCGCCCGGCCGAAGAGTGTGATCAGCGACGGCAGGAAGACCCTGAGCACGTCGACGAGCACGACCACGCCAACGGTCACGTCCAGGCGGATCCGCATGCTACCTCCAAAGAACGCGAGCTATCCTCGCCTTCTTCGCGATCCCTGACAAGGGCGAGACCTGCCCGAACCGCCACCGGCCCCGGGAGACCCCACCGGAGCGTCCCGGCGCCGGAGACCGCGCTCCGGGAGAAGGCGGATCTCAGAGGGACGGAGATCCACCGGAAGGATCGGCGGACCCGTGCCCCGGAGGGGCGTCGGGAGGGGTGGCGGGGAAGGTGCCCGGGGAGGTGTCACGGGAGGCGGGGGACCCGTCCGCGAAGGGCGCGGGGCCGCCGGGGGGCGGGGCGGGAGGTCCGTCGAGGTGGCGGAACGCCTCCTGCGCCGAGCGCACACTGTCGCGCAGCGCCTGCTCAAGATGACCGGCGTCCTCGGCCAGCCTCCCTATCTCCGGTACGGCGAAGGCGTCGGCCCCGGACTCCGCGAGCAGCTCCTCGTAGCGGGGAAGCCGCGCGCGAAGCGCCTCGATCTGGTCGTGGGCGCGCAGTGCCCGCTCGGCGTCGGCCACGTGGCCCGCGTAGCGTTCCAGGGCCTCGACCCGCGCGAGGACGGCGGCCTCGCTGGCGGCCAGCGCCCGCTCCAGCGGCGCCATCGCGGCGGCCACCTCCGGGGTGCTGCCGCCGTACACGAACTCGTGGTGCTCGTTCCGCAGCGCGGAGAGCTTGGTCAGCAGCCGGGCGATCTCCCACTCCTGCGCGGGGAGCATCACCGAGTTGCGCACGCTGTCGAGCATCCCCATCGCGTTGACCCGCGAGCGCAGGATGTAGTCGATCGCCTGCTGGGTCCGGTCGAGCAGCTGTCCGGCGTTGTAGTCGAAGTCCTCGGCGGGCAGCAGGTAGCGGCCCTCGTACCAGCGGGCCTCGCGGTAGAGCTCGTGCTCGATCGTCTCCGGCTCGGCCGGCTCGCGGGCGGCCAGCAGGCCGACGAAGACCACGAAGACGAGCAGCGCGAGCATGAAGAACAGCAGCTGCCCGACATCGGCGAGGAACATCAGGCACACCAGGAAGAGCGCCGCCACCCCTCCGCCGACGTTCAGGAACCGTCCGGGCAGGCGCGAGTTGGGCGGCGGAGGCTCGGGGCTCCAGCCGGCGCGGACGCGTGACAACATCGACGCGTGCCGGCGGAACAGGTCGGCGGTCTTGGGGGGGACTTCAGGATCGACCACCACTCGCCGCACGGGCTCGCGCCTCCTTCGATCACATTCACGTCAGCCGTCGAGATGGCGGAACGCCTCGTGCGCCGAGCGTACGCTCTCGCGGAGCGCTCGCCGGAGCATGTCGGCGTCGTCGCTGAGATGCCCGATCTCAGGCCCGGAGAACCTGGCCGCGCCCGTCTCGGCGACGAGCTGCTCGTACTCGGGCAGGTGCGCCCGCAAGGCCTCGATCTGCCCCTGGGAGAGCAGCGCCCGCTCGGCGTCGGCCACGTGGCCCGCGTAGCGTTCCAGGGCCTCGACCCGCGCGAGGACGGCGGCCTCGCTGGCGGCCAGCGCCCGCTCCAGCGGCGCCATCGCCGCGACCACCTCGGGACTCCTGCCCCCCCTGGCGAGGTGGCGGTGCTTGGCCCGCAGCGCGGAGAGCTTGGTCAGCAGCCGGGCGATCTCCCACTCCTCGGCGGGGAGCATCACCGAGTTGCGCACGCTGTCGAGCATCCCCATCGCGTTGACCCGCGAGCGCAGGATGTGGTCGATCGCGCGCTGGACCCGGCCGAGCAGGTGCCTGGCGTCGTGGTCGAAGTCCTCCAGGATCAGGAAGCGTCCCTGCCAGTGCCGCGCGTGCGCGTACAGGATCCGCTCGACGGAGTCGGCGGGGGAGGGCTTCCTGGCGAGGTAGATCACCCCGAGGATGAAGAGGTACAGGAAGCTCAGCATGGTGAGTGCCACGACGGCCTCGGGGACCGGAGCGCCGATGGCGAACATGCCGCCCGCCGCGAGTGCCACCGTCCCGCCGAAGATCCCCACGAGCACTCCGGGGATCCTGGGGTCGTCCTTGTCCCTGGGCGGGCGAGCGGTGCGGAGGCGGTAGAGCAGCGGACCGTTCCGGCGGAAGAGGTCGGCGACATCCCTGGGCACCTCAGGATCGACCACCACGCGCTGCACAGGCTCGCCCCCTTTGCCGTGTTTCAAGAGCATAGCGATTAACCATGTTTCAGGTCATGCGTCCTTACATGGTGCCTCCCCATCATCGAGTATCGCGTGCCAAAAAGATGATCGTAATAATTGCCCCGGGATCACCCGGGGCGGGTCCGGGGCGGATTGTTCGATGTCGGGGACGGCGCGCCGGCCGAGCGGAGGGGACCCGGTGGCCGGCCCGGCCCGTGCGGAGCGCGATCCGGTGGGGACGCGGCGCGGCACGGACCGGGCGTGCGGGACCTCGGCCGGGCGCTGTCAGCCGATCCTCTCGCCGTACACGTGGTCGACCGTCATCACCATGAGCACCCTGCGGTCCGACACCATCACCGACCGGTACTCGTCCCAGTCCGGGTGCTCCCCGGCGGCGACGCGGTAGTAGTCCACCAGTGCCTCGACCTCGGGACCGTGGGGATCGGTTCCCGGGCCGGTGAGGGTCGCCGTGCCCTCGGCGGTGGCCCACGCCCGGCCGTCGGGGCTGGTGACCTCCAGGGTGGCCCGGGGGTCACGGCGCAGGTTCGCCGTCTTGGCGCGTCCCTCGGTCATCGAGACGTAGAGGACACCGGCCTCCCGGTCGTAGAAGGGCATCACGGGGGAGAGCTGGGGGCGGCCGTCCGACTTGATCGTCGCGAGGACACCGAGCCGGCTCTCCGTGAGCAGCGTGCGCGGATCGAATGATGTGGCGGTCATGTCCAGGGCCAAGGCGCGACCCGATGCCGGTTATTCCTCTTGCTCCTCCTGTTCCTCGCGACGCTGGTGCGGGCGCGGTCGCGGTCGCGGTTCAGCCGGTCCCGCGACGCGGAGCCGGCTTCACGACGGCCGACGAGTACGTTCCGCACGCGGCCGCCGCCGTCCGGGGGTTCCCTCGCGGGTACGGCCATGGGCACGGCCGCAGGACCGGGCGCGGGGAGGCCCGGTGAGGTGTCAGCGCCCGGAACCCTCGGCGACTCTCGGCGGGTCCCGCCACGACGCGCCCGGGGGCGGGGCGGTCGCGCAGACGACGTAGTGGTGCGGGGCCATGGCCGACATGCGGCCGAACAGCAGGCCCAGGCAGGCCGAGTGCAGCGCCTCCGGGGTGGTGTCGGCCGACGTGAAGCACACCAGCCGATGCCCGAGCCGTTCGTCGGCCTCGGCGACGACGGCCGTTCCGGCGGCGGGGGCCGCTTCGCCGGTCAGCCGCGCGAGCGCGTCCGTCGTCAGGCGCTCGACCTCGGGGAGGTGGACCCAGCAGCCGTCGACCAGCAGCCAGCCGTCGTCCCGGGGTACCGGGACGACGCCGGTGAGGGCGGTCAGTTCGGTCAGCGGCACGTCCCGGTCGCCCGCCTCGATGAGCAGCCGGGCGATCCCCTCGCCGAGGGCCGTCGTGTCGCCGCGGGGCAGGCAGCGCGGGTCGGCCCACAGGGTGACGTCGAACTCGCCGTGCAGCCGGTGGACCCAGAGCGAGGTGCGCGTGGGCAGGGTCGACGGCGGGAGCCAGACCGAGTGGACGTCCTCGCCGGTACGGCTGACCCGCGTGCCCCGGCCGGGAACGCTCATGTCGTTGAACACGACGTCCCGGGCGAAGAAGAGGCCGCGCTCCCGCTGGACGTCCTCCATGATCCGGATGAGGGCGGCCGAGTCGAACCGGCTGTTCTGGTACGCGGCCATCGTCGCCGAGCGCGCGCCGCGCAACACGGTGTCGAAGCCGTCCTCGCCGACCTCCACCGGGATCAGCGCGTCCTGGGCGAGCGGTCCGACGTACTCGCGCAGCTCGGGCCGGAACCGGTTCGCCGCGATGGAGAGCACGACGACCGTCCCCAGGCGGGCCCGCAGTCCGGCGAGCACGGCCAGGGCCGCGAGCACCGCCGCCGACGGGCTCGTCCCGGTGCGTGCGGAGATCCGGTTCAGCGCCCTGGCCGCCGGGACCGAACGCACGCGCAGCCGGGGGAGGAGCCAGTCCGTCTCGCCGTCCACCGGGACCGTCAGCGTGGAGCGGGGCACCCCGCGCAGGTGGCCCTCCCAGTAGCGGAGCGCCGCCCCGGCCCGCCGCAGGCCGGCCGGGGTGTGCTCGGCCGCCGCGACGTCGAGCGGCTGCGGCGCGGTCACCGGCGCGAGCGGCTTGCCGAGGAGGAGTTCGTCCCACTCGGCGAGCAGTACGGCCAGCCCGGCCGCGTCCATGGCGCTGTGCGTGGTCACCAGAACGGCCTGGCGGGGCACGCCGCCGGAGGCGATCACGGCGACCCGGAGCGGGATCTCCGCGTCCAGCGCGAAGCGCGTCCCCTGGAGCCGTCGCGCGACCTCCTCCGCGAGGTCGGCGTCGGGTGTCTCGGCGCGGGCCCGAGCCACCCCTTCGCCCTCGGCGTCCCCGGTGCCCTCCGGCCCCCGGCCTTCCGTGCCGTCGGCGCCCGGTCCGGCCGGGGGCTCGCCGATGTCGTGGACCTCGACGGCCACGCCCCCGGCGGCCAGGACATGCTGGAGGTCGTCGTGGAAGGTCGTGCGCAGGGACTCGTGCCGGGTCACCAGCTGGACCACGGCCTCGGTGATCACGGCGAGCGTCGTACCCGGCTGGACGGCCCGTACGACGCGGTAGTTCATGTGCTCCGGGGGGTCGGCGAGCATGCAGCGGACCATGTTGGCCTGGCCCGTCGTCAACGGACCGTGGCGCGCCGTCAGACCGGAGAAGCGCGCGGTGGTCACAGGCCGCTCACCGGACACCACTCCACACCGGAGACGCCACTGGAGACATGACCGGAGACGCCGTTGGAGGCACTGCCGGACACGCGGCCGGTGCGCCGGGCGCTCGGAGGCTCCCGGCGGGCGTCGGCCACGCCGCGCGGCCGGTGCATGCAGGAGGGGGCCGGCGGGTCGGATCGGTGGAGGAACCTGGACCGTTCCTGCCCGAACGAGAGCGGTTGTGCCAAGGGAAGCCACCAAACCGGAAGGTCCGTTATTGGAAAGTTTGCTTACAGTTTCGAAGGTGACGTCAGTGAATCATGTCGACGAGAGACGCGACAAGCCCTTGCCCGCCACGGTTTTCGCGCCTCGTCCGTCGTTCCGTACCCGTGTCACGCTGGTGATCGGTTCTTGACTGTAAAGAATGTTTGCAGTCAGGGGCTTCGCGGTCCGATGCCGGAGGGCGTCCGTCACCAGCTCGCTCCCGCCTCCGCCAGGGAGACCGATCGTCCTGGGACGGGGGTGACGAGCAGGTTGTCGAGACCGGCTTCCGAGAAGGCGGCCCGCACGTCCGTCCGGCCCTCGGTGAAGTGGCTCCAGCCCTCGACGTGGAGCGGCACGACGCACCGGGCTTTCAGCAGGCGCGCGGCGGTCACCATCTCGGCGGCGTCCAGGGTGAGCCGCTCGTCGATCATGGGTACGCGGGCGGCGCCGCCGAACAGCAACGCGATGTCGATGACCGGGAACCGGCCGGCGACGAGCTCCACGCACTCCAGCGAGGCGTTGTCCCCGCTGACGTAGACGGTGGGCAGCCCGTGGCCGGTGAGCACGAAGCCGGTGACCTGACCGACGACGGGCTCGCACCCCGGCGGTCCGTGCAGGGCGGGAACGGCGGTGACGCGGACCTGGCCGACGTCACGGTGCTGCCAGGGGAGCATCGGGGTGACCCCGGTACGGGCGGCGGCCTCGGGCGTGCTCAGGGTCAGCGGCACGGTGGACATCTTCTGGCGGCCGAGCGTGTCCAGGTTGTCGGGATGCTGGTCGTGGCTGAGCAGCACCAGGTCCACCCGGCCGATGTCGGCGGGGGAGAGGGCGGGGCCGACGGTCTTGGTGAGCGTGAGGGGCCCGGCGGGGTGGTCTCCCGGCGGATCGAAGGTCGGGTCGGTGAGGATGCGCAGCCCGCCGAGTTCCAGCAGGGCCGTCGGGCCGCCGATCACGGTGATGATGGTCGTCACGGGCGGTTCCGTTCGCTGCGCGGTCGGGCATCGTCCGGATCACGCTAGCCGAGCCGGGATCCCGCGCGTCCCGGACACGCCGGACCCGGGTGCCCCCGTGACCTGCGACGACCCCGGATCCGGCCGTACCGGTGGCGATCCTCCCGCCGGTGACGATCACCCCGAACCCGAACCCGAACCTGCGCCCGAACCCGAACCCGAACCTGCGCCTGAACCCGAACCTGCGCCCGAACCCGAACCCGAAGCCGAACCCGATCCAGAACCTGACCCCGCGCCCGATCCGGGATCCGCGCCCGATTCAGAGCCCGAGCTCAGGGCCGAGCCTGACCCCGCGTCCGATCCGGAAGCCCGCGCCCGCTCCTGTGGCCGCAGGAACGGGCGCGGGCCGCGCACCGGCCGGTCCTGGTCACCGCCGCCCGGCGACCAGGACCTCCACCCTCACCACGCCGTGCTCACGGCCCCACGCGGACCGTCAGACGGGCAGGACCCGCAGGGCGGGATAGCGGACCGAGTTCAGGTACAGCTTGTCGGTGCCGTGTTCCTTCTCCAGCTCCAGGACGAACCGGTAGCGGTAGAGACCGGGCTTGGCCTCGCTCATCACCGCCCCGGCCCAGTAGTAGTAGACGGCGGTGTACTTGTCGCGCATCCGGTCGGGAGCGCCGTAGACCTTGAGCTCGGTCATGATCCGGCGTTCGGCGACGTCGTCCTCGTCACCCTTCTCGATGTCGAGGAAGACGATGTTGTTGATCTTCGGCATCGGGGGCCAGCCGCCGTCCGCACCCTTGTGCATGTCGATCGGGCGGATGATCCAGTTGACCACCTGCCCCTGCTTGCAGATGGTCTCCAGGTGGTCGCTGCCCTGCCCGACCCCGCCGACGCTGTTGTCCATCATGTAGAGGCAGCCTTCGAGCGACTGCGTCGCGGCGGCCCTCTCCATGTCGACGAGGGTCACCACGTTCAGCTGGACGGAGTTGAGCTGGCCGCGATCGGTGAAGTCCGTGGCCGCGTACGCCTGGGTCATCGGCCTTCCTTTCCCTCGTTGGCGGGGCCGGTCAGGGTCGGCCGGGCGGTGAGACTGAACGGCGTGCTGACGGTGCCGAGCAGGAACGAGAGCCGGTACGGGACCGGCTCGGTGATGTCCTGCTTGACCTCGGCGGTCCAGAACACGATGTCGGTGCCGGGATACACCTTCTGCGTGGGCTCGGCGATCCGCGGGTCGATCTCGATGTCGCTGAGGGACACGTAGGTCTCGCACTCCAGCGGGATCACGTTCCACAGCAGGGTGTCGCCCTTGCGCACCCGGCTGTGCAGGGCGGGGGTCCCGAAACCGGTGGACCCCGCGGACTTGTTGGTGTCGTAGAAGTAGAGGTTGTCGTCCAGGTTCTCCGACGCCAGCGCGGCCACCGGGTCGACCACCGCGGTGATCGTCACGGGCCGGGTCGGCTGGCTGGACTGGGCGGGCTGGCGTTCTGGCTGCTTGTTCCTCGGGGGCATGTGGCTCCTCCGCTCGAAAACGCTCCGGGTCGGGTCAGCGGACGGCCGGGACCGCCGGGAGGGGAAGCACGCCCACTCCGGCACCGGTGAACCCGTTTCGCTTCGGGTCATTGATGATCTTGAGACTGGACTTGCAGGTCATCTCCACGGACTCCCAGACCATCTCGTCGTTCCGCTCGACCAGCTCGTGCAGCTGGATGTGCATCGTGTACGAGTAGACCCCGGGCCGGCTCGTGTCCACGGTCGCGGCCCAGTACCAGCCGTCGTAGATCATGTCGGGCGACCCGTACTGGGCCGGATACATGATCTTCTCGGTGACGGCCTCACCGGTGATGTCGGTGATCACCGGAGCCGGGTAGTTGTACGCGGCGTTGCCGCTCGTGGTCTTGCCGGTGACGTCCAGCAGCTTGGCCGCGGTGAGGCCGCGCCCGCCGCTCGGCTTGCCGGCGCGCTTGCCGACCCGCCGCTGCAGCCGCTTGAGATCGGTGTCGCTCACGCCGTCCTCGGTGCTGAGCGAGGCCAGCTCCCTCAGCGTGCGCCGGTCGTCGGCGCGCTCCTGCTCGGCCAGGTAGTTGCGCGGCACCGTCGGGGGGATCGACCCCAGCGCCGCGGGCAGCCAGTTCAGGACCTGCTCGGTCGCCTGCGACCCGTCGAGGAAGTGGGTGCCGGGCACGATCGTCACCAGCTGCTCGGTGCCCACCCCTGCGGAGCCGAACAACTTCATGTTGTCGAACCAGTACGTGTTGCCGTCGAGCGATCGCGTCCGGAGCGCGTTCTCGACGTCGAAGAGCACGATGATCCCGTGTTGCTGGGCCATGAAACCGCCTTTCGCAGAACGTGTCTCACACGCGCAGCAGCGCGGGCGAGTCGATGTGCAGCACGCTGTTGGGTCCTTCGTGGAGCCTGACGGAGAGCCGGTACCGGTACGGGACACCGGGCGTCATGTCGTAGGGCACGATGCCCTCCCACACCAGCAGGTCGTAGTTCTCGAAACCGTTGGAACCCGTGGCGTCGACCCGTGCCCCGGCCACGACACCGGGTGCCGGGACGGTGGAGGACTCCGCGGGGTGCGGAGCCCCGGCCTGGGCGGCCGGGGGCGAGACGGCCGCACCGGACAGGAACTCGATGGCCTGGATCTCGACCGGGGTCTGCACGTCCACGTGGATGGGCGTCCACTGGACGACCTGCCCCGGGGCCACCGCCGTGACGAGGTCGGGGGTCCCCTGGTGCCTGCTCCCCGCCGAGCTGTCGTCGACCAGCGAGATGTTGCCGTTGTGCAGCGTCCGGTCGGACAACGCCCCCACGGCGTCGACCATCACGACGATGCTGATCCTCTGTTTCATCGATCCTCCCTTGTCGGATGTCATTCGGGCGTACGGGCCACCACGTGCTCAGCCCCGGTCCCTCACCAGCGGTGTCTTGCCGACGGTGGTCCGTTCGATCTGCGGTGAGGAGGGGGGCACGAACACCAGCTGGAACCCGTATCCGGTCTGCTCGATGGCGGCCGCGTTCGCCTCCCGGTCGTTGAAGAGCGACAGGGAGCTCGGCAGCGCCAGGGTGAACAGCTGCCGGACCCCGCTCGGGCCGAGCGCGTGCTCGACGGCCGCGGTGGTGCCCTCGGCGTCGTCCACCGCCGCCAGCAGGGTGAGGGTCCGGTCCTCGCGGTGGTTGTGGAACTGGATCTCGTGCGCGACCAGGTCCAGGTCGACGCCGGTCGTCGAACGCAGCCGCGCGCGCAGGGCCGCGTAGGCCAGCGTCGCCGAGTACTGGCTGTCGTTGAGATGCAGCACGTCGGCGGTGCGCCCGGCGAACTCGAATCGCTCGGTGCGCAGTCCGGGCCCGTTCAGGGCGGGACGGCGGACCATCCGGTCGCCGAGCTTGAGCCGGAGCAGCGGCGTCTCGTCGGCGTGCAGCCGGGTGACGACCAGCTCGCCCTCCTCGCCTTCGGCGACGGCACGGCCCTGCTCGTCCACGATCTCCACCAGGTGCAGCCCCGGCACGGCGGAGAGCGCCTGCGAGGTGTGGTCGAGCTGGAGCCCGACGCACTCGGCCTGGGTCGCGGCGAAGTAACTGAGGATCGACACGTTGGGGAAGAACGCCTGCAGCTCGTCGCGCTTGCGCTGCGGCAGGGAGCCGCTGCCGTACATGGCGACCCGGAAGCTCGCCCTGGCGTGCGGGGGCAGGCCGGCGCCCAGCTCGGGCAGGAGCGCGATGCCCGCGGTGATGCCCATCAGCGCCTTGTGGCCCGGGTAGGAGAACATGTGCTCCAGCACCGGCGCGCTCACCGGTCCCGCGCCGATGTAGTTGACCTCGGGGACGTGGGACAGGACGCCGCCGACCATGGTCCCGCTGCTCCACATCTGGTAGTCGGCCAGGGTGGTGAACAGCCAGCGCGGCGCGGGGCCGCGCAGGTAGCGGCCGAGCTGGTAGGCGCCCATGAACGCCCCGGCGATGCGGTAGGTGTCGCGCAGCTCCCGCAGGGAGTAAACGATCTCCAGGGGCATGCCGTCACCGGTGCCGCCGCTGGCCACCACCTCGAACCCGCCGTGGTCGAGGGGCACGACCATCCCGGCCCGCGCGCCCATGAACATGTCCCGCTGCACGGTCTTGTCCGAGAGGGGGATCCGCTCCCACTCGGACATGTCGGCGGGGGCGTCGTGGATCCCGAAGTAGTGCAGCCGCTCGCGCCACAGCGGGTTGAGCAGGGCGACGCCGACGAGCTGCTGGAGCCGGCGGAACACCAGCGCGTTCTGGAGGTCGAGCGGGGTCTCGCAGTAGGGGACCCCGGCGAGCCGCCCGCACTCCTCCAGCTTCCCCGCGAACGACGGCAGCCGGATGACGTCGTCCACCGAGCGGGGCCGCAGCTCCTCCTCGGGGATCAGCCGTGCCGCCAGCTCCGCCGAGGTGGCGATGTCCAAATCCGTCATGGTCATGAATGGCTCCCGTTCCGCTGCTGGTCGTGCCGCGGCGCGGCGCTCGCGCGCAGCACCCGTTGCCCGATGTCCCTGATCTCGGCGATGAGCATTGCCAGGTGGTCGGCGTCGATCAGGTGGTTCATCACCACCACGCGCAGCGCCGCCACCCCGTCGATGTCGACCTTGGAGATGAAGAAGCGCCCGCCGCCCCGGATCCGGTTGCGGATCTCCAGCTGCAACCGGTGCACGGTGGCCTGTTCAAGGCCGTCCGGCAGGTAGCGGAAGCACAGGATGTTGGACTCCGGCTCGTGCGCCACGGCGAAGTCCGGCTCGGCGGCGAGCATCCGGTACGCCTGCCGGGTCATGGCGCACAGCCGGTCGATCCGCTGCGCGAACAGCGCCGGGCCGTAGACCGACCAGACCGTCCAGAGCGGCATGATCATCGGGCGTTTCGTGCACTCGAAGTTCTTGTCCGCGCTGTCGTAGGCGCTGTAGACGTCCGGTTCCTCGTCGAAGACGTAGCTGGCGCGCTGCCGGAACGCGCCGCGCGCCGTCGCGCCGTCACGGTAGAAGAGCAGCGTGCACGGCGCCGGCATGAACAGCATCTTGTGGGCGTCCCAGGTCAGCGAGTCGGCCTGCTCGATGCCGCGCAGCCTGTCGCGGTGCCGGTCCGACAGCAGCAGGCTCGCCCCGTGCGCCCCGTCCACGTGGAGCCAGAGCCCGTGGCGGCGTGCCACGGCCGCGAGCTCCTCCAGCGGGTCGAAGGCGCCCATCGACGTGGTCCCGGCCGAGGCCACCAGGCAGAACGGCCGCAGGCCGCGCCGGTGCGCCTCGTCCAGTATCGGACCGGCCAGATCGGGGCGGATCCGCCCGGCCCGGTCGACCGGGAGCCGGATGATCTGCCGCTCTCCGATGCCGAGCACCCCGGCCGCCCGGGTCACGCTGTAGTGGGCCTCCTCGCTGACCGCGATGGCCGGGGGACCCGACATGCCTCCGGCGCCGCGCGTCCAGATCTGCGGGAAGGCGCGGTTGCGGGCGGCCAGCAGCGCGGTCAGGTTGGCGAGGGAGCCCCCCGAGGTCGTCACCATGGCGAACCGGTCGCGGTCCCAGCCGATGAACCGGTTGAGCTCCTCGGCCATGAGCCGCTCGGCGACGCTGGGGAGCTGCCCGGCCTCGTAGAAGGAGGAGGGCTGGTTGACCACCGAGCCGACCAGGTCCATGAGGCTCGCCAGCGGCACCACGCCGGAGAACTGCCGTCCCATGTAACCGGGTGAGTAGACCGGGATGCCGGTCCCTGTGTACAGGTCGACGATCTGGTTCACCCGGTCGGCGTCGAAGTCGGCGACGCGCTGTCGTTCGGGGGTCATCAGCCCCCGCGCGGCCTTCAGCAGCACCGCCGGATCGAGGAGGTCGAGCCCGCGGACCGACCGGTCGCCCAGATACGTCGTCAGGCGGCTGACGATGTCCACGGCGCCGTCGTGGAAACGTTCGGGGTCGAAGGCGGCGATGAGGCTCGGAGTGGGTGACCGGTAGCCTTCGCCGGTCGCCGGCTCTGGGGCCATCGGCTCGGGAAAGGGACTCTGGACATCGGAAAGCGAACTCGTCACGGAGGAGGCTCCAAACGATCCGGCGTCGAGAACATTCATATGGCCGCGCCTGGACAAGAGTTCGGACATGCTTAATTGAACTCTTGGGCGATCACATTAGGGTTCTCGTGAATAAATGCGTGATCTACGGTGGTGCGTCGAACGGGAAAGAGGCCCCCGGCATCTGGGGACGTGAGGCGGAATGCGTGCCGCCAGGCAGTTCCGAAGACTTGGAACGGTCCAAACACGAGAGGGAATGTTGATCGGTGATGGAGGGAGATGGCATGGTAGGGCCTTGCTGCCCCTGTTCAAGCCCTGTTCGAGCTATTTTGAATCAGGTCGGCGACGAGTTTGCCGGCGGTCAGGGGCTGGAGGAGACCCGTCGTGGACGAATCGCGATTGATTCGAAGTGCATTTCGCCCGACGTATACCTTGGCGCGCCCGTCATGTAAGCGACCTAACCATTGATGACAGGAGGGGCGCAAGACCTCGGACGCAGGTGGAGTGGCAGATTCCGGCCACAGTTACTCACGCGAGGCGATTGAGATGGGGAGGCGCTCGGTGAGCCCCACCTGTTTTGGGGCTTATGGGTTTTCTTGGGAGCGTGGATTAGGTCAGGCATTTGAGGCCGCGCGTCGACGGTGATCCTATTAACCGGACATCCTTATTGTGGGGGGCTGTATCACCAAAATGCGACAGAAGCCTCGATGGGGAGATGTGCCGTGATTTCTTGGCATGTTTGCGTTAAAAGAGGTATCTCTGATGTTTCGAGCGATAGCGGGTTTGCTGGAGGCTGATTAGCGTCACTCCCGAACCGCCGTCCCGGGTCGGCGAGTGATCATCGCTGGCTGTTCAGGACGCGGACGCGCGGCACCCTGTGGGCCATGTCACCTCGGCGCGGGTCGTCGCAGGCGAGCCGCAACCCATGCCCACGACCTGACCGGGGCTTGGGAAAGGTCGGCACGGGACAGGAGGCAACGCTGGTCAACGGCAGCCAGCCAGGGAAAGCGGAAGGCCGCCAAGGCCCCCGGGCTGGGACTTTGGCGGCCGTTACGTTCGATCCGCGATGGATGGTGGACGATACAGGGATTGAACCTGTGACCTCTTCCGTGTCAGGGAAGCGCTCTCCCGCTGAGCTAATCGTCCTCGGGTGAACCAGAGCGGAAGACGGGATTCGAACCCGCGACCCTCACCTTGGCAAGGTGATGCTCTACCACTGAGCCACTTCCGCGTTTCGGCTTCGGGTTTCCCCTCCGCGCTCGCACTACTTTACCGGATCCCTGGGGGTCCGATGGTCGTGCGTTGAGGTGGAGACGGGATTTGAACCCGTGTAGACGGCTTTGCAGGCCGTTGCCTCGCCTCTCGGCCACTCCACCGGTCAGGTCCCTGAGGACCCGCCGGAGCGGAAGACGGGATTCGAACCCGCGACCCTCACCTTGGCAAGGTGATGCTCTACCACTGAGCCACTTCCGCGTGACCCCGGGAAACGCTCCGGGGCACGTGAAAACTCTAGCGCCTCCACAGGGCGGATGTGCGCAACCGGACGGGCTGCCGAAGATCCTCACCTGGTGACCGGCTGGACGTCGGCGGCCCGGACGAACATGATCCGGTGCCCGAACTGGATCTGCCGGTAGCGGATCCCGCCCGTGACGACCCGGTGATCGGACGGGTCGAAGGCGGCCGCCCTGAGGTACGAGGCCCGCGTCGTCTCGCCGGAGCTGTACGCCTGCCCCGCCGGTATCGAGTACTGCAGCGGGGCCAGGGCCTGCACGGGGACGCCCCCCGGGTAGGCGGGCGCCTTCGGGTACGCCCTGCCGTACACCCTGACCGGGGAACGGCCCGGCCTGGGCGTCACCAGGGGGCCGGACGCGCGTACGGAGGTGGGGGCTCCGGCCGGATCGTGGAACCAGGCCTTCTGGCCGAGGTACCAGATCGCGGTCCAGTCGCCCCTGCGCCCGGCGAGCGCGTACCGCTGGCCGGTGGAGGCGCGGGCGGCGTGGTCGTAGACGCTGTACGTGGAGTCGCCGGTGGGGTGCTTGCCGACATCCTTGACCAGCGGCGCGGTGGGGGAGGGGCGCGTGCGCAGCCAGACCGAGGCGGCGCCCAGGGCACGGCACCCGCCGGTACAGCCGGTGAATCCCGGGCTGTTGGTGCCGTAGTCGGGCCTGATCAGCACCGAGCGCGCGTCGTCGCCGCCCGAGGCGCGCAGCGGCCTGCCGAGCAGCTCGAAGTAGTGGGCCCAGTCCCAGTAGGGGCCGGGGTCGTCGTGCATGCCGCCCACGGTCTCCGGGGTGGTGCCCGGCACGTTGTCGTGCCCCAGGATGTGTGCCCGGTCGAGGGGGACGTCGTACTTGGCGGCGAGGTGGCGGACCAGCCTGGCCGACGCCAGGTACATCGCCTCGGTGAACCAGGCGCCGCCCCTGGCCAGGTAGCCCTCGTGCTCCAGGCCGATGGAGCGGGAGTTGACGTACCAGTTTCCCGCGTGCCAGCCGATGTCCCTGGCCCGCAGGTGCTGGGCGATGTGGCCGTCGGCGGAGCGGATGGTGAAGTGCCAGCTCAGGTAGGCGGGGTTCTTGACCAGGCGGGTCATGGCGTCGTAGCTCGTCTCCCCGTCGTGGATCACGATGTAGTCGATCTTCCGGGGGCCGGCGGACCGGTCGTGGTTGCCGTACCCGCCACCGGGGAGCCGCTGGTAGGCGGCCGGGAGCCACTCGCAGGAGACGCTCTTCGGGCAGTCGGGGCCCGGCACGGGGGCGGGCCGCTGGGCGAGCGTCAAGGCCGTCTTCGTGGGGGGAGCGGGGGTCCTCGTGGCGGGAGGGGGCGACGGGGGTGACAAGTTCGACGGGGTTGGGGTGACCGGGCCTGGGGTGGGTGAGGTGGTGGGCGGCCCGGTGGGCGAGGCGCGCCGTTCCAGGGGGAACGGCACTCGCGGATCGGACGGTCCGGAGCGCCTCGCCGGGGTGAGGGGGGCGGGTGGTCCGGAGTGCTTCGTCGAGGTGAAGGGTTTGGACGATACGGGGCGTCTCGCCGGAGTGAGGGGGCCGGATGTTCCGGAGCGCCCTGCCGGGGTGGGGGGGCCGGGTGTGGACAGGTCCGGGGTGGCGGGGAGTGTCACCCGCTCGCCGTCGTCGGTCACCCGCGAGGCGCCGGACCGGATCGTCGCGTAGACCTCGTCGGCGAAGGACAGCGCCGCCTCCTTCCCGGCCGCACCCTTTTCCGGGACGCCGGGATAGCGGGCCACGGCGTCGTACCAGCTCGCCGGGTCGTCGCCGGGGCCACCGCCGCCGGTGCGGCGCCGATGGTCGGCGAGCAGTGCGGCGCCGCCCATGATGTTGGCGGAGGGGTCCTCGCGCAGCCGGTCCGGGGAGAGGCCGGTCAGCTCCGAGGCCCGTCGCAGGGTGTCCTCCGGCGGGTCCGGCGCCAGGGGCGGAAGGGCGATCACCCGTGGCCGGGTCTCGTCGCCGCGCGGGTCCTCCCCGGCGCCGTGGGGGCGCCCGGGTTCGGCCCGGCCGTCGATCAGGTGCATCGGGCCGTACCCGGCGGAGACGCTGGGCAGGCCGCCGTGGCCCTCCCAGCGGGACTCCAGGTAGGAGAGCGCGAGCAGCACGCTCTCCGGCACCCCGTACCGCCGTGCCGCCTCGGTGAAGGCGGCCTGCCTGCCGGAGCGCGGCCTCGCCCCCGTCGATGTCACCGCGCCGGGAGGCGTCGTGGTCTCGGAGGGGGTGGGGGGTGTCCGGGGCCGGGTGGGCAGGTCCCCGGGGAGTGCCGCCTCCGCGGGGACGACCGAGGCCGGGACGATCGAGGCCAGGGTGATCGAGGCCGGGGTGATCGAGGCCGGGACGATCGAGGCCGGGGTGATCGAGGTCAGGATGGTGAGAGCGACGACGGTGATCCCCGGCAGGCGGTGCATAGCGGTTCCTCCCCCTCTGATAACTACCTAGAGTTATCAGAGATTACCGAGTGTCGTGCGTTGCGACGGGATTGAGATGTTGAAGAGATTCTCTGCCCGAAATCGGGCAGGAAACTTGGTGTGTTCTCTCCCGGATGCGTATGGTCCTGCTCTGTGTCCACGGCACGGAATCCGCACGAGGATCTGATCACCCACCTGACCCGGACGAGCGCGCTCGGTCCGGGCGAGGCGGCGCGGGTCGTCGCGGACGTGCTGGCCTACTTCTCGGAGCCCGTCGACGAGTTCGTCCGGCGGCGTCACGCGGAGCTCAAGGCCAGGGGGCTGGTCAACGACGAGATCTTCCCCAGGGTGGCCGCCGAACTGGCGGTACGCCGTGTCGCGGCCCCCGAACTCTCCCTGCGGCAGCTTCGCCGCATCGTCTACGGGTAGCGGACGACGGCACCTCGATCGTTTACGGATGAACGGATAAGGAGCGGTTACATGTGCGGAATCGTGGCCTACGTGGGGCCCAAGGACGCGGCACCCATCCTGCTGGAGGGCCTGCAGCGTCTTGAGTACCGGGGCTACGACTCGGCCGGGGTGGTGGTCTCCAACAAGGGCCTCAAGATGCGCAAGGTCAAGGGCCGGGTGGCCGACCTGGCGGCGGTCGTGCCCGCGCGGTTCAAGGGCGGCCTGGGCATCGGCCACACCCGCTGGGCCACCCACGGCGCGCCCAGCGACGTCAACGCCCACCCGCACCTGTCCACCGACGAGCGCATCGGCGTCGTGCACAACGGCATCATCGAGAACGCCGACGAGCTGCGCGCCAAGCTGGAGGCCGACGGGGCGATCTTCCTGTCGGAGACCGACACCGAGGTGCTGTCGCACCTGATCGCCCGTACGGTGAAGGAGGCCGACTCGCTGGAGGAGGCCGTGCGGACCGCGCTCAAGCGGGTCGTCGGCACGTACGGGATCGCGGTGATCGACTCCGAGCGGCCCGGCGAGGTGGTCGTGGCGCGCAACGGCAGCCCCATCGTGCTGGGCATCGGTGAGAAGGAGATGTTCGCCGCGTCCGACGTCGCCGCGCTGGTCCGCTACACCCGCCAGGTGGTGCACCTGGAGGACGGCGAGATCGCCGTGCTGCGGGCCGACGGGTTCAACACCTTCGCCAGCGACGCGCGGGAGACGGCCAAGGAGACGCTGACCGTCGACTGGGAGGCCGGGCACTACGACACCGGCGGCTACGAGCACTACCTGCTCAAGGAGATCTCCGAGCAGCCCGACACGGTGGCCAGGACGCTGCGCGGGCGGCTGGACGACCGCTTCCACATCGCCCACCTGGGCGGCCTCAACATGGACGCGCGGGAGACCCGCTCGTTCCGCCGGGTGAAGATCATCGGCTGTGGGTCCGCGTACTACTCGGGCCAGATCGGCGCGCAGCTCATCGAGGAGCTGGCGCGCATCCCGGCCGACGCGGAGCCGGCGAGCGAGTTCCGCTACCGCAGCCCGGTGGTGGAGGCCGACACCCTCTACGTGGCGATCAGCCAGTCGGGGGAGACCTACGACACCCTCGCCGCCGTGCAGGAGCTCAAGCGCAAGGGCGGCAGGGTGCTCGGCATCGTCAACACCGTGGGCAGCGCGATCGCCCGCGAGTGCGACGGCGGCGTCTACCTGCACGCGGGTCCCGAGGTCTCGGTGGCGAGCACCAAGGCGTTCACCTCGACCGCCGTGGCCTTCGCGCTGCTCGCGCTGCACCTGGGCCGGGTGCGCGACCTGTCGCCCGCCGACGGCCGCAGGATCTGCGACGGCCTGCGGAGGCTGCCGGACCAGATCAAGGAGATCCTGGCGCTGGAGCCGCAGCTCAAGGAGCTGGCGGGCAGGTACGCCGAGTCGCCGAGCATGATGTTCGTGGGCCGGGTCAGGGGCTACCCGGTGGCCCGCGAGGGCGCGCAGAAGCTCAAGGAGATCTCGTACGTGCACGCCGAGGCGTACCCGGCCAGCGAGCTGAAGCACGGGCCGCTGGCGCTGATCGGGCCGGACATGCCGACGGTGGCGATCGTCCCCGACGACGAGCTGCTGGACAAGAACCTCACCACGCTGGGCGAGATCCGCGCCCGGGGCGGCCGGGTGCTCATGGTGGGCCACCGTACGGCCGATCCCAAGCTGGCCGACGACTGCGTCGTGGTGCCCAAGAACGAGACCGAGCTGGACCCGATCCTGCTGTCGATCCCGCTCCAGCTCTTCGCCTACCACGCGGCCGTGGCGCTGGGCCGGGACGTCGACAAGCCCAGGAACCTGGCCAAGAGCGTCACGGTGGAGTGAGTCCCGCCCTCGGATCCTGTGAAGCGATCGTCTCCGATATCCGGATTTTTGGTGTCTTTTCCGGTGGTCCGTGATCGAGTGCGGACCACCGGAAGTTCCGGCATACCCCACTTCATCACGGAAAGTGATGGGTAGGTAACCTGTGGAATAGGGGGTTCTTGGGGGGAAGGGGCGCTTATGCGCCGTAGGGGGTTTTTCGCATTGGCGGCGGGGGCCGTGCTCGTCGCGGGGTGCGGCACGGACGGCGCCGCCTCCGCGGTGAAGCGCCTGTTCCTCCTCGAACCGACCGCCGACGGCCACGGCTGGGACGGCATCGCGGGCAGGCTGGCGACCGTCCTGGTCCAGTCGGGACTGGTGAGCACCGCGATGGCCGTCGAGCGGGAGGGGGCCCTGGGCTCCGCCCCGCGCGACGCGTTCGGCGCCTTCCGCGGCCCCTTCGCGCGCGAGGGCAGGCTGCTCGTCACCTCGATGCCGATGGTGGCCGCCGCGGAGATCGCCAACACCGCGGCCGTGGTGAACGCCGCCACCCCCATCGCCCGCCTGGTCGGCGACTGGGCGGTCCTGGTCGTCCCCTCCGGCTCCAGCCTGCGTACCTTCGAGGACTTCGTCGCGCGGCTGCGGCGCGACCCCGCGAAGCTGACCGTCGGCGGCCGGTCGGAGGGCGGCTCCGACCACGTGCTCTACGGCATGATCGGCAAGTGCCTCGGGGTGGACACCCGGCTGCTGGAGTACGCCGGATACCTCACCCCCGAGGACGCCGCCGACGCGCTGCACGCCGGTGGGGTGGCGGCCCTGCTGGGGTCGGCGCGCGCCCTGCGGCCCGAGATCGCCGCGGGCCGCCTGCGGCCCCTGGTGGTCTCCTCCGGCGGCCGGATCGACGGGATCGACGCCCCGACGCTCATGGAGGTCGACGTCCGGCTGGAGTACAGCGACTGGTGCGGCCTGCTGGGGCCCAAGGACATGAGCCCGGGGGACCGGGACGCCGCGATCGCCCTGTGCGACGGTATCGACGCCACGCCGCGCTGGCGTGCCCTGTGCGCGTCCCACGGCTGGAGCCGGGTCTACCTCAGCGGCGACGAGTTTCGCCAGTGGCTCTCCACCGAGACGGCCCGCACTCGCGGTGTGCTTCACGAGCTCGGGCTGCTGAAGTCGTCCGACACAACTTGTTGGGGTAGTTGCGTCAGACGCCCCTAGATGTAGGATCCTGCTCGTTGCTGGTTCGCCCCGCGAGGGGCGAGGCAAGAGGGAACCCGGTGAGATTCCGGGACTGCCCCGCAGCGGTGAACGGGAACGAAAGCCGTCATTTGAGCACTGGGTGAGTCATGCCCGGGAAGCGACGGCCGGTAGGCGTGTGTGGTGTGCCCGTGAGTCCGAAGACCTGCCGGTGACGTGATTGTCCAGGGCCTCGTGGGAGGGCCCGCGGAACGAGGCGATCCGGCGTGCCCGGGATCGCTCGCGGACGCGTGCCCATCCGGCGGAGCCGTACGGGGAAGTCCGATCGAGCGAGGGGCACTACGTGACACAGGCATTGGCGGAGACCGCGGCGGGTACCGCGACGGGCGATGGCGACGTGGAGAATGTCGCGAATGCCGGAAACACCGGGAACGTCGGGAACGTCGGGAACGCGGTGTCGACCGCGACGGGCGGCGTCGGGAACGCCGGGATCGCGACGGACAACGGCGATGTCGAGAATGCCGCGAATGTCGAGAATGCCGCCAGCGCGTTGGACGGGCGCAGGCTGGCCATCGACGAGGCCGCCGCACGGGTGATCACCGATCCCGCCAACTCCAGGGTCGCCGCCGCGATGCTGGCCGGGCTGATCGCCGACGAGGCCGCCGGGCACGGCGTCCGTGACTTCTCCGAGTCCGTCGCCGCGACCCACGAGGCGGGGCTGATCCAGGACGGGCTCGCGGAGTTCGTGGCCGCCCACGCCGGGGTGCTGGACGCGTTGATCGACCCGGAGGCCGACGCCAGGTTCGAGTACTTCGGGCTGCGTACCGTCTATGACCGCTACCTGCTGCGCCACCCGAGGACCCGCAAGGTCCTGGAGCGCCCGCAGCACTTCTTCCTCCGGGTGGCCTGCGGCCTGTCCGAGACCGTCGAGGAGGCCGCCGAGCTGTACGCGCTCATGGCAACCCTGTCCTACCTGCCCAGCTCGCCCACGCTGTTCAACTCCGGCTCGCGCAGGCCCCAGCTCTCCTCGTGCTTCCTGCTCGACTCGCCCCGCGACGAGCTGGAGTCCATCTACGACCGCTACGGGCAGGTCGCGCGGCTGTCGAAGTACGCGGGGGGCATCGGGATCGCCTGGACCAGGGTCCGCTCGCGGGGCTCGCTGATCCGGGGCACCAACGGCCACTCCAACGGCATCGTGCCCTGGCTGCGCACGCTCGACTCCAGCGTCGCCGCGGTCAACCAGGGCGGCCGGCGCAAGGGCGCGGCCTGCGTCTACCTGGAGCCCTGGCACGCCGACGTCGAGGAGTTCCTGGAGCTGCGCGACAACACCGGCGAGGAGGCCCGCCGCACGCACAACCTGAACCTGGCCAACTGGATCCCCGACGAGTTCATGCGCCGCGTCGAGGTCGACGGGGTCTGGTCGCTGTTCGACCCCAAGGAGGTCCCGCACCTCACCGACCTGTACGGCGCCGCGTTCGACGACGCCTACCGGGCCGCCGAGGCCGAGGGCCGGTTCACCCGGCAGATCCCCGCCCGCACCCTGTACGGGCGGATGATGCGCACGCTCGCCCAGACCGGCAACGGCTGGATGACCTTCAAGGACGCGGCCAACCGGACCTCCAACCAGACGGCCAGGCCGGAGAACGTCATCCACCTGTCGAACCTCTGCACCGAGATCCTGGAGGTCACCGGCGACGCGGAGACCGCCGTCTGCAACCTCGGCTCGATCAACCTCGCCGCCCACCTGGCCGAGGGTTCCTCCGAGGACGGGATCGACTGGGCCCGGCTGCGCGCGACCGTCCGCACCGCCGTGCGGTTCCTCGACCGCACCATCGACCTGGGCTTCTACCCGACCCCCGAGGCGGAGGCGGCCAACCGGAGGTGGCGCCCGATCGGGCTCGGCGTGATGGGCCTGGCCGACGTGCTGTTCGCGCTGCGGCTGCCGTTCGACTCGCCGCGCGCCCTGGAGCTGTCCACCAGGATCTCCGAGGAGATCGCGCTCGCCGCGTACCGGACCTCCTCCGACCTGGCCGTGGAGCGGGGCCGCCACCCCTCGTACGAGGAGACCAGGGCCGCCGACGGGGTGCTGCACCCCGACCACTACGGGGCGGCGGGGTCGGCGGAGTGGGCGGAGCTCAGGGAGCGGATCGCCGGGACCGGCCTGCGCAACTCGCTGATGGTCGCGATCGCGCCGACGGCCACGATCGCCTCCATCGCGGGCTGCTACGAGTGCATCGAGCCGCAGGTCTCCAACGTCTTCAAGCGCGAGACCCTCTCGGGGGAGTTCCTCCAGGTCAACCGCTATCTTGTCCGCGACCTGCAGGCCCGTGGCCTGTGGACCCCGCTGACCCGCGACGCGATCAAGCGCGCCGACGGCTCCGTCCAGGACATCCCGGAGATCCCCGCCGACCTGAAGGCGCTCTACCGGACCGCCTGGGAGCTGCCGCAGAAGGCGCTGATCGATCTGGCCGCCGCGCGCACCCCGTACATCGACCAGTCGCAGTCGCTGAACCTCTTCATGGCCACGCCGACCATCGGCAAGCTCTCCTCGATGTACGCCTACGCGTGGAGGTCGGGCCTCAAGACCACCTACTATCTGCGCTCGCGCCCGGCCACCCGGATCGCGCAGGCCACCGTGGCGGCGCCGACGGTGCCCGAGCCGGAAGCCGTCGCCTGCTCGCTGGAGAACCCCGAGTACTGCGACGCCTGCCAGTAGCCGTCCCTGAAAGCTCCGCGAAAGGCATTCCCCGATGTTGCTCGACCCCGGCATGGATCTCACCCTGCGGCCGATGCGCTATCCCGAGTTCTACGAGCGCTACCGGGCCGCGATCCGCAACACCTGGACCGTCGAGGAGGTGGACCTCACCTCCGACCTCGCCGACCTGGCGAGGATGACGCCCGAGGAGCGCCACCTGATCAACCGTCTCGTGGCGTTCTTCGCCACCGGCGACTCGATCGTGGCCAACAACCTCGTCCTCAACCTCTACCAGCACCTCAACGCCCCCGAGGCGCGCCTGTATCTCAGCAGGCAGCTGTTCGAGGAGGCGGTGCACGTCCAGTTCTACCTGACCCTGCTGGACACCTATCTGCCCGATCCCGACGAGCGGGTCAAGGCCTTCGCCGCGGTCGAGCACATCCCCTCGATCCGGGACAAGGCGGAGTTCTGCTTCCGCTGGATCGACTCGCTCGGCGGGCTGACCAGGCTGGAGACGCGGGATGACCGGCGGGCGTTCCTGCTCAACCTGATCTGCTTCGCGGCGTGCATCGAGGGACTGTTCTTCTACGGGGCCTTCGCCTACGTCTACTGGTTCCGCTCCAGGGGCCTGCTCAGCGGCCTGGCCACCGGGACGAACTGGGTGTTCCGCGACGAGTCCATGCACATGGAGTTCGCCTTCGGTGTCGTGGAGACCGTACGGGCCGAGGAGCCCGACCTGTTCGACGACAAGCTCGCCGAGCAGGTCACCCGGATGATCGAGGAGGCGGTCGCGGCCGAGCTCGCCTTCGCGGCCGACCTGTGCGGCGACGGCCTGCTCGGGATGAGCGTGGACCAGATGCGCCGGTACCTGGAGTACGTGGCGGACCAGCGCCTGGTCAGGCTCAAGATGCCCGCCCGGTACGGCACGGCCAACCCGTTCGCGTTCATGGAGTTGCAGGACGTGCAGGAGCTGGCCAACTTCTTCGAACGGCGGGTTTCGGCCTACCAGATCGCCGTCGAAGGCAATGTCACATTCGACGAATCCTTCTGATTAGCTGGTGATCCAGGCAAGAGGACGACGAGGATGAAAGACGTCGAGGGGGACGCCGCAAGTGTCCAGCTGGATCACGATGATTGTTTCCGTGGCCGTCGCCGTCGTGGCGGTGGAGGTGGTGCGGCGGGTGCTGCGCTCGCGGCTGATCGGCGAGAAATGGGTTCTCGCCGGTCCGCTCATCCGCCGCTGCACCTGGCCGGGGTTCGCCACGGCCGCCGTGGTGACGGCCTACACCGCCTACGAGCCCCAGATGGCGACGAGCGTGGTCGGCCGGCTGGTCTACCAGGGGCTCGGCCTGGCGATGATCGGGTGCGTCACCTGGCTGGTCATCCAGGCCGCCTTCGCGGTCACCGACGTGGTGCTGGAACGGCTGATCACCGTCGAGGGCGAGGGCAACCGCAGGGCCCGGCGCATTCGCACCCAGATCACCCTGGTCCGCCGGGTCGCCTCGGCGGTGATCATCGTGCTGGCGCTGGGCGCGATGCTCTTCACCTTCCCGCAGGTCCAGGCGCTCGGAGCCGGACTTCTGGCCTCGGCCGGGATCGCCGGTGTCGTCGTCGGTATCGCCGCCCAGTCGACCCTGGGCAACATGCTCGCCGGGCTCCAGCTCGCCTTCAGCGACGCGCTCCGGCTGGACGACGTCGTCGTGGTGAAGGGCGAGTGGGGCCGGATCGAGGAGCTCAGCCTCACCTATGTGGTGCTGCGGCTGTGGGACGAGCGGCGGCTCGTCCTGCCGGTCTCCTACTTCACGGCCAACCCCTTCGAGAACTGGACCCGGCACAGCAGCCGGGTGATCGGCCACGCGATCTTCCGGGTCGACTGGTCGGTGCCGGTGGACGAGCTGCGCGCCGAGCTCTACCGGGCCCTGCGCGAGCACCCGCTCTGGGACCAGAAGGACTGGACCCTCCAGGTCACCGACACCCTTCCCAACGGGCTGCTGGAGCTGCGCGCCCTGATGAGCGCCGCCGACTCCGCCAGCGCCTGGGATCTCAAGTGCGACATGCGCGAGCACATGGTGGCCTTCGTCCGCGACAAGTATCCCGAGGCGCTGCCCCGCTTCCGGGTCGAGACCCCGCCCCCGTCCGCGACCGTCCCCGGGACGCTCACCGGGCTGATGGGCGCCGGTCTGATGTCGCGGGGGCTGGGGGGCGACCCCACCGAGAAGGACGGCGCCCGCGAGAAGGACGGCGACCGGCCGGACCCGGTCTGAGGCCGGGGCCGAGGTCGGGGTTGAGGCGACAGGTCCGCCCGTTCGGTTCGTGAGGCACCTTCGGGGGCCGTCCGCGAGGTTCGGCGGGCTGGGCCCCGGAATCTCAGGCGCCGCAGTCGCAGGAGCACCCGTCGCACTTGCCACAGCACTTGCAGCAGTCGCAGCATCCGTCACACCCGTCACAGCCGCAGTTCTCGCACCCTCTCAGGTAGCAGCGCTGATCCCAGGAGCCATGTCTCCGGGAGCTCCACCGGGGCCGCCAGAGACCGCAGGTCAGCAGGGTCCCCACCCCGGCGGCCGACTTGCGGACGGATCCGGGCCGCTCGTAGGAGTGCCCCGACTCCCCGGCACGGGACGGCGTCTCCAGGTCGTGCTCTCCGTGCTCTCCGTGCTGCTCGGGGGCGTGGTCGTGTCCCGCCGAGAGGCGGCCGTGCTCCCTGTGCGGCTCCCCGTGCGGGCGCGCGCACGCCTCGCGGGCGGGGCCGTGATCCGGTCCTGAGGCGTGGCGGAACGTCCTGTCGACCGCCCGCCGCACCTCGGTGTCCAGCAGCACGTCCACCAGGTGCCGGTCGGCCAGCTCCAGCTCCAGCAGCGCGAGCCTCAGGCCGTGCGCGGCGTCGTCGCACAGCCGCCGCGCCTCCCGTACGGAGGTGCCGGTGGCGGTCAGCGGGTTGAACGCCCCCCGGGCGGCGTCCTCCTCCCGGTCCTCCACGGCGTCCAGCAGGTGGGCGATCCGGCCGAAGAACCGGCCCGCCTCGGCCAGCGCCGCCGCGTTGCCTGGGGTGCCCGCGAGCGTCGCGGTGTACGCGAACGCGGCGGCGACGGCCTCCTCGGTGGGACCGGTCAGCTCCAGCGGCGTCACCCCCAGGCCGCGCTCCAGCTCGATCTGGCGTTCGGCCGTCGAGGCCAGCGAGGCGGTGTCGAACCCGATCCCGGCCCCCATCCGGGCCCCCGCCGCCTCCCAGCGGGCCGCCAGCGTCCTGCGCGCCGCGCCGGTGCCCGGCGCGGAGTCGCCGTCGGCCACGTGGTCTCGCAGCTTGCCCGCCGCGAGGACGAGTGAGACCGTGGCGGCGAGCCGTACGCCCGCGGCCCGCGCGTCCACCACGTCCGCCGGCCGGAACCCGCGCAGCGCGCAGGGTCCGGCGGTCCGGTGCGGGGAGCCCGCCGGGTCCTGCGCCTCGGCGAGCACCGAGATGATCAGGCCGTCGTAGTTGGTGGCCAGCCGGGCCGCGTGCCCCTGCCCGTCCCTGAGGGTCAGGCACAGCCCGCACAGGTGCGCCATCCAGGCCCGGTGCAGCGTCGGACAGGAGTGCTCGCCGCAGGGGCGGATGATGCCGAACATTCGATCTCTCGTACCTGGGGAGTTTGCCCGGCGGGCCGGGGGAGTCGTACGACGTACCGGGAGAATCTATCCCGTACGGATCAAGAAGTCGCGCGCGTCCTCCTCGGACGCCCCCCACGGTCAGTCGGACATGACCTCGTAGAGGTTTCCCGTCTCGTCCGCGAAGAACAGGCCGCGCGGGCGGAGCGGGTGGTCGATCCGCCCGTTGCCGTGCTCGGCCGGGTGGTTGCCGTACGGCACCTCGCGCTCCCCGAGCCGGGCGAGGATGCCGTCGAAGGTGTCGGGGTCGACGTCGAAGGCCAGGTGGTGCCCGGCGGGGAGCCGGGATCCCATCCCGGACCCGGGCCCGCCCCGGCCCCGCCGTGACGGTGACGGCGGGGCCGGGAACAGGCGAGGCGGGGAACAGGCGGGGCGGGGCCGGGGCGACGCCGGACACCGAAGGGGCCCGGCGAACGGGCCCGGGTCGGCGTTCGGAGACTCGGAGATCAGGCCGGGGTCAGCGTTCGACGATCTCGTTCTTGCCGATGACGACGATGCCGCCGCTGGTCACCGCGAAGCGGCTGCGGTCGTACTCCAGGTCGAAGCCGATCCTGGCGCCGTCCGGGATGATCACGTTCTTGTCGATGATGGCCTTGCGGACGATCGCGCCGCGGCCCACCTTCACGTTGCCCATCAGGACCGAGTCCTCGACCTGGGAGTGGGAGTGCAGCACCACGCCGGGGGAGAGGATGGAGCGCTCCGCCAGCCCGCCGGAGACGATCGCGCCCGCGGAGACGAGGGAGTCGATCGCCCTGCCCACCCGGTCGCCGTCGTTGTGCACGAACTTGGCCGGGGGGAGCGGGTCGTGACCGGTGTAGATGGGCCACCGGCTGTTGTAGAGGTTGAAGACCGGGTGCGCCGAGATGAGGTCCATGTGGGCCTCGTAGTAGGCGTCGAGCGTCCCGACGTCCCTCCAGTAGCCCCGGTCGCGCTCGGTGGAGCCGGGCACGATGTTGTCGGCGAAGTCGTAGACCTCCGCGCTGCCCGACTTCACCATCATCGGGATGATGTTGCCGCCCAGGTCGTGCTTGCTCGTCGGGTCGAGCGCATCCTCCCTGAGCGCGTCGATCATCGACTGGGTCTTGAAGACGTAGTTGCCCATCGACGCGTACACCTGGTCGGGGGCGTCGGGCAGGCCCACCGCGTCCTTCGGCTTCTCGCGGAAGGCGACGATCCGACGCCCGGCCGGGTCGGCCTCGATGACCCCGAACTGGTCGGCGAGCGACAGCGGCTGCCGGATCGCGGCCACCGTCACCTCCGCCCCGGACTCGATGTGCTGCTCGACCATCTGCCGGGGATCCATCCGGTAGATGTGGTCGGCGCCGAACACGATGACGTGGTCGGGCATCTCGTCGTAGATGAGGTTCAGATTCTGGAACAGCGCGTCGGCGGAGCCGGAGAACCAGTGCGGCCCGAGGCGCTGCTGGGCGGGAACCGGCGTGACGTAGTTGCCGAGCATCGCCGACAGGCGCCATGTCCGGGAGATGTGCCGGTCGAGACTGTGGTTCTTGTACTGCGTCAGCACGACGATCTGGAGGTAGTGACCGTTGGCGAGATTGGACAGCACGAAGTCGACGAGCCGGTATATCCCCCCGAAAGGCACCGCAGGCTTCGCTCGATCAGCTGTCAGAGGCATGAGCCTCTTACCTTCTCCACCGGCGAGCACGATCGCGAGGACTCTCATAGGTGGACCCTAACCTGACGAACAGGGATGAAACACTAGGCTGATCGCATGCGAGTGGATCTGCTGACCCGTGAATATCCCCCCGACGTCTACGGAGGGGCGGGAGTTCACGTCGAATACCTCGCCCGGGAGCTGCGCAGGCTCGCCGACACCCGGGTCCGCTGTTTCGGCGCGTCGCGACAGGAGGAGGGCGTCGCGGCCTACCGGGTGCCCGGCGGCCTGGAGACGGCCAACGCCGCGCTCCAGGTGCTCGGGGTCGACCTGGAGATGGCCGCCGGGTGCGAGGGCGCGGACCTGGTCCACAGCCACACCTGGTACGCCAATTTCGCCGGCCACGTCGCCAAGATGCTGTACGGGACGCCCCACGTGGTGACCACGCACAGCCTGGAGCCGCTGCGTCCGTGGAAGGCCGAGCAGCTGGGCGGCGGTTACACGCTGTCGTCGTGGGCCGAGCGCGGCGCCCTGGCCACCGCCGACGCGATCATCGCGGTCTCCGAGGGGATGCGCCGCGACGTGCTGGCGAGCTATCCGGAGATCCCGCCGGAGAGGGTCACGGTGATCCACAACGGGATCGACACCGGCGAGTACGCGCCCGACCGCGACACCGACGTCCTGGAGCGGCACGGCATCGACCCGAGCAGGCCGTACGTCGTCTTCGTGGGCCGCATCACCCGGCAGAAGGGGCTCGTCCACCTGCTCCACGCGGCGCGCGACTTCCACCCGGACGCCCAGCTGGTGCTCTGCGCGGGCGCGCCCGACACGCCCGAGATCGCCGCCGAGGTGACCGCGCTCGTACGCGGGCTCGACCGCGAGGGCGTCGTCTGGATCTCGGAGATGCTTCCCCGCCCCGAGGTGATCCAGATCCTCACCCACGCGACCGTGTTCGTCTGCCCCTCGGTCTACGAGCCGATGGGCATCGTGAACCTGGAGGCGATGGCCTGCGAGACCGCCGTCGTGGCCACCGCGACCGGCGGGATCCCCGAGGTCGTGGCCGACGGCTCGACCGGCCTGCTGGTCCCGATCGACCAGGCCGCCGACGGCACCCCGCACGACCCCGACGCCTTCGCCGCCGGCCTCGCCGAGCGGGTCAACCGGCTGCTGGCCGACCCCGCGCTCGCGACCCGGATGGGCGAGGCCGGGCGGATCCGCGCGGTGGAGCACTTCTCCTGGGAGCGCATCGCCGAGCGGACGATGGAGCTCTACCGGAGCGTCGCCGCCGGTTGACGTCTTCGCCGGTCTCTCCGAGGTGGGGTTCCTAGGCGGTGATGTAGTGCAGGATCACGTTGTGCACGTGATGCGCCTTGTTGTCGCCCCGGAACTCCACCTCGTACGTGTGGGTGCCCACGTGGATGGCGATGGCGCCCGAGGAGAAGAACGAGCCCGCGATCGACTTGTTGCTCACCACGCTCACCGCCGAGACCTTGTTGTAGGGAATGCTGGTGATGGCGATTTTTTTGCCGACGAACGACTTGTCCTGCACGATCACGCGCCTGTCGGTGAGCCCCAGGAATCCGGTGCCCGTGCCGATGGCGTCGTAGACGGCGATGATCTGCTCGCCGGGCATCAGACCGCTCTCGATCTGCTGGTACTGCTCCTTGCGGTCGTACACAACCTGCGCCATGACGCTCGCAATCTCTAAGGGGTTCTGTGTCCTTGTGAAACGAACGTCCGGGGGACCGGGTTCCTGGGCGGGTAAGGTCGGCGCGTGAACTTTCAGATGAGGATCACCGATCGTCACGGTGGTGTCAGCGCCGGTCCGTACGGCAGCCGCAACCTCGGGGGCATGTGCGGTGACGAGCCGGACGCGGTCGCGGCGAACAGGGCCGGGACGGCCGCCGAGTTCGGCCTGGAGCGGGTCGTGTTCATGCGGCAGGTCCACAGCGCCGACGTCCGGTACGTCAGGGAGCCGTTCGGCGACGGCCCGCCGCCGCTGGACGGGGTCTGCACCGACGTGCCCGGTCTCGGCCTGGCCGCGCTCTGCGCCGACTGCGCGCCGGTCCTGCTGGCCGAGCCGGAGGCCGGGCTGGTCGGCGCCGCGCACTCGGGGCGGGTCGGCACCATGTCCGGCGTGGTCACGGCCCTGGTCGAGGAGATGGCCCGGCGCGGCGCGGACCCGGCGAGGATGACCGCCCTGATCGGCCCGATGGCCTGCGGCACCTGCTACGAGGTCCCCGCCGGGATGCGCGACGAGGTCGCGGTGCTGCTCCCCGAGGCGTGGTCGATCACCCGCCAGGACACCCCGGCCCTCGACCTGCGGGCCGCGATCACCTCGCAGCTGGGCAAGGCGGGTGTCGGGGAGATCACCCACGACACCCGCTGCACCATCGAGAGCGCCGACCTGTTCTCCCACCGCAGGGAGGGGACGACCGGCAGGTTCGCGGGCTACGTCTGGCTGGAGCCCTGACCTGTTCCCACCCCACGCCGGGCCCGGCCGCGCCGGTTCGCGGTCAGGACGTGATCCGCTCCAGCACGACCACGGGAATCTCCCGGTCGGTCTTCTTCGTGTACTCGTCGTAGGCGGGCCAGGCCGCGGTCATGATCGACCACAGCTCCGGCTTCTCCTCGGGCGTGGCGGTGCGGGCCCTGGCCCTGAACCGGTCACCCAGCACCTGCACCTCGACCTCGGGGTTCTCCCTCAGGTTGAGGTACCACAGCGGCGGCTCGTCGGCGCCTCCCTTGGAGGCCACGATGAGAAGATCGTCGCCGTGGCGCTGGTAGATGAGCGGGCTGGTCCGCGGCTCGCCGGACTTGCGGCCGACGGTGGTGAGGAGCAGGGCGGTGGTGCCCTGCCACTCGTGTCCCTCGGCGCCGTCGGTCGCTATGTATCGGTCGACGTGCTCTTTTCCGAACAGCATGATCTATCTCCTCTGACAGCTACGCGGATCATTACCCGTCAGAGGAGACAGATCACACAGGGGCCCTCAATCCGCCGACAGGACGCTCCCGTAGGCGCGGGCGGCCAGGTCGGCGATCAGATCGTGCGCCCCGAGGACGTCGGCGCACTCGGCCCCGATCTCCTCTGCCGCCGCGCTCGCGAGCCCGGGGGCCGCCTCGGGGCCCAGGACGCAGGGGGACAGGGCGATGCGCTGGGCGCCGATGCCGCGCAGCCGCCCGGCCGCGTCGGCCACGGCGGGCGCGCTGTCGAGGGAGGCGACCAGGACGGGAAGGGTGAGCCGCGAGGCGAGCAACACCGCCGTCGGCTGGGCCTCCGCCGCCGCGTTCTCGCCGCCGACGGTGGCGAGGATGACCGCGTCGACCGGGCTGGAGACGTTGAGCAGCCGCATCCGGTCGGCCCGCGCCAGGCTTCTCTCCGACAGGCGGATGTGCAGCGCCTCGGCGAGCAGCGGGTGCGGCCCCAGCGGGTCGGTGACCGTCACCGAGACCCTGCTGGAGGCGACGGCCTCGGCGATCAGCCGGTCCGCGACCGGGTGCGGGCCGGTCAGCAGCGGCACCACGACGGCGGCCGTGGCGTCCTCCGGCCTTTCCCTGGCGGCGGCCTCCAGCTCGGAGGTCAGCTCCTTGCCGTCCTCGCCGAGCGCGGCCAGGCGGACCTGGATCTGTGGGTTGTCCCCCCGTATGAGCGCCGCGAGCTCCGCGGCCGTGCCGGAGGCGTCGCCGAGCGCGGCCAGCACCAGCGCTGGTGCCTCGGGCGGGAGCTGGGAGGGCACCGGCCTGCGGTGCCTTCCGGAGGGCCGCACCGGGCGCCCTCGTACGGGGAGGATGGGACTTTCGCTCACATGCGCGGACTCTAGGGCCATTTGACACTTCCCGTGACCGGAAACGGCAGCATTCCCGTCACAACATTCTGAAAAGGGGGACGCGGGGGTGGGTTCTCCCGTGCCCGCGGCCTGTTCATGACAGGTACGCGGTGGATGCGTGACCGGTTCACGACAGGTTCACGACAAGTGCGCGACGGGCGCGTGCCGGGGGTCTCCCGGGTCAGACGTCGCGGTGGCCCTCCCACTCGTCCTCCAGCGCCGAGTGCACGACGGAGTCGCGCCAGGCCCCGCGGGCCCGTACGTGGTGCCTGATCCTGCCCTCCTCGACCATCCCGGCGACCAGCATCGCCAGTTGCGCGGCGGTGTTGGCGGGGGAGCGGGCGCCCCAGATGCGGTGCAGGCGCAGGTCGCGGAAGCCGAACGTGAGGATGAGCCGGATCAGGTCGGTGCCGATGCCACGGCCCCAGTGGTCGGGACGGAGCCCGAGGCCGATCTCGGCGCTGTGCGGGTGGTCGGCCTCGATGTGCAGCCGGGCGACGCCGAAGGCCTCGCCGCCGTCGAGGTCGGTCACCGCCAGCACGTAGAGACGCCGGGGCTCGGCCTCCGAGCACTTGACCGCCTCGACGATCATCTCTTCGACCTCCTCGCGGGTGCGGGGGTCGAACGGCAGGTGCTCGGTGGCCGTCGGGTCACCGTAGACGGCATGCAGGGCGTCCACGTCGTCGATGGTGATCTCCCTGAGCCGGAGCCTCTTGCCCGAGATCTCAACGTGGCGCATGCGCAGACGTTAACGTCTCGGAGGTTCCACGGCTAGAGATCTTTCCGGTAAGCGGACATACCATCATTTTAGTGATCTTATATGCACGACTCCGGGTGTGCCCAGTTCTGGAGACGCCTGTGCCCGGACTCAGGTGAACCCGGCCTCGCGTGCGGGAGTCCGGGGTCACCCGAGTCCGGAGCGGGCCGCTCCTCCCGGGGCCCGTGATCCGGAGGGAGAAGCGGTGTCGGGGGACGGGGTCACTTCGCCGGGACGACGATGTCGGAGTTGCCCGGCGCGTAGACGGTGATGCCGTCGGGGAGGGCGTTCAGTTTGTCGATCTCGACGCAGGCACGGCACTTGCGGTAACTCTCCTGCAGCTGCCTGTTCGCCTCGGCCTCGCCCTTGGCCAGCGCGACCGACGCCTTCGCGTCCGCCTCGGCCTGCCTGATCTTCGCCTCGGCCTCGACGTCGGCCTGCGACGCCTTCGCCTTCGCCTCGGCGATCCCCGCCTGGGCGACCTGGGTCTTGTTCACCGCGGCCTGGATCTCGGGCGGCAGCGTCACCCGGACCAGCGTGAACCGCAGGCCGGTGAAGAAGCGGCCGCCGAGCAGCTGCTCCAGGTCGTGTTCCAGGAGCTGGTTGATGCCGTTCTGGGCGCGGACGATGGAGGCGTTGCTGTCGATGACGGCCGGGAGGGCCTTCTTGTTCGAGGTCGTCTGCACCAGCGAGCAGGAGGAGAGCAGCTCGGCGCACTCGGCGGCGCCGATCTGGCTGCGCAGCGCGTTGTAGATCACCGGTCGCACGGACTGGATGAAGAACGCGTTCCAGCCCTCGTCCCCGTCCCAGGCGGAGCGCAGCTCGCCGTCCTGGCCCAGGTAGGTGCGGGTGCCGTACCGGTCGTCGAAGCGCTTGAGCGTCTCCTGGTCGAGGTTGAGCGTGAAGTAGAGCGTGCCCTCGATGCCGAGGTTCACCCCGTCGGAACTCGGCACGGTCACCTCGTCCACGCCGCTGGAGCTGGCCCGCTTGGCGTCGGTGGTGATGGTGTAGATCCGCTGCTGGGCCGGGTAGGAGTGCACCGACGACCACAGGCCGACCCAGGTGAGCCCCGAGTCGGGCGGGATGACCTGCCGGATCCCGGAGTCGTCCAGCGGGCCGCCGTCCCTGACGACGGCCACCTGACCCGGTTCGGTGCGTTCGAAGCCGCCTCCGACGCCGATCAGGACGATCACCGCGACGACCGCGAACGCCGCGACGGCGACGCTTCTTCCGATGGGCATGTCGATCCTCCTCTGGGCGGGCACCGGAGGGCGGTGACCGGGGATGGCCGTCCCCGGCCACCGGCCCGACCGGCGTCCTTCGTGGCGGGCTCTGGCGGTTCCTCACGTGTTCCAACGGGGTTTGACGAGCCGGTGGGCCGGTGAGTTCGGTGGATTGTCCGAAAATCCGGGTGGTTTCGAACGTCGGGGGAGCCGCGGCCACCGGGGAGGGCCGGTGGCCGCGGCAGGGGAGGTCAGGCGTCCCGGGAAGCGGTCCCCGTGCGCGTTCCCAGGTCGCCGTCGCGGGTGCCGTCGAGGTCTCCGGAGTTTCCGGGGTCGCCGGGGTTTTCGGCGGGAGCGTCGCCGGGGCCGGGCGTGTCGTCATGCGTCCGGGGGGCCAGGGCGAGGCCCGCCGCGGTGACGGCCAGCGCGGCGACCACGTAGAGCGAGACGGCGAGGGTGCCGCCGAACCGGTCGAACAGCCACAGCGCGACGATCGGGGCGAGGGCGCCGCCGAAGATCCCGGCGACCTGGTAGCCCATCGAGGCGCCGCTGTAGCGCAGGCGGGTGCTGAACAGCTCGGCGATGAAGGCCGCCTGGGGCCCGTACATCGCGGCGTGGCAGGCGAGGGCCACGATCGAGGCCAGCGCGATCAGCGGGAAGGACCCGGTGTCGAGCAGCGGGAAGAAGGTGAACACCCAGACCGCGGCCCCGATCACGCCCGCCAGGTAGACCCTCCGGCGGCCGACCCTGTCCGACAGCGCGCCGAACAGCGGGATCAGGAAGAGCTGGAAGGCGGAGCCGATCAGCACCGCGTTCAGCGCGACCCCGCGTTCGAGCCCGAGGGGACCGGTGACGTAGGCCAGGATGTAGGTCACGAAGATGTAGAAGGCGACGTCCACGCCGATGCGCGCGAGGCCCGCGGAGACCAGCGCGCGCGGGTGCGTGCGCAGCACCTCAAGCAGCGGCATCCGGGCCTTCGCGCCCGCCCGCTCGACCTGGGCGAACAGCGGCGACTCCACGATCCGCAGGCGGATCCACAGGCCGACGACCACCAGCGCGCCCGACAGCAGGAACGGCACCCGCCATCCCCACGACAGGAACGCCTCCTCGGGAAGCGCCGCCGACATGATCCCGAGCACGGCCGCCGCCAGCAGGTTGCCCGCGGGCACCCCGACCTGCGGCCAGCTCGCGTTGAACCCGCGCCTGCGGGGGTCGCCGTGCTCGATGGACATCAGCACGGCCCCGCCCCACTCGCCGCCCAGGCCGAGCCCCTGCACGAAGCGCAGGGTGACGAGCAGCAGCGGGGCGGCCACGCCGATGGTGGCGTAGCCGGGCAGCAGGCCGATCAGGAAGGTGGCGACGCCCATCAGCAGCAGCGTCACCACCAGCACGTTCTTACGGCCGGCCCGGTCGCCGAAGTGGCCGAACACGATCCCGCCGAGCGGTCGCGCGACGAACCCGATCGCGTAGGTGAGGAACGCCAGCAGCGTGCCGGTCAGCGGTTCGAAGGTGGGGAAGAAGAGCTTGTTGAAGACCAGCGCGGCGGCCGAACCGTAGAGGAAGAAGTCGTACCACTCAAGGGAGGTGCCGACCAGCCCGGCCATGATGACCCGCCTGGTCTGGGAGCTTGCCATCGCGTGTGCTCCTTACCTTCTCGTGGGGATGTCCCGTCTCGTGGAGGATGTTCCGTTCGTGGGAGATGTCCAGCTCGTGAGGGTGTCCCGCTCGTGAGGGTGTCCCGCTCGTGGGGATGTCTCGTGAGCCGGTTTCTTGCGGTGGTCCTATCAACATAAGAATCGTTCAACAATTCGACAATAGGTTTGTTTGATGATTTCTTGGGACCGTGGAAAACGTCACCGCGGCGCTACAGCGCGACCGTGGCCGCCTCGGGCGCAGCAGCGCGGCCGAGGTGGTCGCCGACATCCTCAGGGACCGGATCGCCGAGGGGCTCTTCGTCCCAGGTCAGCGCCTGTCGGAGGAGAGCATCGGCGCGGCGCTGGAGGTCTCCCGCAACACCCTGCGCGAGGCGTTCCGGCTGCTCGGTCACGAACGCCTGCTGGAGCATCGGCTCAACCGGGGGGTCTTCGTGCGCGTGCTGTCGGCCGAGGACGTGGCCGACCTCTACCGGGTGCGCAGGGTGATCGAGGGGGCCGCGGTGCGGAACGGCGCGCACGCCTCCCGCGACACCCTCGCCGCCATCAAGGAGGCCGTCACCGAGGCGTCCCGCGCCGCCGGGGAGGGACGCTGGCAGGACGTCGGCACGGCCAACATCCGTTTCCACCAGAGCCTCGCCGCCCTGAACGGCAGCCCCCGCCTGGACGAGGCGATGCGCCAGCTGCTGGCCGAGCTCCGCCTGGTCTTCCACGTCATGAAGAACCCCCGCGCCTTCCACGAGCCCTTCGTGGCCCGCAACCTGGAGCTGGTCGAGCTGATGGAGGCCGGACGCGCGGCCGAGGCCGAGCGGGCCCTGGAGAGTTACCTGGACGACGCCGAGAAGCTGCTGATGCAGGCATATATCCCCGAGCCGTAAACACGCGGCAATGGGGCAGAATAAACGGATGTTTACTCCGAATCCGCACGTGCTGGTGCTCGCCGGTCCCGGTCTGGTCGCGGACCTTCGCCTGCTCACCGAGGTGGCCGACCGCGAGTTCGCGGCTCTTGGCGTCGGCGGGACGGTGTCGGCGGCCTCGGACCTGCCCGGTTTCCGGACGGCACTGGAGTCGCCCGACGTCCTGGTCGTCCTGCCCGGCCCGGATCCGGAGGCCCGCGCCCTGTTCGCCGAGCGTCCCGACGCGGTCTGGCTCGACCTGACGAAGGCCGACGCCCCGCTTCCCGCCACCGGGGGTGGCACGGGGTCCGCGGGTCGTACGGGTGGCGCTGAGGTCACGTCGGGGACGCACATCCACGGGCGGGGGATCTGGGGGCTGACCTGGGCGATCAGGCACGCCGTCCACCGCCTGCGCCGTCCCGCGCACCGGATCGCCTACGGCGACCACCCCGACCAGTGGGTGGAGGTGCGCCTCCCGTACGGGGTCGCCGGCCAGGCGCCCGCGCAGGTTCCGTCGCGTGAGGTCCCCGCCGCGCCGCCGTACGAGAGCGGCGGGCAGGCACCCACGGCGGTGACGCGCGAGGTGGGTGAGCGGACCCCCAGGGAGACGGCACGTGAGGTCGGGGGCCAGGCGCGTGAGACCGAGAGCCAGGCGCGTGAGACCGAGGGTCAGGCGCGTGAGGCCGGGGAGCGGGCGCCTACCGTGGTGTTGCTGCACGGTGGGTTCTGGCGGTCCATCTGGGGGGCGGACCTGATGGACGCGCTCGCCGTCGACCTCGCCGAGCGCGGGTTCGCCGCCTGGAACCTCGAATACCGCCGCCCCGACCTGCACGGCTGGGACGCGACCACCGAGGACGTCGCCCGGGGCGTCGCCCTCGCTGCGGAGAGCGCCCGGGGGCCGCTCGTGGTGATCGGCCACTCGGCGGGCGGGCAGCTCGCCCTCCGCGCCGCCGCCGACGACCACCGGATCACCCTGGCCGTCTCCCTGGCGGGGGTGCTCGACCTGGCCGAGGGGGACCGCAGGCACATGAGCTCCGGCGCGATCGCCGTCGCGCTCGGCGGGTCCGCCGTCGAGGCGCCCGCCGCCTACCGGAGTTCGGGGCCGCTGGAACGGCTCCCCCTGGGGGTGCCCCAGCTCATCGTGCAGGGCGGCGGGGACGACCTCGACCTGGTCGACTTCGGCCGTCGCTACGCGAGAGCCGCCCAGGAGGCAGGCGATCAGGTGACATATCTCGAAATGTCGGGCGATCATTTCGACGTCATCGATCCCGCGTCACCGATCTGGCGGGCCACCGCCGGGGCGGTCGCCGAGCACCGCAAGCCCTCCTGACAGGCTCCCGCCGACGGATCTTTCACGTTTGGTTATGGGCGTACCGGGCGGAGACCATCAGAAGGGTCGCCGGGCGAAGGGCTTCCCCGGGAGGCCCCCGAAAGGCCCTCGGCGGGCTTGTCAGGTGGAGGAGAGCGGGCGCCAGGGGACGGGGCTGGACAGCACCATCATGCTCGACGGGTGACCGTAGGGGGCGAGCCGGTCGATCATCTCCTCGAAGGCCGTCATCGAGGAGGCGGCCACCCGCAGCAGGCAGCACGCGTCACCGGTCACCCGGTGCACCTCCAGGATCTCCGGCCAGGCCAGCGCCTGCTCGTCGCGGAGCACGCAGCGGGGCCCGTAACACGACATCCTGATCAGGGCGGCCACCCCGCGCCCGGCCATCGCCGCGTCGACCCGGGCGTGGTAGCCGGTGATCACCCCGGTCTCCTCCAGCCGCCGTACCCGCTCCGCCACCGCCGGAGCCGACAGGTGCACCCGGCGCGAGAGCTCGCTGTACGACAGCCGCGCATCGCCCTGAAGTTCGGCCAGCAACGCCCAATCCATCGCGTCCACGGTCACGCTCCGTCACGTCGTAACTTGATCCGCTCGATGCCTTCCGTTCCGAAGGCCCGATCCAATAATCGCCTTTCTTCCATTATTTCCGTACAGACCGATACAGACCACCATGGAGGTGTACCAACGGAGGAGGAGTGATGACCGGCATCAAGCAGCTCACGGAGCAGGACCGCAAGGCGCGAGCCGAGGCCAACGAGGGGCTGCCGACGCTGGGCTTCGAAACCGGCACGCCCTACGACGACTACGTGGGCACCGCCACCCTGCACGGGCTCCAGCGCACGGTCACCGACGCCCCGGAGGAGCTGCCGTTCCTGGTCACCACCCAGGTGATGGAACTCTATTTCGGGCTGCTCCGCACCGAGTGGCGCCTCGCCCAGCGGCAGCTCGACGCGGACGACGTCACCGCCGCGACCCTGACGATCAGGCGCACCGTACGGCACTTCGAGGCGCTCAACGCCGCCTGGGCCGCGCTGAGCTGGCTCACCCCCGCGCAGTTCAACTCCTTCCGCGACGCCCTCGGCGAGGGGTCGGGCTTCCAGTCGGCCCTCTACCGCCACGTGGAGTTCCTGCTCGGCAACAAGTCCGAGGCGCTCATCCGGCCGCACCGCCGCAACCCCGAGGCGTACGAGGAGCTCGTGGAGGCGCTGCACCGGCCGAGCCTCTACGACTCGGTCCTGGCCTTCCTCGCCCGCGCGGGCCACGCGGTCCCCGGCTCGGTGCTCGACCGCGACCCGGCCGCCGAGCACGGGCCCGACCCCGAGGTCGAGGCGGTCTGGGTCGAGGTCTACGGCGGCCCGCTCGCGCCGCTGGCCGAGGCGCTGACCGACCTGGCCGAGCAGTTCTCCGACTGGCGCTACCGGCACCTGATGGCGGTACGGCGCTCGATGGGCGCCAAGCCGGGCTCCGGCGGTTCGAGCGGCCTGACCTGGCTTGAGCGGAGCATGCGACGGGAGATCTTCCCCGAGCTCTGGACGGCCCGGACGCTGATGTGAGGCACTCCCCGGCGCCGGTGCCCTCGTCTCGTTCCGACGTCCCGCGGTGCCCACGGCCCTGAGCGGCCCGGTGCCGGGGTCAGCCGACCTGGCAGACCGGGCACCAGAAGAGGTTGCGCCCGGCGAGCACCTCCGTGCGGATCTCGGTGCCGCACAGGAAGCAGGGCATGGTGGAGCGCCGGTAGACGTAGACCTCGCCGCCGTGGCCGTCGACGCGGGGCGGGCGGCCCATCGCCTCCGGCGTGTGCTCGGGCCTGACCGTGTCGATGTGGCCCACCCGGACGCCCTCGGCCATCAGGAGCACCAGGTCCGCCCAGATCGCCTCCCACTGACCGTGGGTGAGGTCGCGGCCGGGCCGTGACGGGTCGATGCCCTGCCGGAACAGCGCCTCGGCCCGGTAGATGTTGCCCACGCCCGCGACGACCGACTGGTCCATCAGCAGGATCCCGACCGAGACGCGGCTGCGGCTGATCCGCCGCCAGGCGGCCTCGGGGTCGGCGTCCGCCCGGAGCGGGTCGGGGCCGAGCCTGGCGTGCAGCGCCGCCTTCCCCGCCGGGTCGAGCAGCTCGCAGGTGTTGGGGCCGCGCAGGTCGGCGTACTGACCCTCGTTGCTCAGGCGCAGGCGCACCATCCCAGTCGGCGCGGGAACGGGGGCCTGGCCGAAGGCGTACTTGCCGTAGATGCCGAGGTGGACGTGGAGCCACCGCTCGTCGTCGAAGCCCAGCAGCAGGTGCTTGCCGTGGGCGTCGGCCTCGGTGAGCACCCGGCCGTCGATCCGCAGGGCCCCGGCGGCGAACCGCCCCTGCGGGCTCACCGCGTGCACGGCCCGCCCGCCGAACGCCCGCCGGTGCTCTCCGGCCAGGCGGTGGATGGTGTGTCCTTCAGGCATGATTCGAAAATCATACGATCCGCCCGGCGATGCTCAGGGCGCCGCGCCCGCCCGTTCCCGTCGCCGCCGCGAACGGTGCCCGACCAGGGTGTGGGCCGACGCGGCGAGGACGGCCCCGGCCGCGTACGCCACGAGGTCGGCCGCGCCGAACGTGCTGCCGAGCACCAGCCTGGCCACGACGCTCGCCTCGGAGAGCGCGGCGGGAACGGGCGTCAGCTGGGCCAGCTCGACCGCCCAGCTGAACGCCAGCGCGCCGATCGCGGCCCGCACCGGGGTGACCCGGGGCCACACCAGCACCACCAGCGCGTACACGAGCACGGTGTAGAGGGCGTCGCCCGCGTACTTGCCGAACCAGCCGCCGGTGACCGCGCGGACGGTGAGCCCGGCGGCGACGGTCACGAGGGCGGCGAGCGCGGCGAGCGGGCGGGTGCGCGGGAGGCTGGGCGGGCGGTCACCGGGGGCGGGAGGCACCCGCCCACGATAGCGATCACGCCGATCCGCGAGCCGTCCGGAGGCACGGCTCGCGCGCCGCCCTCGTTCTCGTCACCGCTCGTTCCGTCCCGCTCCCCCGGCCCGTCGGCGGCCGGGGCGGGTGTCGGTTACGGGGTCAGGACGATCTTGTTGCAGCCGTCCGTCTTGTTCTTGAACATCTCGTAGCCGCGCGGGGCGTCCTCCAGCCGCATGCGGTGGGTGATGACGAAGCTCGGGTCGATGTCGCCCTCACGGATCTTCGCCAGCAGGGGCTTCAGGTAGCGCTGGACGTGGCACTGGCCGCTTCTGAGGGTGAGTGACCGGTTCATCAGGGAGCCCATCGGGAACTTGTCGAGCACGCCGCCGTAGACGCCGATCACGGACACGATCCCGCCGTTGCGGCAGGCCATGATCGCCTCGCGCAGGGCGTACGGCCGTTCGGTCTCCAGCCGGGCCGCCTGCTTGACGCGGTCGTAGGCGTACATGGCGGGGGTGGGGTGGTGGGCCTCCATCCCCACGGCGTCGACGCACGCGTCCGGGCCGCGACCGGCGGTCACGTCCCGCAGAGTGTCGAGGACGTCGGCCTCCTCGTAGTTGAGCGCCTCCGCGCCCGCGCGCTCGGCGATCCTCAGCCGGTAGGGGTGACGGTCGATGCAGATGACCCGTTCGGCGCCCATCAGGTAGGCGCTGGCGACCGCGAACTGGCCGACCGGTCCGGCTCCCCACACGGCGATCGTGTCACCGGGCTTGATGTCGCACATCTCGGCGCCCATCCAGCCGGTGGGCAGGATGTCGGACAGGAACAGCACCTTCTCGTCCGGCAGGTCGTCCTCTATCTTGATCGGCCCCACGTCGGCGAAGGGCACGCGGGCGTACTGGGCCTGGCCTCCCGGATAGCCGCCGAGCATGTGGGAGTAGCCGAAGATGCCCGAGGGCGTGTGGCCCATGACCTTCTCGGCCAGGCCCGCGTTGGGGTTGGAGTTCTCGCACAGCGAGAACATGCCGTGCTCGCAGGCGGTGCAGTTGCCGCAGGCGATCGGGAAGGGCACGACCACCCGGTCGCCGACCTTCAGGGTCGACACCTTCGGGCCCACCTCCACCACCTCGCCCATGAACTCGTGGCCGAGGATGTCGCCCTTCTTCATGGTCGGGACATAGCCGTCGTAGAGGTGCAGGTCGGAGCCGCAGATCGCGGTCGAGGTGACGCGGACGACGGCGTCGCGGGAGTTCAGGATCCTGGGGTCGGGAACCTCCCTGACCTCGACGCTGTTGCGGCCCATCCAGCAGTTGGCCTTCATCGGGTTCTCCTCACGTCACGGCTTCACAGGGGTACGGGCTGGGCGGGACGCTGCATGGCCTGCCGCAGCGCGCGGGTGCCCTCCGGGCTGCCTTCCGAGCGGACCACCTCACCGGTCTCCAGGACCTGCTTGAACCGGCGCAGGTCGTCGCGCACCTGCTGCTCGGGATGCTCGCCCAGCAGTTTGGCGAAGGCCATTCCGGCCCTGCCGCCCGGCGGGTCGTACATGAGGTTCACCCGCACCTCCGTGCCGCGCCCGCCAGGGGCGTCGGCGAAGCGCACGGAACCGCTGTTGCCGACCAGGGCGCCCGGCATGGAACGCCAGGCGATCAGCTCGCCCGACCTGTCCTCGACGATCTCCGCGTCCCACTCGACGGGCTTCAGCGGGCCCGTCGCCTTCCAGTGCGAGTGCCCGTCGCCGGTCGTCTCCACCGACTCCAGGTGCGTCATGAAGCGGGGAAGGTTCTCGAAGTCGTGCCAGTAGAGGTACACCTCCTGGCGGGGGCGGTTGATCGTGATGGCCGCGCGCAGGCCCAGCGGGCCCGTGTGCCCGTGGTCCGAGCGGCGGCGGTTCAGTCTCACCGCGGTGTATCCCACGCCCAGCCCCATACCGGCCCAGCCCAGCGCGCGGGTGAGCCGGTTGGTCGCGCGATCGTTCGCTCCGCTCATTTCGCCTCCCTGTGGTTGGTCACCTCTCGGTCCCGTCCCATGAGCCGGCGCCTGGTCGAGCCTTCTCTCCCGTGGCTTTTCTCCCGTGACCGCCCGGCTCCCGGCTTCCCCGGCTTGCCCGGTTTTCTCGGCTTGCTCGGCTTTCTCGACGTTTTCTCGACGCCGAGGGCGCGTGGTGACGACTCCGGGTGCTCCGTGGTGTGTCGCCGTCCCGCGCGGCCAGGGAAGATCTCGCCGTCCATGGGAATTCACGGGGTCGTTCCGGCTGTTCGGGGGCCTCTCCGGCATCTGGTACGCCGCGACTGCGCGACAGGAGACCCGCTTTTCCAGGCTGTCATCGATGCCGGGCGTGGAAAAGGGGCGGGGGGAGATATCTGTTCAATTTCCGTGCCGCCGATGCGGCCCAGGTCACCGCCCGGCCATCATCGCCAAAACATCACTTTGTTATCGCCGTCGGTGAATTCCGCAAAGGCCGCCGTGGCCACCGTCCGGTAGATTCTCGTCACGGGGCCGGTGGGCGGGTGTTTGCCCGTTCGCGGGCGACGGCGGATCGAGGGAGTTCGAGTTCCCGGAATGTCGTGACCGTCTCAGGGCAGTCGCCACACCGCAGGGAGGCCCTTGCCCGCCCCCTCCTCGGAGTAGTCGTGCACGACCTCCAGCAGCTCGGCCATCCGGGCCTGCCAGGTGATGTTCACCGGCAGGTCCGCCAGCGACGCCAGCAGCGCCTCGTAGTCGTCACAGTCGATCACGTGGAACAGGTCCTGGCCGCTGCGCCAGATCGTCCACTCGCGCGCGCCGCCCCGCCTGATGGCCTCGGTCAGCTCGGCGGGCACCTCCCGGTGCGCCTGGTCGTACTCGGACTCCCTGCCCGGCTTGACCCGGGTGTGCAACGCGACGCGCATGCCGTACCTCCACGAAGTTGTAGACCGTTATAGCAGTCATCCGATGTATAAGGGTCAGGGGAGGGGGGGCAGGCGGCGGTCCTGCAGCCATCCGGCGAAGAGCTCGTCCAGCGGCCTGGTGGTGCGGTGCGCGGCCAGCGCGGTGAACGCGCCGGTGGTGACGGTCCCGTGGCGGTGCCCGGCCGTCCACTCCCTGAGCAGCGCGAAGAAGGGCTCGTCGCCCATGGTGCGGCGGAGCGCGTGCAGGGTGAGCGCGCCGCGCCTGTAGATCCGGTCGTCGAACAGCCGCCGCGGCCCCGGATCGGCCAGCACGAAGTCCTGGGGGAGCGTGGAGAGGCGGCGGTGCCAGCGCTGCGCGTGGTCATCGGATGACAGGCCGCCGGAACTCTCCGACCAGATCCACTCCGCGTACGAGGCGAACCCCTCGTGCAGCCAGATGCCGCTCCAGTCGGCCACCGTCAGGCTGTTGCCGAACCACTGGTGGGCCAGCTCGTGGGCGACCAGCCGCTCCTCACCGCGCCTGCCGTCCACGTGGTTCCTCCCGAAGATCGACATGCCCTGCGCCTCGACCGGGATCTCCAGCTCGTCGTCCACGACCACCGCCGTGTAGGAGCCGAACGGGTAGGGGCCGAACCGCTCGCGGAAGACCTCCATCATCCGGTCCTGGCGCTCGAAGTCGTGGCGCACCCGCGTGGCGAACCTGGCGGGGAAGACCAGCCGCGTCCCCGGGCTCGGCTCGGTCTGCTGGTAGCGGCCGATCTGCACGCTCGCCAGGTAGGAGGCCATCGGCTCGGCCTGCTCGTACACCCACGTGGTCGTCGAGGCCGCCCGCCGCTTCGAGGTCAGCTCGCCGTTGGCGACCACGTGGTACGCGGAGGCGGTGGTGACCGAGATCCGGTAGGTGGCCTTGTCGTCGGGCCGGTCGTTGCACGGGAACCACGAGGGCGCCCCGATCGGCTGGCTGGCCACGATCACGCCGTCGGTGAGCTGCTCCCAGCCGAGCCCGCCCCAGTGGCTGGTCACCGGCTGGGGGGTGCCCGAGTAGCGGATCTCGACGGTGAACCGGCCGGGTCTCAGGCCGGGCGGCGACAGGTGGAGCTTGCCCCCGCGATGGGTGAAGCGCACCGGGGCGCCGTCGATCAGCACGCCGCTCACCCGGAGGGCGCCGAGATCGAAGGCGACCCGGGTGAGCCGCCGCAGCGCCACCGCCGAGATCCGGGCCACCCCGCCCAGGCGGTTGGGGGTCACCCGGTAGTCGAGGGTCAGGTCGTAGTGCTCCACCCGGTAGCCGTCGTCGCCGTGCATGGGGAAGTACAGCTGAGGGATGGAGGTCGTGCTCAGAGCCACACCGGCTTCCTCTGTTCTTCGTGCCTATCCTCGCCGGGCCCACGCCGCGATCGGGTTGCCGAACCAGCGGGTCCCGGCGGGCACGGACTCGCCGCGCATCACCAGGGAAGCAGGCCCGACCGTGGTGTTCTCCCCGATCGTCGCCGCGGGCAGCACCACCCCATGGGGTCCGAGGGTGGAGCCGTCCCGCATGAGGACAGTATCGATGCTCATCACACGGTCGTGGAACAGGTGGGTCTGCAACACACATCCCCGGTTCACCGTCACCCCGTCACCCAGGCTGACCAGGTCGACCTCCGGCAGCCAGTAGGTCTCGCACCACACCCCCCGGCCCACGCGGGCCCCCAGGGAGCGCAGCCACAGGTTCAGCGGCGCCGTCCCCAGCCAGCGCTGGGCGAACCAGGGCGCGGCCAGCACCTCCACGAAGGTGTCGGCCAGCTCGTTGCGCCAGACGAACGAGCTCCACAGCGGCCGGTCGCCGACCGCGATCCGGCCCACCAGGACCCACTTGGCCACGGTCGCCGTCGTCGCGGCGAGCACCCCGGCGCCCAGCACCGCCACGCCCGACAGGGCCGCCGCCGCCGCGAAGCCGTACGCCCCGGCCAGCCACTCCAGGGCCGCCGCGACGAGCACGGCCAGGGCGACCGTGCACATCACCGGCACCACGCGGCACACCTCCACCGCGGCGCGGGCGAACCTCAGCCTCGGCGGCGGGTCGTAGGTGCGGCTCCGGTCGCCCTCCTCCGCGGCCCTGCGCAGCTCCACCGGGGGCATCCCCAGGTACGACGAGCCCGCCTTCGCCTTCTTCGGCGCCGCCGACAGGACCGCGACCAGCCCGTCCTTGGGCACCTTGCGCCCCGGCGCGGTCATTCCCGAGTTGCCGAGGAACGCGCGCTTGCCGATCCGCACGTGGTCGACCCGCAGCCGCCCGCCCTCCAGCTCGTACGGCGCGACCATCGTGTCGTCGGCGAGGAAGGCCCCGTCGCCGACGGAGGTCATCGACGGCAGCGCCAGCACCGTCGACAGCTCCACGTCCCGGCCGACCTTCATGCCCAGGGCGCGCAGCCAGGCGGGGGTGACCATGCTCGCGTACAGGGGGAACAGCCAGACCCGGGCCATCGACATCAGCAGGCCCGTCGCCCACGCCTGCCAGGCCTGGCGGCTGTGCACCGGGTGCTGCCCGGCGTGCAGGCCGACCGACAGCAGCCGCACCGAGGCCACGGTCAGCAGGGCGAAGGTGGCGACCGAGGCGACGGTGGCCAGCGGCACCCCGTACAGGACGGAGGCCAGGGAGGGCGCGCCGTCGCGCAGCAGGACGGCGAGGCCCGGCAGCGCGGCGATCACCGGGAAGACGCCCAGGACCAGCGCGGACAGCCCGTAGACCGTCGCCCAGTGCCACGATCGCGGCGGGCGGTCGGCGGACGGGGGACGGGCCTTGCCCATCCGGCTCGCGGGCACGCCCGCCCAGCGCTCCCCGGACGGCACCGGGCCCGCCACCGCGGAACCGGGCGCCACCTGGGCGTTCTTACCGATCTTCGAACCGGGGAAGAGGGTCGTCCTGGCGCCGACCGTGGCGGAGGCACCGATCTTGATCTCGCCGACGTGCACCTGGTCGCCGTCGATCCAGTAGCCGCTCAGGTCGACCTCGGGCTCGACGGCCGCGTACCGGCCCAGCTTCAGCATCCCGGTGATCGGTGGCATCGAGTGCAGGTCCGCGTCGTCGCCGACCTGGGCGCCGAGCGCCCGCGCGTAGTGGGTGAGCCACGGGGCGGTGGACACCTCGCCCACCCCGAGCCGCTCGGAGAGCCGCTCGGCGAACCACAGCCGCAGGTGCGTGCCGCCGCCCCTGGGGTACGTGCCCGGTCTCAGGTCGCGCAGCAGCAGCCGGGCGCCGCCCGCGGCGAGCGCGATCCGCCCCGCGGGGCTGACGAACAGCAGCGCGCCCGCGAGCACCCACCACCACGAGACGACCGGGGCCCAGGGCGGGCCCACCAGGTTGTTCAGCGCGGCCAGCGCCACCACCCAGCGCAGCGCGCCGACGCTGAGCAGCGGCACGGTGAGCGCCGCCTGCGCGATCGCGGCGCGGCGCGGCATCGGCGCGACGACCCGGTCGGTGGTCACGATCTCCGGCGCGTCGAGCGCCGACAGGTGCCTGCCGAGCCTGGGCAGCGTCGGGTTGTCGTAGACGTCGCCGACCGTGACCGCCGGGTAGCGGGTACGCAGCGCCGAGACCAGCCGGGCCGCCGCGAGGCTGGTGCCGCCCTCGGCGAAGAAGTCGCCCTCGACGCCGCCCAGGATGTCCATCCAGCACTCGGCCACCCACGGGTCGACGTCCGGCACCCCGGCGTCGGGCGTGCCCGCCTTCTTGGGCAGTGGCCAGGGCAGGGCGTCCCTGTCGATCTTCCCGGAGGTGCGCGTCGGGAGCTCGTCCACCAGGGCGATCCTGGGGACCAGCGCGGCCGGCAGGGAGTGGCGGAGACGGTCCCTGGCGTCCTCCTTGTCGAAATCCTCACCGGGCACGACGTAGCCGACGAGCAACTGGTGGCCGCCGCCGGTCGTGCGGACCGCCGAGGCCGCCCCGGCGACCCCGGGCAGCGCCTGCAGCGCCGCGTCCACCTCGCCCAGCTCGATCCTGCGCCCGCCGAGCTTGATCTGCTCGTCGGCCCGCCCGACGAAGATCAACCCCTCGGGTTCCGCCCGCACCAGGTCGCCGCTGCGGTAGGCGCGCTCCCAGCCGAGCGACGCGAGCGGCGCGTACTTCTCCGCGTCCTTGGCCGGGTCCAGGTATCTCGCGAGCCCGACCCCGCCGATGACCAGCTCGCCGGTCTCGCCCATCGCCACCGGCTCGCCGTCCTTGCCGACGACGGCCAGGTCCCAGCCCGCCAGCGGCAGCCCGATCCGCACCGGGCCCTCCCCGGTCAGCGGCGCCGCGCACGCGACCACCGTCGCCTCGGTCGGGCCGTAGGTGTTCCACACCTCGCGCCCCGGCACGGCCAGCCGCTCGGCCAGCTCAGGCGGGCACGCCTCGCCGCCGAAGATCAGCAGCCGTACGTCGTCGAGCGTCTCCACCGGCCAGAGCGCCGCCAGGGTCGGCACGGTCGACACGACCGTGATGCCCATGTCCAGCAGCCACGGCCCCAGGTCCATGCCGGTGCGCACCAGCGCGCGGGGGGCCGCCACCAGGCAGCCGCCGTACCGCCAGGCCAGCCACATCTCCTCGCAGGAGGCGTCGAACGCCACCGACAGCCCCGCGAGCACCCGGTCACCGGGCCCGATGGGCTCTCCGGTGAGGAAGATCCGCGCCTCGGCGTCCACGAACGCCGCCGCGTTGCGGTGGGTCACCGCGACACCCTTGGGCTTGCCGGTGGACCCGGAGGTGAAGATGACCCACGCGTCGTCCTCGGGTCCCGGCCTGCCGCTGCCCCGGCTCCGCTCCCGCTCCCTGTCCCGGCTCTCGTACGTCGCGGGGAGCCCGTCCCGCCCGGTGACCGGGTCCTTGTGGCGGGCCAGCAGGGCGGTGCTTCCGGCGCTTCCGGCGCTCCCGGTACTTCCGGCGCTGCCGTTGCTCCTGGCGCTCCCGATGCCTCCGGTGGCACCGCGGCCGGTGCCGTGCAGCTCCGCCGCGTAGTCGAGCTCGGACCCGCCGGTGAGCCGGGGCTCCGGCGCGAGAGCGCGTCCCTCGGTGCGTCCTTCCAGGCTTCCCTCAGCGCGTCCTTCAAGGCGTCCATCGGCGCGTCCCTTGACGCGTCCTTCGGGGCGTTCATCGGCGTGACCAATCTCACGGTCGGCGCCGCGCTCGCCGGAATGTCCGTCATGGCCGGTTCGGGGTGCCGTGGCGTCGCCGGGCGAGGGGGTGTCCAGGTGCTCGTACGGGTCGCCGTAGGGGGTGATCTTCCCGCCGTCGCCGATGACGGCACGGACCCGCGCCTCGCCGAAGACCAGCTCAGCCCGCTCGTCGGGGTCGTCGGCGTCCACCGGGACGTAGGCGGCCCCGGCGGTGAGGACGGCGACGATCGCGACGTACAGGCCGACGGTGCCCGAGGGGATCCGCACCCCGACGCGGTCGCCGCGCCCGACCCCGGCCGCCCGCAGCTCCAGGGCCATCCGGCCCGCCTCGGCGCGCAGCCCGGTGTAGTCGAGACGGATCCGCCCGTCGTCGAGTGCGAGTGCGTGAGGATGACGTCGCGTGGTCTGGTCGAGGATGTCCAGCAACGTCCTGGCCTGCGGCGCGGTCCCTCCCGGCAGGAGTGCTCGCGACGGCATGCCGGTGTCGGCTGGTAACGGAATCACTGTCTTCCCCCTGTGTACGGCGCCTCTGTGAGCCCGGGACAGCCTACGTGCACGGGGTTAACGCGTTTCGCCCGTGCAGCCATACCCCTGTGAACCTTCCCTTTCGGGCATCTTTCACCCGGATGAACGGCCCGGAGGCGTCGCGCCGTTGACGCCCCTCCGGCCCGGACATAAACTCAACGCATAATGAATTAACCGCCCCCGGCGACGGCCGTCGCCTCCGGCGGCCCTGTCAGGGGAGTGTGACGCGATGCGCAGGACGCCCGCCGCCGTCGGGACCACGATCTTCTTCGCGCTGGCACCGGGCACCGTCGCCGGGCTGCTGCCGTGGTGGATCACCCGCTGGGAGGTGGGGGACCTCCTGCCCTCGGCGCCGTCCTGGATCGCGGCGTCCCTGCGCCTCGTCGGGGCGGCACTCGTCCTCGCCGGGACAGCGGTGCTGGTCAGGGCGTTCGTCCGGTTCGTCGTGGAGGGCCTCGGCACCCCCGCCCCGATCGCCCCCACCGAGCACCTGGTCGTCGGCGGGCTGTACGCGCACGTCCGCAACCCGATGTACGTGGCGGTCTTCTCGATCATCGCCGGGCAGGCGCTGCTGCTGGGCCGCCCGGTCCTCCTGCTGTACGCCGCCGTCACGGCCGTGCCGGTCGTCGCGTTCGTCCGCTGGTACGAGGAGCCGATCCTGCGCCGGACGTTCGGCGCCGACTACGAGAGATACCGCGCGGCGGTGCCGGGCTGGTGGCCCCGCCCGCGCGCCTACAGGCCCTGATCGGCCACCACACGCCGAACGGCCGCCCACGCGTGGGCCTTCACGGCCTCCCGGTGCGCTGGGGGGTGCCGGACCCGTCTCACGCGGCGCCCGAACGGCGACCGGTCCGCCGTCCGCACGATCAGCCGGTCACGACTCACGATCAGCCGCTCACGACGTTTATCGCCGCGGCGAGATAGAGCCCACCGGCGGAGGAGACCACGACTCCGGCGGCGGCCGGGGCCCAGGCCAGTGCCGCGGAGGCCCGGGACCACCCGCGGGTTCCCCGGTCCAGCAGCGCGTACCCCCGGATCGTCACGACGCCCACGCCGGTCAGGGTGAGGGCCATCCCCACGCCGAAGGCGGCGACGACCACGACGGCGTCGAGGGCCCGGCCGGTGAGCAGCCCGCTCATCAGGACGACGAAGGCCGACGGCGAGGGCAGCAACCCGCCGGAGAGCGCGAGCGCGACGAGGCCCCGGCGTGACCAGGGATCCGTCCCGTCCCCGACCTGATGGCCGTGTCCGTGTCCGTGTCCGTGTCCGTGCCCATGTCCGTGGCCGTGGCCGTGCTCGTGGTGGGTTCGTAGCCGGTGCCGGTTCCGTTCCCGCAGGTGGCGGTAGGTGAGGTGGGCTCCGACGCCGATCGTGACCAGTCCGGCCGCGACCTGCATCCAGGCGGTGACGTCCTTCGTGCCGAAACTCGCGGCACCGCTCAGTCCCACCCAGGCGAACGCCAGCATCAACACCGAGAAGGTGTGCATCAGCGCCACGATGACCCCCAGGCGCAGCGCGTCGCGGTAGCCGCCCCGGGTGCCGACCAGATAGGCCGCCGTGACGCTCTTGCCGTGGCCGGGGGCGACCGCGTGCAGGGCCCCGGCGACGAGCGCGACGGCGAGGATCGCCCAGAAGACGCCCCTGTCGTCGAAGAGCGAGACGAACCGGCTCTCGAGGCCGCCGAACTCCGTCACGACCGCCCGCCCGTTCCGCGCCGCCTCCACAACGCGGCGAACACACCCGCCCCGGCCAGCAGTACGGCGGTCCAGACGACGACGCTCGTCGTCCCCGGGGGCAGGCCGCTCCCGCCCGCGCCGGAGAAGGTGAGGCGCCGGGTGCTCTCGGCCTCGGTGAGAAGCGCCTGGCCGGGGGTCGCGGGCGTCTCTGCGACGAGCATCGTCCGGTACGCCTTGTTGAGGTCGGTCAGGGCGGCGACGGTGACGTCCAGCTGCGTGACCGGGCTCTGACAGTCGAAGACGAACCGGGCGCCGTCGGTGACCAGCTCCCGGAGCTCCTCCAGCCGGCTCTCGCACCGCCGGCCGTCCTGGGCGACCGTGACCCGGTCCAGCAGGTAGGTGCGCAGGGCCGGTGACCGCTCCAGTTTCTGCTCACCTGTCAGCTCCGTCGACACGGCACCGGCGGCCGGGTCCTCGAACGCCCCGATCGACTGGCCGAGCGCGACCCAGTCGTCCTCGGCCGCGAACCACGAGATGGTCACGCGCGAGCCGTCGGCCCCGATCCGCGCGGTGGACGGAGGCCCGAAGGGGTGGGCGGCGGCGGACGCGGCAGGGGTCGCCCAGCCGATGAGGGCGCAGACGAGCAGCACGCCCGCCGGCACGCGGGTGTGGATTCTCAACGGATCTCCTGTTCGCACGACTCCGGCACGATTCCGGCGCGACGCTGACATGGCACCGGTACCTCCGGGCGCGGGGCCGCAGGCACGGCCGCCCCGCGCCCGGAGAGGTCACTACCTGGTGACCGTGATGACCGGGCTGGTGATCTTCTGGTTGGCGCTGTCCAGGTACACCACGTAGGTGTTGCCCTTCCTCGCCTTGCTCGGCAGCCTGAAGGTGTAGGTCAGGCGGCCCAGCTCGTCGGCGGTCCGGACGGCGATCGCGTCGTCCCTGTCGTGCCCGTGTCCCCTGTCGCGGTCGCTCGCCTTGCGCAGGTAGACGGACACGCGCTCGCCCGGGTCGTAGCCGTACGCGGAGATCTTGAGCTCGCCACGCGTCCCGACGGTGGTCCTGTCGACGGTGACCTGCTCGCCGACGGTGTTCTCCGGGGTGCGGACCTCGTTGACCGTGCGCTCGCCCGCCCTGTTCTTGCGGATGACGAAGCCGTCGTGGTGCTCGCCGTTGGCGTAGCGGGCCTCGAACGTGATGCGGTCGGCCTCGACGTCGATCAGCTGGTAGAGCTGGGTGTTCTCGCTCTTGCTGACGACCTCGGCGCCGTTGCCGGTCCAGTTCTCGCCGTTGTTGAGGGCGTACATCTTGCCGCCGGAGACCGACACGACGTAGGCGACGCCGTTGTTGACCGTGACCGACTTGCGGGCGGTCGCCACGTTGCCCCGGCCGTAGGAGTGGTCGTGGCCCTGCAGGACCAGGTCCACGCCGTACTTCTCGAACAGCGGGCCCCACTGGTCGCGTACGGCGGGGTTGTTGCGGGTGCCGGTGGTGGAGTAGACGGGGTGGTGGAAGGTCACCACCGTCCACTTGTTCGGGTTGTTCTTGAGCAGGCCCTCCAGCCAGGTGGCCTGCGCGGCCATCAGGGCCGGGGTGCCCTGCACGTTGGAGTCCAGGCCGATGAAGCGCACGCCCTGGTAGTCGACGGTGTAGGCGGTCTGCTTCAGCTCGGGGTTGCCCGGCCCGTTGTCCGGATAGGGGAACTGCGGCCGCCAGAAGGCGGACAGCCCGCCGCTGTACTCGTGGTTGCCGGGGATCGAGATGTTGTTGACCTGGCTGTCGATGAAGCCCGCGGCCCTGTACCACTGGCCCCACTGCTCCTCGCTGTTCGCGGAGTCGATGAGGTCACCGGCGTTGACGATCACCTTCGCCCGCGGGCGGTCGGCGAACGCCTGGCGGAAGACGCGCGGCACCGCCGAGTCGATGTAGTTCTGCGCGTCGCCGTAGTAGATGAACGAGAACGGCTGGAGGACGGCCGCCGCGGTGGTGAAGTCGCTCCACTCGGCCCAGTTGGTGCCGTCGCCGACCCGGTAGGTGTAGCGGGTGTCCGGCTTCAGGCCGGTGAACTCCACCGTGTGGTAGATGGAGGCGTACCCGAGGGTGGTGTTGACCGGGGTGGTGCTGGTCGCCTTGACGTTGGCCACCGCGCCCGCGGCCGGTGCCACCGCGCCGAGCGCGCGGGGGGCCTCCAGGATCTCCGCCTGCGCCGACTCGGCGTCGGCCACGGCCCGCCAGGTGACCTTCTGGCTGGTCGACGGGGTGGTGGTCGGGGTGAGGATGACGCGGTCGGGCATGGGGGAGGGCTTGTGGATGTCGGCGGCGGGATATTTCGGCGGCGCGGCGGCGCCGAACGCCACCGGGCCGAACGCGAGGCCGCCGAGGAGCAGCACGCCCGCGCCCGCGGCCGACAGCTTCGTTCGCCGGGATCCGGTGGGCCGGGGCATATTGACTTCGCCCATCATGAGCTCTTTTCCGGGGAGGAATCACTGTCCGTCGAGGGAGTGCGGCGGACGTCCGTATTGATCCAGAAAAGATGATCGAATGCCTGTATGGAGCCTTGCGTCTGAATGAACATGTTCCCTTTGGAACCCGTGGCCCCGGCCGCCACCGCCGATGTCGCCGGAAGTCCGCGCGCCCGCCACGCTCCGTTGCCCGCCCGTTCCGCGCGCCGCGCCTATGGTGTGGCCGACCAGCCGTCGAACAGCGGAATCGCTCCCCGGGTGAAGAGCCGCTTCCCGAGGAACAGGACGTCCCGTTGACCGTCACCCGCCAGGCCGGCACCCGGTGGCCCGCCCGCCGCTGGACCCTGCTTCTCGGCCTCGTGGCGCTCGGGGCGCTGGTCCCGCCGCCGACCGCGACGGGAACGGCGGGGACGGCCGGGCCGAGGGTCAAGGACGAGACCTTCGTCACCGCGCGGACGAGCGGGATCCTGCGCATCGAGGCGGGGGAGTGCTTCACCGACCCGGCCTACTCCGAGGAGGCGGCCGAGGTCGTCGTGCTGTACACGCCCTGCCACGAGCGGGCGGCCAACCAGTCGTACGGCTTCGTGCACGCTCCCGAGGGCGAGTGGGATCCGGCCGCGCTGAGCGCGTTCGCGTGGCGGAGCTGCCGGCGGGGGTTCGACAGTCACTGGAGCGGCGAGGCGGCCTCTGGGCTGGCCTTCTACCCGGTCCTGCCGACCAGGGAGACCTGGGCCGGCGGCGACCGCGACGTCATGTGCGTGGTCTACGGTCCCGGCGGCCCGATGGACGGCTCGGCGCTCCCCGCGGCCGGCTGAATCCCGTGCGGACCGGAGCCGGAACCAGGGCCGTTCCGCGTGCCGCGTCGTTGCCGGACGGGGGAGCCCGTGAGCGTGGTCACAGGCAGGACGGCAGCCATCCCCTGGCGGCGGCGAGGTATCCGGCCTGGAACCGGCTGCGGGCGTCGAGCCGTTCCATCAGCTCGGCGGTGACGCGCCGCAGGGTGCGTACCGAGACGTCGAGCCTGCGGGCCACCGCCTCGTCGGTCAGTCCCGTCGAGAGCAGGCGGAGCACCTCGCGCTCCTGGCCGCTGAGGCCCTTCTCGTCGCGCCTGCGCTCCTCGCCGAGCGGGCTGGCGGCGCCCCAGGTCTGCTCGAACAGGGCGATCAGGGCGGCGACGACGCCCGCCCCGCGCAGCAGGACCGCTCCGGCGCCGCTGTCCGCGGGGTCCGTCGGCAGCAGGGCCGCTCGCCGGTCGAAGACGAGCATCCGAAGCGGCAGGCCGGGGGTGGTGCGAACCTGGCCGCCGTTCCCGGTGAGCCAGGTCGCGTAGCCGGTGGTCGCCTGGTCGTTGCGGACGCTGTCGGGGTAGATGATGCGGATCGCCACGCCGCGGTCGAGCAGGGACTCGTCCAGCGGGCGGCTCGCCGCGATGTTCTCCGGGGTCTGGGCGCTCTTGGGCTCGAACCCGAGCAGCTCCTCGCGGCACTCGGAGACCAGCTCCTCGATCCGGTTGCGGATCGTGTCGATGCCGACGAGCGACTCGGACCCGTCACCCGGGCGCGCCGGGTGGTGGTCGCCGTAGGCCGCGATCATCTGGGCGACGGCCGTCCGGCTCCGCTCGATCTCCTGCTGCTTAGCCAGCAGCGCGGCCTCCTCCCTGGCCAGCAGCGCGGCCAGTCCCACCTCGGGGCGGACCAGGCGCAGCACGTCCGGCTCCTCCCACGAGGGGCGCAGGAGCGAGAGCTTGGCCAGCTCGTCCAGGGTGGCGCGGATCCGGTGGACCGGCCATCCCAGCTCCAGGCCCAGCTCGGTCACCCCGTACGAGGGGTTCTCCAGGATGGTGCGGTAGACGGTTTCCTCGGCGGACCCGATGCCAAGCAGCATGAGCACGACCCCTCCACGGTTCGAGCATGACCGAGACACGATCCGATGGGCGGGGCCCACGACGATCGCAGTCTGAAACTAACCGGGCGGAGTGACGACCGGGTTATGCGATCGCCCCGGTTTCTCCCGGTAAACGCCGGCCCCTGAGGACCCTTCAGGGCCTGCTCCGCGCCGTGCGCGGGGCACGCCGCCACCCCGCCGGAGACCCTCGGAAAGAGGCGCCGTCCGGGGGCCGCCGGAGCCGGTACGCGAGGGCGCGGCGCGATGGCATGATCCTGCCACGCCATGGACCTGCCAGGGGAAACACCTGGTGGATTCGCCGCGCGCGAACCACGGTCGATTCATGTATCTCATCAACGCGCGCCTGCGTGCCCCCGAGATCGAAGGCCGTCCGGCCCCGCCCGCCGGACGGATACCCGCGCGTGAGCTCCGCCGGCTGCTCCTGGTGCTGGCGGAGCCCGCTGAGGGGATAGAGCACATCTACGGTGAGGACCACCCCGCCGGAATCCGCCTTGGTCTCTTCATCCGCAGACACACCCTCGACGAGGCCGAGAGCGCGGCGGCCCGGTTGTGCCTGCGCGCCCTCGACGGCGTTCCCGAGCTCGCGGGCTGGTCGCTGGTGGCCTGCGGCACCGATCTCGACCTCGCGCTCGGGCGCCTTGAGGCGTTCGACGAGGAGGCCTGTCAGCGTCCTGCCATTGCAGCGCGCTGACAGGGTCCGGTACTTCCGTAACCCACTCCGATCGGCCAAGAATCGAAGTGTCAGAACGAAACGGGAAATGTCCGGAAAAGTTAATTCGGGCGGTACCCGTGAAACAGGAAAAGGGCGCCGAGAATCGCCGGCCGAAAGGAAAGAAGAACAATGAGCACCACACTCCGTTCCATCGCCCCCACCCTCGGCGCCCGCTCGCTCACCGTCACCCCCGCCCCCGGGGAGAGGGCCGGCCTCGCGGCCACCGCGGCCCTCGCCCCGGCCGGTGGAGCCGGCTGGCAGTGAGCCGACCAGGAGATACCCAGAAACCATTCGTCACGGGCACCGCGCCCGAGAAGTCGTCCGGGAGGCGACCACCGTGAAGCACCAGGAAGTCGAGTTACTCGCCCTCGGCGCAGGGCCGTCCAACCTCGCCCTCGCCGTTGCCCTCGAAGAGCTCGCTCCGGAACTGGCCACCAGAACGCTGATCATAGAGCAGCACGAGAACGTGGTCTGGCAGCGGGGAATGCTGCTGCCCTGGACCCAGAGCCAGGTCTCCTTTCTCAAGGACCTGGTCACGTTGCGAAACCCGCAGAGCAGATTCTCCTTCGTGAACCACCTGCACTCCGTGGGAAGGCTCAGTGAATTCGTCAATCTGGGCAGTTTCACCCCGTACAGAATGGAGATCTCGAACTACCTGCTCTGGGTGGCGGAGTCGCTCGCCCAGGTGCGCATCGAGTACGACCGGCGCTGCGTGGCCGTCGAGCCGGTCCTGACCGAGGACGGCGGCGTCGAGCGCTGGGTCGTCCAGCTCGCCGACGGCTCGACCATCGGCTGCCGCACCCTGGTGGTCGGCGCCGGCCGCGACGCGCACATCCCCGAGGTGTTCGGCGCGATCCCCCGCGAGCGGATCATCCACAGCACCGAGTACAGCAAGGGGATCGCCGGGCTCGACCACGACGCCCCGCACCGGGTCGCGGTCATCGGCGGCGCGCAGAGCGCGGCCGAGATGCTGTGGGCCACCCACCAGAACATGCCCAACGCCCAGTGCACGATGGTGATGCGCTCCATCGGCCTCAACGGCTACGAGAGCAGCAAGTTCACCAACGAGCTCTTCTACGCCTCCTTCGTCGACGAGTTCCACCGCTCGCGCCCCGACGCGCGGCGCCAGCTCCTCGGCGAGATGCACCGCACCAACTACGCGGGCCTGTCCCCGGGCCTGCTGGAGAACCTCTACCGGCAGATCTACCTGGAGCGCCTCACCGGCCAGGAGCGGATCAAGATGATCACGATGGCCGAGATCGCCGGGGCCAGGCTGGAGGGCGACGAGATCGTCCTCACCCTCCAGGACAGGAAGAGCGGCGGCTACGACGAGCTGCCCTGCGACGTCCTGCTGCTCGGCACCGGCTTCGACCGCCGGATGCCCGCGCTGATCCGCGACCTCGCCGCCAGGGCCGGCCTCGGCGAGATCGGCGTCGACCGCTTCTACAAGCTGGCCCTGCCCGCCGGCTCGGGCGCCTCCTGCTACCTGCAGGGCGTCAACGAGGACACGCACGGCATCGCCGACTCCCTGCTCAGCACGCTGGCCAACCGGGCGGAGGAGATCGTCTCCGACATCCAGGGCAGCAACGCCGCCGCCGAGCTCCTGGCGCCGTTCGCCCTCCCGATCGCCTCCTGATCTCTCCTGACCCCCGAATCCCCCGAGGAGAACCCCCGTGGACCTCCGTTCCTATGACCCCGCCCACCTGCGCCAGGACAACGGCCTGCTCGCCAAGCGGCTGATGCCCTGGGACACGCTGAACGCCCCGTTCGAGGGTGCCTGGTGCGTCATCGCACCCGGCACCGCCTCGACCCGGCACGCCCACCACGAGTACGAGATCTTCATCGCCGTCTCCGGCGAGGCGGTCCTGGAGAGCGAGGGCGAGCGCGCCCCCTTCTCCGCCGGTGACGTCGCCTACTTCCCGCCCGGCACCGACCACCAGGTCGTCAACGACGGCACCGACGTCTTCGAGATGTACGGCATCTGGTGGGACCACGACATGACCCGCGTGTTCGAGAGCCGTCACCAGGAGGAGACATGACGGAGACGATCGTCATCGCCGCGACGCCGACCCCCAACGGAGACCTGCACGTCGGCCACATGGCCGGACCCTACGTCGCCGGCGACGTCTACGCCCGCTACCTGCGGGCCGACGGCCGCCCCGTCAACTACAACACCTGCACCGACGACAGCCAGTCGTACATGATCTCGACCGCCCGCAAGAACGGCACCACGCCCGCCGAGCTGTGCGCCGCGTCCACCGCCGCCATCCAGCGGTCGGTCGAGGCGATGGGCATCTCCCTGGCCCCGATGCCGCCCATCGACGACACCTACCGCAAGACCGTGCTCGACTTCGTCACCGCCCTCCACGAGCAGGGACGCTTCGAGCTGCGGACCGTGCGCATGCCGTACGCGGAGAACGCGGGCACCTACCTGTTCGACGGGCTGGTCAAGGGCGAGTGCCCGGCCTGCCTGACCGAGAGCTGCGGCGGCTCCTGCGAGGGCTGCGGCCACCCCAACCACTTCGACGACCTGGGCTCCCCGCGCTCGGTCCTCGACCCCGCCGACCCGGTGACCTCGCGCGAGGTCACCGTCCTGGTCCTGCCCACCGAGAACTACCGGGAGGAGCTCACCGCCTACTACGCCGCCCGCGAGAACACCTGGAGGGGACACAGCAGGCAGCTCATCCGCGAGATCCTGGCCCGGCCGCTCCCGGAGATCCCGATCACGGTGCCGTCGCCCGGCTGGGGGATCGACGCCCCGTTCGCCGAGACGCCCGGCCAGATCCTCTACCCGTGGGTCGAGGCGATGCCCGCCTCGATCTACAGCACCTGGAAGGCGGCCGGCGAGCCCGAGGGGCCCGTCGACCAGGCCTGGCGCGCCGAGAGCGGCAACGGCCTCGTCTACTTCCACGGATTCGACAACGTCTACTTCTGGGGCATGGTCGACCTGGTCATGCTGCTCGCCCACGGCGACCGCTACATCACCCCCGACGCCAACGTCTGCAACGAGTTCTACGAGCTGGAGAACGAGAAGTTCTCCACCAGCCGGGGCCACCTCATCCGCGGCGCCGACCTCGTCGCCGAGGTGCCGCGCGACCTCGTCCGGTTCTACCTCGCCCTGACCTGCCCGGAGGACCAGCGGGCCAACTTCACCCGGGAGGGGCTCGACAAGGTCACCACCCGCAGGCTGCGCGAGCCGTGGAACGCGCTCGCCGACCGCCTCGACGCCCTCGTCACCGACCCGGGGGAGGAGCTCAAGGTCACCGACGCCGGGCGCCGCCGGGCCGCGGTGGTCGTCGAGAGGTTCCGCCTCTGCTACGACCTCACCTCGTTCAGCCTGACCAGGGCGGCGGACGGCATCGTCACCCAGCTCGGAAGGCTGCTGACCGCCGAGCGCGACGAGCCCGGCGACCTCCTGATGGAGGTGCGCGCCTTCCTCTCCTGCGCCGCCCCCATCCTCATCGACGTCGCGGCCGAGGCCGAGGCGGCCGGTGTCGAGCTCACCCTCGACACCTCCGCCGAGACGATCGACGCCTTCCTGCTACCGCGACTGCCCGGGAGCCCCCGATGAAACTCCTCGCCATGGAAGCCCGCCAGAACGCCACCTACTACCGCTCCCGCTACCAGCAGGTCCAGGACTACGGCGCCGAGCTCTACGTCCTCAACGGCATCGGCACCCCCGACTTCTGGCCCGCCGACCGCTACCGCGTCGTGGGCTCCCAGAACATCGACGACCTCATCACCGAGGCCAAGGAGTGGCACGAGCAGGAGCGTTTCGACGGGATCATCACCTTCTCCGAGTCGGGCGTGACCACGGTCGCGGCCGTCGCCGAGGCGCTCGGGCTGCCGGGCGTGGGCGTCGAGGCGGCCAGGACCAGCCGCAACAAGCTGCTGATGCGCGAGGCGCACCGCAGGTACGACGCGCCGCACCCGGACTTCCGCTTCGTCACCGAGCTGGACGCGGCGCTCGGCGCGGCCGACGACTTCGGCTACCCGGTCATCCTCAAGCCCACGCTGGGCGCCGCGAGCAACTTCGTGTTCAAGATCGACGACGCGGAGGAGATGGCGGAGCTGTTCCCGCAGGCGCTGGCCGGCATCGAGGGGATGTCGTGGTTCGAGATGGAGGCGCACGGCCTCGACCTCGGCCCGCACGGCCTGCTGGTCGAGGCCTTCCTCGACGGGGACGAGTTCCTCATCGAGGCCGTGGCCTGGGACGGCGAGGTCTACCTCGGCTCCATCGTGGACCGCATCACCGTCGAGGGAGGCACCTTCGACGACGACGTGCACCACGGGCCGACCGCGCTCACCACCGAGCAGGTGGCCGCGGTGCACCGCGTGGTCAGGGCCGGCGCGCACTCCCAGGGGCTGCGGCGCAGCGTGCTGCACGCCGAGGTGCGCTTCCACCGGGGTGAGCCGTACCTGCTGGAGATCGCGATCAGGCCGGGCGGCGGCGGGCTGGACCTCATCGCCGGGATCACCGCCGCGCACAACCCGATCCGCGCCGTGATGGACGTGGCGCGCGGCGCGGCGCCGAGGGTGCGGCACTACCGGCCGACCGGCGTCCACATCACCGCGATGTGCCTGATGTGCGACGCGGGCCGGATCACCGCGATCGACGTGCCGGCCGAGGTCTCCGAGTCCGACAAGGTGTTCTTCCTCAAGATCACCGCCAGCCCCGGGGACGTCGTCAGGCGCCCGCCGGAGGGCAACAGCATCCTCGGCTTCCTCGGCACCACCGGCACCTCCCTGGAGGACGCCAGGGCGACGATGCTCGACTACGCCTCCAAGATCAACGTCACCCTCGTCCAGGACGGAGAACTGTCATGACACAGCTGGCCGAGGAGGCGCCGCACCGGACCCTGCGGGTCGCCCGCACCCGCCGCTACCTGATGTGCCCGCCCACCCACTTCGACGTCGTCTACTCCATCAACCCCTGGATGGACCCCGGCAAACCGGTCGACGGCGCGCTGGCCAGGCTCCAGTGGGACGGCCTGCTGCGCGCCTTCCGCGCCCTGGGCCACCAGGTGGAGTTCATCGAGCCGCTGCCCGGCTACCCCGACATGGTCTTCGCCGCCAACGGCGCGACGGTCATCGACGGCAGGGTGCTGTCGGCGAGGTTCCGGTACGAGGAGCGGGCCGCCGAGGGCCCCGCCTACCTGGAGTGGTTCCGGGCCCGCGGCTACCAGACCCGCGAGGCGGTCCACGTCAACGAGGGCGAGGGCGACTACCTGCACGCGGGAAGGTACCTGCTCGCCGGCACCGGATTCCGCACCGACATCCGCTCGCACCGCGAGGCGGAGAAGTTCTTCGGGATCCCGGTGGCGGGGCTGAGGCTGGTCGACCCGCGCTTCTACCACCTCGACACCGCGCTGGCCGTGCTCGACCGCGACCAGATCATGTACTACCCGGGGGCGTTCTCCAGGGAGAGCCAGGGCGTGCTGCGCGTCCTGTACCCCGACGCGATCATCGCCAACGAGGCCGACGCCGAGGTGTTCGGGCTGAACGCCGTCTCCGACGGCCGTCACGTCCTGCTGCCGCCCGCGGCCACCCACCTGATGGGCGAGCTGCGCGAGCGCGGCTACGAGCCCATCGGCGTCGAGCTCTCCGAGCTGCTGAAGTCCGGCGGGAGCGCCAAGTGCTGCACCCTCGAACTCAGGGCGGCCCGCTCATGATCGACTACAACGGGCGCCGCTTCACCACCGGTGGCGTCCCCCCCGAGGAGAAGCACCCGATCGCGCTGTACCGCCAGGAGGGCGACCTGCTGTGGGGCGAGTTCTCCGGCGGCCACGCCCGCCGGGGGACCCTCACCGGGCTCTGCGCCCCCGACGGCTCCCTCGACTTCGCCTACACGATGGTCCTCGACAACGGCTCCGTCGTGTCGGGCCACTGCCGCAGCACCCCCGAACTGCTCCCCGACGGACGCGTCCTGCTGCACGAGACGTGGGAGCGCTACGGCGCCCACGCGAGCAGCGGCGTCTCCCTCCTCGAAGAGATCGACCCCGACACCTTCACGCTTCCGCACCAGAGAACTGAGAGCTGACCATGACGCTGAACACCATTGCCCGCCCGAACGTGGAGAAGCCCGTCAAGGGCGGCACGGTGACCTGGGCCTGCGCTCCCGGATTCCCCCCGTCCATCATCTTCCCCTTCACCCCGCCCGAGCGGTTCGGCACCCGCAACCTGCTTGAGTTCCAGATCCTGATGTACCGGCCCCTCTACTTCTTCGGCACGCACGGCACCCCCGAGGTCGACTACGACCTCAGCATCGGCGAGCCCCCGCAGTGGAGCGAGGACGGCCTCACCGTCACCGTCACCGTCAAGCCCTGGAAGTGGTCCAACGGCGAGACGATCTGCGCGGACAACGTCCTGTTCTGGGTGAACATGATGGCCGTCAAGGGCGAGCGCTACGGCGAGTACGTCCCTGGCTGCTTCCCCGACAACCTCGTCTCCTACGGCAAGCTCGCCGAGGACAAGGTCTACTTCACCTTCGACAAGGTCTACTCCAAGCGCTGGGTGCTGATGAACCAGCTCAGCACCATCACCCCGATGCCCAAGGCCTGGGACCGCACCGCCGAAGGGCCGTCCGACGCCTCGTTCAGCCTGGAGAACGTCGCCGACGTCTACGACTTCCTGATGGGGGAGAACGGCGGCGTCATCGAGGAGGACAACTCCGACCGCGTCCACTGGGCGACGAGCCCGGTGTGGAGCGTGGTGAGCGGCCCGTGGCGGCTGAAGAGCTACACCATGGAGGGCGTCGTCACCTTCGTCCCCAACGAGCACTACTCCGGGCCGAACAAGGCGCACCTGGACGAGTTCCGGCAGATCCCCTTCATGTCCGACGGAGAGGAGTACCAGAAACTGCTGGAGGGGCCGGACGCCCCCGACGGCATCCAGGTCGGCTATCTGCCGCTGAGCTTCAGCACCGAGCCGACCGACGACCCCACCAAGGGCGGCCCCAACCCGCTGGCCGACGACTACACGCTGGTCCCGCAGGCGGCCTTCTGCATCCGCTACATCCCGCTCAACTACAACAACCCGACCGTCGCCGGCAAGATGCTCGCCCAGACCTACATCAGGCAGGCGATGCAGCACGCGCTCGACCAGGACCGGGCGGCCCGCGACATCTACCACGGCTACGCCTACCGGCAGGACGGGCCGGTGCCCCGCTACCCGGTGAGCGACCTCGTCTCGCCCACCCTGCAGGGCGCGCCGATCCTGCCCTTCGACGCCGAGCGGGCCCGCGAGCTGCTGGAGGCGAACGGCTGGGACACCAGCACGTTCCCCGCCGTCTGCGTCAACCCCGGCGAGGGCCCCGGCCAGGCCGGCGCGGGCATCCCCGGCGGCACCAAGCTCAGCTTCTCCCTCAGGTACGCCGAGGGCCGCCCCGCCCTCACCCGCCTGATGGAGCAGTTCCGCGACGACGCCGTCAAGGCCGGTATCGAGCTGCGGCTGCAGGAGGTCTACGGCTCGGTCCTGGTGGCCGAGGACGCCCCCTGCGTCGTCGGGCCCGACAGCCCCTGCCTGTGGGAGCTGAGCACCTGGGGCGGCGGCTGGGTCTACCACTACCCGAGCGGCGAGATCCTCTTCCGCACCGACGCCGGGGGCAACTTCGGCCACTACACCGACCCGAGGGCCGACGAGCTCATCGACCGCACCCTGACCAGCGACGACCCCGCCGCGCTCTACGAGTACCAGGACTACATCGCCGAGCAGGTCCCCGTCATCTTCATCCCGAACTTCTCCCTGAGGTTGTTCGAGGTCTCCAACAAGCTCCGCGGCTTCGAGCCGATCAACCCCTTCGGGATGATCAGCCCGGAGAACTGGTACTACGTCGAGAACGGTGAGTGACCCCCGATGAACACGATCGCCGCGGCCCCCGTCGCCGTCATCCCCGCCCAGAACCTGATGATCCTCCTGCTGCAGCTGGGGGTGCTCCTGGGCCTGGCCACCGTCCTGGGACGTCTCTCCGTCCGCTTCGGGCTGCCGGCCCTGCTCGGTGAGCTCAGCGCGGGCATCCTGATCGGGCCCTCGCTGCTCGCCAACGTCGCGCCGGAGTTCTCCGCCTGGCTGCTGCCCACCGACCCGGCCAGATTCCACATGATCGACGCGGTCGGCCAGGTCGGCGTCCTGCTGCTGGTGGGCCTGACCGGCATGCATCTCGACCTGGGCTTCATCCGCCGCCAGGGGAGGAGCGCCGCCTGGATCAGCGGCGCCGGGCTGGTCGTCCCGCTCGCCCTGGGCATCGGGATCGGGTTCCTCGCCCCCTCCGAGATGATCGCCGCGGGCGTCGACCACACCGTCTTCGCGCTCTTCCTCGGCGTCGCGCTCTGCGTCAGCGCCATCCCCGTCATCGCCAAGGTGCTGATGGAGATGCGCCTGCTGCACCGCGACATCGGCCAGCTCATCCTGAGCAGCGCCGTCATCGACGACGTGGTCGGCTGGTTCCTGCTCTCGGTGGTCTCCGCGCTCGCCACCGCCGGGGCGCGCACCGGGCAGGCCGCGCTCACCGCGATCGCGCTGCTCGTCGGCCTCGTGGCCGTGTCGGTCCTGCTCGGCCGCAGGGTGGTCGCCAGGGTGCTGCGCGCCGCCGACCGGGGCGGGAGCGCCACCACGATCGCCGCGGTGGCGACCATGATCCTGCTCTCGGCCGCCGCCACCCAGTCGATGGGCTTCGAGGCCATCCTCGGCGCCTTCATCTGCGGGGCGCTCGTCGGCTCCTCGCCGGACCTGAAGGTCGCCAGGCTGGCGCCCCTGCAGACGCTCGTCGCCGCGGTGCTCGCGCCGATCTTCTTCGCCACGGCGGGCCTGCGGATGAACCTGACCGAGCTGGCCAAACCGGCCGTGCTCGTCGCCGGGATCGTGGTGCTGACCGTCGCCATCGCGGCCAAGTTCGCCGGGGCCTACCTCGGGGCCCGCATCGCCCGCCGTACCCGCTGGGAGGCCCTCGCGCTCGGTGCCGGCCTCAACTCCCGCGGGGTGATCGAAGTGATCATCGCGATGGTGGGCCTGCGGCTGGGCGTGCTCACCACGGCGTCGTACACGGTCATCGTCCTGGTCGCGGTCGTGACCTCGATGATGGCGCCGCCCCTGCTGCGCTACGCGGCCGCCAGGATCGCCCCCACCGAGGACGAGGTCGTCCGCGAGGAGTTCTTCGACACCCTGCAGGGCACCGAAGGCGCCGACGCCGCCAACGGCGCCAACGGCGCCAACGGCACGGCCAAGCCGCTCGTGACCACCGCCAAGGAGGCGTGACATGACCACCGGCACCCCGCAGGGCCCCGACAGGCAGCTCGTGACCACCGCCAGGGAGGCGTGACATGACCACCGACACCAGGCCGCTGATCCTGGTGGTCGCGACGGGGATGCGGCACTACCGCGAATACCTGTTGCGCTCCATCGCCACCGAGTACCGCATCCACCTCCTGGTGGCCACCGAGCCCGGCTGGGAGAAGGAGTACGTCACCGGCTGGACCGTCGTCGCCGCCCTGGGCGACGGCCCCGCCCTGGCCGCCGCCGCGCTGGAGCTCGCCGCCCGCGAGCCCGTGCACGGGGTGCTGTGCTGGGACGAGGCCACGATCCTGGCCGCCTCGCACGTCTCGGAGGCCCTCGGCCTGCCGGGCGGCGACACCGAGATGGTGCGCCGCTGCCGCGACAAGCACCTCACCCGCGTCGCGCTCGACGCGCACGGCGTCCCCCAGCCCAGGTCGCTCGCCGTCTCCACGCTCGACGAGGCCCTGAGCGCCGCCGGGACGGTCGGCTACCCGGCCATCCTCAAGCCGCGCGGCCTCGGCGGCAGCCTGGGCGTCATCAAGGTCGAGGACCCCGGGGAGCTGGTCGAGCAGTTCGCCTTCGTCCACGACCTGACCGTCCCCGGCGGGGCGACGTTCGAGGTCCCCGTCCTGGTCGAGGAGTTCGCCGACGGCCCCGAGGTCAGCGTCGACGCCGTCGTCCAGGGCGGCGTGGTGACCCCGCTCTTCCTCGGCAGGAAGGTCCTCGGCTACGAGCCCTACTGCGAGGAGGTCGGCCACTTCGTCGACGCCCAGGACGAGCTCCTGCAGGACCCCGAGTTCTGCCGCGTCCTGCAGGACACGCACACCGCGCTCGGGTTCACCGACGGCTTCACCCACACCGAGGTCAAGCTCTCCTCCCGGGGGCTGCGCGTCATCGAGGTGAACGCGCGCCTGGGCGGGGACATGATCCCCTACCTCGGGATGATCACCACCGGGATCGACCCCGGCCTCGCCGCCGCCGCGGTCGCCTGCGGCCGTACCCCCGACATCGCCCCCGAACGCAAGCTCGTCGGCGGCGTGCGCTTCTTCTACGTCGCCGAGGACGACACCACGATCGAGTCGATCGCGTTCGACGAGGACGGCCTGCCCCCGGAGATCGACCGGGTCGTCCCGGTGGTCGCCGCGGGCGCGACCGTCTCACCACCGCCCAAGGGCACCCTGTGGGGGCGTATCGCCTACGCCACCGCGCTATCCCCGACCGTCGACGAGTGCCGGGCCGCGCTGGACGCGGCCGAGGCGAACCTGAAGGTGAAGGCAGCCACATGACCGCCGTTATCGAGAACGAGAGCAACCTGTCCTCGACACCCCCGGACAAGCCGGACGACGGGGTGTTCGCCACCCTGAGAGAGTCCCCGCGCGCGGTCAAGGCGCTGCTCTTCGGAGGCTTCATCAGCAGGCTGGCCGCGTTCATCCAGATCTATCTGGTGCTGTTCCTGACCGACCGGGGCTTCTCCGCCACCCAGGCGGGACTCGCGCTGGGTGTGTACGGGGCCGGCGCGGTGGTGGGCTCGCTGGCCGGAGGCTCGCTCTCCGACCGGCTCGGCGCCCGGGCGGTCACCCTGATCAGCATGGGCGGCTCGGCCCTCCTGATCGTGTCCATCCTCTACGCCCCGTCCTACGCCATGATCCTGGCCGCCGTCTTCATGGTCAGCACGGTCGGCCAGTTCTACCGGCCGGCGGCCCAGACGATGCTCACCGAGCTGACACCGAGACACCGGGTCGTGATGATCACGGCGATGTACCGGCTCGGCCTGAACCTCGGCATGACCGCCGCCCCGCTGATCGGCGCCGCGCTGCTCGCCGTCTCCTACAACGCGCTCTTCTGGGGCGAGGCCGCCGCGGCACTGATCTTCGGCGGGATCGTGATGTTCGCGCTGCCCAAGCGGGGCCCGCGCGTCAAGGCCACGCCGGTGGAGAAGGAGGCGGCGTCGTCGTCGGAAGGCCGCACCGGCTACCTCGCGGTGCTCGCCGACTGGCGCTACAGCGTCTACCTGGTCGCGATGCTGCTCACCTCCATCGTCTACTGCCAGTACACGGCCACGCTCCCGCTGGACATCTCCGCCGCCGGCATCAGCCTGTGGTGGTACGGCGCGGCCGTCTCGCTGAACGGCCTCATCGTCATCACCTGCGAGCTGGCGATGACGAAGGTCGTGCAGAAGTGGCCGATCCGGCTCACCGCGCTGCTCGGCCTGGGCCTCGTCTCGGTCGGCTACGCCATCTACGCGATCTCCCCGCTGCCGATCTGGTTCATGCTCGGCACCCTGGTCTGGACGCTCTCGGAGATCATCGGCGGGCCCACCACGTTCGCCTACCCCGCCCTGGCGGGTCCCGAGCGGCTCCGCGGGCGCTACATCGGCGCCATGCAGAGCGTCTTCGGGCTCGGCACCGCGATCGGGCCGGTCATCGGGACCCTGGTGTGGTTCCAGGTGGGGCGCTCGGTGTGGCTGTGGGCGGCCCTGGTCTCCGCTATCGCGACCGTGGCGGGCCTGATCGGCATGCGGGACCCGAACAAGACCGACGAGTCGCGGACCACCGCGACCGCCTCGGCGACATGAACGGAGGAGTGCCATGATCAGAATCGCTGTCGTGGGCGGAGGGATCGCCGGGGCCATGCTGGCCTGGCGGCTGTGCGAGGTCGTCAGGGGGAGCGCCGTCCACCTGTACACCGGGGAGCCGCACAGGAGGGCCGACGCCAGCGCCGCCTCCGGAGGCCTGACCAGGGCCTTCGAGCCCGACGCCGCACTGTGCCTGGAGGCCGCCGACAGCCTCGCCGAGCTCCACTCGAACCGGGAGCTGCGCGAGTGGGCCTCCTACCGGGAGACCGGCTCGGTGTACCTGCTGCCCGGCCTCGGGCCGGGCACCGAGGGCCTGGTCGAGCTGGTACGCAGCCGCCTGCCGGGCTCGATCTCCCTGGTCAGCGGTGCGGAGCTCAGCACCAGGGGAACGTTCCGCGAGCTGCCGGAGGGGAGCGTGGCCGTCGTCGAGAAGCGCGCCGGATACCTCTCCCCGAACGCCTTCCGCGACCGGCTCCTCGTCGAGCTCGCCAGGTCGGGCGCCTTCGTCACCGACGGGCAGGTGGACGGCATCACCGCCGAGGCCGAGGTCCGGCCGACCGAGGGCAGCCCGGCCAGGTTCGACGCCGTCGTGGTGGCCGCCGGGGCGTGGACCCAGGGCCTTCTCGCCCGTACGGGCCTGACGGACGCGGGGCTGCGCACCAAGGTGATCCAGTACGTGCTCGGTCCCTCGGCGGGGAAGAATCCGGACGCGTTCGTCGACGAGACGTCCGGGCTGTACGGCAGGTCCTACGCCGAAGGACGGGTCCTGCTCGGGCTGCCCACCGACAGATGGGACATCACCCCTGGACCCACGCCGACCGACCCCGTTCTCACCAGCAGGATCCTCGACGTCGCCGAGGCCAGAATCGGATACCGGCCACCGGGAGGGAAGGTCAAGGCCGTCACCGCGGTCGAGTGCTACCACCCCACGGGCGGGCTGTCGCTGCGGCCCCTGGCCAAGGGCGTCTACACCTTCACCGGGGGGAGCGGCGGCGCGGGCAAGACCGTCCTCGCCGCGAGCCGCACGGCCGCGCGAAGCCTGGTCAGGTCACTGCGGTGAGCGCCGGGTCACCGGGGTCACCGGGGTCGCTGCCGGGAACGCCGGGAATGCTGGGAACGCCGGAGACGGCGGAGACGCCGCCCGTCCGGGTCGTGTCCCGGAAATCGTGAGAAGTCGAGTCTCGGAGACCGTGAAAACGGAGCCTGAGAGAACGGAGCCTGAGAGAACGGAGCCTGAGAGAACGGAGCCCGGCCGGGTCCCGCCCCGAAAGAGGGGCGGCCCCGGCCGGGCTCATGCCGTTGACGAGCGGCGGAACGCGCTCGGTCCCGATCAGGTCCACCTGCCTGCCCGATCGGCCAGGCCCCGCGTGGCAGCCGGGCGCGACCGACGCCGCACGCGGCCGGTCAGGTCGCGGTGAACGCCAGATAGCAGTAGTCGTCCAGCATCTTCGCCAGCGGGCGCCCGGGGCGGCCCAGCTCCACCGCGAGCTCCCGTTCGCCGACACCCGCCTCCGCGAGCAGGCGCCGCGCCCACTCCCGGCCCAGCCGCAGGTGCGCGCGGTAGGCGTCCGCCGTACGGGACCCGTGCAGGGCGTCGGCGATGGCCGCGTCCCAGGGCATCAGCGCCTCCGGGCGCAGGGCGTGCAGCATCTTGGTCGCGGCGGTCGGCCCCAGGGAGCGGGGCCTGGCCCCGGGAGCCGCCCGCATCGCCGACAGGTCGGCGTAGCACGCGCCCAGCACGTCGATCTCCGCGTCGCCCAGCGTCGCGAGCGTGGCATCCTGGCCGGGAAGGTGCCCCCTCCAGCGGTCCCACCAGGCCGCGGTCTCCGTGCCGAACACGTCGGGCTCGCCGTCGCGCGGATAGCGCAGCCGGCACCCCCACGCGTTCAGCCAGGCCAGCAGCGCCCGGCGATGGGCCGCGAGCGCGGGGTCGACCCGCGGCCCGGTCGCCAGCAGCAGCCGCTCCCACGACCTGTCGGCCGCACCGTAGCGGGCGAACTCGCCGACCGCCGCGCGCAGGCGTTCCAGGTCGGGCCCCCGGCCGGGCGCCGCCTCCGGCGTACCGTCCGGATCGCGCGGGCGTTCCAGGCCGGATCCCCGGTCGAGGGCCGTCACGGACGCTGTCACGGACACCGTCACGGATGCCGTCACGGACGCCGTCACGGGCGCGGCCCGGTCAGGGGCGGCCGGCTCCGGCCTCGCATGAGCGAGGCCAGCAGCCGCTCGGTGCGCTCGCTCGGCTCCACGTCGAGATCGGTGCGCAACCGGTGGCGGCACACCTCGTACCAGCTCAGGACGCGGCCGAGCTCGCCGAGCTCGCCGTGCATCATCATCAGGGTCTGGTACGTGGTCTCGTGGTGGGGGTCGACGTCGAGGGCCCTGCGGCACCAGTGCATCGCGGCCGGCCAGTCCTCGCGCTCCAGCGCCTCGGTGCGCAGCGCGGTCAGGGCGCGCAGGGCGGTCCCGCGCATCCACTGTCGCTGCTCGTTGATCCAGTCGCCGCTCTCGCCGGAGAGGAAGTCCCCGACGTACAGGTCGGCGGTCCGCTGGAACCAGGCGATGGCGGTGTCGTGCTCCTTGGCCACCCAGGCGTTCCTGCCCCGGTCGAAGGCGCGCTGGAACTCCTCGATGTCCACCCACGCGCTGTTCGTCCGCAGCACGTACCCGTGGTCCTGGTGGAGCAGGGTGAAACCGTCCCTGTCCTCGAACTCGTTGAGCACCCGCCGCACGCCGTGCACCGCGACCTTGAGCGAGCTGGAGCGGTGGTCCTCCCGCTCCGGCCACAGCACCTCGCGCAACCGGTCCCCGTGGACGAACCGCTCACGGTTGACCAGCAGATACTGGAACAGGGCCCTCGACTTGCCGGCACGCCAGTGCGAGACGGCCTGCCCGTCGACCTCCAGGCGGAAGTTGCTCAGGCATCGGGCGATGACCGAGGGCGTGCCCTCGTCCTGCCCGGCGTTGTGGGGACCGGCTTTCACCAATTCTTGAACGGGCATGTTCGCTTCCCTTGGGAGGACTGACTCCGCCGCTCGCGGGCTCACCCGCGAACGCCGAAGCACGTCGAGTACGAGTGTGGCGCCAGCACGACCTGGACGTGGTACGGCATGCGCTCGTCGTGCATTCTGAACATGACCGTGATCTCCGGGTAGGAGGTGGTCATGCCGAGCCCGGCGAAATAGTGGTCGGTGGCGAGGACGAGACGATAGAGCCCGCGCTCCATGAATTCGTCCGTCCATTCCTTAACATTTCCATCGATGTCGGTCTCGCCCTCGGAGACCGGCTCCCAGCCGGTGCCCGAGGCGCGCTCCAGGCGAGCTCGGACACCGGCCGCGGACCGGCCGTATACGCCGTCAAGTGCCTGCGTGGCGATGCTCATGTGAGGTTACCCATCTGCTGGTCGGGGCGGCGTGACCCTTATCACGCGGCCTCGGTCCCATCAGGTTCCACGGGTGGGCTATCCGTCCGCTATCCATCGGCTACCCGAGCCTATTTTTTCGTGCCGGATGGCTCGGATGCCGGATCAGAAGGGATCGGATAAGGGGCGGATAGGGGCGCTATTTACGTTTTGAAGCAGACAGGCGGACAGCAGTGAACGGCCTGCGAGACACGAAGAAGAGGTACAGGAAATGCGGGAATTCGCGAGCTTCAACACCCTCCGGATCATCGTCTCCGCCATCGCGGTCCTCGGATGCCTCGGTCTCACCGCCGTCCTCCCCTCGGTCGCCGACGGAGCCACGAAGACCACCGTGCTCGCCAGCAACACTCCCTGGGGCTGAACTGCACCACCCGCCCGGAGAGGTCGCCGGCGGCGGGGGTTCGCCGAAGCGGTCGGAGCCGTCCAAGGCCCGGCCGCTTCTTCGCGTCTCAAACCCGCCCGTTAGTCGCAAATCGGACCAGACCTTTACAAACCCCCCTGGTTCTCCAACCGGCCACGTTGTATGATCCCGGGCAGACCGCGTTTCATGCATATAAAATTGCCCGTCGTGATCGCTGGGTTATATGTCCGGAGATCACGGAGGGTGGGGTTGAGTCGATTGTTGCCTGGATTTAAGGCAGTGGTTAGATCCCTGATGTCTCTCTTACACCAACTGTGCGGTGAATTTCCGGGACAGGCCGCGATTCTGTAAGGAGAGTCGGTGGAGTATCGGATCCTCGGCCCCCTGGAGGTCGTCGCCGACGGCCGGCGCCTGGATCTGGGCGCGCCTCGCCAGCAGGTCGTTCTCTCCTGCCTCCTGCTGGAGGCCAACCGGATGGTCACCATCGGGCGGCTGACAGACGCGATCTACGGTGAGGATCTCCCCAGCACCTCGCGCGCGCAGGTGCAGATCTGCATCTCCTCGCTGCGGCGGCTGTTCGCCGCCAACGGCGGGCCCGACGTCATCGCGACCCACTCCCAGGGATACACGCTGCGGGTCGCCGAGGGGGAGCTCGACTCCCAGACCTTCGAGGGCCTGCTGAACCAGGCCCGCCAGGCCCGCGAGGGCCACCGCCCGGAGGACGCCGTCAGGCACTATCGGGAGGCGCTCGCCCTCTGGCGGGGCCCCGCCCTCGACGGCCAGGAGAGCCGGCTCGTCCAGGGGGCGGTCGGCAGGCTGAGCGAGCGCCGGATCACCGCGAACGAGGACTGCGTCGAGCTCGAACTGGAACTGGGCAGGCACCACGAGCTGGTGGGCGAGCTCAGCGAGCTCGTCGAGGAACACCCGCTCAGGGAACGGCTGCGCGGCCAGCTGATGCTCGCGCTCTATCGCTCGGGACGCCAGGCCGAGGCGCTGACGGTCTATCGCCGCGCCCGCCAGACGATGATCGACGAGCTGGGCATCGAACCCAACGAGAGCCTCCAGCAGCTTGAGTACGCCATCCTCACCTCCGACGAGAGCCTCGACGCGCCGGGGCGGCAGCAACAGCAGCAGCAACACCAGCAACACCAGCAGCAGTCCCAGCGCCACGGGGAGACGCAGGAGGCGCCCGCCGCCCGCCGGACGATTCCCCGCCTGCTGCCCACCGACATCGCCGACTTCACCGGCCGGATCAAGCTGGTCGAGGCCATCCGCCGCCAGCTCACGTTCGCCGCGGAGGACCGCCAGCGGCTCGCCGTCCCCGTCATCGCCGTCGTCGGCAAGCCGGGCATCGGCAAGTCCACGATCGCGGTGCACGTCTCGCACAGCGTCGCCGGACGCTACGAGGACGGCCAGCTCTTCGCCGACCTGCACGGAGGGGAGTCCCACCCGGTCGGCTCCGGGCAGGTGCTCGAACGGTTCCTGCGCGCGCTGGGCGTGCCGGGCAACGCGATACCCGACGGGGTGGACGAGCGGGCGGAGATGTACCGGGGGCTGCTCTCCGGGCGCAAGATGCTGATCGTCCTGGACGACGCCAGGAGCGAGAGCCAGGTGCTGCCGTTATTGCCCGGCAATCCCGAGGCCGCGGTGATCATCACCAGCCGCAGCAGGCTCGCGGGCCTGCCGGGCGCGGCCCATCTCGACGTCGGCCTCTTCGACTCCAGGCAGTCGGTGGACCTGCTCTCCCGCATCGCCGGCGTCGAGCGGGTGCAGGCCGAGCGGGAGTCGGCGGCCGAGCTGGCGGACCTCTGCGGCCATCTGCCGCTGGCGCTGCGCATCGCGGGCGCCAGGCTCGCCGCCCGCCCGCACTGGACGATCGACCAGCTCGTGGGACGGCTGGAGGACGAGACCCGCAGGCTCGACGAGCTCAAACACGGCGACCTGGGCATCAGGGCGAGCATCTCCCTGACGTACGAGAGCGTCAGCGAGGACGCGCGCCGCCTGTTCCGGCGCCTCGCCATCCTGGAGTCACGGCACTTCTCCGGCTGGGTCGCCGCCGCGCTGCTCGACTGCCATCCCTCCGACGCGCAGGACCTGCTCGACGACCTGGCCGACAGCCAGCTGGTCGAGACGACCGACGCCGGGTACGGCGTGCACAGCCAGTACCGCTTCCACGACCTGATCCACGTGTTCGCCCGCGAGCGGCTCGCCGGCGAGGAGGCGATCGCCGACCGCAACGCCGCGCTGGAGAGGGTGCTCGGCGGCCTGCTCTTCCTGACCGGTGAGGCGCACCGCCGCGAGTACGGCGGCGACTACGTGCAGATCCACAGCGACGCGCCGCGCTGGCCGCTGCCCGCGCGGCTGGTCGAGAAGCTGGTCATGGCACCCCTTCCCTGGTACGAGCGCGAGCGGCTCACGCTGGTCTCGGGCATCCGCCAGGCCGCGCAGGCCGGGTTCGTCGAGCTGTGCTGGGACCTCGCGATCAGCGCGGTCACCCTGTTCGAGTCGAGGATCTACTTCGACGACTGGCGGGAGACCCACCAGGTCGCCCTGGCCGCCGCCCGGCAGGCGGGGGACCGCAGGGGGCAGGCGGCGATGCTCTACTCGATCGGCTCGCTGTACATCGCCGAGCAGCGCTTCGGCGACGCGCGGCGCGACTTCGAGTCGGCGGCCGAGCTGTTCGAGGAGGCCGGGGACGACCTGGGGGTGGCCCTCGTCATCCGCAACATCGCCTTCCTGGACCGGGTGAGCGGCCGGCTCGACGACGCGGTGGAACGTTATGATCGCGCGCTGGGCATCTTCCGAGGCACCGGCGACCAGGTCGCCTCCGCGTACGTGCTCCACAGCATGGCCCAGATCAGGCTTGACTGCGACGAGCTCGACGAGGCCAAGCGCCTGCTGGGCGAGGCACTCGAACTCAGCAGGATCGGCGGCAGCCGCCGGGTGGAGGCGCAGGTCCTGCACCGGCTGGGCGAGACCTACCTCAGGTCTGAGGAGTACACGTCGGCGGCCGAGGTCTTCGAGCAGACGCTCACGACCGTGCGCAACATCGGCGACCCGACCGGCGAGGCGTACGCCCTGCACGGCCTGGGCATCACGCGGCTGCGCCAGGGCGACCTCCAGGGGGCCGAGCGCACGCTCCAGAACGCCCTGGAGGTGGCGACCACCGCGGGGGAGCGGCTCGCCGAGGCCAGGGTTGTGCTCGGGCTCGGCGAGCTGGCCCTCGCCGTCGACCAGACCGAACAGGCGATCGGCCGCTTCCACCAGGCCCTCGGCCTGTTCCACAAGATCGACGCGCCGCTCCACCAGGTGCGCGTCCTGGTCATGCTCAGCGCGGCGTACGTCGCCGTCGGCGAGGCGGAGGCGGCGCTGAGCGTCTCGGAGGAGGCCCTCGAACTCGCCGCCGCGATGCCCCCCGCGATCGCCGCCCGGATACGCGCCCAGCTGGAGGACTTTCCCGTCGCCTGATCCGGGACGACCACGAGGGCGGACAGGGAGGGACACGGTGGTCCGGGCGGTGAACCGCGCGGGGAGATCCGGGGGCCGGACCTCCCCGCGCGGCGGGCCGATCGCCGACGCTCAGCAGATGCGGCGCAGGGCCTCCGCGAGACTGGACAGGCCGACCGGACCCAGCTCCAGGGCGGCGGTGTGCCAGGCGCGCAGGTCGAAGGCGTCGCCCAGGCGCAGTCTGGCCTCCTCCCGGGCCTGCACCCACGCCCGCTCGCCCAGCTTGTAGGAGATGGCCTGGGAGGGCCAGCCGAAGTAGCGCACCACCTCGGCCTCGACCCGGTGCGGCTCGCAGCGGCCCTGCTCGCGCAGCACCTCGCAGGCCTTCTCGAAGGTCCACTTCGAGCCGTCGGGCAGCGGCAGGTCGAGGTGGACGCCCAGGTCGATGACCACCCGGGCGGCACGCAGCGCCGACCAGTTGAGCATGCCCAGCCGGGTGCCCGGGTCGGTGAACCAGCCCAGCTCGTCCGCGAGCCGCTCGGCGTACAGGCCCCACCCCTCGCCGTGGCCGTCCACCCAGGAGACCTTGGAGAACCTGGACAGGGTGTCCCCGGCCATGCGCATCGCGCCGAACTGCAGGTGGTGGCCGGGCACGCCCTCGTGGAAGATCGTGGTCAGCTCGCTCCAGGTGGCGAAGCGGGTCCGCCCCCCGACCGGCCACAGGGTGCGGCCCGGCCGCGACAGGTCCTCGCTGGGCGCGTTGTAGGAGGCCGCGCCGGACGTGGAGCTCACGTCGACCTCGGCCACGATGCGCCGCAGCGGCCCGGGGATGTCGAAGTGCGTGCCGTTCAGCTCCTCGACCGCCCGGTCGTGGCGCTCCTGCAGCCACGCCTGGTACTCCTCCAGTGAGTCGACCGCCTGGGTCTCGTTGAGGATCGCGGTCGCCTCCTCGACGGTCGCGCCCGGCTTGATCCGCTCGACCTCGGCGGCCGTCTCGGCCCCGATGCGCTCCAGCTCCGCCCAGCCCCACTCGTACGCCTCGCGCAGGTCGATGTCGGCGCCCAGGCTGATCCTGGCGACGACGGCGTAGCGCTCGGGGCCCACCGCGTCGATCTCGCTCGCCCGGGGCGCGTACTCCTCGCGCAGGTAGCGCCCCGCGAAGGCGTAGGCGTCGTGGGCCGCCGCGGCCGCCTTGAGCAGTTCCTCCTTGACCGGGCCCTCGCCGTAGGTGGCGACGAAGGCGTCGTGCGCCGGGGGAGTCCCACCGGCACCGGCGAACTGGTCGGCCTGGTCCGCCATGGCCAGTGCCTGCCTGCGGGCGCCCCGCAGGCCCATCTCCAGGCCGACCTCCAGGCTCTCCCGCCACCCGGCGAGCATCTCCGGGATCGCCGCCAGGCGGGCGGCGACGTCACGCCACTCGTCGTCGGTGCCGTGGGGGAGGAGGACGACGCTGGAACGCACCCGGTAGGGCAGCCCGTACGGCGCCGCCACCCAGCGGAGCGGTTCGCCGGTGTCGTGCCAGGCGAGCTCGGCCTCCAGCCGCTCCCGCAGGTGGGTGGCCGCCCTGACGTCCGGCTCACCGGTCGGGACCAGCTCGTCGAGACGCTTCAGGGTCGAACGGATCAGCTCGGCCCGGGCGGCGCTCCCGGCCGGGCTGTGGTCGGTGGCGGCCACGAAGTCGGACACGATGCCCTCGGCACCTGCCGCGATCGGGTCGAGTGCCGCCCAGCGGGTGACGTACTCATCGCAAAGCGCAAAGATCGGAGTGCTCATGTCCGGAACGTAGGATCGCCGGGCATCCGCCCCCTATCCCTTCGCTATCCGACCCCTCTGACGTCCGCAAACCCGGCGCCGAGAGCCACGCCCCACCGGAGCACAGAGCCCAGACGAGGCACGCCCGCCCCCGGGAAAACCGACCCGCACCGGAGCCGGAGAGCGGACGCCGCGAGGGCGCGTGCGCCCCCGGGAGCACTCATCCGCACCGGAACCCGGAGGTCAGGCCGGGGGGTCTCCCGCGGCCCTGCGGGACTCCTCGGCCGCCCAGGTGAACACGCCCCTCGCCATCAGCGACGCCTCCGACTCCGCCCTGGCGGCGAACACCTCGGCCCGCGTCCTGTGCAGCGCCGCGTCGTCCGGCGCGGCCCGTACGGCCATCTCGGCCAGGTGCCCCGCAAGCCGCTGGTCTCCCGAGGCCAGCGCCTCCAGCGCGGCCTCACCCAGCCGCCCCGCGCCCCCTGCCAGCTTCGCCACCGCCGCGGCCAGCGCCGCCTCGGGCGCGGGCTTGAGATTGGCCGGGTTGCCGTCGTACCAGCCGCCGTACAGCCGCCAGATGTTGCGCACCACGAACTCCGGCTCGTCGTAGTGCGGGCGCAGATAGGGCCGCTCCGCCAGCCGCGCGGGAGGCTGTACGGCACGCGCGATGTCGTCCAGCCTCGCGCCCTCGTTGAGCATCCCCAGGGTGCGCTCGACCATGAACTCCAGCCACTCGGCCGTCTCGGTCAGCGCCTGCTCGACCCGGTCGGCGCCGAAGATGGGGGCGCCGTGGCCGGGCAGCATGATCTCCGGTCGCAGCTCGACCATCCTGCGCAGCGCGATCGCCCACTCGCGCGGATAGCGCTGCGCCTTCTGCGGGTTGCCGCAGTTGGGGGTCACCCAGATGAACAGGTCCCCCGGCAGCAGGATGCGGTGCGAGGGCACCCAGCCGACGCTCGCGTCGTCGGTCTCGCCCTTGGCGTGGAAGAGGTCGACGTGGCCGAGTGACATCACGTCGCGGTAGGCCACGTCGGGGTGGCGGTACTCGGTGGGCCAGGTCAGGCCGGGAGCCTGGAACTGCCGCTGGTTGATCACGGCGTTGTAGCCGTTGGTCAGCACGTAGCGCTCGAAGCGGACGGAGACCGCCTCGTGCCCCACCACCGTCGGCCGGGGCCGCCGCGCCGTGTCGGCCTCCGCGTCGAACGGGCCGACGCCCGAGACGTGGTCGATGTGCCCGTGGGAATAGATCGCGGCCGTCACCGGATCGTCGGTCCAGGCCCGCAGGTCGGTGTGCAGCCGGTCCGCGTCGAAGGGGTTGCCCGTGTCGAACAGGGTCACCTCCCCGCCGTGCCGCAGCGCGATCACGTTGCCGAAGCCGCCGCGGAAGCCCACCCCGTCGGCGATCTCCACGAAGCCCTGCCCGGCGGGACCCGTGTGCACGATGCTGTCGGGGACCTCGCCCCGCCACACGCTGTCGGCGTACTCGGTGATGTTCATGGGAGGCCAGCCCTTCCTCGACGTCGTCCACCGCACTCCGGCCGCTGCCCGCGACCGGATGCCACGCCCTCAGCCGTCCGGGATCGATACGGTTCCTGGAGAACAAGCCCATTCCAGCCGAGCGACACCGCATATGTCACCATTCGCAGCTGATCCAACCCGAGGCGAGCGCATCCCGCGGGCGATCCCGGAAATGGTGAGGAACATCCTCGCCGGGAACAGAAGCGACCTTGTGTTCCCGGAGGTCAGGGATGCGGGTCACGGGTGTGCGTCCGCGCGGGGGAAGACACCTGACCCTCCAGGAAGCAGAGGGGAGAACTCAGGTCACGTTCAGGGGCCGCATGTCCTGGACACGGACGATCAGCTGGGTGGCCAGCGCCCTGGGAATCGACACCTCGTCCCTCAGACTGACCTCAACGCTGCGCTCCCCGGTGGGGATGGCTCTCCGGCCCGGACCGGGGGTGAATATGTCGGCCAGTACGGCGGCGGGCTCGGCGTGGGCGACGGTGCAGACGGTCGAGGAGATTCCGAGCTGGGGGCAGGTGGCCAGCGCGTCGGGGATACAGGCCCGGCAGGTCGGCGGAGCGCTGGTGAGACCGCCGGTAGGGTCCCCGGGGATCTCGCGGAACGCGGTATCGGTCATGATCCAGGGGATGCGTCCCGTGTCAGGGTCGGTTGCGGTCTTCCCACAGACCTGGCACCGCAACCTCTCCATGCACCGCCACTGGCGCAGGGTGTTGAGCTTGCGCCACTGCGGCGCCCCTCGGCGGGTGGTCAGCACGCGGACGCGCAACACCCCGCGCACCTCGTCGCCCCGGCGCGGAATGTCGTAGGCGAGCCGCAGTCCACCGAGCGGGCGCCGGACGAACCGCAGGGGTTGAGGCACGACCTCGTCGGCGTGGGCGATCACGTAGGGGACCCGAAGCGGTGCCGGTGTCGGCGCGGCGCCGGTCATTCCGTCCCCCTGTCCGGTGCGAACGACCACGCCACCCGCACGGCCGGGCACCCCGGCTCAAGGTTTTGGAACGTCATGGCGTTCACGTCGGCCGGTACGCTCGCGGAGCCGCCCTCGCGGAGTGTTCCACGAGAGCCGTCCGGATTCTCCGTGACCTTGGACTCCGGTGTCTCCCACCTCATGCCGTCTCCTTCGGGAGTGAGGCGAGGATCAGGTCCACCACCGCGTGCGGCTGGTCGGCGTTCACCATCTGGGTCGTGACCCCCGCCGAGGGCAGCGAGACCACGAAGCAACCGGACCGCGACCCCACGGTCACGCTCGCCACCTCCCAGCCGTCGCGACTGTGCGCGATCAGCTCGAAGCGGTCTTCGCGCGGAAATGGGAGCGGCCGGTGACTGCGAAGGTGGAGCTCCACGTAGTGAATGATCGACGTTCGAACACCGTGCGCACTGACCAGCCGCGCGAGGTCCCTCAACATCTCGGGCGGTTCCTGCTCGGCGGAGCTCGTCGTCTCGTCGCCCTCGTGCCCCCCGACACGGGCCTCTGTCGATGTCTGTCCGGATGCCATAACCCAGACGGTAGGAGTCCGTCCAGAGCCGGAGCTAGGAAGTTTCCCGAGATTGCAGGTGCCTTCGAGCCGCCTCGATCTCAGCTCGGGCGGCGTCGCCGTAGACGGCCTGTTCACGCAGCAGATTGAAGATTCTCAAAAAGGTGGAAATCTCGATTGGCCTGCTCGTCTCGTACGTCCCGGTCCACTGGTCGCTGCGCACGGTGTGCTCATCGAAGATGTAGAAGTTTTCCCCCGCCCAGACCCGGTTACGGGTCGTCCCCAACGGGATGATGCCTAGGGACACGTGATTCATCCGCGTTGCCGCGATAAGGAAATCGAACTGTTCGTCCATCGTGGCCTGGTCCCCGAGGGTCACATACAGCGCTGAAGCCTCGACTGCGAAAGCGAACTGACCTGGCCCTGAGGTCAGGATTTGGAGGCGGCCTAGTCGGGCTTTGACCGCTTCGTCTACGTTGTCCGGAAGCTTATGGAACTGCGTTACCGCCTCCACCACGGCACGGACGTACATCGGCTTCTGCAGGAAACCGGGGATGTTGAGCGACGTGTAAACGCGCATGAGCTTCGTTCGCTCATACAACGGCTTGTTCTTCGCTGAAAGGTTCTTGAGCCCTTGGCGTAGCTGTTGCCGGTGCTCCTGCCACATCTCGTCGATCTGCCGATGGGCGGCAATCAACTCGGGTATCTGGTTCTCTGCGGAGCACGCCCGACACCATGTCCTGATGTCGTCTTCCGTGGGGTTCTGCCGAGCGTGCTCGATACGGGAGATCTTGGACGGTCGCATGCCTGTCATCGCTGAGAGCTGGCGACCACTCAGCCTCGCGTCAAGCCGTAGGTCCCGCAGCCGGATACCGAACGCCTTCTTGGCTTCTGCTTGTTGCTCGGACACTCGACTATGACAGCGGGTACTCGTGGTGCGGGATCGACAGATCCCAGAGCCTCGCGAAGGTGTCCAAGCAGAACCGTACGACCTCTGGGTCTCGGGAAAGCAGGATGTCCGTTCGCATGTCGTTGCCGTCGAAGAGGCCGAACGTCACGATCTCGGAGTCGAACAACCAGAAGTCGTTACCGGGCAGAGCTACGGCGGACACGAGTCGCCGAGGCACCCAACGCAGGTCTTCCCCGGCCTTGACCTTGAGGTCGTTCATCTCGTGACACCAGCGCTGATACTCCGAGAGCGGTTCGGAGACGACGCACAGACGCCGGTACGCCTTGCCTCTGGTAACTCCGTCTCGGACCTGATCGCACCATGGCCGCATGTCAGCCTTGACGCCTTCACGATCCCCTGAGCGCCAGCGGTCGAACCACGGCTTGTCGCCCTCGTAGTTGTCCCGCATCTCCAGATGCAGGGCCTCACGGTTGAAGCCGGCGATCAGCGCGCTACGGTCCTTCGGGGAGATCGACTCCATACCGCTCCCTTACGTACATGCGCGCGAATCTGTTGGCGAGCGCGTCGGGAATCTCTAGATAAGTCTCGTGGTCGGCGAGGGCCGTCAGCTTTGGGGCCACCTCAGACCCCATGCTGTCGCCCTGCACCACCCATGACTCCCGGTTCGTCCGATAGAACGTCGCGCAGTCGTTCTGGAAGTTCGAGTTGGGGTCCTTGCAGTAGAAGGTAACCGTTAGATCATCGCCGTGAAGTTTCCCCATGTTGCGCGCTCCCGACCCGTTGGATGGCCACTATCCGAACCCACGACAGTCTCAGCAGTCAAGCGGTTCACGGAAACTACGGTCAGCACAACATCGGTACCGACGCTGACAACACCGGGAGAAAGCAGAAGGCCGCCAAGCTCCATGATCTGGAATCTTGGCGGCCGTTCTGGTCGAGCTACCCGTATACGGGCGATGGTGGACGATACAGGGATTGAACCTGTGACCCCTTCCGTGTCAGGGAAGTGCTCTCCCGCTGAGCTAATCGTCCGCATGGGGAAAGACCAGAGGTGGAGACGGGATTTGAACCCGTGTAGACGGCTTTGCAGGCCGTTGCCTCGCCTCTCGGCCACTCCACCGGAGTGAGAGCCCGAAGACCCTTCGAGCGGAAGACGGGATTCGAACCCGCGACCCTCACCTTGGCAAGGTGATGCTCTACCACTGAGCCACTTCCGCGTGTTTCCTCCGGGTTTCGTACCCGGTGGCGACGAGAGAACTCTAGCGGGTTTTCCCGGTGGTTGCGTAACCGCGCGTTCAGCCTCCGGCCCCGTGGGCGTCGCGTGATCCCGCCCGGGGCCCTTGTGCGGCGGGTCCGGCCAGGTGATCGTTCAGCCGTCCAAGAGTCACAAGAGTCCAGGTGTCCATGAGGTGCTCAGCCGTCCTGCTCGGGCGGGCGGCGCAGCTGGCGGGCGACGACGCGCTCCACGGCGGGCAGGGTGAGGAAGATCTCCAGGATGCGGGTGAGGCGGTGCACCTCGATGCGATGGAAGGCGGGGCCGTCGGCGCGGGCCAGCAGGAAGGTCAGGGCGAGCGGGGGCAGCGGGGCGGCGATCACGTGCAGGCCGGAGGCGAGGGTGAAGGCCGCCGGGCGGACCGGCGTCTCGTCGGGGAAGGGCACCTGCTCGGGGGCGCGCCAGCTGGAGTGGACGAGCGTGCGGGGGCTCTTCTCGGTCGCCGCCGCCGCCCAGTCGGCGCTGAAAAGCACGGGCATGGAGTCGAGCAGGGTGGCGAGGGCGCGGTCGCCCGCGGTGGTGATGTATTTGAGGATCTCCAGCTCCGGGTAGGTCCCCGGCGCCTCGCGTGTGCTCCAGATGCCCTCGATCGTCACCCCCGGGACGCTCTCCAGCCCCTCGGCCAGGCTCTCCCTGGGCGCGGAGTCGGGCCAGTAGACGGTGATGTCGTCCAGCGCCCGGCCCTCGCCGCGGTCGAGGACGACCACCTGGGTGATGTCCGCGCCCGCGACGCCGAGGACCCGGGTCACCTTCCCCAGGGAGCCCGGCTGGTCGGGCAGTGCGATCCGCAGTCGCAACAGCATCCGCGGCCTCCCGTGTCACATTGATCTACGCCAGAGACACCATACCCAGCGATGATTCGTCCTGCTCGTCGCAGTGCGGTAGAAAAGCCAGGTGGAGTCGTTGAAGCTGGGATCGCTGGAGGTATGGCCGCCGGTCGTCCTCGCCCCGATGGCCGGGATCACCAACGCGCCGTTCCGTACTCTCTGCCGGGAGCAGGGCGGCGGGTTGTTCGTCTGCGAGATGATCACAACGCGGGCGCTGGTGGAGCGCAATCCCAAGACCTTCAAGATGATCCGGTTCGAGCCCGAGGAGAATCCGCGCAGCGTCCAGCTGTACGGGATCGACCCGGTGACCGTCGGCAGGGCCGTCCGCATGATCGCCGAGGAGGACCTGGCCGACCACGTCGACCTCAACTTCGGCTGCCCGGTGCCCAAGGTGACCCGCAAGGGTGGCGGCTCCGCGCTGCCGTACAAGCGGAACCTGTTCCGGGCGATCCTGCGCGAGGCCGTGCGCAACGCGGGGACGCTGCCGGTGACCGTGAAGATGCGCAAGGGCATCGACGACGACCACCTGACCTACCTGGACGCCGGGCGGATCGCCGTCGAGGAGGGCGTCTCCGCGGTCGCGCTGCACGGCCGCACCGCGATCCAGCACTACGGCGGCACCGCCGACTGGGAGGCGATCGCGCGGCTCAAGGAGAGCGTGACGGAGATCCCGGTGCTGGGTAACGGCGACATCTGGAGCGCCGCCGACGCGCGCCGCATGATGGACGAGACCGGGTGCGACGGGGTCGTCGTGGGCCGGGGCTGCCTGGGGCGCCCGTGGCTGTTCGCGGACCTGGCGGCCATGTGCGAGGGCGGCGACGAGCGGAGCCGCCCCCTGCTGGGCGAGGTCGCCGCGACCATGGACCGGCACGCCACCCTGATGGCCGAGTGCTTCGAGAGCGAGCGGCACGCCGTGGTCGACTTCCGCAAGCACGTCGGCTGGTATCTCAAGGGCTTCACCGTCGGCGCCGAGCTCCGCCGCCGCCTGGCCACCTCGGAGAGCCTGGCCGGTCTGCGGGAGGGCCTCGCCGAGCTCGACCCCGCCCAGCCGTGGCCCGACGGAGTCGACACCCCCCGGGGCAAGACCAACCCGCGCGACCGCGTCCACCTGCCCGCCGGGTGGCTGGACGACCCCTACGATCTCGCGGTCCCCAGCGCGGACGCCGAGAACGACACCTCGGGCGGCTGACGGCCCTGACGGCCCCGAAGGCCCTGACGGTGCCCCGGGCCCTGGGACGGCCCCTTCGCTCCGGTTTCGGTCCTTTCCTTCGGACATTTCGCTCTCTTCATGCCTCCTCGCGTCTGCCGTGTGGCCCGGTGCGGTCCGCACGGCAGGTGTGACGCGAATGTGACCGCGTCCTGACGGACGGGCGTCAGTGATCTATGTAATGTTCGGTCAAAGGTCGCGGCTCACACGTGGAGACGGCGGTTTGACAGGCACCACATCGGCGGGTTCGGCGAGCGGTACGACAGCGGGCGCCGCGTCGGCGGACGAGCTGATCGCGGAGTTCGACGCGGAGCGGCCCGCCCGGCGGCTCTCCGGCTGGGTGGCCGGGGCCGTCACGCTGATCGCCCTCGGGCTGTCGCTGTACGTCCTGTACCGGGCCTTCCGGCCGGGCTCCGTGCTCCCGTACCGGATGATCTTCCTCGCGGTCGTGCTGCCGCTCGTCTTCGTCTGTTACAAGCCGGGGCGGCGGGGCACCGACCGGCCGGGCGTGGTGGACTGGGCGCTCGCCCTGCTCGCGCTCGCGGCCTGCCTCTACCCGCTGGTGGTCTTCGACGACTTCATCCGGCGCGCCTTCGAGCCGACGGCCCTCGACGTGGTGGCCGGGGCGGTCATCGTGCCGCTGGTCCTGGAGGCCTGCCGCCGCACCGTCGGCTGGATCCTGCCCGCGGTCTGCGTCGCGTTCGCCCTCTACGCCTACTACGGCGGCTACCTGCCCTTCGACTGGGTCATCGGGCACCGCGGCTACGACATCGACCGGATCGTCGTCTCGTTCGTGATGGGCACCGACGGCGTGTACGGGGTGCCGCTCGACGTGGCGGCCACCTACATCATCCTGTTCACCGTCTACGGCGCGGTCCTCGACCACTCGGGCGCGGGCAAGTTCTTCGTGGACGTCTCCCTGGCCGCGTTCCGCCGCTCGCGCTCGGCGCCGGGCCGTACGGTCACCCTCGCCGGGTTCCTGCTCGGCACGGTGAGCGGTTCGGGCGTCGCGACGACGGTGAGCGTGGGCAGCGTCGCCTGGCCGATCCTGCGCAGGGCGGGATACCCGCCCGAGCAGGGCGGGGGAGTGCTCGCCGCGGCGGGCATCGGGGCGATCCTGTCGCCTCCCACGCTCGGCGCGGCGGCGTTCATCATCGCCGAGTACATGCGGGTCGGCTATCTCACGGTGCTGCTCTACGCCACCATCCCCACGGTCCTGTACTACCTGGGCATCTTCCTCGCCATCGAGATCGACGCCCGCAGGTACGGGACGCGGGCGGTCGAGGTGGACGCGCCGAGGTTCTGGCCGCTGGTCAGGCGGTTCGGCTACCACTTCAGCTCGCTCTTCGTGATCGTCGTCCTGATGGCGCTGGGCCAGTCGCCGTTCCGCGCGGTGGTGTACGCCACGCTGCTGGCCGTCGCGCTCTCCTTCCTCGACAGGGAGCACGCCCTCACCCCGCGCAGGGCGGCGAGGGCCCTGGCCGCCGGCACGACCGGGGTGCTGCCGGTCGCGGCGACCTGCGCCGCCGCCGGGCTCATCGTCGCCGTCGTCACCCTCACCGGTCTCGGACTCAAGGCGAGCTCGCTGATCGTCGGGGCCTCGGGCGGGATCCTCGCCGTCACCGCGCTGCTGTGCGCGGTCGCGGTGCTCGTGCTCGGCCTCGCCGTGCCGGTGACCGCGTCGTTCGTCATCGCGGCGGTCATCATCGGGCCCGCGCTGACGGACCTCGGCGTCAGCCAGGCCGAGGCGTACATGTTCATCTTCTACTACGCCGTGCTGTCGGAGGTGAGCCCGCCCACGGCGCTGTCGGCCTTCGCGGCGTCTGCCATCACCGGGGGCAACGCCTACCGGACCATGATGGCGACCTGGAAGTACACGCTGCCCGCGTTCCTGGTGCCGTTCGCCTTCGTGCTCACCCCGGGCGGGGCCGGGCTGCTGGCCCAGGGCACGATCGGGGAGATCCTGGCGGCCACCGGGGTCTCGGCGCTCGCGGTCGCCGCGCTGGCCGCCGCCACCGGCGGGCGGCTGTTCGGCCCGGCGGGTCCCGTGGAGCGGGCGCTGTGCGCGGTGGCCGCGGTGCTGCTGCTGTTCCTGTCGCCCGTGCCCGCCCTCGCCGGAGCGGGCCTCCTGGTCGTGGCCGTCTCCCTCCATCTGGTGATGCGCAAACGAGAGGTGGTTCGATGACCGTCAAACGCGTGGCCGTCCTGCTGGCGGCCGGGGTCCTGTTCCTCACCGGGTGCGGCGGCGACCGGTCGGCCGAGCGGGCCGAACAGGGCGCGGGCCAGAGCGGCGCCGCGGGAAAGCGGCTGTCGATCGCCACCGGCAACACCACCGGCGTCTACTACGTCCTCGGCGGGGGCCTGGCCGACCAGATCGGCAAGAACCTCCCCGGCTACCAGGCCACGGCCGAGGCGACCGGCGCCTCGGTGGAGAACATCCAGCGGGTCGTCAGGGGTGACTCCGACATCGCCTTCACCCTCGCCGACTCCGCCGCCGACGCCGTCGCGGGCAAGGGCGCCTTCACCGCGCCCCAGCCGATCCGCGCCGTCGCCCGGCTGTACGACAACCACACCCAGGTGGTCGCCACCGCGAGCTCCGGGGTGAGGTCCGTCGCCGACCTCAAGGGCAAGCGGGTCTCCACCGGCTCGCCCAACTCCGGCACCGAGGTGATCGCGCTGCGCCTGCTGAAGGCCGCCGGTCTCGACCCGGACAAGGACGTCACCCGGCAGTCGCTGGGGCTGCCCGAGAGCGTGCAGGCCGTCAAGGACGGCGACCTCGACGCCCTGGTCTGGTCGGGCGGGCTGCCCACGCCGGGCCTCACCGACCTGCTGACCTCCCTCAAGGACGAGGTCGCCTTCGTCCCGCTGGACGGGGTGCTGCCCGCGATGCGGGCCGAGCACGGCCCGGTGTACGCCGCGGGGACGATCGCGAAGGACGTCTACGGGACCCCGGCCGACGTGTCCACGATCTCGGTGCCCAACCTGCTCGTCGTGAACGAGAAGATGGACCCCGCCCTGGCCGGGAGCCTGACCAAGCTGCTCTTCGACCGCAAGGCGGAGCTGGAGAAGGTCCACCCCGCGGCCAAGGACATCACCCGCGACAACGCCCAGAAGACCGACCCGGTGCCCCTGCACGACGGCGCGAAGAAGTACTACGGCTGATCGGCGCGAATGTCCCGGACAGGGGTCGTGTCGTGTCCTCGTCCCCGGGTATCCCGAAGCGTGTGAACACCTGGGACAAAAGAGATGACATGGTGGTCCACGGGACCGACCCGTACAACGCCGAGGCCCCGCCGGGTGCCCTGGCCGACCAGATCCTCACCCCGCTCGACACCTTCTACAGCCGCAACCACGGTCCCGTCCCCGACCTGGATCCGGAGGCCTGGCGCCTCACCGTGGACGGCCTGGTCGAGCGCCCGCTGACGCTGTCGCTGGAGGACCTGCGCTCCGGGTTCCCCGAGATCGGCCTGGTGGCGACCCTGCAGTGCGCGGGCAACCGCCGTGCCGGGCTGGCCGAGGTGCGCGACATCCCCGGTGAGGACCCCTGGGGGCCCGGCGCGACCTCCACCGCCCGCTGGAGCGGTGTCAGCCTGGCCGAGGTGCTCGCCCGCGCCGGGCTGCGCCCCGAGGCCGCGCACATCGCATTCGCCGCTCCCGACGTCTCCCGGCTCGCCGATCCGGCCCAGCCCTACGGCGGCTCGATTCCCGTGGCCAAGGCCCTCGGCGGGGACGTCCTGCTGGCCTGGGCGATGAACGACCGGCCGCTGCCCCCGGCCCACGGAGCCCCGCTCCGCGTCGTCGTCCCCGGCTGGATCGGCGCCCGCAGCGTGAAGTGGCTCCAGCGCGTCACCGCGCGGGAGGATCCCTCGGACAACTACTTCCAGGCCACCGCCTACCGACTCCTGCCTCCCGGGGCCGACCCCGCCAAGGCGGGACCCGGTGACGGCATCTCCCTGGGACCCGTCGTCCTCAACACCGCGATCCTGAGCCCCGGCGACGGCGACCGCCTCCGGCCGGGCCTCACGCGGATCACCGGCTACGCGTACGCCGGGGACGGCCGTACCGTCGCCCGCGTCGACGTCTCCCTCGACGGGGGCGGCGGCTGGATCCAGGCGGATCTCGGCGAGCAGGCGGGCCCCTGGGCGTGGCGGCACTGGCACATCACCGCCGAGCTGGGGGAGGGCGAGACCGTGATCGCCGCCCGCGCCTGGGACAGCTGCGGGGCCACCCAGCCGGAGTCGGCCCTGGACGTGTGGAATCCCAAGGGGTACGCCAACACCTCGTGGTCCCGTGTCCGCGTCGTCTGCGCTCCTTGAGGGGACCTCCCGGACCCGCCCGACCCACTACGGGCGGGCCAGGTCGCGGCGGAGGTGTTCGGCGGTGAAGGAGTCCCGCTCGTCGAGGAGGCGCAGCGGCGTGCCCTCGAAGACCACGGTGCCGCCCCGGTCGCCGCCGTCGGGGCCGAGGTCGACGACCCAGTCGGCGTTCTTGATCACGTCGAGGTTGTGCTCGACGACGATGACCGTGTTGCCGCCGTCCACCAGGTTGTCCATGATCCCGATCAGGTGCTCGACGTCCGCCATGTGCAGCCCGGTCGTCGGTTCGTCCATCACGTAGACGCTGCCCTTCTTGTGGAGTTCCCCCGCCAGCTTGATCCGCTGGCACTCGCCCCCCGACAGGCTGCTGAGCGGCTGGCCGAGGCCGAGGTAGCCGAGGCCGACCTCCCGCAGCGTCCTCAGCGTGCGCAGCGGTCCCGGCTCGGTGAAGAACTCCGCTGCCCCGTCGACCGTCATCTCCAGCACGTCGGAGACGGACCTGCCGCGCAGCGTGTGCCGCAGGACCTCGGGCCGGAACCGCCGTCCCCGGCACACCTCGCACCGGGAGGTGATCCCGTCCATGAACGCGAGGTCGGTGTGGATGACCCCGAGGCCCTGGCACTCCGGGCAGGCGCCCTTGGAGTTGAAGCTGAACAGCGCGGGGCTCACCCCGCCCGCGGCGGCGAAGAGGCCGCGGATCTCGTCCATCAGCCCGGTGTAGGTGGCCGGGTTGGACCGGATCGAGGTTCCGGCCGCCGCCTGGTCGATCACCACCGCCTCCGGGTGCCGGACCAGGAGCGCCTCGTTGACCAGGGTGCTCTTGCCCGACCCCGCGACCCCGGTGACCACGGTGAGCACCCCGGTGGGGAAGGACACCGTGACGTTCCTGAGGTTGCGCGCGGTGACCCCGGCGACGGCCAGCGCGCCGGTCGGCTCCCTGAACGACGCCTTGAGCGGCGGGTTGCGGCGCAGGTGCCGCCCGGTGAGGGTACGGGCCCGCCGCAGGCCCTCGACGCCACCCTCGTAGACGATCTCGCCGCCGTTCGTCCCGGCGCGCGGCCCGACGTCCACCACGTGGTCGGCGATCTCGATGACGTCGCGGTCGTGCTCGACGACGAGCACGGTGTTCCCCTTGTCCCGCAGCTCGCGCAGCAGCTCGTTCATGCGCGTCACGTCGCGCGGGTGCAGCCCGACGGTCGGCTCGTCGAAGATGTACGTCATGTCGGTCAGGCTGCTGCCCAGGTGCCTGACCATCTTGATCCGCTGCGACTCCCCGCCGGAGAGGGTGGGCGTCGGCCGGTCCAGGCTGAGATAGCCGAGGCCGATGGTGACCAGGTGCCGCAGCCGGGCCAGGATCGCCGGGACCATCGTCGCCGCGACCGGGGCGTCGATCCCGGCGACCACGCCGACCAGGTGGCGGACCTCCATCGCGGCCAGCTCGGCGATGTTGCGCCCGCCGATCCGGCAGGCCAGCGCGGCCTGGTTGAGCCTCGCCCCCGCGCACAGCGGGCAGCGCCGCGACGAGGTGAACGCCGCCATCGCCTCCCGGCCCGCCCTGCCCTCGACGTCCCGCCTCACGTGGAGCCGGTCGAACCGCTCGGCCACGCCCTCGTACCGCTGCGGCGTCGTCCCGTCCCGCTCCTCGAAGGTGACGTCGGCCGCGCTCCCGTGCAGCAGCGTGTCCCACTCGGCGTCGGTGTAGTCCGCGAGCGGTTTGTCGTTGTCGAACAGCCCCGACTGGGCGAAGATCTTCCACTGCCAGTTGCCGGCCCGGAAGCCCGGCAGCAGGATCGCGCCCTCGTTGAGCGACCTCGACCGGTCGAAGGCGAGGTCGACGTCCAGGGCGATCTTCCGGCCCACGCCCTCGCACTCCGGGCACATCCCGGCCGGGTCGTTGAAGGAGAACGCGTTGGAGAAACCGGCGGGCGGCGTTCCGGCGCGCGAGTAGAGCAGGCGCAGCAGCGGGTTGATGTCGGTGACGGTGCCGACGGTGGAGCGCGAGTTGCCGCCCAGCCGCCGCTGGCCGACGACGACGGCCGCCGAGAGGTTGCCGATGGCGTCGGCGTCCGGCCGGCCGTGGTGGGGCAGGCGGTTGCGGGCGAACGAGGTGAAGGTCTCGTTGAGCTGGCGCTGCGACTCCGCGGCGATCGTGTCGAAGACGATGGACGACTTGCCCGACCCCGAGACGCCCGTGAAGACCGTGATCCGCTTCTTGGGTATCTTCAAGGAGACGTTCCTGAGGTTGTTCTCCCTGGCGCCCGTTATCTCGATGTGGCTCATTCCGGGCAGGCTAGCCACGGTTTAGGTCAGATCCCGGCCGCGACCGATGGCATCGTGGACGGCATGGCCGACACCACGGGACGGGTGCTGAGACTGCTGTCGCTGCTGCAGGCCCACCGGGAGTGGCCGGGGCCCGAGCTCGCCGAGCGGCTGGAGGTGAGCCCGCGCACGCTCAGGCGCGACATCGACCGGCTGCGCGAGCTGGGCTACCCGGTGCACGCGACCACCGGCCCGGCCGGGGGATACCGGCTGGAGGCGGGCACCGCGATGCCGCCGCTGCTCCTCGACGACGAGGAGGCCGTCGCCATCGCGGTGGGCCTGCGCACGGCGGCGGGCGGCACGGTGGCCGGGATCGGGGAGACCTCGGCCCGCGCCCTGGCCAAGCTGGAACAGGTGCTGCCCTCCCGGCTGCGCCTGCGCGTGCACACCCTGCAGACGCAGACGCAGGCGGTGGCGCCGATCGGGGCGACGCCCACCGTGGAGGCGGCCACCCTCGCGCTGCTCGCCCAGACCTGCCGGGACCGCGAGCGGATCCGCTTCGGCTACCGCCGCCGCGACGGGCGGGAGAGCGCCCGGGTCGCCGACCCGTACCGGCTGGCCTGCACCGGGCGGCGCTGGTATCTCGTGGCGTGGGACACCGGCAGGGAGGACTGGCGGACCTACCGGGTGGACCGGCTCACCGCCCCGCTGGGCACCGGCGTGCGCTTCCCGCCGCGAGAGCCGCCCCCCGGCCACGTCGAGGAGTCGATCCTCGCCCCCATCAGCCGCCACCGGGCGGTGGTCGTCGTGCACGCGCCCCTCGCCGTGGTCGCCGAACGCTTCTCCGGGCCCGACTGGACGCTGGAGGAGCTGGACGGGCACAGCTGCCTGCTGCGCACCGGCGGCGACTCGCTGGAGTGGCTGGCGCTCACCGTCGGGCAGCTCGGCCTGGACTTCACCGTACGGGAGCCGCCCGAGCTGATCGACCACCTCCGGACGCTGGCCGCCCGCCTTCAGGCCTCGACGGAGCCGCCGCGCCGGTAGGTGTCGCCGCTCGCCTTCCTAGGCCTCGACGGAGCCGCCGCTGCGCCAGTAGACGTTGTTCGCCCTGCTGAGCATGGCCTCGTCGACCAGGTAGCGGCGCAGCGCCGCGTAGTCGTCGTGGAAGGCGCGCAGCGCGACGTTCACCTCCTTCTCGGAGTATCGGACCCCCGGCTCGAAGACCTGGACCACGTAGTCGAGCACGACGAGCTGCTTGTCGCGCTTGGTGGGGATCGCCCGCAGCCGTCCCTCGACGAGGAAGGACTGCAGCACCCTCTCCTCGGGGGAGACCGGGGTGGCGGGCCTCGCCGTGGCGTGCAGCAGCTCACGGAAGCGCTCGCGCCGCACCTCCCACTCGCCGCCCTCTCCCCGTACGGCGAGCCCGCCGCGTTCCAGGCGGTCCAGCGCGCGCCTGACCGCCTCCCTGTCGAGGCCGGACTCCTCCTCCGGCTTGCCGCCCAGCACCAGGGCGGCCAGCACCTTCAACGTGTCTTCCTGGTACAGCAGGCCCAGCACCTGCCTGATCGCGTCGTCGCTCATCTCGCCATTCTTGCCGGTCCCGTCGGATATTTCCGCGCCCGAGGACGGCGGCCGCGACGGCCCGGGGTCGTCAGAGGCGGTTCAGGCCGATGACGTGGACCACCGCGCGGCCCTCCTCGTCGGAGGCGGCGAGGTCGACCTGGGCGTCGATGCCCCAGTCGCCGTCGCCCGCCGGGTCGGAGACGACCTGGCGGACCCGCCAGAACTCCTTCTCCTCCTCGATGCGCAGCAGGCCGGGACCCCGGGCGTCCGGGCCGGTGCCGATCTCCTCGTGGTCGTCGTAGTAGGCGTCGAGCGCGGCGCCCCAGTCGACGTCGGGGGCGAGCTGCTCCAGCTCCTGCTCGTTCTCCACGGAGGCGAGCTCGATCAGGCGGAACATCGCGTTGCGGACCAGCACGCGGAACGCGCGGGTGTTGGCGGTGACCGGCCTGGTGCTCTCCTCCAGCGAGGGCGCCTCCACCTCCCCTGTCGGGTTCTGCAGCTGCTCCCACTCGTCCAGGAGGCTGGAGTCGACCTGGCGGACCAGCTCGCCGAGCCACTCGATGAGGTCGACCAGGTCCTCGGTCTTGAGGTGCTCGGGGATGGTCCGCGACAGGGTGCGGTAGGCGTCGGCGAGATAGCGCAGCACGGTGCCCTCGGAGCGGGTCAGCTCGTAGAACTGCACGTAGTCGGCGAAGGTCATCGCCCGCTCGTACATGTCGCGGACGACGCTCTTGGGGCTGACCATGTAGTCGCCCACCCAGGGGTGGCCGCGCCGGTAGGTCTCGTACGCGCCCAGCAGCATGTCGGCCAGCGGCATGGGGTACGTGACGTCGTTGAGGAGCTCCATCCGCTCCTCGTACTCGACGCCGTCGGCCTTCATCAGCGCCACCGCCTCGCCGCGCGCCTTCTTGAGCTGCGCCGACAGGATCTGGCGGGGGTCGTCGAGGATGGACTCGATGATCGAGACCATGTCCAGGGCGTAGTTGGGCGACTCCATGTCGAGGAGTTCCAGGGTGGCGAGCGCGAAGGTGGACAGCGCCTGGTTCAGGGCGAAGTCCTCCTGCAGGTCGACGGTGAGGCGGGCCATCCGGCCGTGGTCGTCGGGCTCGCTCAGCTTCTCCACCACGCCCCCGGCCAGCAGCGACCGGTAGATCGCGATGGCCTGGGTGATGTGCCGCCGCTGCCACTTGCGGTCCTCGTGGTTGTCGGTGAGCAGGTGGCGCATCGCGGCGTAGCAGTCGCCGGGACGGTTGATCACCGCGAGGAGCATCGCGTTGCTGACCTTGAACCGGGAGTTCAGCGGCTCCGGCTCGGCGGTCTGCAGCTTCTCGAAGGTCTCCTCGCTCCAGCCGACGAAGCCCTCCGGCGGCTTCTTGCGGGCGAACCCGCGCCGTCGCTTGGGGTCGTCGCCGATCTTGGCGAGGGCCTTCTCGTTCTCCACGACGTGGTCGGGGGCCTGGCAGACGACGTAGCCGATGGTGTCGAACCCGGCCCGGCCGGCCCGCCCGGCGATCTGGTGGAACTCGCGGGCGCGCAGCCGCCGCACCTTGTTGCCGTCGTACTTCGACAGCGCGGTGAACAGCACGGTCCTGATCGGGACGTTGACACCGACGCCGAGCGTGTCGGTGCCGCAGATGACCTTCAGCAGGCCCGCCTGGGCGAGACGCTCCACCAGGCGGCGGTACTTCGGGAGCATCCCGGCGTGGTGCACGCCGATGCCGTGCCGCACGAGCCGGGAGAGCGCCTTGCCGAACCGGGTGGTGAACCGGAAGTGGCCGATCATGGAGGCGATCGCCTCCTTCTCGGCCTTGGTCGACATGTTGATGCTCATCAGCGCCTGCGCCCGCTCCATGGCCGAGGCCTGGGTGAAGTGGACGACGTAGACGGGGTACTGGTTGGTGGTGAGCATCTCCTCCAGCGTCTCGTGGAGGGGTGTCATCCGGTACGAGTAGACGAGCGGGACCGGGCGCTCGGCGTTCTTCACCACCGCGGTGGGCCTGCCGGTGCGCCGGGTGAGGTCCTCCTCGAACCTGGTGACGTCTCCCAGGGTCGCCGACATCAGGATGAACTGGACGTTCGGCAGCTCCAGGAGCGGCACCTGCCAGGCCCAGCCGCGGTCGGGCTCGGAGTAGAAGTGGAACTCGTCCATCACCACCTGGCCGATGTCGGCCGCGGCGCCGTCGCGCAGCGCGACGTTGGCGAGGATCTCCGCGGTGCAGCAGATGATCGGCGCCCCGGGGTTCACGCTCGCGTCGCCGGTCATCATCCCGACGTTCTCGGTGCCGAACACCGCGCACAGGTCGAAGAACTTCTCCGACACCAGCGCCTTGATCGGCGCGGTGTAGAAGGTGCGCACGTCCCTGGTGAGCGCGGTGAAATGGGCTCCGGCGGCGACCAGGCTCTTGCCCGAGCCGGTCGGGGTGGCCAGGATCAGGTTGTTTCCCGACACCACCTCGATAAGAGCCTCCTCCTGCGCCGGGTAGAGGGTCAGTCCCCGTTCGGAGTTCCATTCGACGAAGGCGTCGAAGATGGCGTCGGGGTCGGCGTCGATCTCTTCTGGCAGGCGGTCTACGAGGCTCACGGTTCAATACTGCCGAAGAACTTGAGGTGGTCGGACCGGAGGCGGTCACGGATCACCTTACATTCCAGGTAAAGTGCGTGACTTTGTGTAGTTATGGCTGCTTTTTTCGGCATAAATGCTGATCAAATCAGATGATGCCGCCGTTGACGCGAAGTACCTGCCCGTTGACCCAGCGGGCGGGACCGGCGAGGAACGCCACGGCCTCGGCGATGTCCGAGGGCTGGCCCAGCCGTTCGAGCGGCGGCTGGGCGGCCAGCCTCGCGATGGTCTCCTCGTCCTTGCCGTCCAGGAAGAGCGCGGTGGCGGTGGGGCCGGGCGCGACGGTGTTGACGGTGACGTCCCTGCCGCGCAGCTCGCGGGCGAGGATGAGGGTGAGGCCCTCGACGGCGCTCTTGGAGGCGACGTAGGCGCCGTAGCCGGGGAAGGACAGCCCGACGACCGAGGTGGAGAAGGTGATCAGGGCGCCGCCCCGGCGCAGCCTCCTGGCGGCCTGCTGGGCGACGGCGAAGGTGCCGCGTACGTTGACGCTCAGGATGCGGTCCAGCGTCTCGAAGTCGAGGTCGGCGAGCTGGACGGGCGGGCCCATGATCCCGGCGGCGTTGACGACGACGTCGACGCCGCCGAAGGTCTCCTCGGCCGTGTCGAAGAGCGCGGAGACCGCGGCGGGGTCGCTGACGTCGGCCCGTACGGCGAGGCCCTGGCCCCCGGCCGCGGTGGCCTCCTTGGCCGCGGCCTGCCCCTCGGTGTCGTTGCTCGCGTAGTTGACCACGACGGCGTACCCCTCGGAGGCGAGCCGCTCCACGACCTGGCGGCCGATGCCTCGGGAACCTCCGGTGACGACGGCGACGCGAGCCGGTGCGGTGTTCATGATCGATGCTCCCTCTGCGAGTTTGTGTACACAATGTACATATATCAGTATATGCACATACTGTTCATATATGCCATAGGGGGTCCGGGGCATCCGTCACCGGGGGGACGGGACGCGGAGCCGTCCGGCGCGCCCGCCCGGCCGTGAGCCGGGCGAGCCGGGGGCGCTCGGTGAGCGCGGCGAGGTGCCGCGGGAGGAACCGCGGGAGGAGCCGGTGAGCGCCAGGCCCACCACGATCGCGCCCGCCCCGGCCACGGGTGCCACCCCCGGGACGAAACCGATCACCGTGAGCGTGAGCAGGCCCAGCCCCACCAGCGCGGCGGCCACCAGGACCCTGACCGTCCCGCCGGTGTACGGCCCGGCCGCGGGCGGCGTCTCGAACCGGGCGAACCCCCGCAGCAGCGGCCACATCGCCAGGGCGAGCATGAGCAGCCAGTGCGGCCAGCCGGACAGCCAGGCCGGGGTACCCGGCGCGGGGGTGGAGATGCCCAGGCCCACCACGACCACCGAGACGATGACGAACAGCGCGCTCATGTGCCACAGGTAGAGGGTCATCATCCGGTCACCGGCCCAGCCCAGCGCCCGCGAGACCCCCGGCCACCCCGCGAAGGAGACGATCCACCGGCGCAGCGCGAGCGCCAGCCCGATCTGGCCCACCCCCACCGCGAGCAGCGCGACCGTGGGCGGCGCCATGTTGGAGACGGCCCCCGGCATCCCGATCATGCTGAGCGGGTACGGGCCGAAGGCCACCAGCGCCGCGCCCAGGCCGTACCCGCCCAGGGCCAGCACCCAGGGACGGCCCAGCCTGCCGTCGGCGTACAGGAAGCCGAGCTGGTGCACCGCGAGCCAGACCAGCGCGATGTTGGGGAGACCGGCGACGTCGAGGCCGCTGGTGAAGCGCAGGACGTCCACCGCCACGGCCCCCGCCGCCAGCGCGGCCGGCACCCGCCAGCCGTACAGCATGTTGAGCCTGAGCATCGGCGTGGTCGCCGCCACCGCGACGAGATAGATCGCCAGGAACCAGAGCAGCTGCCCGGCCAGCCGCGAGGCGGTCAGGACCGGCTGCTCCGGCACGCCGAGCGCGAGGAGCAGGTGGGGGAGGGGCAGCCAGACCGCCGCGAGCGGGACGACCGGCCAGGCCAGGCGGCGCAGGCGCACCGCGAGCCACACGGGGGTCGCGTCACCGCGCCGGGCCGCGCTCCGCCGGCTGATCGCGTTGGCCGCGCCGCCCGCGAAGAACACCAGCGGCATCACCTGGCTGATCCACGTGATCATCCACGCGTTCCCCGCGGCCAGCGCGTTGCCGGTGGAGATCCGCCCGTCCGCGAAGGAGAGCAGCGGAATGCTCCAGTGCTGCAACACCACCAGGACCATGCCGAACACCCGGAGCACGTCGATGAACGGGTCACGCCCGGCGGGCGCCGGTGCCGTGCGGGGCGCCGTGCGCGTCGTGCGGCGGGCGGGAGTCGTCGCCAGGAGGTCTGTCGGGGGCGCTGCCGTTCGCACTGCCGGGCCGGGGATCACGGCGGTCAAGGGGAGCTCGATTCTCAAGGAGGGAGGAGAAGATCTCAGTGATCGCGAGGGGACGGTGCGGGGGATCGCGATGGAAGAAGCCTCTCTCCGGGAGCCCGGCGGCACAGTGACGCGCGCAGCAGTCTTCTCGCCCGATCCCCCCACCATCCCGGGTAGTGCTGGCCCCACCCCCGAAAGCGGGCACGCAGGGTCGAACGAGGGTGCCGGTCCTCGTAGCGTGGGCGGCATGAGAACCCTCCTCAGCCGCATCGGCACCGACACCCGCTACCTGGTCGTCGGCTTCCCGTTGTCCATCATCTGGTTCGTCCTGATGGTGGCCGGTTTCGCCGCGGGGGCCGGCTCGGCCGTCGCGTTCGTGGGGCTGCCCATCCTCGCGACGACCCTCCTGGTCGCGCGGGGGTTCGCGGATGTCGAACGGCGCTGGCTGCCCGAGGTGCTCGGCCGTCCCGTGGCCCGGCCGAGGTACCGGCCCGCCCCGGAGAACGCCGGATGGTTCCGCAGGATGATCAACCCGTTCACGAACGGCCAGTCGTGGCTCGACCTGCTCTACGGCATCGTGGCCTTCCCGATCTCCATCATCACCTTCGTGCTGGCGGTGGCCTGGTGGGCCGGATCGATCGCCGGGCTCACCTACCCGCTCTACGGGTGGATCGTCTACGCCATCCCCGGCAACGACGGGGGGCTCGGCATGCTCCTCGGCCTGGGCGGCAGCCTGTGGGTCGAAGTGATCATCAACACCACCATCGGCGTGCTCTTCGCCCTCACCCTCCCGGTGATCGTGCGGGGCGCCGCGCTCGTCCAGGCCGGGCTCGGCAGGGCGATGCTGACCGGGGTCGCCGAGCTGCACGACCGCATCGACGACCTGGCCGAGGGCCGGGCCGCCGCGGTGTCGGCCGAGGCCAACGCGCTGCGCAGGCTGGAGCGCGACATCCACGACGGGCCGCAGCAGCGCCTGGTCTCCCTGGCCATGGACCTGTCGCGGGCCCAGCGCCAGCTCAGGCGCGACCCGGCGGGCGTCGAGCAGATGCTCGGCCAGGCGATCACCTCCACCCGCGAGACCCTGGACGAGCTGCGCGCCCTCTCGCGCGGCATCGCCCCGCCGATCCTCAGCGACCGCGGCCTGGCCCCCGCGCTCGCCGCGCTCGCCGGGCGCTGCACCATCCCCGTCGAGCTGGACGTCCAGGTCGAGGGCCGCTTCTCCGCCGCCGTGGAGAACACCGTCTACTTCGTCGTCGCCGAGTCGCTCACCAACGTCGCCAAGCACAGCCACGCCACGGTCTGCACCGTGACGCTGAGCAGGACGGGGGACTTCCTCATGCTGACGATCGGGGATGATGGGGTAGGCGGCGCCCATGTCGCCAAGGGGCATGGCCTGTCGGGTCTGGGTGATCGCCTGAAGGCGGTCGACGGTGAGCTGGTGGTTGACTCACCCACCGGAGGGCCGACGGTCATAGTGGCGGAGGTTCCGTGCGGGTAGTTGTGGCCGATGACGCGGTGCTCATCAGGGAGGGCCTGATCAGGCTCCTGGAGGAGTTCGGCTGCCAGGTGGTCGCGGCGGTGGGTGACGGCGACGGGCTGGTGAAGGCCGTCGCCGAGCACCGTCCCGACGTCTCGGTGGTGGACGTGCGGATGCCGCCCGGCTTCACCGACGAGGGGTTGCGGGCGGCGGTGGAGGCGCGCCGGAGGGTTCCGGGCACGCCGGTGCTGATCCTGTCCCAGTACGTGGAGGTGTCCTATGCCGACGATCTGCTCGCCGACGCCAGGGGCGCGGTGGGTTACCTGCTCAAGGACCGCGTCGTGGACGTGGACGACTTCATGGGCGGCCTGCGCACGGTCGCGGCCGGGGGCACGGTCTTCGACCCGCAGGTGGTGGCACAGCTGATGGTGCGACGCCGCCGCGACGATCCCCTCGCCCAGCTCACCCCGCGAGAGCGCGAGGTGCTCGGCCTGATGGCCGAGGGCAGGTCCAACCCGGCCATCGGCCGCCAGCTGGTGGTCAGCGACGGTGCCGTGGAGAAGCACATCCGCAGCATCTTCGCCAAGCTCGGCCTGTACGCCGAGGACGGCGACCAGCACCGCCGCGTCCTCGCGGTCCTGGCCTACCTGCGTTCCTGACCGTACCGTTCTCGCGCCTACGCATCCCACACCCGCGTTCCCGCGCCCGCTCCCACACCCGCGTTCTCGTATCCGCGCTCTCACACCCGCGTTCTCACGCAGGTGTTCCCGCGCCCTCACACCCGCTCTCACATCCGTGTTCCCGACCGCGAGGAGGAACAGTGATCTCGGTCTTCGGCAGTGCCAACATGGATCTCGTGGCCTACGTCGACGTCGCCCCCGCGCTCGGCGAGACCGTGACCGGCCGCGCCTTCGCCACGGTCCCCGGTGGCAAGGGGGCCAACCAGGCCGTCGCCGCCGCGCGGGCGGGCGCCGAGGTGGCCTTCCTCGGGGCGGTGGGCGACGACGCCTTCGGTGCCGAGCTGCGGCGCACGCTCGCCGGGGCGGGGGTCGACGTGACGCGCCTGCGCACGGTTCCCGGCCCCTCGGGCATCGCCCAGATCGTGGTGGACGGCGACGGCGGCAACTCGATCATCGTGGTCCCCGGCGCGAACGGGACCGTGACCGCCCCCTCCGAGGCCGAGATCGAGGTCATCTCCCGGTCCGACATTCTCCTGCTCCAGCTGGAGCTCCCCATCGAGGCCGTCACCGCCGCGGCCAGGGCCGCCCGCGCGGCCGGGACCACCGTGGTCCTCACCCCCGCGCCCGTCCAGCCGCTCCCCGCCGAGCTGCTGGAGGCCGTGGACGTCCTGGTGGCGAACGAGCACGAGGCCGCTGCGATCACCGGTCAGGACGACCACGAGCGCGCTCTGGAGGAGCTGAGGGGCACGGTCGGCTGGGTGATCATCACCCTGGGGTCGCGCGGTGCGCTCACCGCCTCGGGCGACGGGCCCGTCGTGCGTGTCGAGGCTCCCGAGGTGGCCGTGGTGGACACCACGGCCGCGGGCGACACCTTCGTGGGCGCCCTCGCCGCGGCCCGCGTCGAGCGGCGGCCCGCCGACCTGGCCGTCCGCTTCGCCACCGCGGCCGCGGGCCTGTCCGTCCAGCGCGCGGGTGCCAGCACCTCGATGCCCACCCGTGCCGAGATCGACCGGAGCCTTCCGGGAGCCGGTGCCTGACCCCGGCGTGCCGGGGCGTGCCGGTGGACCGTTCGCGGGCGGCCGCGACGCCCCCGGAAGGGGGCGTCGGCGCGCCGGGGGACGGATCGTCTAGCCGTTGATCAGCGACGTCTCCGACAGCGTGAGCAGGAAGGCCCCGGCGGCGAGCAGCGCGATCGGCCAGGACCGGCTGATGGCGGACCAGATCGCGGCGGCCAGGAAACAGACCAGGGCGAGCAGCACGAGAACGTCCACGGGAATCCTCCAAAGGGTCACCCCCAGACGATCATCGTCTGGGGCAAGCCCTCACTGCCCCTTGACCATCCGAGGTAACACGCCGCACCCCTGTTTCATCGGGGGGATGATTTCCGCCGACCTGCTTTCTATCGATATATCCGCCTATGCCCCTTCCAAGAGGGCTATGCCCCTTCCCAGAGGGCCGCGGCGGCCTCGGCGCAGGCGACGTCCTGGGGAACGGTGCCGCCGCTGACGCCGACCGCGCCCGCCACCTCGCTCATCACCGCGCCCACCCGGCGCCCGTCACCGGGCTCCCCGGGCTCCCCGGACCCCCCGAGCGGGACGCCGCCGCCGAAGCACACGTACCGGTCACCTGCCAGGCCGTACAGCTCGCCTCCAGGCAGGACCAGCGGCGCGAGGTCGGCGGTGGGCATGCGGTGGGCCACCGCGGTGTAGGCCTTGCCGGGGGCGAGGACCGGCCCGGTGATCCGCGCGCCGTCCATCCGCTGGAACGCGACCAGGTGCCCGCCCGCGTCGACCACGGCGACCGAGATGAGCGCGCCCTCCCGCGCGGCCTGCCGCACCGCGGCCTCACACATGCGCAGCGCGAGTTCCAGGTTCACCGATCTCCTCACCGTCTCGAAACCGTTCCGGCGGCCTTCGGCGTGGACGGCCGGGTGCGCGTGCGCCGCCGTCCGGGTGGTGCGAGATGTCATAACGATGGGACGCCCGCGCGGGCCCTCCGGAGGACCGGAACGAGGCGGGACCGTCGTCCCGAGAGGGAAGTGGCACCTCTGGGCGACATCCCGACGATGTTCACCAAGAGTGATATCTCCATCGCCCAGGGATACGATCTCGTCACTGGCGGGATCGTCGAGGTGTCGTCCCGACATGGGGAGAGGCATGCACAGTCACAACCGCGCGAGCGTCGTTCACCAGCTCAGATACGCCCTCGGCCATCCCGGGCGGGTCCCCCGGCACCTGAGAAGGCTGACCAGGAACACGTGGCTGCGCCTGGGCAACCGCGACCACATCTCCTACTACCGGGCCGTCATGAGGTCCGACACCGCGCGCAGCCCCCACGCGGCCGTGGGCAGCAGGTCGTACCGGCGCTGGGTGGCCCTGGGGAAGATGCAGTTCGACTATCTCGTACGGCACGGCCTGAGGCCCGAGCACCGCATGCTGGAGATCGGCTGCGGCAACCTGCGGGCCGGGCGCCTGTTCATCGGCTACCTCGATCCGGGAAACTACTACGGCGTCGACATCTCCCCGGACATCCTGCTCGCCGCCCAGGAGACCCTCGCCACCTACGACCTGCGCGACAGGTTCCCGCACCTCCTGCCGGTGAGGGATCTGCGCTTCGACGCCCTGCCAGACCGGGCGTTCGATGTCGTCCACGCCCACAGCGTCTTCTCCCACTCCCCGCTCCACGTGATCGAGGAGTGCTTCCGCAGCGTCGGCCGGGTCGTGCGGCCGGGAGGCTGGTTCGACTTCACCTTCGACCGGACCGAGGGCAGGGAGCACCACGTCCTGCGCGAGGACTTCTACTACCGCGCCGAGACCCTGCTCGACCTGGCCGCCGAGTGCGGGCTCCGGGCGGCCCTCATGGACGACTGGGAACGGCTCCCGCACCGGCAGTCCAAGATCCGCGTCACCTTCCCGGCACCGGAGACCTCCGAGGACCACGCCGTGGAGGGCCCCGTCCGCGAGGCCGTACGGGTGGCGCCGGGGGGCGGGGAGGAATCTCGGATATGATCTGGCGCCTCGCGCGACCGACCCGCTCACGCGACCGAGCCGGGGGAAAACCCGCGCGACCGACCAGGGGGAGACGATGCGGGCCCACGACCTGTCCGCCGGGGGCGACGTGCTGGCCCGGGTGCACGAGGTGGCCCGCGAGGCGACCCGGATCCACGGCCTGATCGGCGCCGAGGTCACCCTGGTCAACGTGTCCGAGAACGCCACCTACCGGGTGGACGACCTCGCCGCGGGGACGCGGTCCATCCTGCGGGTGCACCGGCTCGGCTACCACTCCACCCCGGCGATCCTGTCCGAGCTGGCCTGGCTGGAGGCGCTCCGCGAGCAGGCCGGGATCCGCACCCCCCGGGTGATCCCGGCTCCCGATGGCTCCCGGGTGCTGACCGTTCCCGGCCCCGAGCCGCGCGACTGCGTGATGTTCGAGTTCCTGCCCGGTGCCGAGCCGTCCCGGGACGACCCGGTGCCCGGCTTCGAACGGCTCGGCGCCCTCACGGCGCGGATGCACCGGCACGCGCGCGGGTGGTCCCGGCCCGAGGGGTTCACCCGTTTCCACTGGGACCACGAGGCCGCTCTCGGCGCCGAGTCGCGGTGGGGCCGCTGGCAGGACGGCCTGGGGGTGGGGGCCGAGGCGCGGGCCGTGCTGGGACGGCTGGACAAGGAGGTGCGCGAGCGGCTCCACCGGTTCGGCCGAGGCCGGGAGCGCTACGGCCTGATCCACGCCGACCTGCGCGCCGCCAACCTGCTCGTGGAGGGTGAGGACCCGCCCGCGGTCATCGACTTCGACGACTGCGGCTTCGGCTGGTACCTCTACGACCTGGCCGCGGCGGTCAGCTTCGTCGAGCACCGCCCGGAGGTTCCCGGGCTGCTCGACGCGTGGGTGCGGGGCTACCGGACCGTCCTGGACCTCCCGGCCGAGGACGAGGCCGAGATCTGGACGTTCGTCCTGTTCCGCCGCCTGCTGCTGGTCGCCTGGATCGGCACCCACACCGGCGCGGACATCGCCGCGGAACTCGGCTCCGGCTACACGGAGGACACCTGCGAGCTGGCCGAACGATACCTCGGTGGCTCGCTCGGCTGACGGCCCCGCTCACCTCCGCCCGCCCATCGCCCGTCACCACCCGTCTCCGTCCGTCACGCGTGGGCACGGCGTTCGCGTACGGGGCGTCCGATGGCGTGGCTTACGGTGACCGCGCATCGGGAAATCGCTCCTATCCACCTCCGGTCCCGGGGATACGGGAGGGCGAATACGAGACGTCGCGCGCATCACCGTGTGTATGACGGATATTCCGATAACGGGATTTTCCCGGACGGGGTCATCGCCTTACCGGCCGTGACTTTCCGAGCCGGTAAGGCGATGACCCCGTCGGAATCCGGAATGTTTTCCGGCGCCCGGCCGGTCCCCGACCAGACCCCTGCCAGGCCCGGCCGGGGACCGCGCGAGGTCAGGACTTCAGCTCGCGCCTGATGTCATCGTCGTCCGGGGCCAGCTCCAGCGCGCGGGTGAGATCGGCGACCGCCTCCGCGTCGCGTCCGGCGGCGCGCAGCGCCATCGCCCGGTTGAACAGCAGGGCGGGGTCGTCCCCGGCGTCGAGGGCCCGGGTGAAGTCCGCGACGGCGCCCTCGGGGTCGCCGGTCTCGAACGACAGCAGCCCCCGGCTCGCCCAGGCCGCCGCGAGTGAGGGAGCGAGCTCCAGGGCCCGGTCGAAGGCGGTGCGCGCCCTGTCGTAACGGCCCTCCGCGGTCTCCACCTGGCCCAGCGCGCACAGCAGGTACGGGTTGGCGGGATCGATCGCGAGGCCGGTCTCCGCGTCGGCCCTCGCCGCCGCGTACTCGCCGAGCGCGGCCAGCAGCCCCGCCCGGTTGGCCAGGCCGTCCACGAACTCCGGGTCCAGCTCAAGCGCGTGGTTCAGGTCGGCGAGCGCGCCCCGGTGGTCACCCGAGGAGAAGCGGATCTCGGCCCGGTTGTAGTAGGGCTCGGGGAAGGGCGGGCCGACCCGCATGGCCGTCTCGTAGTCGGCGACGGCCGCGTCCATCCGGCCCAGCCGGTGCAGCAGGTTGCCCCGGTCGATGTAGTAGTCGGGGTAGCCGGGATCGGCCGCGATCACCGCGTCCAGGTCCTCCAGCGCCTCCTCGGGGCGGCCCAGCATCACGGCGAGCTGCGCCCTGTTGGCCAGCAGCACCAGCCGGTGTATCGGGTGCTCGCCGGGCCGCAGGTCGCGGTCGGCCAGGGCGACGGCCTCCTCGACCAGCTCCAGGGCCTCGGCGGGACGGCCGCGCCGTACCTCCACCAGCGCCCGGCCGTTGAGGTCGAACCCCATCTTGAACGCCCGCTCGCGCGGGTCGGGCAGCAGCGAGGATATGGCGATCGCCTGGTTCACCAGCGCCAGCGCGGCGTCGGGGTCGCGCCGGGCCCGGTCGTGGTGGCGCACCTTCAGCATCCCGGTGGCGTAGGCGGCCGAGGCGTGGACCACGGGGGAGAGGCTCTCCCGCCTGGCCAGGTCGAACAGCGCCTCCGACTCGTCCTCGCGGCCCAGCGCGGCCAGCGCGGTCGCGGTGCTGTGCAGGATCCGCCACCAGGTCGCGGGATCGTCCTCGGGGCCGGTGAGAGGCAGGGCGCGTTCGCCGAGGTCCACCACGGCGTCGTGGTAGCCCTCGTCCAGGCACCACTGCACCGCGAACAGGAACGCCGCCACCGCGCTCGACGGGTCGCCGCCGCGCTCGCGGTGGTACGGGATCGCGCCGAGCCGCGCGCCGACCGTCGCCTCCCGCTCCAGCTCGTCGGCGAGGGCGTCGTGTCGTTCCGCGTCGTGCCGTTCCGCGCCGGGCGGCTCCTCGGGGGCGGTCCGCTCGCGGGTCACCACGGTCAGCAGCTCCCCGGGGACGCGGCGTCGCAGCACCGTCAGGAGCTCCAGGTCTGTGGGGTCGGCCAGGTCGGCGTTCTCGACGACGAGCACGCGGGGGCCGGTCTCCGACAGGTGCTCGCGGACGAACTCGGCCAGGCCGTTGGCCAGGCGCAGCGTGCGGCGCGGCGCGTGCACCAGGATCCGTTCCGCGCCGGGCAGGCTCGCGGCCACCGACCGGCGCCGGGCGGGGATCAGGTCGCGCAGGTCGGGTGCGACGGCGCGCAGCTCGATGTCGTAGCGGGCGACGAGCTCGGGCCGGGCGGCGGGCAGCAGCGCGGCGACGATCGCACCCCCGGCGGTGTACGGCCCGCGCAGGCGCCGGTCCGCGTCCACCGCGAGCGGCGGCGGCGCGGGAAGAGACGGGTTGCCCTGCGGGTACGGTCCCCGACTCACCGGACTCCTTTAACTCGATTAGCTGATATTTGATGATATATGGCTACGCCAGGAGCCGGCGCCCATCCCTGGACGCCGGTTCTGCGATTGTGTCTCAGCCGACGTGCTTAGGACTGGCGGTGCCGCTGAGTGCGATGGTGCCAGGCTTGTGAACAATGAAGTGCTTCATTATCGGCCTTCCTCGCGAATAAGAACAAATTGCAAGTATTCGCAGTAATCGCCCATACTGACAAGATCTATTACTTATCGTGGCCGGATCCGGACAAACCCCTGGACAGGTGCCGAACGGTGGTGTTGGCGCTAACGGTGCGGCCCGCCCGTGTCGTGGCGGACAGCGCGGCATGGCGGCGACGTGGCGGCGGGGAGGCGGCGGGGAGGTGTCAGGGAGGCGTCAGGGGGCGACCCGTAGGACGATGTCGTGTCCCAGGGAGCTCGGCTTGCGGGTGAACTGCCGCGACGGCGCGGTCACGAACTCGGCGTAGGCGCCGGCCCGGCGCGGAAACCACGGCATGCCGTACACCTCGTCCCCCCGCCTCCAGGGTGCTCACCCCGAAGCCGGTCTCCTCGACGACACCGGAGACGTCCTGGCTGATCGCCCGCATAAGGGTCACGACGGCCCTCCCCGATCTCTCGCCGTTCTTTCCGCAGGTGGCGCCGCCCGTGCGGGGCGGTGTGGATCACGCTACCCCTCCGGGCCCCGGAGACCCGGCCGCCCTGCCGTCCGCCGGGACGAGAGTCGTGCCGGACGCCCTCGCGTCCGGGCCGCCGCGCGTGGCCCCCGCCGGGGGTGAGACCCTGGGGCGGTGAGGGAACCGAGGAGCCGCTGGGCGGACATCGCGGGGGACGACGCAGGGGAGCGGTACGCCGAGCGGTTCGCCCGGCTCGCCGAGTCCGGGGCGGACACGCACGGCGAGGCGCGGTTGTGCGCGGAGCTGCTGCCGCCGGGCGCGCGGGTGCTGGACGCCGGATGCGGCACCGGGCGGGTGGCGATCCGGCTGGCCGAGCTGGGGTACGACTGCGTGGGCGTCGACCTCGACGCGTCCATGCTCGACGTCGCCCGGCGGGCCGCGCCGAGGCTGCCCTGGATCCTCGCCGATCTGAGCGACCTGGGTGATCTCGGCGACCTCGGTGATCTGGGTGATCTCGGTGATCTCGGTGACCGTGAGGATCACGCCGTACGGAAGGGTGCGTCCTTCGACATGGTCGTCGCCGCGGGCAACGTCATCCCGCTGCTCGCCCCCGGGACCGAGGCGCGGGCCGTCGCGGGGCTCGCGGCGCTGCTGCGGCCCGGCGGGCTGCTGGTGAGCGGGTTCGGGCTGGACGCCGCGCACCTCCCGCTCGCCTCGGCGACGGTCACCCTGGCGGACTACGACGGCTGGTGCCGGGCGTCGGGGCTCGCCCCGCTGCGACGCCTGGCCACTTGGGACGGCATCCCCTACGACGGCGGCGGATACGCGGTGAGCGTCCACACGCGCACCGCTGCCTGACAGGCCTCGCGGGAGTAGTAACTTCATCCCATGCGACTGGGCGTTCTCGACATCGGTTCCAACACGGTCCATCTGCTGGTGATGGACGCGCACCGGGGTGCCCGGCCGCTGCCGGCGTACTCCCACAAGGTGGACCTGAGGCTCTCCGAGCACATGGACGACGGCAACCGGCTTTCCGCGCGGGGCGCCGCGCGGCTGCGGGGGTTCGTCGAGGAGGCGCTGCGGCTCGCCGAGGACAAGGGCGTCGAGGACCTCATGGCCTTCGCGACGTCCGCGGTCAGGGAGTCGGTGAACGGCGAGGAGGTCCTCGCCGGGATCAAGGCCGACACGCAGGTCGACATCGAGGTCCTGTCGGGCCAGGACGAGGCGAGGCTGACGTTCCTGGCCGTGCGCCGCTGGTTCGGGTGGTCGTCCGGGCGGCTGCTGGTGCTGGACATAGGGGGCGGGTCGCTGGAGATCGCCTCGGGCATCGACGAGCAGCCCGACGCGGCGGTGTCGATCCCGCTGGGGGCCGGCCGGCTCACCCGCGACTGCTTCACCGCCGACCCGCCGCCCGCCGACGAGGTACGGGCGCTGCGCAGGCACGTACGGACCGAGATCGCCCGCACGGTGGGAAACGTGTCCCGGTACGGCCGGGCCGACCACGCGGTGGCGACGTCCAAGACGTTCAGGCAGCTCGCCAGGATCGCCGGGGCGGCGCCCTCGAACGAGGGGCCGGCCGTGCGCCGGGTGCTCAGGCACGCGGACCTGGTCGGGTGGACCGACCGGCTGATCAGGATGAGCACGAGGGAGCGGGCCGCGCTGCCCGGCGTCTCCGAGGCGCGGGCGCCGCAGCTGCCGGCCGGGGCGATCGTCGCCGACGCCGCGATGGACCTGTTCGGGGTGCCCCAGCTGGAGGTCTGTCCCTGGGCGCTGCGCGAGGGAGTGATCCTGCGCCGGCTGGACGCGATGCCGGAACCGTGAGGTTTACCAGGGCGTTCACAGGTAAGGGCGGGTAGTTATGAACAGCCCTCAGGCTCACGTGGAAGGTGCCGCTCGCAAAGCGGCCAACAGTCAGACGCTCGACAGGCTGGCGCGGGTTGGCCTGGCCTGCCGGGGTGTCCTCTACGGTTTGATCGGTTTCCTCGCCCTGCAGATCGCCTTCGGCGGGGGAAGCGGCGGCAAGGAGGCCGACAAGACCGGCGCCATCGAGATGGTGGCCGAGCAGCCGTTCGGCACGTTCCTGCTCTGGCTCATGGTCGTCGGGTTCGTCGCGCTGGTCGTCTGGCAGCTGTCGGAGGCCATCATGGGCCGCGGGCAGACCAAGGACCGGGTGGAATCGGGCGCGCGGGTGGTGGTCTACTCGCTGATCGTGGCCACGCTGCTCAGCGTGCTGCTGCGCGGTGACTCCGGCGCCTCGATGGACAGCCAGTCGAAGGACATCACGGCCATGCTGATGGACCTGCCCCTCGGGCAGTTCATCGTGGGCCTGGTGGGCCTGGGCCTGATCGCCCTGGGCGCCTACTGGATCAACCAGGGCTGGAAGAAGAAGTTCCTCCAGGACCTGCGCACCGGCGAGATGCCCGCGAAGGCGCGAGAGCTCGCCGAGAAGTTCGGCATGGCGGGATACATCGCCCGTGGCGTGATCGCCGCGGTCGCCGGTGTCTTCGTCATCCAGGCCGCGGTCACCTACGACCCCGACAAGGCCAAGGGCATCGACTCGACGCTGCGCTCGCTGGCCGACACCCCGGCCGGTCCGTGGCTGCTCGGCGTCGTCGCGATCGGTCTGCTGCTCTTCGCGGCCTACTGTTTCTTCGAGGCTCGCTGGCACCGCGTGTGACGGATGGAACCGCACGGTACGCCAGGTGCGGACACGCAGGTGAGGCGGCCTCTGGCAAGCCTCACCTGTCTATCCGGTAAGTGATCGCATTCCTACTTTTCCGCGACATCTTCCCCGCCGAGCTCCGCGTCTTCCCATCAGTGAAACGGCATCGGAGGGGGCGGTATGGACTCGTCGGAGTACGACGGCAGTGAATGGGTTCTCCGCCTGGCGGGTTCCCCGGACCAGGTGGTCAGAGCCCGCCGCCTGGTCTCGATGACCCTGGGGCGAGACCATCCCCTCCACGACGACTGCGTCCTGCTGACCAGTGAGATCGCCACCAACGCGGTGATCCACTCCCGCTCGGGGGACGGCGGGGCGTTCACGGTCACGGTGGCCTACTCGGCGACGGGGGTGCGGGTCTCGGTCCAGGACGAGGGCTCCTCCGAGGCCCCCTGCGTCTGCCGTGCCTCGGCCGACGCGACAGGGGGCCGCGGTCTTCCCCTGCTGGAGGCGCTAGCCCACCGCTGGGGCGTGGTCAGGGAGGCCGGGTCCAACAAGGTGTGGTTCGAGCTGGCGCTGGAGCTGGCCGGGCTGCGCGCGGGCAGCCTGGCCGGCGCCCTGTAAGCCGGCCGCACAAGGTGGAGGTCGCCCCTCGCGTCCGGTGGAGGTGCGCGGAGAACACGCCGGACGGCTGCTCTCATGGCCCTCACGGCCCTCAGGCCCTCACAGCCCTCAGGTTTATGGACCTCACGGCCTCAGGCCCTCATGGGCGAACACAAGAATCAACGCACGCTCACGCGTGGCGGCTGCCGGCGCCGCCACGCCGCCACCTGCGCGCCGCTGTTCCCGCCGGGGACGGGGGGCGGGGGTGAGATCTCGGCGTCGCACCCGGCCCGGCGCCGGCGCGTGACACCCCGCGAGCCCGGGGCGGAGACGACCGCGCCGGGCTCGTTGGGTTCGCGGGGTTCGCCGGGCTCGCGAGGAGGGAGCGGTCAGTCTCGCGGGTTCCAGCCGTCGGTGTCCACGTCGAGGTCGAGCTTGTCGGCGACGTCGCCCCACCCGACGAACTTGAAGTTCGTGTTCTCCCTGGCCTCGCCGTTCTCGTCGACCGCCCCGGGGGTGTTCTCGCCGTCGTGGGCCACGAGCAGGCCCCCGTCGAACCGGCCCAGCGGGACGTTGACCACCATCGAGCCGTCGCTGTGCTCGACGCCGTCCAGCCCGTTGCCCGCGCCGATCCTGAACTGGCCGACGTAGCGGTTGCGCTCCCGGTCGTAGACGGTGAAGGTGTTGTCGCCCTGGCCGGAGGCGAGCAGGTACCCGCCGCCGCCGTCACCGTGGTAGATCGTCAGCCCCTCGGCGTCGGCCGACAGGTGCCTGCCGCCGTACCCGGGGTCGGCGCCCGGCGCGCACTCCTCGGTCTCGGGGTCGTAGACGCCCGGCCTGCCGTACTCGCGAACCCTGTCGACCAGCGCCGGGGTGCCGGTGAGGTCGGCCCGCATCCGCCAGATGCCCACGTCCTCCTGGGCGGCGTAGAGCACGTCCCGCTCCCCGTCGACGACCATGCCCTCGACCTGGGGCAGCTCGCCGGGCTCCAGGCACGGCGTCCAGGTCGTTCGGTCCGGCAGCCGGAACGAGCCGGGCAGGTCCAGGGTGCGGACGAGCCGGTAGCCGACCTTCCCGTGCGCGGTGGCGGTCAGCCTCAGCAGCGCGACGCGCGTCCTGTGCCGCTGGCTGACCAGGACGTAGGTGCCGGTCCGGTCCTGCCAGGTGGCGAGGCCGTACGCGGTCCGCGCGTCGTTGACCTGCTCCTGGCCGGTGTTGAACACGAACGGCACGGCGGGGTCGGTCACGTCGGTGAGCGGCGCCCGGCCGCGTCCCGCCCTGTCCTTGTCGACGGCGTAGAAGCGGATCTGGTCCCGGCCCCGGTCGGAGACGACGGCCAGGTCGGTCCTGACGCCGCCGGACAGGCGCAGGCCGTACACCAGGTCGACGTTGTTGAACCGGCCGGGCTCGTCGTCCTCGCCGGGGGCGGCGGGGGCGGGTACGTGCTGGAGTCGCCTGCCGTCCAGGTCGTAGGCGTACAGGCCGCCCTCCTTGGCGGTGGCCATCACCACGCTCTTCCCCGAGCGGGTGGGGTGCACCCAGATCGCGGGGTCGTCGCCGTTGGCGTTGCCCCCGGCGGCGTCGTCGAACAGGGCGGGGGTCTCGACCCGGGGCTTGACCGTGGGGATCCCGTCGGCGAGCGCGACGGGCGCGAGTGCCGGTCCGGCCAGGCAGAGCGCCAGCGCCGCCAGGCAGAGGCGAGCAGGTGAACGCATGGGCACCTCTTCGTATGAGATATGTGGATGAATGTCCTTTTGATCATTGTGGAATCGGCGCAACAGGGAGTTGACGGGAAAAGAACGTGATGTCCGCGTGTCGTGATGGGCGCATTAACAAATTCCGCGAATCCGTACCGGCGGGCGGGCGGGCCGGTCTGCTTGCCAGGGCGTGCGAAGGTCAGGCGGGTCGCGCGGCGGGCGCCAAGGCGGCCTCGTGGGCTCCGCGGGTCTTGCCGGTCTCGCGGAGGATCAGCAGGCCGGTGACCACGATCAGCGCCGAGGTCAGGCCGTGGATGCCGAACGCGGCGGCCACGGAGCCGTGGTGGGTCAGTACGTTGGTCATGTCGCCGAGCGGGGTGACGGCCTCCACCAGCAGGACCCAGCCCAGGGCCCGGCGGTGGCCCGTCACCAGCAGGATGCCCATGACCAGGCCCGACACGATGTCGCGGATGCCCTTCAGGATCAGGAAGCCGTCGCCGTCGCCGGAGGGCCAGCTCGGCAGGCCGAAGTCCGGGGCGGACGTCTCGGGGGTCAGGACGTAGGACACCCCGATGTAGAGGATGAACAGGACGCCGACGGTGGCGAGGACGGTGTTGACGTTCTTCGAGGACATGGTTCTTCTCCTTGTGACGTTCGGACCGGGCCGGGGGTCAGCCTCGGACGCGGCGGGCGTAGCGGGGCGGCCGATGACGTGCCGGACGGCGCGGACCGGGGCGGGGAGGCCGCCGCCGGTCGCGACGTGCTCAGACTGCTCCCGGGTGTTTGGAGAGGATTTGGAATCGGCTTGGAGCGGCCCGCGTACGACGTGTGGATCATGACCTTCGGCCGGGTCCGGGCTCGTCCGCGGCCGAGGCGAACGGTGAGAAGGGGCGCGCACGGGCCGCCACGGCGCGGGTGACAGCGATATGTGCGCCGTCTGACAGCGGTCCGGGCGAGGGTGCACGGGTTACCACCATCAAGGGGGAATCAGTGCTTCACGCTTTCGAGGCCGAGGGGCTCGTCAAACGTTTCGGCAGGACCACGGCGCTCGCCGGGATCGACCTGGCCGCCCGGCCGGGCACCGTGCTCGGGGTCCTCGGGCCCAACGGCGCGGGAAAGACCACCGCCGTGCGCGTGCTGGCCACGCTGCTGAGACCGGACGAGGGCAGCGCCCGCGTCGGCGGGCTCGACGTCGTGCGGGACGCCGCCAAGGTCCGCCGGTTGATCGGGCTCACCGGCCAGTACGCCTCGGTCGACGAGGACCTCACCGGTACCGAGAACCTCGTCCTGATCGGGCAGCTGCTCGACCTGCGCAGGGCCGAGGCCGGGGCCCGCGCGGCGCGGCTGCTGGAGGAGTTCGGCCTCGCGGAGGCCGCGGGGCGCCCGGCCAAGACGTACTCGGGAGGGATGCGCCGCCGCCTCGACCTGGCCGCCAGCCTCGTCGGGCGCCCGGACGTCATCTACCTCGACGAGCCGACGACCGGGCTCGACCCGGCCAAGCGCGACGACGTGTGGAACATCGTCCGCTCCCTCGTCGCGGGCGGCGTCACCGTACTGCTCACCACGCAGTACCTGGAGGAGGCCGACGCCCTCGCCGACGACATCTCGGTCGTCGACCACGGCCGGGTCATCGCGCACGGCACCCCGGCCGAGCTGAAGCGGGTCGTGGGCGGGCAGACGATCATGGTGAGACCCGCGGACCCGGCCCGGCTCGCCGACGCCGCCGCCATCGTCGGCGCGGTCGCCGGACGCGTCCCCGAGTCACCCGCCCGCGGCGTGCTGACCGTGCCGGTCGACGGCGACGCGGCCTTCACCGAGGTGGTACGGCGGCTGGACCGCGAGGGCATCGGCGTGACCGAGCTCTCCCTGCGCCTGCCCAGCCTCGACGAGGTCTTCTTCACCCTGACCGGGCGCCACACCACCGAGGAGAGCGCGGCATGACCCTCACCGACAGCCCCGCCCTGACCCCCGCGCGCACCGCCGAGCGGCCCTTCGCCCTGCTGCGGCACAGCCTCGCCCTGGCCAGGAGGAGTGTGATCAAGACACTCCGTACCCCGGAGCAACTCCTCGACGTGACACTCCAGCCGGTCATCTTCGTCGTGGTGTACGTCTATCTGCTCGGCGGCGCGGTGGCCGGCTCCACCCATGACTACCTGCAGTTCCTGCTCCCGGCGATCCTGGTGCAGACGGTGATGTTCGCGGGGATGGCCACCGGCGTCAACCTCAACACCGACATCGACAAGGGCGTCTTCGACCGGTTCCGCAGCCTGCCGATCGGCCGCTCCGCCCCGCTGATCGGCTCGGTGCTCGGCGACCTCATCCGCTACGTGCTGGCGATCGCCGTCCTGCTCGGGTTCGGCCACCTGCTGGGCTTCCGCGTCCAGACCGACCCGCTGTCGGCGCTGGCCGCGTGCCTGCTCACGATCGTGTTCGCCTTCTGCGCGAGCTGGGGGTTCGTGCTGATCGGCATGCTCATGCGGAGCCCGGGGGCGGTGCAGGGCGCCTCGTTCCTCGTACTGTTCCCGCTGACCTTCGGCACCAGCATGGTCACGCCGCTGGAGACACTGCCCGGCTGGCTGCAGGCGTGGGTACGGGTCAACCCCGTCGCGGGCATGATGGACGCGGCGCGCGGCCTGATGCTGGGCGGGCCGGTGGCGGGGCCGGTACTCAAGACGCTGCTGTGGTCGGCCGGCATCCTCGCGGTGCTCGCGCCCCTGGCCGTCCGCGCCTACCGCCGCCGCGCCTGACGGCCCGCGCTCCGGGCCCGGTGGCCCGGCTCCGCCGCCACGTCGGCCGGGGCCGCGTTTCGGGGCCTGGCCTGCCGCCGCGTTCGACGGCTTGTGCTCCGGAGCCGGTGGCCGGGGTCCGTCGCCCCACCGGGCCGGGGCCGTGCTTCGTGGCCCGCGCCTGACGGCGCGTGCCCGCCGTCCTACCGGATGCGTACGCGTTCGAGGGCGGCCTCGCGGTCCAGCCCGTGGCCGTGGCCGTGGCGGGCGTCGTACCCGGCGTCGCCCAGCTCCTCGCGTAACCGCAGGGTGAGCCGGGTGGCGTCGGGGTGGTGGTCCGGGGCTCCCCGCAGGACCTCGGCGGCGCCCAGGGACTCCGCGGCCCCCGCCGCGTCGCCGAGTTGGGCTCGCAGGACGGCGGCGGCGACCCCGACCCTGGCCACGACCGGCATGTCCTTCGCCTCCAGCGCCTTGGCGAACGCCTGCCGTATCCGCTGCCCGGCGGTCGCGGGATCGCCCAGCTCGATCGCGAGGTACGCCATCGCGCAGAGGAAGAGGGCACGGAACTGCGGCACGACGAACGGCATCCTCTCAAGAGAGGTCCGGGCCGCGTCGTACTGCAGCGCCGCCTCCTCCAGGTCACCCTCGTGACGTGCCAGGTCGCCCAGACCGAGCCGGGCGAACGCGATATTGCGCTCGGACCAGTCATAGGCTCCCGGCTCGGTCATCTCCCACAGCTCGGCCCGTGCCCGCTCCGTGTCGCCCTGCCTCATGCGCGCCATGGCGAGCCAGACCCGCTGGTGACCGGCGTCGTCGTGGGGGTTCAGCTCGCGCAGGAGCCGGATCGACTCCTCCAGCGCCGCCACGGCACCGTCGAAATCCCCGAAGGCCAGGTTCGCCTCCGCCAGCGGGCTCAGCGCGGACGCCAGCCCCCACCGGTCGCCGATCTCCCGGAACGAGGCGACGGCGATGGCGAGATCCTCGTGCATGCCGACCATGTCACCGTCGTTCTCCCGGATGGAGGCGCGGATCGCGCGCAGCATCGCCCGCGTCCACGGGTCCGGGTGCGACAGGCGCCGCTCGATCGCGGCCAGGCCCGCCTCGGTGTCGTCGGTGAAGAGCGCCAGGGCGGGTTCGAGGAGCACGAGCAGCGGGTGCTCGGTGTTACCGGCGGTCGCGCGGGAGATCTCCTCCAGCTGCTCGATGCCGTCCTCCAGCTTGGCGTAGCCGCCGGTGGTGGCCCGGTTGAGCAGGTACAGGGCCGACACGATCCCCCGCGCCACCTCCGGTGACTCGCCGGGGACGTCGAGCGCGAGACGCAGCCACCCGACGGACTCCGCGCCGTTGCCGATGATCGTCCAGAAGACGCTCATGGCGGCGGCGAGCCGCATCGCGGTGTCGGCGTCGCCCGAGGAGGCGGCGAAGTGGAGCGCGGCGAGGACGTTGTCCCGTTCCGCCACGAGCCTGTCGATCCAGATCAGCTGGTCGGGGCCCCTGAGGTGGGGTTCCGCCGTCTCGGCGAGTTCCAGGAAGTAGGCGGCGTGGGCCTTCCTCAGCCGGGTGACCTCCCCGGCCTCGGTCAGGCGCTCCAGCGCGTACTCCCTGATCGTCTCCAGCATGCGGTAGCGGGGGCCCTCGGTGAACTGCAACAGGGACTTGTCCAGCAGGGCCGCGAGCCGGTCCAGGACCGGCTCCCGCCACGCACGCGCCCGCCCGGTGCCGGGTCCGGGAGCGGTGTGGGGTTCGGGAGTGGTACCGGCGGCCGAGGGCGCGCCGGGTCGCAAAGCGGCAGCCGGTGCCGAGGCGGCGGGTCCCGGTCCGGTGGACGGCTCCGGGGGAGCGCACACCCGTTCGGCGGCCTCGGGTGTGACGCCCGCGGGGAAGACCGCGAGCCGCTCGGCGAACCGGCGCTCCTCGTCGTCGAGCAGGTCCCAGCTCCAGGCGACGACCGCGCGCAGCGTCCTGTGCCGGGGCAGTGCGGCCCTGCTCCCCCCGGTGAGCAGGCGGAAACGGTCGTCCAGCCGCGCGGCGAGCTGCTCGGCGGTGAGGGAGCGCAGCCGGGCGGCGGCGAGCTCGATCGCGAGCGGCAGCCCGTCCAGCCTCCGGCAGATCTCCGTCACCAGGTCCACGTTGCCGTCGGTGACGGCGAACCCCGGACGCACGGCGGCCACCCGGTCGGCGAAGAGCCGCACCGCGGAGCCGGTCAGGGCCTCCTCGGCCGTGGCGCCGGGCTCGGGCAGGCCGAGCGGGGGCACCGGGCACAGGGCCTCCCCGGCGATCCCGAGCGGCTCCCTGCTCGTGGCGAGGATCCGCAGCCCCGGACAGCGCCCCAGGAGATCGTCGGCCAGGCGCGCGGCGGCGTCGACCAGGTGCTCGCAGTTGTCGAGCACCACCAGCGTCTCGGTGGACGACAGCAGCTCCGCCAGGCGGGCCATCGTGTCGGACGTCCCGGCCCGTACGTCGGCCGGGGCAGGGGCCGGGAAGCCGAGCGCTCCGAGCACGGCCTGCGCCACGTCGGCGGGGTCGGTCACGGGCGCGAGCTCCACCAGCCACGCCCCGCCGGGCATCCGGCCGGAGATCCCGGCGGCGACGGTCGTCGCGATCCGCGTCTTGCCCACGCCCCCGGGACCGACCAGCGTGACCAGCCGCCCCTCGTCCAGCCGCGCGCCGATCAGCCCGATCTCCGCGGTCCGGCCGACGAAGGTGGTCAACGCGGCCCTCAGGTTGCCGCGCGTGCCGGTACGGGCCGGCGGCGCCTCGTCGCGGGAGGCGCGCAGGGCCGGGTCGGCGCGGAGCACGGCGAGGTGGATCTCCCGCAGCTCGGGCCCCGGGTCGGCGCCCAGCTCCTCGGCGAGCCCCCGCCTGAACTCCTCGTACGCGGCCAGTGCCTCCGCCTGCCGCCCGGCGGCGTAGAGGGCCCTGACCCGCAGGCCGTGCAGCCGCTCCCGCAGCGGGTGGCGGGCCGTGAGCTCCTGGAGCTCGGTCACCAGCGGGGAGTGCCGGCCGCAGCCCAGCTCCGCCTCCACCCGGTCCTCGGTCGCGGCGAGCCTGGCCTCGTCGAGCCCGGCCGCGTACGCCACGGCGAACGGGGCCGTGGCGACCTCGCCCAGGGCGGGTCCCCGCCAGAGCCCGAGTGCCTCGCGCAGCAGGTTCGCGGCGGTCGCCGGGTCCTCGTTCCCCAGGGCCCGCCGCCCCTCGCGTGCCAGCCGCTCGAACCGGTGGGCGTCGACGGCGTCCGGCGGCACGTCGAGCAGGTACCCCCCGTGGTCGGAACGCAGCGCCGACGCGTCGGGCAGGACGCGGCGCAGCCGGGACACCAGCGACTGGACCGCGTTCGCCGGATCCCCCGGCCTGGCGTCGGGCCAGAGCGCGTCCGACAGTTCCTCGACCGTGACGACACGCCCGGCACCGAGGGCCAGCCTGACCAGCAGCACGCGAAGCCGCGTCCCCCCGATCTCGACGATCTCGCCGGCGGCCACGACCCGTAGCGGCCCCAGAATGCTCACGCGCACCCAGACACTCTGCCACCTGCCCGGCATGCCCGAGCACGGGGACACGTGAGCCGGGCGCCGTCCGCCCCGGGGGAGGGGGCCCGGACCCGTTCGGCGCGGGACGGCCGCTCTCAACCATGGTTCGGTACGGTGACGGCCGGATCCACTTCCCGCGGCCTCGCCTCCGTACGCAGGACCCGCCAGCACGCGTACGCGCACAGGCCCGTCGCGGGCGTGCCCAGCGCCGTCGCGGCGATGCCCAGAGCGGTCACCTGCCCCGCCAGGTACAGCGGCACCATCACCGTCACGGAGAGGCCGAACTTCGCCAGGAACACCGCCGTGCAGGCCTGGTAGCGCCGCAGCCGTGCCCGGTCGCGCCGCCAGCCGGACCGCTCCCCCCGCAGTCCCTCGGCCAGCACCCCGATGATCGGCCACCGCACCAGCAGGGACACCAGGAACACCGGCCCCGCGACCACCGGCAGCAACACGCTGACGAGGTAGAAATCCACCGCCTGCCCGGTCCTGCCGGCCAGCGACGCCGCCACCCCCACGATCACGAGCCCGGCCCCCGCCTGCCAGTACTTCCGATCGATGCGCGCCCGGACGATCGCGAACACCGCGACGGCACCGACCGCCACCAGCGCGGAGAGTGGGACCCGGCCGGTCAGCAGGTGGGCGACCAGGAACACCGCCTTCGACGCCTCGGCCTCGGCGACGGTCCGCCAGCCGCCCACGGCGGCGAACGAGGTCAGTGACTTCCGCGTGAGCACGCCCAGGGTCATGCGCCCGCCTCCGTGGCGTCGACGACATCCGTGGTCCGTGACGACCGGGCCGGGGCCGCCGTGGGCAGCGGTTCGCGTAACCGGCCTACCGGCATCGGCACGGCCGCCGCGCCGGGACGGGGCTCGCGCGGCGGGGCGCCGCCCTGGGCGTCGAGGGGCGGGACGTTGTCCTGGCGCATCGCCTCCTCGGCGGCGCCGATCGCGGGAAGCAGCTCCTGTTCACCGCGGGCGTACGCGGCCAGGGCGTCACACAGGCGGCGCGCGTCCCGCATCGCCAGGTTGCCGCCGAACCCCGGGGCCGCGTGGACGGCGTCGCCGATGACCGTCACCGGACCGGCCGGCCACCTTGGAACCGGCGGGATCGTCCCGATCCGCAGCGCGACCGTGACGTCCGGCCACGCCTCGTCGACGATCAGCCGCAACGTCGGGTGCAGGCCTGCGGCCAGTCCCCGGGCGAGTCGCCAGACCGCGTCCGGTGAACCGGCACGCCCAAGCTGGGCCTGGGTGACGGGCAGGCACCACATCACATAGTCCTCGGCGTCGGTGACGACGCGGGAGGTGAGGGCGGGCAGCCACCGGTCGCGAGCGGTGGCCGGCGACTCGGCGAACCGGTGGGCGCCCAGCGCCATCGTCATGCCGCGCACCCGCGCGCTGGTGCCGCTGTCGCCGATCAGGGCGGGCAGCCCCGTCCCGGCCACGGCCCGCAGCGGTGCCGCGCCCATCAACATGCGTTTCCCCGTGTCGACCACCCCCGCGTGCGGCAGGTACTGGCGGCGGACCGCCGAACCGACCCCGTCCGCGCCGACCAGCACGTCCGCGGTGTCCGTACGGCCATCGGCCAGCCACACCCGGACCCTGCCGTCGGCGCGCCGCTCGAAGCGTGTGAACGCCGCTTCGAATCGCACCCTGTCCTCCAGCCCGGTCAGCAGCACCGCCCGCAGCAGGCGTCGATGGGTCTGACGGCCCGGTCGTCGTCCCGCCGTGCCGTCGGCGGGCCTTGTGCTCGCGACCACGAGCTCGCCGTCCACCTCGGACAGCAGCAGAGTCCGGTCGAGGCAGCGGATCCTGGAAGCGGCCCGCGCGCTGTTTCGCGAGCACGGCTACGGCGGCACCACGGTGCGCGCGGTCGCCGCCGAGGCAGGGGTCGACTCGGCGATGGTGTTCTACTTCTTCGGCACCAAGCAGGGCCTGTTCGGGGCCGCTCTGGAGATGTCGGAGCACGTTCCGTCCGCCATCGAATCGATCTTCACCGGGGGCCTGGACGACATCGGCGCGCGCGTGGTCCGCGCGCTCGTGGAGAACCTCGACAGGTCCCACCGCACCCCGCTCGTGACGCTCACCCGCTCGGCCCTCACTCACGACGAGTCCGAGACGCTGCTCCGCCGGTACATCGACCGGGAGATCACCGCCCGGCTGGTGACGATGCTCGGCACGCCGGACGCCGAGGTGCGGGTCGCCATGCCGAACGTGCAGATCCTGGGCCTCGCGGTGGCGCGCTACATCGTACGGATCGAGCCGGTCGCGTCCGCGCCGGTCGACGACCTGGCCACCTGGTTCGGCCCGGTCGTGCAACTCTGCCTTACCGGACCGGCCTCATCGCGGTGACGGCCGGACGGGGACCCCGTCCCGCAGCCGCCGCCGACGCCCAGGTCCCGAACACGAGTTGCGGCAGGCGCCCGCGCGAGGACCTGCCACTCGACCGCCTTCGGGATCGGGCATGGCCGTGCCACCGGTGCCGGACACCTGGCAAGAGGCCGGCCGCTCAGCCGGGGCGCCGCGAGGCCGGGAAAGGCCGGGTGGCCGGGCGGACGTCCAGCTCGGCCAGCAGGGCGGCCATACGGGCGGCGCGGAGCGGGTCGACGGGCAGGACGTGGCCGGTCCACCAGCGGGCGATCTCCGGGGTCGGTCCCGGGGGAACCAGGTCCAGGTAGTCGTCCAGCGGCGGATCGTAGATGAAACCGGGCACCACACCCCTGCTCTCCAGCCGGGCGACGACCTCGTCGCGGTCCTCGACCAGCAGGGGGACCCGCAGCAGCGGCCGCGGCGCCGCGTCGCGGACGCCCTCGGCCGCCCAGGGCAGGGTGCGCAGCAGCTCGACCCCGGCCACCCTGCGCTCCCGCTCGCGGTCGATCACCCGGAACCGGGAGCGCTGGTAGCCGCGCAGCAGCGGCCCCTGGCGCATCCGCCAGTCGTCGAGGTCGATCCGCAGCCAGTGGTCCATCGCACGCGGGTCGACCGGATCGGCGGCGATGATCGCGCGCAGCTCCTCCTCGCGGGGCGGGCAGCGGTGGCCGGTCCACCGCACGAGCCCGAGCGCCTTGAGGGCGTGCCACATCGGCCTGACCAGCCCGGTCCGGTAGATCGTCTCGCGCAGCACCGGCCGCAGCGTGCCGAGCAGCTGGGCCCGCGCCCCTCCGGGGAGCAGCAGCTCGTCCCTGGCCCGCGCCAGCTCGGGCAGCGCGGCCGGGTCCTCCGCGGTGAGGAACCCGCCGGACATCGCCCGCCCGTGCTTGGCGAGGCTGAACACCCCGGCGGTGCCGAACGTGCCCGCCGGGCGGCCGTCCACGACCGTCTGCGTGGCGTGCGCCGCGTCGTCGACAAGGAGCACGCCGCGCCGGTCGCACTCGGCCCGCAGCTCGGTCACCCGGTCGGGCTGGCCGTACAGGTGCGTGGTGACGACCCCGGCGAGGCCGGTCCAGTCGACGGCGGGGACGTCGATGTTGCCGTCACGCCAGGAGACCGGCGCCATCACCGGCTCCAGCCCGGCGGCCAGCACGACGAACAGCACCGTCTCGCAGTTGGTCGGCGAGATCAGCACCCTGTCGCCACGCCTGAACCAGTGGCGCAGCGCCAGCAGCAGGCCGAACCTGGCGGACGGCACGTGGAGGCACTCCTGGCCGATCCGGTCGCGCATGGCCGCCTCAAGCGCGCGACGGCCGTCGGCGCGGCCGTCGGCATGGTTACCGGCGCGGCTGTCGGAACGACCGCCGGAACGGCCGTCGGCGCGGCCGGAAGCACCGGAAGCGCCGGGAACGGCGGGGCGATCGCTCATCGGACCCTCCTTCGGTCGGCTCACCCGGTCTTCCTCCGGGTGCGCAGCCGACCGTACCGCTTCATCGCCCTGTCGGCGGCGCCGTACAGGACAGGGCTGTCGAGGATGAACCGCCGCGCCCGGCGGACCGGCTCGGTGCGCAGCCAGTGCGCCGCCGCGCCCGCCGACCGGCGGCGCACGATGCCCTCGGTGACTGGAACGGTCCGGCTGCACAGCGCGTCCTTGTACTCCGAGCCGTTGCTGATGCCCAGGTCCAGGGAGGTGATCCCGAGCTTCGCGGCGGACTCGACCATGCGCAGGTGCTGGATCAGGCCGGGGGAGTACTTGGCGTACTCGGGGTCGTACGCGGGGAACCAGCCGATCATCGTCGTGCCGGTGCGCAGCCCGAAGTGGCCCGCGACGGGTTTGCCGTCGGCGTACAGCATGGACAGCGGCCCGGCGAAGTCGTCGGTGTCGACGGCGTGCAGCCGCTCGACCAGCTCCACGACCCACGCCTTGCCGAAGCGGTCGGGGCGGCCCATCCGCTGGTACTGGGCGGACTTCCACTCGCGCAGCAGCCGGAACCGCTCGGGGTCGCGCACCGCGAACTCGGCGGTGACCTCGCCCGCGTCGCGGCCCAGCTTCCGCTCCTTGTACAGGGTGGTCTTGAGGAACTTCGGGGAACGCTCGCGCAGCTCGTCGAGGAAGGCGGAGTAGCCGCCGCCGAAGTCGAGGACCACGGCCTCCTGCCTGAGCGTCTCGAACGGCCGGAACCACGGCTGGTGGTCGACCATGCAGCCGAACTCCCACACGCTCAGCCCGCACGCCTTGAGCAGGGCGTCGGAGTCGAACTCGGCGCCCGGCCGGTGGACGACCCCCTGGGAGAGCGAGACCCACCAGCCCAGCGCGGCGCCCACCCCGCCGCCGTGCCGCTCGAAGGGGAAGAACCCCACGGGCCCGTCGGACTCGGTGATCACCGCCACCCGCGCCTCCGCGCTGACCTCGCCCATCGCGATCGCGAAGTCCGGGCTGAGGAAGGGGTTGTCGAGATGCGGGCTGGAACGTTGCATCCCCCGCCACGCCGCGATCTCGGCCGGGCCCAGCTCCGCGGGCCGGACGACGTCGATCCTCATGCGCCGCCCCCCGCCGGGCGGGGACGACCGTCGGGGCACGCAAACCTACCGTTCACGAGGCGGTGGTCCTTTCTCGAAGCCTGGTCCCAGCGTCGGGGCGAAGGACGGGATCCGGCCGGTGCGGACACGAAAGTGGTGTGCGCCACGGCAAGCGAAGACCATCCCGGAACCAGGAGGCGATCCCCCGTACCGCCGGCCGGTAATCGATGAGCCAAATCTAGCGAGGTATCGCCCTATTCGCTTAGCTATACGCGACAGGTTCGCTACGCGACGCCGAAGGAGGCCGGGCCCGGGGGAACCCTCGGTGGCATCGGGGGCACCGCGGGGATGAGCCGCTCGATGACCGGCAGGGCGCGGTGGGCGTACAGCGGGTCGATCGGCAGCACGTGCCGCCCCCACCAGCGCGCCACCTCGGGCTCGGGAGAGGGGTCGGTGAACTCCGGCAGGTAGCCGTCGTACGGCGGGTCGTAGAGGTATCCGGTGGCGACCCCGTGCCGCTCCAGCTCGGCGATGGCCCCGTCGCGGCCGTAGACCAGCAGCGGGACCCGGAACAGCGGCTGGTCGAGGTGGCGGCGGACGGCCGGGGCCACGGTGGGCAGCGCGGCCAGCGCCGAGACGCCGGCGATCCGCCGCGACCGCTGCCGGGGCAGCGCGTGCAGGCGCCTCGATTGGTACCAGCGCGAGAGGTGGCCCCGCCTGGCCCGGTAGTCGTGCAGGTCGGCCTGGACCCAGGAGTCGAACGCCGGAAGCTGCTGCGGCGCGTACTCCAGCGCCCTGAGCAGCTCCGCCGGGCGAGGGGCGATGCGGTATCCGTCGCGCTCCTCCTCCATGCCGAGCGCGCGCATCGCCCGCAGCGCGGGGCGGACCATGTTCAGGCGCAGCGCGGCGTGCCGGCCCGCGGAGGTGAGCACGCTGTGGATCTCGTTCCTGAAGGCGCCCGGCTGCAGCAGCCGGTCGCGGTCGCGCTCCAGGGCGCGCAGGTCAGAGGGGTGCTCGACCGCGATCACCCCGCCGGAGCCCGCTCCCGCGTGCTTGGACAGGCTGAACACGCCGGCCACCCCGAAGGTGCCGATCGGCCTGCCGTTCACGCTCGTCTCGATCGCGTGCGCGACGTCCTCGATCAGGATCTTGCCGCCGAACGCGGCCACCCGGTCCGGCAAGCCGTACAGGTTGGTGGTGAGCACCGCGTCGACCGTGTCGAGGTCGACGCGGTCGACGTCGATGTTGCCGTCGTCGAGGGAGAGCGGCGCGATGACCGGGCGCAGCCCCGCCGCGAGCACGAGGAAGAGGATCTCGTCCGCCGACAGGGGTGACATCAGTAGCCGCTGGCCGGGACTGCACCAGTGCCGCAGGGCCAGATACAGGCCCAGGCGGTTGGAGGGCAGCGGGAGGCAGAGGCGATTTGTCCGCTTCGCCACAATGTGCTCAGGAGTCACTGGAGACCGTCTATCACGTACGACATTAAGACCGCAAACCGGGAAGCGCGTGTCGTCCTAACCAGTGTTCACCTGGGATGTTTTGCCATGGTTCATCACCCTGCGCATGTTCGGGAAGATCAGCAGCGCCACCAGGAGCTGGCTGCCGAGCATGGCGTAGCCGACCGCGGCGATCCCGAAGTGGGGGAAGAGCACCGCGATCGAGGTGAGGACCAGGACGGCCATCCCGATCTGGACGAGGGCGAGCTTGCGCGCCTCGCTCTGGGCGCGCAACATGCTGAGGCAGATCTCGATCACCGTCTGGGGGAGCACGGCGATCGCCATCAGGCGCAGCAGCGGCGAGCCCGCCTCGGCGAACCCGGGGCCGAACACGCTCAGGATCAGCGGCGCGCCGATCACGACCACCGCGATGACCGGCCCGACGATCAGGAAGGTGCGCCGCAGCGCGTTGCGCACGCTCTGCGCCAGCTGGGCGGCGTTGAAGGACCCCTCGACGGTGAGCGAGACCGCCATGTTGGCCGCGAGCAGCCCGACCATGGAGCCCAGCGTGTGGGCTATCGAGAAGTAGCCGAACGTCGGGGCGTCGTCGAGCCAGCCCGCGACGATGACCGGGACGAGATAGAGGATCAGCAGGATGGAGAACGCGCCGGGGAAGTCTCCGGCGAGGAAGCGGCCCACCTCGCGCAGGCGCGGCGGGTTCGCGGCGCTCACCTCGGTGTTCTTGACGTGCCTGGGGATGATCACGCCGAAGATGAGCCAGCTGATCGGGACCAGCGCGATGGCCGTCGGCACGATCCACGAGACGAAGATCCCGCCGAAGACGCCGCCCTGCGGCAGCGCGTACGCCAGCGCGACGAGCAGGCCCATCTTGACCAGGCCGAACGCCAGGCTGTTGACCGGCACCCAGACGGCGTTGCGCAGCCCGGCCAGCGTCACGTCCTGGAGGGTGAAGATCGTCCACACGAGCACCGAGGCGAGGAAGAACAGCCCGGGCCCGAGCCCGCCGAGGTCGGCGTAGACCGATCCCCAGATCGGCAACGTCAGCAGGAACCCCAGCGCCGCCACCAGACCGGCGGCCCCGGCGATCGCGTAGCCGCGCAGGACGAACTCGGCGGTGCGGCGCCCGGCCACCGGGATGAACCTGGCCAGGGCCCCCGCGAAGGCGAGCCCGGTCAGGGAGGAGAACAGCCGCATCGCGCTGATCTGGGCCTGGCCCTCGCCGAACGCGGCGGCGGTGTACAGGTGCGTCGCGAGGAACCAGTAGCCGAGGCCGAGCACGGCGGTGATGCCCGTATTGATCATCAGCGCGTAGCCCTGCAGGAACAGGGGGTTCCTCAGGTCCTTGCGCAGGCGGTCCATCAGACCTGTCCCGCGCTCCTCGGTCGCCGTCCGGCCCGCCGCCTGGTCGCTCCCGTCGCGTGTCACGCCGCCATCATCGGCCGGGCCGCTTGCGCCGACCTTGCCGCCCGCTGTATGGAGACCGGTGAACGCGTCCGCCGGCGGCTCGGGGCCCTCCGGCCGGGCGCCCGGCGCGGGAACGCCGCCACCGGGCCTGGCGTGCCTGCCTCGCCCGGTGCCGTGCTCACTCACCCGGGTGCTCCCGGTCCGCGCCGATCCCGGGGACGGTGTTCCGGGGGGCGGTACGGGAGTGCCGCGGATCGCCGGGGCGGGACGGATCGGCGGCCCCGCCGGCGGGCCCCGGGGGGCACGTCGCCGGTGTTCGTGTCTCGTCACGAGACCTGCCGGTCACCGAGGGGTACATGAGAATCGGCACGTGAGTCATGATGCCCCAGTTTCACGCGAGCCGTGTCCGGCATGTATCCGGAAGTCCCTGGCAGAGCCTGATTGTGATGGAGAGTGCCCCGCTTTCGTGGGTTGAGGGCGCGGGGCGAGAGTGGTAAAGGTCACCGCGAGCGGCCGGGGGCGCGGGAGCTTCCAGGGCTTCAGGGGGCAGGGGCTTCGGAGGGTCGGGGTTTCGGGGGGCTTCGGGAGGGCGGGGCTTCAGGGGCGGGGGCCTGAGGAGGGCTGGGCCTCAGGGGGCGGGGCTTCAGGAACCGGGCTTCAGGGAGGCGGGAGCCTCGGAGCCTCGGGAGGTGAGGAGACGGTTCAGGACGCGGACACCGAACTCCAGGCCCTCGACGGGGACGCGTTCGTCCACGCCGTGGAACATGCCGAAGTAGTCGAGGTCCGGGGTGAGCATCAGCGGGGCGAAGCCGTAGCCCCTGATGCCGAGCCCCGCGAAGGACTTCGCGTCCGTGCCGCCCGACATCACGTACGGCACCGGCCGCGCCGCCGGGTCCTCGGCCACCAGGGCGGCGCCGAGCCGGTCGAAGAACGGCGAGTCCATCGGGGCCGAGGGGGCGTCCTCGATGTTGACGAACTCCCGGGTCACCCGGGGGCCGAGCAGGCGGTCGATCGTCTCCAGGAACTCCTCCCGGTATCCCGGCAGGAACCGCCCGTCCACGTGGCCCTCGGCGGTGCCGGGGACCACGTTGACCTTGTAGCCCGCCTGGAGCATCGTCGGGTTCGCCGAGTTGCGGATCTGCGCGCCGAACAGGTCGCCGATCCGGCCGAGCCGCCTCGCCTCCTCCTCCAGCCGGTCGAGGTCGACGCGCTCGCCGAGGATGGCCGACAGGCTCTCGATCAGCGCAGCCACGCCGGGCGTGAGCCGTACCGGCCAGGGATGGGCGGCGATCCTGGACATGGCGTGGCAGAGCTCGGCGACCGCGTTGTCCACCGGCGGGCGGGAGCCGTGCGCCGCGACGCCGGTCGCGGTGAGCCGCATCCAGGCGGTGCCGCGCTCGCCCACCGCGACCGGGTAGATCCGCGCGCCCCCTGCCCCGGCCCCCGCCTCGACGCTGTAGCCGCCGGACTCGCCGATCGCGTCGACGCAGCCGTCGAACAGCTCGCGGTGGTGGCGCACCGCGTGGCGGGCACCGTACTCGCCGGTGGCCTCCTCGTCGGCGAGGAAGGCGAGCACGACGTCCCGGTCCGGCCGCACCCCGCGCCGGGCCCAGTCGCGGACCACGGCGAGCGTCATGGCGAGGCTGCCCTTCATGTCGACCGCGCCCCGGCCCCAGACGCACCCGCCGGAGATCTCGCCGGAGAACGGGTGGATCCGCCAGTCGGAGGGCCGGGCGGGGACCACGTCGAGGTGGCCGTGGATCAGCAGGGCCTCGGGGGAGCCGCCGGGGATCCTGGCGACCACGCTGGTCCTGCGGCTGGCCGACTCGAACACCACCGGCTCGATCCCGGCCTCGGACAGCAGGGCGGCGACGTACTCGGCCGCCGGGCGCTCACCGGGGCCGGGATTGGTGGTGTCGAACCTGATCAGATCCGAGCAGATCTGCGCGACCTCGCTCATCGACGAACGCCCCCCGGAGGAATCCCCTAAAACTTGATCAAAGGTGCATACCCCTCCGGGTTGGAAATAGCACCTCGGGTGGTCGTGCCGAGGGTTGGGAACAGCGCCTCGGGCCGTCGTGCCGAGGGTTGGGAACAGCGCCTGGGGTGGTCGTTCCGAGCACTCCCGGCCGGCTGCGACGCCGCTACCCCTCCAAGGGTCCGGGAGCTTGTCTCACTCGCTGAGCGCCGCCTCCGCCTTTTTGGTCGAGCCCTTGGCCACGCTGGGGTCGCCGGCGGCGAACGCCTCGGCGACCTTTCCTCCGATGCGTCCGCGCTCGCTCACCTCGATCCCGTGGGACTTCGCCCACGCCCGGATCTCGGCGCTCCGCTCACGGTTGCCACCGGAACCCTTGCCCCTGCCCTTGCGGCCCAGGGAGGTGCTCGCCTTGCGGGCCGCCGACTGGAACGGTTTGAGGGCCTCGCGAAGTTTCGTGGCGTTCTTCGAGCTCAGGTCGATCTCGTAGGCGGTGCCGTCGAGACCGAACGAGACGGTCTCGTCCGCCTTCTTGCCGGTGATGTCGTCGGTGAACGTGACGACTTGCTGACGTGCCATTGTGTGACTCCTTAATCTCGGCGCCGGAGCGTGCGGTCGTGAACCGGCCGACGATGGTTCCCGCGTCTCTTCCCCGCGCGCAAAACTCTAGTCCCTCCTTTCGGCGTCGCGCTCGGGAAACCCCTGCCTGTCGGAGATCCACCCTTCGGTTAATTACTCAAGGCCGAACTCCGACGTCTCCACGTCATTGGGAAATGCTTCCCGCTCACGAGGGATTAAAAACGACGGCGGCGCCTGGGTTCCCTGGCGCCTTGTATGCCGAGATCTGTCGGTTACCCTCGGAGGGTTTTCCGGAAGGGGGCACCGGAGCGCTTTGGAGTTTCATGACCTCCGGGTGGTTTCCGGCCTCGTCGCCCGGAAAAAAATCGACTTCCGCCACTTGGGGCCACTCCGGTCCGTCGTTCCACTGCCGTTCGTTTCCCGGACGCCGCCGCCCCGGACGCGGCTACCTCCCTCTAGGCAATCGTACGCGTCCTTCGTCCCCTTTTGGCTGCTCACGATATCTGCCGGGCAGAGGTGGCGGGGAGAGAACGCGGGGACGCGCCGGGTCCTGAAGGGGCGGGGAGGAGAGGTTCCGCCGCGCGTCGTCGCGGGCGCCCGGCGACAATTCACGCACGCCGGATGTCCGTAACCGAACGCGTTCCGGGATTCTGGCGGACAAATGACTTCCCCGCGTCCGGAATGCGTGCCGCCGGTCCACGGGTTTGCCCGCGTCCGGCGCCAGGTGTCTTCGAAGGCGCCCGGCGACACGGGGCCGATCACATTGGGGTGCGGTCTCGACACTCTGAGGTAAGGCAAGACTCGCCTTGCGGAACGCCTGATTCCGGGCGTCTCGCCATTGTGGGGGAGCGCGGACGGCGGGTGTCGTTTGGCCCTTGGCCGTCATTGGCCCGTTCCATCGTCCGTCCGGGTCAATCAACCGGCGTTCCCCGAATTGTTCGCGAGCCGGCGGGGATCGGATAGGCGCATTGACCGGATCCGGCACCCCCGCGTCTCCGGGCCTTCGAGCCCCCGCGTCTCCGGGCCCAGCGTCTCCGGGCCCCGCGCCTTCGAGCCCCCGGTGGTCGTACGCCGGTCGCGCGGCCGTGATCGGATTTGTCGGTCGTGATCTCTACCGTCCGGCCCATGACAAGTGCAGCGCAGGCTTACTCCTACGCCGGTCCCTCCACGCTCTCCGACGGACACCTGGGACTGTCGACGTCCGGAGGCCAGACCACGAAGGGCTTCCTCGACCACCCCCGGTTCTTCAGCGGGCTGCTCACCCAGGCCGCGCCCGCCGCGACCGGCCTGCTCGCGGTCGCCGACGTGGCGCTGGCCCGCTACCACCGGCCGCAGCCGGGATTCACCCGCGATCCGGTCGTGACCTGCGGCGGCGACCGCCTCAGGTTCGAGTCGTTCTCCGCCTGCGGCGGCGTCTACGCCCGGCTGGACGTGCTGGGCCCGGCCCTCGACGGCGAGGTCTTCGACCGGGGCACCACCAACGTGGACGTCAACAACCCGCTGCGCGAGGCGCTGGCCAGGGTCGGCGGACGTGACCCGCTGCACGTCGGGGTCGGTCCCGACGAGCTCACCGTGACCACCCTGGACGGCGCGGTCGTGGAGAAGAAGGTGCCGCTGCCCGACCGGTGGCTGCGCGGTTTCGCGGAGGTCCAGGTGATCGCCTCCGGGTTCGACCTGCGCGCCGAGCTCGCCGGGCCGCAGGCCGTCAGGTTCCTGCGCGGCCTGCCGAAGCGGGCGACGGCCGAGGTGTGGGCGGTCCCCTCGGGCAAAGAGCTGCGGCTCTCGGAGCGGGCCGTACCGGGCGGGGTCCACCTGGCCGGGGCCGGCAGGCTGGCGACGATGACGCCGTTGCTGCGCTTCGCCAAGGCCCTGCGCGTGTACGGGCCGGCGGACGGCTCGGGGTCGAGCGCCTGGGAGCTGGAACTGCCGGGCATGCGCTACACGCTGGTGCTGTCCCCGCAGGCCTGGCGCGGTTTCTCCGGGGAGGGGGCCGTCCTGGACGACCTCTCCTCGGACGTGGTGGCCGGCGACGCCGACCTGGTCGGCATCCTGCTCGACTTCGAGCCCACCCTGGAACTGGGCGTGCTCGCCGCGCGCTCGGGGCTCGCGCCGGAGCGGGTCCGGGCCTCGCTCACCCAGCTCGGCACGGCGGGCCGGGTCGGCTACGACCTCTTCGAGGCCGCGCACTTCCACCGCGAGCTGCCCTACGACCGCGACCACGTCGCGGCGCTCAACCCCAGGCTCGGCTCCGCCCGCTCCCTGGTCGCCTCGGGTGCCGTACGGCTGACCGGTCCCGATTCGGCCGAGGTGACCACGGAAGGCGGCGTCCGCCTGGTGCGGATGGCGGAGGGGTCGTGCACCTGCCCGTGGTGGTACGACCACCGGGGCTCGCGCGGCCCCTGCAAGCACGTGCTCGCCGCCCGGATGTCCGCCGGCACCGCCGACGCCCCCGCCGGCTCCCCGGCGGCACCGGCCTCCCTCGCCGGGGAGGACTCCCGATGACGGCCTGGGACGAGGTCCGCGACCTCATCGAGAACGGTGGCCTCGACGCGCTCGCGGCCCGGATGGTGAAACTCGACGACGCGGAGCGCAGGGAGGTCGCCAGGGAACTGCCCGGGTACCTCAGGCCGGAGCGGCGCGAGGCGTTGGCCTTCGACCCGTGGAGGAGGCGGGGCGGGCGGGGAGAGCACCTGCGGGTGGCGGGTGCGGGCTCGCTCGGCGGCGCCGCGGCTACGGCCACCTGGCTGAACCGGCGCGAGTTCACGGTCTTCGAGTGGGAGACGCCGGGCGACACCGACGCCCTCGTCAGGGTGATCTCCGCGCGGGAGCCCGAATGGCGGGCCGACCTGGTCGCCCGGCTCGTGCTCCGGATCCGCGCCGCGACCTCACCCGGGCTGCCGCTGGTGCTGGCCCTGCTGCGCGGTACCGGCGTGACGCCGCCCGAGCACGACCCGCTCGTGCTGGGCTGGCTCGCCACGCCGCCCAGGACGGGAGTGCTCCGCCGGGACCCGCTCCTCGACACCCTGCTGCCGAGGATCTTCGAGGCGCAGGGCGTGGGCCGCGCCCTGCGCGAGGAGCGGAGCGATCCGCCGCGCACCGGATCCTGGCTCAGAGCCCTGTCCGTGCTGAGCGGCGAGGGGCGGGTGAGCCGCGAGACGCTCGTGAACGGCTGCGTCAGCCGGTTCCTGCGCGGAGGGGACGCCACCGACCTGCGGTTCTTCGTCCGCCTCCACGAGCTGCTCGAACCCACGCACGCGGAGGTGGAGGCCCGCGCCCGCGACTACCTGCGCCTGCTGCCGGCCGCGCCCGGACCGGTCGCGGAGCTGGCGCTCAGGCACCTGCGCCGCCTCGGCCGCCTCGACCCGGACGACGTGACGGAGGCGCTGGAGGGTCTGCTGTTTCGCGCCGAGAGCGGGCTGGTGCGTACCGGACTGACCTGGCTCGACCAGACCCTGCGGCGGTCGCCGGAACGGGCCGACGAGCTGGCCCCGGCTCTCGCGTCCGCGTTCGGCCACGAGGCGTACGCCGTGCGGGAACGTGCCACGCGTCTCGCGGTCAAGCACGCGGCGCACCTCACCCCGCTCGGCGCGGAGACGCTGCGCGCCGCGCTGGGCGCGCTCCCGCCGGACCTGGGGCGGCTGCTGGCCGGGGCGGTCGGTGGGGAGGCGGGGCCCGAACGGGAGGAGCCGGAGGTCTTCGTCCCGCCGCCGCTCACCCCGCCCGATCCCGTGGAGGACTTCCCCGGCCCGCTGAGCACGATCGCCGAGCTGGTCCAGGCACGCTCGTCCCATGACTGGCAGGGGGCCGAGCGCTGGCTCGCGGGCTTCGTCAGGTTCGCGGCGGAGGACCGCGAGGCGCTGCGCGCCGCGCTCACCGGGAGCGTCCACGAGATCCACGACCTCTACCGGTACGAGAACTGGTACGCGCCCCGCGACTGGTTGACCGCGATCGCCGCGGAACTCGTCTCCCCGGGCGCCGACCCCGGGCCGGAGGCCCGTGAGGCTCCGGAGGTCTCGGGCGTCGCGGAGGGGTGGGTCTTCGGGAGCACGGCCGAGGCGCGGGAGATGTCCTTCGGCGCCCTTCTCGCCGGGGCGCGCGACCACATAATGCGGTTCCTCACCGGAGGCGAAGGGAACGGCGGGGCGACCGGGCAGGGGGAGGGGCGCGGCCTTTCCCGGGGCATGCCGCCTTCCTGGGGCATGCCGCCGGGGAGCAGGTCCGACGCCGCCGGGTTCGGAGACGTCTACTCGGCGCTCCGGATCTGGAGCGTGCCCGCAGATCCGGGCGGGGGCGGGGAGCTCGTGACGAACCAGGAGGCGGGGGAAGCGGTCCTCAGGGGGTTGCCCGGCCACGACGGTGCCGCCGGGCACCGCGCTCCCGAGGAGCCCCGGCCTGACCATCCCGACCTGCCTGATCGGCTTGATCGGCTTGATCGGCTTGACCGATCTGACCGGCATAACCGGCCCGACCTGCCCGACCTGCCCGACCGGCCTAACCGGTCTGACCTGCCCGACCGGCTTCCCGGCGAGGGTGGCGTCTCCGTGCCGCACCGGTTCGTGCTCCGGCGGTGCGCGGAGGTGCTCGCCGCGCTCAGGACGGGCACGCTGCCGCCGGTCCTGCTCGCGACCCCGACCCTCGCCACCGGCCACCTCGACCCCGCCGCGTTCCTCACCCGCCTGGAGGCGGTCGAGGCCGCCGGGGCCGAGCCGCTGCCCGCCGACTTCCAGCAGGCGCTGCTGCGGTTGCCGGGAACCACCGATCCCGAGACGGTCGCCCGGGCCGGACGGCTCACCTCCGAGGCCGGGCGCCGGGCGGCGCGATGGCTGGCGGAGGGGCCGGTCGAGCCGGAGACGCGCGTCCGCTGGACGTTCACAGAGAACGGGAACTCGTACCACACCGACGAGCGCGAACCGCCCCCGGACGCCCACCTGAGCCCGGTCCCCCGGGTGCGGACCGGCCCGACCGGCCTGCCCCTCGCCGACGAGCTGCTCGGCGAGGTGTCGCACCGCGACTGGGAGCAGCACGGCCGGTACATGGACTGGTGGCCCGCCGTCCTGCCCTCGCATCGCGACGTGGTCGCCGCCTCCTACCTCCCGTACCTGCTCCACTCCTACTACCGGCCCCAGGTCCAGCCGGACCACGTCGAGGCGCTCGCCGCCTGCGACGGGCCGGTCGGCGAGCCCACCGCGCTGCTGCTCGCCTTCTTCCTGGCCCAGCGGGACCCGGACCACGGCGTGCGCCTGGTGCTGCGGATGGCGGCGCGGGGGGACCTGCCCGCGGAGGCGCTCGGCGGGCAGCTCGCCCTGCTGACGGGCCGGGCCCGGGTGAAACTGCCGCACGCGGTGGCCGGACTCGAACAGGCGGCGAGGCAGGGTGCTCACCGGGAGGTCTGGGAGGTGATCCGGGCGGCACTGCCGCACGTGCTGCCGGGGGAGGGGGAACGGCCGCGCTCGGGCGCGACCGACCTCGTCGCCCTGGGCGTCGAGGCGGCCCGGTGGGCCGGGGCACGCGGGGAGATCCCCGGCCTCGCCCCGCCTTCGCGCCGCTCCTCGTCGGAGTTCGGCCGCCAGTGCCGCCGCCTGCACGACTATCTCGTACGACCCTGATCCCGCCCGCTAGGGGCGGGGGTGGCTGGACGGCGGCCGGGCGGGCGCCGTCCCGCCGCGTGCGCGGAGAAACCGGCGACGGCGAGCTTGCGGACCACCACCGTGAGCGCCGCCGTGGCGATCGCCGACCAGGTCTGGGCCTCGGAGAGGCGCAGGAGCCCGGCCGCGAGGAGGAAGTCGAGCAGCACCGCGAGCGCGCCGCCGGGACCGCCGCCGGAGAGCAGCACGGCGAGCCCGGCGGCCAGCCCCATGACGACGATCAGGGGGACGAGTGTCCGGACCAGGTCAGCCATTCCCGGCACCGGGCGGGACACGCCCGCCGGGCTCGTCCGGCGCGCCGCGCCCGCCTGGGGCGTCCGGCGCGCCGTTTCCGTCCGGGTCGTCCGGGGCGCCGTTCCCGCCGGGGGCGTCCAGCGAGCCGCGTCCGCGCGCGTCGTTCACCGTGCGTCCCTCCCGCTCGATCTCCCTGTTCAGGAAGAAGTTCAGCGCGGTACGGATGGCCGCGATCGCCGCGAGCTGCCCGATCTGCGTGAAACTCGGCGCGATGGCCGTACGCAGCACGTCGCTGGCCAGCTGGAACTCCAGGCCGAGGGCGAGGAACCGCCCCAGGAACAGCCGCACGGCGATGAACCCGTCGTCGTGCCGTCGTACGGCCACCAGCACGAACCGCACGAACGCGATCGCGGCGCCGACGAAGATGACGGCCGCCCCGGCCGCCTCGACGAGGCGGACCAGCAGGTTGACGAGCTGCCGGAGGGTCTCCTCCGGTAGGAGATCGAGCATGCGCTGCTGTTACCCGGTGACTCCCCGCCCATGCGCCGGGGGGCGCCGCCCCGCCCGCTGGGGGCGGAAGGTGCTCAGAGGTAGAGGCCGGTGTTCTCGGGGGCGGCCGGTGCGCGGTTGAGGACGCCGTCGCGGAGGGCGAAGAGCTCGGCGAGGGTCGCGCCGACGGGGGAGATCCCCTCGGTGCCGCCGAGCCAGCGGGCGGCCTCGTCGTAGGGGAAGGCGCCGACCTCGATCTGGGCGAGGCAGCGGCCGGGGCGGGTGACGGCGGGGTGGAGGTGGGCGAGGTCCTCGTTGGTGGTGATGGCCACCAGGACGTCACGGCCCTGGCCGAGGAGCCCGTCGGTCAGGTTGAGCAGGCGCGACAGGCCCTGACCTGTGGCCTCCTTGGCACCGGCCCTGATCAGCTCGTCGCAGTCCTCCAGCACCAGGAGCCGCCACCGGTCACCGCCTCCCTCGCCGTCGTGGTCGTGGTCGTGGTCGTCGGAGCCGACCGCGACCTCCATGAGATAGCCGGGGGACTGGAACAGCTGCTCCGGGTCGAGCACGCAGTCGACCTGGCACCACGAACGCCACTCGTGGGCGAGCGTGCGCAGCAGCGTCGTCTTGCCGGTGCCCGGCGGGCCGTGCAGCAGGATCAGCCGGCCGTGCGCCTCGGAGGGGGTGACGGACATCAGCCGCGACAGCGGCTCGCTGACCGACCTGGCGTAGTTTCCGGAGATCTCCGCCCAGGGGGAGGCGGTGATCGGCTTCTCCGAGCGGCGGCTGCCCCGGGGGCTCTGCCACCAGAAGCCCATCTCGACGTGGTCGCTCTCGGGGGCGGGCTCCTCGGCGTCCCTGGTGACCTCCTCGATCACCGAGCGGGCCAGCCCCTCGTCGACCGCGGTCACGCTGATCGTGGCGGCGCGGTTGCGGTAGCGGACCACGCGCAGCGTCCAGCCCTCCCCGCACAGCAGCCGTGAGTCGCGGCCGTCCTTCTCCGAGGCGGCCCGGACGAGCCTGCCCGAGGCGGGGGCGAGCGAGGCGTCGGGGCGGACCCGCTCCAGGCTCGCGGTGCGCGACCACGGCTGGGCCCCGGTGGCGAACGGCGACAGCGCGAGCGCGTCGATCACGTCCACCGCCGCGTCGCCGTCGTCGAGCCAGATCTTCATCGGCAGCTCAACCGGGCGCGGCTCCGGCTGGAAGTCGACCTCCTTGAGTACGGACATGGCGCCAATGATCCTCGCGAGACGCCCGCCGGTCGAAGGGTTTTAGCCCGGCGGGACCGGCGGTCCGGAGGCTTCGCGGCGGCCGGGCCGGGAACGCGGGAGCTCAAGGGCGGCGGGCCCAGGGGTTCGCGGGCATGCGAGCCCGGGAGCGTCGGCCCGGCTCAGGGGAGCGGGACCGCCTCGGGGACCTCGGGGGCGGTGCGGAGCAGGGCGTCGACCAGGGGGCTCGGCGGGCGGGTCAGCGGGCCGGTGAGGACGAGGGCGCGTTCCAGGGACGGCTTCAGCGGGACCATGACGAGCCCGGGAGGCAGCAGGCCGCGGCCGAGGTCGGGAACCGTCGAGACGCCGATGCCCGCGGCGATCATGCCGATGAGCGTGCCGAGCTCGCGTACGTGCTGGGCGGGCGCGTAGGGGACGCCCGCCATGGAGCACAGGGCGCGGGTCTGGGGCTCGCAGCCCCCCTTGGAGACCAGCAGCGGGTCCTCCACCAGCTCGGCCATCGTGATGTGCTCCTGACCGGCCAGCGGGTGGTCGGCGCGGACCACCGCGTGGAAGGCGTCGCGGCCCACCACCACGTGCGCCGGCGGCGGGGGCACCGGGTCGACGAGGATCGCGGCGTCGACGACCCCGGTCTCCAGCCAGGGGGACAGCTCGTCGTCGTCGCCCTCGAAGACCTGCACCTCGACGCCGGGGAGCTCCGCGCGCCACGTCCGCATGAGCTGGGGCAGCAGCCCGCAGCAGACCGTGGGCGGGGCGGCGACCCGCACGGTCCCCGCGTGCTGTCCCAGGTGCGAGGAGACGACCTCGTCGATGGCGGTGACCGAGGCGAGCGCGGCCTGGGCGTGCGGCAGGATCGCCGCGCCCAGCGCGGTGGGGCGCACGCGCCCGTGCCGCAGCACCAGCGGGGCGCCGAGGGCGCGCTCCAGGGCGGCGAGCGCGTGAGAGACCGCCGACTGGGACATGCCCAGCTCCTCGGCGGCCACGCCGAAGCCGCCGTTCGCGATCACGGCGGTGAAGACCCGGAGTTGCGCGACCGTCGCACCCATGAGGACATCTCATCACACCTGGCGGGTAACTCATTGGACGCATGATCCGGGCGGTGACGAGACTGTCCCCGTGACCCGTGCCCGTGAAGTAACCGTCTCCCCGCCGGTGACCGGCACCGTACCGAACCCCGCGGGCCGGTCCGTCCTCGTCCAGTACCTCGCCCTGGCCCTGACGTGGGGGGCCAGCTTCCTGTTCATCAAGGTGGCGCTCACCGGCCTCTCACCCGCCCAGACGGTGCTGGGGCGCCTCGCGCTGGGGGCGCTCGCCCTCAACGTGATCATGCTGGTCACCCGCAGGAGATGGCCGAGGCAGCCGGTGTTCTGGGGGCACATGGGGGTGATCGCCCTGATGCTGTGCGTGGTGCCGTTCCTGCTGTTCGCCTGGGCCGGGCAGTACATCCCCTCGGGGCTCTCCAGCATCTACAACGCCACGACGCCCCTGATGACGATGCTCGTGACCCTGGCCGCGCTGCGGCAGGAGCGCCTCGGCGCGGCCGGGGTGCTCGGCCTGCTGCTCGGCGCCGCCGGTGTCGTCGTCGTGCTGGCCCCGTGGAACCTGGGCGCGCAGACCGGCCCCTGGTGGGCGCAGGCCGCCTGCCTGGGGGCGACGTTCTGCTACGGGCTCTCCTTCGCCTACACGCGGCGCTTCGTCTTCGCGTACGGCCACGACGTCCCCACCATCGCCGCCGCCCAGGTCACCGTGGCCGCCCTGATCATGCTCGTGCTGAGCCCGCTGCTGGCCGCCGGTCCCGTACGCCTGGACCTGCCCGTGGTGGCGAGCATGGCCGCCCTGGGCGTCTTCGGCACGGGGCTCGCCTACGTGTGGAACACCTCGGTCATCGCCCGGTGGGGGGCGGCGACCGCCTCGACGGTGACCTACCTGACCCCGCTGGTGGGCGTCGTCCTCGGGGTGGTCGTCCTTGGCGAGACGCTGACGTGGAACCAGCCCCTGGGAGCGGTGATCGTCGTCGTCGGCATCATGACCGGCCAGGGTGTCATCAGTTCCTTCCGGCCCTGGCCAGGTCGCCGGTCTCGGTGACCAGTCCGGGGCCGGGGACGTCCTTCCAGGTGTAGGTCAGGGCCCCGTCCTTGCGCTTGAGCCACACGGTGCCGGGGACGCAGCCGGTGCCGGAGCCGAGGGTGAAGGTCAGCTCGTCGGCGGCGACCTTGGCCAGGGTGATCCGTCCCTTGCAGCCGCTGTCCGGTTCCGCCCACTCGGCTCCGTCGTCGCCCTCCTTGAGCGTGACCTCGATCCGTTTCGTACCGGAGGACAACGGGGAGAAGACGTCGTCGCCGGCCCACGTCCCGGCGAAGGCGGCGGGGACCTCGTCCCCGCTTCCCTTCGTGCCGGAGGGCTCGGGACTGGGCGGGGCGTCGCTCCCGGACGAGGACGGCGAGGACGGCGAGGGCGACGGTGCCGAGGACGAGGGTGTCGAGGGGGTCGAGGGTGACGGCGTCGCCCGGTCGGTGTCCCCGACGACGGTCTCGGGGGCGCCCAGCGCGAACCAGGCGGCGATCCCCGCGGCGACCAGCAGGGACACCGTGACGAGGACCGCGCCGACGACGATCCCCCGGGAGCCGCGACGAGGTTCCCGGGTGGTGAGTGCCGACCGTCCCGGAGGGGCGGCGATCCGGCTGCCGATCCTGGCCAGGTTCTCGACGGACCCGGCGGACTCGGGGGAGAGGCCGGCCGCGCCGGGATCGACGAGGCCGACCATCAGCGCGCGGGCCGTCGGGCGGCGGGCGGGATCCTTGTCCAGGCAGGAGGCGATCAGCCCCGCGAACGAGGGAGGCAGGGCCGACAGGTCCGGGTGGTGGTTGACGATCCGGTTCAGTACGGCCGGCACGGTGTCGGCCCCGAAGGGGGACCTGCCGCTCGCCGCGCAGAGCATGGTGGCCGCCCAGCCGAACACGTCGGAGGCGGGCGAGGCGGGAGCCCCGTTGATCTGCTCGGGGGACAGGTAGGCGGGGGTGCCGATCAGGCCGGAGGCGGTGGTGGCCGCGCTCTCCGCCCTGGCGATGCCGAAGTCGACCACCCGGGGGCCGTCGGGGCCGAGCAGCACGTTGGCGGGCTTGAAGTCGCGGTGCACCACCCCGGCGGCGTGGATGGCCGCCAGCGCGGTCGCCGTACCGACCACCAGGCGCTCCAGCTCGCCGCCCCGCAGCGGGCCCCGCTCGCGGATCCTCTCCTCCAGCGAGGGGCCGTCGACGAACTCGCTGACCACGTACGGGAGAGGGCCGTCCACGGAGGCGGTCAGCACGCGTGCCGTGCAGAAGGGGGCGACGCTCTCCAGGGCGGACAGCTCGCGGGCGAGCCGCGTCCGGGACACGGTGTCGCCGCGGAACAGCACCTTCACCGCCACCCGCTCGCCACTGGGCGCGTGCGCGAGGTAGACGACGCCCTGGCCGCCCTCACCGAGCCTCCCGGCCAGCTGGAACGCGCCGAGCCTGGCCGGGTCGCCGGGGGTGAGGGGGGTCATGACCATGGGGGCAAGGCTATCCGTGCCTGTCTCGGAGTAGGGGGCACTCTCGGGACGATTCCATGCGATTCGGTCAGCGTGATTACCACTGAAAAGTGCCAGACCGCGCAGCGATCTCCGTGAGAGGCGTCAGCCGTCACCAGCTGGCCGTCGATCCATGGTTTCGGCGCCGCCGCGTTTGGAAGAGGTACGCCCGCACCAGATCATTCTCGAAGCCGTGTGTGGTGGTTCAGTGACGGATGGTACTTGGATCAATCCACTCCATGTGGCGGAGGGTAACCGATAGTGTCTGTTGTGCCATCTTTGAGCTTTTCGCGTCGCCTGCCCCCCTGGAGACACCTGTGGCTGACATCGTGCCCCGTCGCGACTGGGGGGCTCGCCCTCCTCGCGGTTCATACTCGTCGATCTCCTCCACCAAGGGGGTAAAGGTCCACTACACCGGCGGGCAGGTTGACCCGGCCATAGTCGATGACCATAAAAAATGTATTGCCTTGGTGAAGTCCATCCAAAACCATCATATGGATGGAAATGGATGGATGGACATCGGCTACTGCGTCGATGAGCGGACAGAGATTCTTACCCGTGAAGGCTGGAAATCGTACGGGGATCTCCGTGCGGGGGACGTGGCGCTCACCTTGAATCACGAAACGGCGATGTCCGAGTGGCAGCCCGTCCTTGAGGTGTGTGTGTTCCCGGCGATGGAGCGAGACATGGTGCGGATGGAAGGAGTTTCTCACTCGTCGCTGACGACACCGCATCATCGTTGGCCCGTCGAGCGTTATCGTCGGCGTACCGGTACCGAACGGCAAAAAGGCCCTGACGGAAAATGGCTCCCCATTGGCAGGGCTCGGCGATCCGTCACCGGTCACGAACGGCTGTGGGTCACTTCCGAGACCATCGGCTACTGGGACCGGATCCCGATAGCCGCCCCATGCGCTGACCTGCCGACCGAGGCGAAGTGGTCTGACGCATTCGTCGAGGTGCTCGCCTGGTTCTGGACCGAAGGGCACGTCAAGGCGGCCCGTGACGGCAAGTCCACCAGTGTGGCCATCTGTCAGTCATCGAATAATTCTGCGAATGTCGCGAGTATCAGGTCGGCCCTCGGTGAATTGTTCGGTTCTCCGGTCGAAAAATTCCCTCGCGTCGGGCGCCGAACCGATGGTGTCCCGCGTTGGCGTGAGGTTGTCAATCGGCATCTTGTGGAGTTCCACCTCTCGTCCGACGCGGGCCGTCATCTTCTGGAGATGGCACCCGACGGGGTTCCTGGATTTGACTTCCTGCTCGCACTGACCAAAGCCCAGCTCGCCTTGTTCATCGAAATATCTTTGCTCGCCGACAATGCTGGGAAGGATGAGTTGGCGCAGAAGAACCGGGCCGCCGCGGAAGCGTTCATGTTCGCGGTTATCCTGTCAGGAAAGGCCGCATCGCTTCGGCGCAGGCCTCCGACCCGGAGCTGCAAAACGGATATGTGGCTGGTCACCATCCGGCAACAGCGGAACTTCGCTCCGCGAAGTGCGGTCGCCAGGAAAACCGCCAAATTCGAGATCGGCCGGCAGAAGTACCTCGGTGAGGTGTGGTGCCCGCGTACCGAGAATCAGAGTTGGCTCGCGCGTCGTGACGGATCGGTCTACTTCACGGGCAACACCATGCTGGTCTGCCCGCACCGGAAGGTCTTCGAGGGGCGCGGCCCGCACCACGTCCCGGCCGCCAACGGCTCCGGGCTCAACAGCGGCCACTACGCGGTGCTCGGCCTGGTCGGCTCCTCGGGGTTCACCAAGCCGACCGACGGCGTGCTGCACGGCATCCTGGACGCCATCGAATACCTCAGGGACAAGGGCGGCGCGGGCAAGGAGATCAAGGGGCACCGCGACGGCTACTCGACGAGCTGCCCCGGTGAGCCCCTGTACGCCTGGGTCAAGCGGGGCGCCCCCCGCCCCGGCGGGGCCCCCAACCCGCCGGAGCCGCACCCCTCCTTCCCCGGCCGTACGCTCAAGCAGCCGCCGGTGATGAAGGGCGAGGACGTCCGCACCTGGCAGCGGCAGATGAGCGACCGGGGCTGGGCGATCGACGTCGACGGCCTGTACGGCCCGGGCTCCAGTGACGTCTGCAAGAAGTTCCAGAAGGAGAAGGGCCTGCCCGTCACCGGCGCCGTCGACCGCGCCACCTGGAACGCCGCCTGGCAGGAACCCGTCAGCTGAACTTCCGCCCGGGAGGCCTCCCTGCAGGACCCCGTCACCTGCACCTCCGCCCGGGAGGCCTCCCGGCAGGACCCCGTCAGCTGACCGTCGCCCCCCGCGGGTGGTGGCAGGCCACCCACTGGTCGGGGCCGATCCGCCGCATGACCGGCTCCTCGGCGGCGCGCCTCGGCGTCGCCGCCGGGCAGCGGGTCCTGAAGCGGCACCCGCCGGGCGGCGTCACCGGCGACGGGGGCTCCCCGCTGGTCAGCCGGTCGGCGGGGGGAGCGGGGGAAAGGTCCAGGCCGCTACCCGGACCTGGAGGAGGTGGTCGACGCGCTCGTCGCCTTCTCGTACGGACACCTCAGGCTGCTCCGCAGGGACCCCCGGCGTCGCCGGGCGATCCCTCGCTCCCGCACGCCTCCTTTCGGAACGATCCACGAACCCCCCTATTGACCCCACTGTTGACCCCACTGTTGGTATTCGCCCCGAACCCGGGGAGAGTTCCCGGCCGGGTGGCGCTTAGTATCCGTGCATGACGGTGCCGCCTGAGGAACCTCGATCGGCCGCCGAGTTCCCACCGGTCACCCGTGACCGGTGGCGGGAGCTGGCGCTCGGGGTGCTGCGCAAGTCCGGTGTCGAGACCGGCTCCCCCGAGGAGGCGCTGGCCTCCACCACCCACGACGGCGTGACGATCGCGCCGATCTACGACGCGTCCGACCTGCCCGGCGACCCGGGCCTTCCCGGGGCCGCCCCCTACGTCCGCGGCTCCCGCCCCGAGGGCGGCTGGGAGGTGCGGCAGCGCCACGAGGAGCCCGACCCCGAGGCGATCCTGGCGGACCTGGAGAACGGCGTCACCTCGCTGTGGCTCACCCTCGCCCCCGAGGACCTGCCCCGCGCCCTGGCGCCGGTCTACCTGGACCTGGTCTCGATCACGCTCGACGCGGGCAAGCGGACCGGCGAGGCGGCCGAGGCGCTCTTCGCGCTGGCCGCGGAACGGGGGGTCTCGACGCCCGGCGGTGGGCCGGTGGCGCTCACCGGGAGCCTGGGGGCCGACGCCCTCGCCGACGCGCGGACCGCGGTCGAGCTGGCCCGCCGCTGCGTCAGGGACCACCCGGGTCTCAGGGCGGTCGTCGTGGACGCCACCCCGTACCACGAGGCGGGGGGCGGCGACGCGGAGGAGCTCGGCTGCTCCGTCGCCGCCGGGGTCGCCGCGCTGCGGACCCTGGTCGGCGCCGGACTGACGATGGAGCAGGCGTTCGGGCAGCTGGAGTTCCGGTACGCCGCCACCGCCGACCAGTTCCTCACCATCGCCAAGCTCAGGGCCGCCCGCAGGCTCTGGGCGCGCGTCGCCGAGGTGTGCGGTGTCTCCGGTGCTGCCGGGGCTTCCGGTGCTTCCGGGGTTTCCGGCGCGGCGCAGCGGCAGCACGCGGTGACCAGCTCGGCCATGATGACCGCCCGCGACCCGTGGGTGAACATGCTCCGTACCACGCTCGCCTGCTTCGCGGCCGGGACCGGCGGGGCCGACGCGGTGACCGTGCAGCCCTTCGACACCCGGCTCGGCCTGCCGGACGCCTTCGCCCGCCGCATCGCGCGCAACACCCAGTCGCTGCTCGTGGAGGAGGCCGGGGTGGCCCGGGTGATCGACCCGGCCGGGGGCTCCTTCTACGTGGAGCGGCTCACCGAGGACCTGGCGGGCCGGGCCTGGACGTGGTTCCAGGAGATCGAGCGCGCCGGGGGCGGCGGGGGCATGGCTGAGGCCCTCGCCTCCGGGTTCGTCGCCGAACGGCTCGCCGCCACCTGGGAGCGGCACGCGGCCGCGATCGCCAGGCGCCGCGACCCGATCACCGGCGTCAGCGAGTTCCCCGACCTGGCCGAGAGACCGCTCAACAGGCGGCCCAGGCCCGCCGGCGCCGACGGGAACGCGGGGAGCGCCGGGGTGCACTACGCGCAGGAGTTCGAGGCGCTGCGCGACCTGGCCGACGCCCAGAAGACCCGCCCGAAGGTCTTCCTGGCGACCATCGGCCCGGTGGCCGCGCACACCGCGAGGGCGTCGTTCGCGGCCAACCTGTTCCAGGCGGGCGGCATCGCCACCGTGACCGGCGGCGCCGTCACGGACCCCGGCGAGATCGCCGCCGCGTTCGCCGCAGGGGGGGCGAAGGTCGCGTGCCTGTGCTCCAGCGACCGGCTGTACGCCGGGCACGCCGAGGCGGTGGCCGCCGCGCTGCGGGGCGCGGGGGCGGTAAAGGTCTGGCTGGCGGGGAAGGGAGAGTTCGAGGGCGTGGACGCCAACCTCTACGCGGGGTGCGACGCGCTCGGCGTGCTCCGGACGACCTTCGACGACCTGGGGGTGGCTCGATGATTCCCGACTTCTCCGGTATCGAACTCGGCCCCCGCCCGGCGGTCCCGGGCTCCGGCCCGGAGGCCTGGGCGCGGTCGGTGCGGGAGGCCACCGGGAGCGATCCCGGTGAGCTGGTGTGGGAGACGCCCGAGGGGATCGGCGTCAAGCCGCTCTACACCGCCGCCGACCTGGCCGGGCTCGGCTCCCTGGACACCTACCCCGGCGCGGCCCCCTACCTGCGCGGCCCGTACCCGACCATGTACGTCAACCAGCCCTGGACCATCCGCCAGTACGCCGGGTTCTCCACCGCGGCCGAGTCCAACGCCTTCTACCGGCGCAACCTGGCCGCCGGGCAGAAGGGCCTGTCGGTCGCCTTCGACCTGGCCACCCACCGGGGCTACGACTCCGACCACCCGAGGGTGGCCGGGGACGTCGGCATGGCGGGCGTGGCCATCGACTCCATCTACGACATGCGGCAGCTGTTCGACGGGATCCCCCTCGACAGGATGAGCGTGTCGATGACCATGAACGGCGCGGTCCTCCCGGTGCTCGCGCTCTACGTCGTGGCCGCAGAGGAGCAGGGGGTGGCCCCCGAGCAGCTCGCCGGGACCATCCAGAACGACATCCTCAAGGAGTTCATGGTCCGCAACACCTACATCTACCCGCCGGGCCCCTCGATGCGGATCATCTCCGACATCTTCGCGTACACCAGCGAGAGGATGCCGAAGTTCAACTCGATCTCGATCTCCGGGTACCACATCCAGGAGGCCGGGGCCACCTGCGACCTGGAGCTCGCCTACACCCTCGCCGACGGGGTGGAGTACCTGCGGGCGGGCGTCGAGACGGGCCTGGACATCGACGCCTTCGCGCCGCGCCTGTCGTTCTTCTGGTGCATCGGCATGAACTTCTTCATGGAGGTCGCCAAGCTGCGGGCGGCCCGGCTGCTCTGGGCGCGGCTGGTGGCCGGGTTCGGGGCGAAGAACCCCAAGTCGCTCTCGCTGCGGACCCACTCGCAGACCTCCGGCTGGTCGCTCACCGCCCAGGACGTCTACAACAACGTCGTCCGCACCTGCGTCGAGGCGATGGCCGCCACCCAGGGCCACACCCAGTCGCTGCACACCAACGCCCTCGACGAGGCGCTCGCCCTGCCCACCGACTTCTCCGCGCGGATCGCCCGCAACACCCAGCTGCTGCTCCAGCAGGAGTCGGGCACCTGCCGGGTGATCGACCCCTGGGGCGGCTCCTACTACGTCGAGCGGCTCACCCACGAGCTGGCCACCAGGGCGTGGGGCCACATCGAGGAGGTCGAGGCGGCCGGGGGCATGGCCAGGGCGATCGACCAGGGGCTGCCGAAGCTGCGCATCGAGGAGGCCGCCGCCCGCACCCAGGCGCGCATCGACTCCGGGCGCCAGCCGGTCATCGGGATCAACAAGTACCGGCTCGACGTCGACGAGCCCATCGACGTGCTGAAGGTCGACAACACCTCGGTACGCGCCCAGCAGCTGGAGAAGCTGCGCCGCCTGCGCGAGGAGCGCGACCCCGACCGGGTGGAGGAGGCGCTCACCGCGCTGACGAAGGGCGCCGCGGGCGACGGGAACCTCCTCGCGCTGTCGATCGAGGCGGCCCGCGCGATGGCCACGGTCGGGGAGATCTCCGACGCGCTGGAGCGGGTGTTCGGGCGGCACGCGGCACAGATCCGTACGATCACCGGGGTCTACCGCGAGGAGGTGGGATCGGGCGTGGACGGAGTCCGCGCGGCCTGCGCCGAGTTCGAGCGCCTGGAGGGCCGCCGCCCCCGCATCCTGGTGGCGAAGATGGGCCAGGACGGTCACGACCGGGGCCAGAAGGTGATCGCCACGGCCTTCGCCGACCTCGGCTTCGACGTGGACGTCGGCCCGCTGTTCCAGACGCCCGACGAGGTCGCCCGCCAGGCGGTCGAGGCCGACGTGCACGTGGTCGGCGTCAACTCGCTCGCCGCCGGGCACCTCACGCTCGTGCCGGCGCTCCGCGAGGCGCTCGCCGCGCTGGGCGCCGACGACATCATGATCGTGGTCGGCGGGGTCATCCCGCCGGGCGACTTCGACGCGCTGCGCGCGGCGGGCGCGAGCGCGATCTTCCCGCCCGGCACCGTGATCGCCGACGCCGCCCGGGGGCTGCTGGCGGACCTGCTCACCCGTCTGGGCCACGACGCGGACGCTCTCACCCGGCCGGGCCATGACGCGGACGCTTGAGGACTACGTCCGGGGGGTGAAGGAGGGGTCCGTGGCGTGGATCGCGCGGGCGATCACGCTGGTGGAGTCCTCCCGGGCCGACCACCGGGACCTGGCCCAGCGGCTGCTCGCCGAGCTGACCCCCCTCGGCGGCGCGGCGCGCAGGGTCGGCGTCACCGGCGTGCCCGGCGTCGGCAAGTCCACGTTCATCGACGCGCTCGGCACCCGGCTGACCGGGCGGGGGCACCGGGTGGCGGTGCTCGCCGTCGACCCTTCCTCGACCCGTACGGGCGGGAGCATCCTGGGCGACAAGACCAGGATGTCCCGCCTGGCGGTCGACCCGGACGCCTTCATCCGCCCCTCGCCCACCTCGGGCACCCTGGGCGGGGTCACCAGGGCGACCCGCGAGGCGATGGTCGTGGTGGAGGCGGCCGGATACGACGTCGTCCTCGTGGAGACCGTCGGCGTCGGCCAGTCCGAGACCGCGGTGGCCGACATGGTCGACACCTTCCTGCTGCTCACCCTGGCCAGGACGGGCGACCAGCTCCAGGGCATCAAGAAGGGGGTGCTGGAGCTCGCCGACGTGATCGCGATCAACAAGGCCGACGGGTCCGAGGGCAGCCCCCACGAGCTGGACGCGCGCAAGGCCGCCAGGGAGCTCGCCGGAGCGCTCCGCCTGCTGGGCGCGGAGCGGACGCCCCCGGTGCTCACCTGCAGCGGGCTCACCGGCAACGGGCTGGACGAGCTCTGGGAGCGGGTCGTCCGGCACCGTGACGCCCTGGAGGCCTCGGGGGAGCTCGCCGAGCGCCGCCGCCGCCAGCAGGTCGGCTGGACCTGGGCCCTGATCACCGACAGGCTGCTCACCCGGCTGCGCGAGCACCCCGAGGTCGCGGCGATCGTCGCCGGGGTGGAGCGCGAGGTCCAGGAGGGCACCCTCACCCCGTCGCTGGCCGCCGACCGCGTCCTCGCGGCCTTCGCCAAGGACGGCTGACGATTCCGGCCGCGAGACCGGCGTCACTCTGGGCTACTCCAGGTCATCGCACGATTGGCGCCTGATCGGCCATTAAAGCGCCGGTGTTAAGCGCATGTTAACAAGGCTCGTGTCCGAAAGTGGCAAGATTTATATTCTATACGACCTTGATCACTTCTAGTGAGTCATGTGATACTTCGTGCGAAGATTAACTAATGTTGTGATGTGATGCGCTTTAGCGTGTAAAACACAGAATGAGACAGGCGAGGAGGCCCGGAGCGTCCTGGGATTGTCGGCCGATCGGTCCCCGATCCGTCGGTTGACCAGTCCTTATCCACGCCCCGGGTGGGCGCGGGGCAGGTGGGATGTCCCGTTTCCGAAGACCGCCCGCACCACCCGTGCGGGCGGTTGTCTCGTGCTGCGCGAATTCACGTCACACGAGGTGGGAGACGTTTACCTATGTCCATGGACGTGCACGCCCGCACCGGCCGCCGGGCGAGATCCGTTCCGATGCACCGGGCCCTGCCGAAACTGCTTCGCGAACCGGCGGGCGCGCTCGCCGAGTTCGCGCGCGAGTCGCAGGGGGAGGTCCTCCGGCTGAAGCTGGGGCCCTTCCGTCCCTACCTGGTCACCCACCCCGACCACGTCCAGAAGGTGATGCGCCTCGAATGGACGAAACACCAGCGTCTGGGCATGTTCTGGCGCCCCCTGGAGCGGCTCTTCGGGCACAGCGTCATGAGCGACGGCGAGCACTGGCAGAACAGCCGCAAGGTCCTGCAGCCGCTGTTCACCGCCCGGTACGTCGCCACGATCGCCGACGAGGTGTCCAGGCGCGTCGCCGGGCGCGTCGAGGAATGGGACGAGTACGTCACGTCGGGACGGGACTTCGACGCGGCCACGGAGATGTCCCGGATCCTCAGCTACATCGTCAACCGGGTGCTGTTCGGGGACAAGCTGAACCGGGAGGACGGCGAACGCATCATCCCCGCCTTCGAACAGGCGTCCTATTCTCTCGTCTATCGGATTCTCCTGCCGTTCATGCCGTATTTCATGCGGATCCCCGGCGACCGGACCTTTCTGAAGGCCGTCGAATCGATCGACGACGTGGTGTTCCCCATCGTGAGAAAGGCGATGGCGAAACCCGACGACAACGTCGACGTCATCTCCGTGCTCTGCCGCTCCGTCGACGAGAACGGTGACAGGCTCACCGAGAAGCAGATCCGCGACGCGCTGGTAAGCGTGTACGCCGCGTCCTCGGAGACCACCGCGATGATCCTCACCTGGCTGTGGCTGCTGCTGGAGGAGCACCCGGACGTGGCGGCCAGGCTCCAGGCGGAGATCGACGACGTGGTCGGCGAGGGACCGGCCGTGCCCGAGGACATCCCCCACCTCGTCTACACGCGCATGGTCCTGCAGGAGACCCTCCGCCTGTACCCGGCGGGCTGGTTCCTGCCCCGCAGGGTGATGGAGGAGACGGAGATCGGCGGCGTGCGGATCAAGGCCGGATCCTCGGTGCTGGTCAGCCCGTACGCCACCCAGCGGCTGGGGGAGTTCTGGGAGCGCCCGGACGAGTTCGACCCCGAGCGGTTCGCGCCCGGCCGGCTGGAGAGCGAGGAGCGCAGGCACCGCTACTCCTACTTCCCCTTCGGCGGCGGCCCGCACAGGTGCCTGGGCGAGCCGCTTTTCTACGTGGAGGCTCCGCTCGTGGTCGCGAGCATCCTCAGCCGGTTCCGGATGTCGGTGCGCACCCCCGGGCCGTTCGACACCGGCTGGGCCGCCTCGCTGCGCCCCCGCCAGAAGGTCGCACTGGGCGTGTCCTTCAAGAGCCGCGACCGGAGCGGGGCCCTGCGATGACACCCCAGCTCGATCCCGGCGCCCGGCCCGGCCCGGATGCCCGGTCCGATCTGGACGTCCCGCTCGATCCAAGCGTCCGGTCCGGCTCGGATGCCCGCCTCGACCCCGGTGTCCGGTCGGACGCCAGGGAGGCCGGGGCGATCTGCGCCCGCGCCGGGCGGTCCCAGCGGGACATGCGCGAGTGGGCGGAGACCTATCCCGGCCTGTTCTCCGCCAAGCCGTTCGACGCGGCCCTGTACAGCACGCTCTCGCTCGCCATGGCGTTCGGCGGCCCCTGGTTCGACGCCGATCAGTTGCGGACGGCGAACAAGGTCTCCCTCTGGGCGTTCGGCCTGGACTGGCTCGTCGACTACGTCGCCACCTCGTCGTCCGAGGTGGAGGGGATCGCCCGGCGGTGTCTGGACGTGGCCGGCGGCGCCCCGCCGGTTCCCGGCGACGACCTCACCCGCATGCTCGGCGACATCCGCGACGAGCTCGCGTCCTCGCCCGCCTTCGCCGAACTCGGGCCGGTCTGGCGCGACGAGCTGAGGCGCATGCTGGACGGGATGCTCACGGAGTGGCGCTGGAAGACCGACAAGGTCACGCCGACCTACGAGGAGTATCTCGGCAACGCCGACAACCTAGGCTTCTCCTACGTGTTCGCCGCCCACTGGATCCACGTCACGGGCTCCGGCGCGGTCGCGGACGCCGGCGCGCTGCGCGAGGCGGGCCGGGCCGTGCAGCGGGTCATCCGCCTCCTCAACGACCTGGGCACCTACGAGCGGGACGTCGCCTGGGGCGACCTCAACGTCCTGCTGCTCGGCGTGGACCGCGCCGAGGTGGAGCGCCGGATCGCCGGGCTCGCGGCCCGGAGCCGGGAACTGCTCGCCCCGCTGCGGGCCGCCCAGCCGGAGCTGGCGGGCTACATGGAACGGCAAATGGATTTCTGCGCGGGTTTCTACCAGGTCGGCGACTACTGGGGGACTCTGTGAGCGTCGACGGGCTGCTCGCCACCACGGACCTCGGTACGAGAACCGGCGTGAAGGACCGCGCGGGGCTCGGCACCGGGATGGGCTCCGGGATCGGCGTGGGAATCGAGATGGGGATCGACGCGGCCGCCGAGGCGCGCGAACTGGTCGCCGGGCTGCTGGCCGAGCCCTGGGGTCAGGTGTCCGCCTCGCCGTACGAGACCGGCCGGATGGTGAGCCTGGCGCCCTGGATGGCCGGGCACGCCGAGCGGGTCGAGTTCCTGCTCGCCACCCAGCGGGCGGACGGCGGCTGGTCCTCGTCCGGCGACCACGCCTTCGTCCCCACCCTGAGCGCGGTGGAGGCGCTGCTGGCCGAGCTCGGCCGCGACGCCGCCGCGAGTCCCGCCCTCCTCGCCAAGGCCGCCGACCGCGGGCTGGAGGCCGTCAGGAACTGGTCGTTCACCGCCGCCTGGCCGCCGGACACGCCCGCGATCGAGCTCATCGTGTCGTCCCTGCTCGCCCTGATCGACGGGCACCTCGACGGGGAGGGGCCGGAACCGCCCCCGGGCATGGGCGACGCCAAGCTGACGGCGGTGCGGGCCTGGCTGGCGTCGGGCGCGGCGATCCCGCAGAAACTGGTCCACGCCCTGGAGGTCGCGGGCCCCGAGGCGACGGCCGCCTCCGGGATCCGCCCCACCCCGATGCCCGGCGGGATGGCGGCCGCCGGGGCCTCCCCGGGGGCGAGCGCCGCCTGGCTGGCCGCGTCTTCCCGGTCCTCCGGGTCCTCCGGGTCTTCTGGGCCCCCCGGGCCCCGGCCCGGAGTCACGGCCGCCCCCGGAACCGCGGACCGCACCGCGCCGAAGGCCGGGGGCGAGGAGCGTGACGCGCGGAGGACCGGAGCCGGGGACCGTGACGCGCGGAGGACCGGGGACGAGGTCGCCGTACGGCGGTATCTGGAGGCCGTGGTGGCCTCCACGGGCGGGCCGGTGCCGTGCACCACGCCCATCACCGTGTTCGAGCGCGGCTGGACGCTGAGCTGGCTGCGGCGCGCGGGAGTCCCGGTGGACGTGTCGCCGGAGCTGGTCGCGAGCCTGCGGGACGGGCTCGGCCCCGACGGGGTCGCCACGGGCCCCGGCCTGCCAGCCGACGCCGACACCACCTCCGTCGCCCTGTACGCGCTGGCGCTGCTCGGCGAGCCGCGCGAGCCGGAGGGGCTGTGGCCGTTCGAGCTGGAGACCCACTTCTGCACCTGGCGCGGGGAGGAGGGGATGTCCCCGACGACCAACGCGCACGTGCTCGACGCCTTCGGCGAGTACCTGCGTCGGTGCGGGGGAGAGCCCCGCCACGCGGCCGTCGTCGCCAAGCTGGCGGCCTGGTTGCGCGACCGCCAGGGGGCGGACGGCAGCTGGACGGACCGCTGGCACGTCTCGCCGTACTACGCCACGGCCTGCTGCGCGATCGCGCTGCGCGAGTTCGGCGGCGCGGGTTCGGCGGGCGCGGTGGGCGACGCCGTGGACTGGGTGCTCGGCACCCAGCGCGGGGACGGGTCGTGGGGCCTGTGGGAGGGCACCACGGAGGAGACCGCCTACGCGCTGCAGACCCTGCTGCTGGCCGGCACGGCCCGGGAGGAGCGGTGGCGGGAGGCCGTGGAGCGCGGGTACCGGCACCTGCTGGCCGCCCGTGACAGTGCGGCACCGTCACTTTGGGTGGACAAAGACCTGTATCTACCGGTTGCGATCGTCAGGGCGGCCGTTCTGGGAGCGCTGCACCTGGCGCGCCGCGCGCTCGCCATTCCGGGGGATGACGCGTATTGAGAATTGACCGTGAATTAAAAACAGGACAGAAGGGCGCATCTACTCTGTCCGCCTTGAGGGTTTTTAGTGACATTGCTAGGGTTCGGCGGGTGTGATGTGGGGGTGTCCCGCTGATCCCAGCGATGCGGCGACCGTTTGACCTGCTTGACCGGTGCCTGTCAACCGCCACGAAAAAATGCCGTCTATTTTCTTTATCCTTCCCGGGGTGGATACCATGCGCTTGCGTAACGCGAGCTTGCGGACCAAGGTCACGGCACTTCTGGTGTCGCTCACCGCGCTCTGGGCGTTCACGGCATGGGTGACGGTCCGTGACGGTCTGAACATGCTGGGCGTGGCGACCCTCAACACCGAGGTCGCCGACCCGAGCGAGCGGCTCATCGTCGAGTTGCAGGCCGAGCGGCGGCTGACCGCGGTCACCCTGGGATCGGTCGGCACGGAACGCCAGCGGCGCGAGGCGATGACCGCCCAGCGCAAGCGCACCGACGCCGCCGACGCGCACTTCAGGAAGCTCACCACCGGCAGCGGGGTGGACCTGTTCGGAACCCCCGCCCTGGAGCGCCGCATCGGCGAGACCCGGCGGTTGATGGACGACCTGCCCGCCGCGCGCAAGGCGATCGACGCCGGCCGGGTCAACCGGACCTGGACGGCCACGGAGTTCACCGCCATCATCGACTCGATCTTCCGCGTCTACGACTCGCTGGCGACGCTGGACGACGAGGAACTCGCCAAGGACACCCGTACGCTCATCGCGATGAACCGGGCCAGGGACATCCTGTCCCAGGAGGACGCCCTGGTGATGGGCGCCCTGACGGCGGGCCGGTTCGCCGAGGGCGAGCAGGTCAGGTTCACCCAGATGGTCGGCACGCGGCGCTTCCTCACCGACCAGGCGGTGGCCGAGCTGCCCGTCGCCGACCAGGAGGCCTACCGGCGGCTGGTCGCCGGCGAGCAGTTCACCCGGCTGCGCGGCATGGAGAACCAGCTGATCGAGGACCCGAACGTGGTGTCGGCCGGGGTGGTCGACGTCACGCGGTGGAGCTCCGACGCCCAGTCCGCGCAGACCAAGTTCACCCAGGCCGTGCTCACGGCCGGCAGCGGGGTGGTCGAGCGGTCGGGCCCGGTCGCCGTCGGCGTCGTCGTGCGGCTCGCGCTGGCCGGCGGCCTGGGGCTCGTGGCCGTCATCGCCTCGGTCGTCCTGGCCATCACCACGGCCCGCGCCCTGGTCCAGCAGCTGGAGAAGCTGCGGGCCGCCGCCTGGGAGCTCGCCAACGAGCGGCTGCCCGCCGTGGTCGAGCGGATCGGCCACGGGCAGGTGGTGGACGTCGCTGCGGAGGCGCCTCCCCTCAAGTTCGGGGACGACCAGATCGGGCAGGTCGGCCAGGCGTTCAACGCCGTGCAGCGGACCGCCATCAAGGTCGCCGCCGAGCAGGCGCAGCTGCGCCGCGACATCGCCGACATCCTGCGCAACCTCGCCCGCCGTACCCAGTCGCTCGTGCACCGCCAGCTGAGCGTGCTCGACGTCATGGAGCGGCGCGAGAACGACCCGCAGGAGCTGCGCGACCTGTTCCGGCTCGACCACCTGGCGACCCGCATGCGGCGCTACGCGGAGAACCTCCTCGTGCTCTCCGGCGCGGCGCCGGGCCGCGCCTGGCGCGACGCGGTCCCGATGATCGACGTGGTCCGCGGCTCCCTCGCCGAGATCGAGGACTACACCCGGGTCGACGTGATGCCCCTGGGAGAGGTCTCGCTGGACGGCCGGGCGGTGAGCGACGTCATCCACCTGGTCGCCGAGCTCGTCGAGAACGCCGCCTCCTTCTCCCCGCCCTACACGACGGTGCAGGTCGGCGGATACCTGGTGGCGCACGGCTACGCTCTGGAGATCGAGGACCGCGGGCTGGGCATGAGTCCCGCGGACATCGCGGAGGCCAACGAGCGGATCGCCAACCCCCCGGAGCTCAAGCTCTCCGGCAACGCCCGCCTCGGCCTGTACGTCGTCAGCCGCCTGGCCGAACGGCACGACATCCGGGTGACCTTCAAGTCCTCCCCGTACGGCGGCACGACCGTCGTCGTCCTCATCCCGCAGGAACTGGTCAGCGAGGAGGACCCGGCTCCCTCCGTCGGGGTCGGCGTGCCGCAGGCGCGCACGGCGAGCAGCGCGGAGATGAACGGCGCGGAGCTGAACGGCGCCACCTCCGCGGTCGCCGCGGTCCGCGGCAGGGTGAGTGACCCGCTCGGCATCGCCGGTGGCCCCGGGCGGCCCGTGGGGGCGGAGGGAGAGGTCATCGGCGAGCACGTTCCCGTCACCGGGCCGGAGGCGTGGGAGCCCGCGCCGCCCGCCAACGGCAGGTCGCACCCGGCGGGCCCCGCGCCCTCCGGCCTTCTCGCCGACCCGGCGTCCCCCGGCGGCGTCGCCGACCCCGGCGGTTTCTTCACCCCGCCGAGCTCCGGCCGTCCCACGGATCCCGGCCTTCCGTCCGCTCTCGCCGACCAGGCGCCCTCCGGGCGGCATTCCGCGGGTCCCGCGCCCGCGGAGGGCTTCACCGACCCGACGTTCCCCGGCCGCTTCGCCGACCCCTCGGCGCTCAGGCAGATGCCCGAGACCGGAGCCCCCGGCCGGCTGCCCGACTTCACGCACCCCGGATCTCCCGCCGCGCCGGGCGTTCCCGGCGGAGGCCTCGACGACTCCGGCGCCCACGCGCGTCCGGGCGGCTCCGGTACGTCGCTGCCGCCCGTGCTGCCCCCGCCCGACAGCAGCCACACCCCGGGTGGCCTGCCGAGGCGTGTTCCGCAGACCCACCTCGCCGCCCCGCTGCAGGAGGACGAGCCCGTGGCCCCGCCCCCGGCCGACGACGCCGACGAGCGCTCGCCGGAGACGATCCGCGCGGCCATGTCGTCCTTCCAGGCCGGTACGCGCCGAGGCCGTGACGACGCCGCCCAGCTGCTCGATCGCGAGGGCGATCCGGTGGACGAGGGCGGGACCGCCGTGTGATCCCGGTGGACGACCCCAGTACGCGCGTGCCAGGCAGGCGCCGACGAGCCGCCGGGAACAGGCGACGCGACAGTCGGCAGGCAGAAGGAGAGGACAACGAGTGGTGCAGGGAACAGGATCCTTCACGGACCTGGCCTGGTTGCTGGACGACCTGGTCTCGCGGGTGGAGGAAGCTCAGCACGGAATCGTGTTCTCCACCGACGGCCTGCTGCTGGCCGCGTCGGCGGGGTTCTCCCCGGCCGACGCCGAGCATCTGGCCGCCGTCGGATCGGCGATCCAGAGCCTGGGCCGCGGGGTCAGCGACCGCGTCGGCGGCGGGCCGATGCGCCAGACCATCATCGAGATGCGGACGGCGTACCTGATCGTCACCGCCGCCGGGCAGGGAGCCTGCCTCGCGGTGTTCTGCGCCGCCGAGGCCGACGTCGGCCTGGTGGCCTACGAGATGGCCATGCTCGTCACCCGGGTGGGGCAGTATCTCACCTCGCCCACCAGGACGGCCGAATCCTCCTTCAAGGGCGACCCTCCCAGAGGTGACGCCTACCGGGGCGAGCCCCTCGGGGCGGAGTCCCGCAGGGGCGACTCCCTCAGGGGAGACTCCTTCAGGGGCGACGGCACACGATGAGCATCTTCGACGAGCAGCCCGAGTCCCAGTGGGTCGGCGACGAGGCGGGGCCGATCGTCAGGCCGTACGTCCTGACGCGGGGCCGGACCGAACCGAGCCGCGGCCGGTTCGACCTCATCACCCTGGTGGTGACCATCCGGCAGGTCTCGTCGAGGGAACCGGGCCTGGACCCGGAGTGCCTGGCCATCGTCCGGCTCTGCCTGCAGGCCCAGTCGGTCGCGGAGATCGCGGCCCATACGAACCTTCCGGCAGGCACGGTCCGTGTCCTGCTCAGCGACCTGCTCGACCAGGGATTCATCGCCATGCAAGAACCGCATTCGGAGACGGACATGCACGACGAGAGGCTGTACAGGGCGGTGCTCGATGGACTCCGTGCGCTCTAGTCGCGACGCCGGGCGGGTGAAGCTGCCCAAGGCGATCAAGATCCTGGTCGCCGGCGGGTTCGGCGCGGGCAAGACCACACTGGTCGGCGCGGTCTCCGAGATAGAGCCGCTGCGCACCGAGGAGACCCTGAGCGACCGGGGCATCGGTGTCGACGACCTGTCGGGCGTGGAGACCAAGCAGACCACCACGGTCGCCATGGACTTCGGCCGCATCACCATCGGCGACGACTACCGCCTCTACCTGTTCGGCACGCCGGGACAGGAGCGCTTCTGGTTCCTCTGGGACGAGCTGGCGCTGGGCGCGCTGGGCGCGGTGGTCCTCGCCGACACCCGCAGGCTGGCCGACTGCTTCCCCTCGCTCGACTACTTCGAACGGCGCGAGACGCCCTTCATCGTCGCGGTCAACTGCTTCGACGGGGCCCGCCGCTACGAGCTCGACGAGGTCAGGCTCGGGCTGACCCTGCACGAGGACATCCCGATCGTGCTGTGCGACGCCAGGCAGCGGGAGTCGGGCAAGGAGGTGCTCATCACCCTCGTCGAGCACGCGATGCGGATGCGGCTGGGCCCGACGTCCCAGCCGTCGGGCGCCGAACCCCCCACGGGGCAGACCGCCGCCCGCTGAACTCGTTCCCCCACGGGGCGCCCGTCAACGCGCTCCCCGTGGGGCGTACGGCCCGCCGGCCCGCTGACCTACCCCCCCGGGGACAGGCGGTGGCCCGTCGGCGCGAACGGGGCCCTCCGGGGCGGGTCATCACCACCCCGGGAGCGCTTTTACCCCTCCGGTAGGGATGAATCCCTCACCACTTGACTCCTACCCGCAACGCCTCATGTCCGGTGTGTCACGCTGGCGGCGATCACCTGGCGTCCTACCGCGTGGGGGAGACCTATGTGTGACGACCCGAACCTTCCTCTCACCGTCGCGCGGGCGCTCGGGGAGTACCGGGCGCTGCTGGACGAGCACGGGGTCACCTGGGGCGAGGATCCCATCTTCTACGTCAAGTCCATGGCGACCGACGCCTACCTGATGGGCACGACGAGCTTCTGGGAGGTCTGTTACGGCATGCTCGGCACCCGCTACCCCGGGGCGCCGTTCGAGGAGCTCAGGGACCGTCTCGACGAGCTGGACATGGACGAGGTCGTGCGCGGCGTCCTCGCGGGCAGGGTGCTCGACAACCTTGCCGCGCTCCGCCTCACCGACGGGGACACCGCGCTGCGGGCGCGGGCGCAGGCCGTGCTCGACGGCAGGCCCCTGCGCACGACACTGCTGGTCGACTCCACCAGGCCCGGACCGGCCACCGTGCTGGTGGACGGGCGGGCGCACGTGGTCGGGCCCGGCGGCGCCCGGCTCATCAAGATCACGAGCCGGAGCGAGGTGGTCGCCGACGGCGTGCCGATCGACCTGTCGCCCCTGACCCGCCCCGCCCCCGCCGCCCGCCTCCGCGTGCGCGCGGGCTTCCCGTGCAAGTGGAGCGTGTACGGCGAGCACGGCCAGGGCTGGTACCCCGAAGGCGCCCCCGACCGGCACGACTACCACGTGCTGCCCTACTTCCACGGCGACGACCTGGTCATGGACGTCCCTGCCGAGACGCTCACCGTGCGGGTCTCCAGGGGCATGGAGTACGGCTCCGCGCAGGTCACGGTCACCCCCTCACCTGACGGGGAGACCCTCGTCGAGCTGACCCCCGAGCGGCTCTACGACGCCGCCGCCCTCGGCTGGTACGGCGGGGACATGCACGTCCACCTCAACTGGGCGGGCGACATGGTCGGCACACCCGGCCTCGCGGGGATCATGCAGCACGGCGAGGACCTGCACGTCCTCAACCTGGTCGCCGGGAACGTCTCCTCCGAGCGGGTCTACGACTCCGAGGCGCTCGAACACTGGGCGGGGAAGGACCTGCCCTGGTCCGACCCCTCCCACGTGGCCAGGATCGGCGTCGAGTACCGCAACGACCTGCTCGGCCACCTCTACGCCTTCGGCGTCTCGGCCCCGCCCTCGCGCTTCCACACCGGCTTCCTCGGCACCGCCGACTGGCCGCCCAACAGCGTCGCCTGCGAGGAACTGCGCGGCCTGGGAGCCGTCACCGGTTACAGCCACCCCTTCCACAATCCGTTCACCGACACGGACGGACCGGACAAGGCGCTGCAGTGGGGGCGCAACTGCTCCTCCCGGGAGATCGTCGCCGACGCGGCGCTCGGCCTCGTCGACACCCTGGACGTGCTCAGCCAGACCTCGATCACCGCGACCGCCGCCGTCTACCGGCGCCTGATCGGGGCGGGCAACCGCATCGCGGTCACCGCGGGCACCGACGCGATGGTCTCCTTCGCCCGGCGGGGAAACCAGTCCAACCCGCCAGGCTGGGCGCGCGTCTACGCCCGGGTGGACGGGCCGCTCACCGCCGCCTCGTTCGCCGAGGCGGTCAGGCGGGGCCGTACCTTCGGCACCACGGGACCCTGGCTGGAGCTGTCGGTCGCGGGCCACGGCCCCGGCGCCACCCTGGACCTGTCACCGGGGGAGCGGGTCACGATCACCGCGCGGTCGGTCGGCCCTGAGGTGGAACGGCTGGAGATCCGCACCGCCGACGGAGTGCTGGCCGGGGGACCGCCCGGCGAGCTCACCGCCGAACTGGTCGTCGGCGCCCCCACCTACGTCGTCGCCCTCGCCACCGGCGGCCCGCACGAGCGGTCCTTCACCGGCGAGGTGTACGCCCACACCAGCCCGGTCTACCTCGACGTGGACGGCCGCCACGTGGCCAGGGCCGAGGACGTCGGCTGGTGCCTGGAATGGCTGGACGCCCTGGAGGCGCTGCTGCGGGAGGAGGGCATCTTCGAGACCCCCCGGCAGCTCGCCGACCACCTCGCCCTGATCGGCCGGGCCAGGGAGGTCTACCGGGACCGCCTGACCTGACCGCACCCTTGGACCCATGTCTGAGCCGCACGCCTGGCCCGCTCATCGGGACCGCACGCCTGAACCGCACGCCTGAACCGCACGCCTGAACCGCACGCCTGCACCGCAGGCCTGGACCGTTCGCGGGCCGGGACATGCGAGGCTTGTCGGCATGAACCGCCTCTCCAAGGTCGACCTGTCGCAGAAGCTCTCCAAGAAGGACGCCTCCGAGCGCCTCGACGTCGCTCTGGACCGCCTGCTCCGCCTGCGGCTCACGCTCGGCGGCCAGGTCGGCGAGCAGCGCATCGGCCCGCCGCTGTGCGTGGTCTTCGAGGGCTGGGACGCCTCGGGCAAGGGAGGGGCCATCAAGCGGCTGGTGCGCCCGCTGGACCCGCGTCACGTCCGCGTCGCCCAGTTCGCCGCGCCGACCTACGACGAGAAGCGCCACCACTTCCTGTGGCGGTTCTGGCCGGTACTGCCCGGCTGGGGCGGGATGGCCGTGCTCGACCGCTCCTGGTACGGCCGGGTGCTGGTGGAGCGGGTCGAGGGCTTCGCCACCGAGGAGCAGTGGTCCCGCGCGTACGGGGAGATCGTGGAGTTCGAGCAGACCCTCGCCGCCGAGGGCATGATCATGGTCAAGTTCTGGATGCACGTCTCCGAGGAGGAGCAGCTCAAGCGCTTTCAGGACCGGGCCGAAGACCCGCTGCGGGCCTGGAAGCTCACCGACGAGGACTGGCGCAACCGTGAGAAGCGCCCGCAGTACGAGGTCGCGGTGGAGGAGATGCTCGCCCGCACCGACCACCCGAAGGCGCCCTGGCACGTGGTCCCCGGCGACGACAAGCGCCTGGCCCGCGTCACGGTCGCGGAGACCGTCTGCGCCGCGATCGAGACCGAACTCGCCGCCAGGGGCCACGAGCCGGTGATCTCCTCCCCGGCGGGCGACGCCGCCGACGAGTAGCGAGACCGGCGTCGTCGGCGGCAGCGTTGTCGCCGGTGCCGGTGCCGGTGCCGTTCGCGTCGGTGTCCGTGTCGGTGTCGTTTCGCGCTGTTCCGGTGGGAAGTATGGGAGCGGCGGAAACGCCCCTGACCCCGGGACGCGCGGCAGAATCGAATGGCTGCCCCGCTCGTTCGTCATCGCCGTTCGTCGTGGGCGGTTCGTCGTGGCGGTCGGCCGTCGCGGTTCGTCATCGCTTTTTTTCATCGCAGGAGGGTGCGGCGCATGCGGTTGGGGTCGCGGCTGAGCAGGCTGGACCGGCGGGTGTTCGCCATGGTGGCGGGCGCGAGATTGCCCGGTCTCGAACGCGTCGTACCCGCGCTGTCGCGCGCGGCCGACAACTCGCTCCTGTGGGCCGGGGTGGCGGGGGTGCTGGCGGTCAGCGGGCGGCGTCCGCTGCGCCGGGCCGCGACCAGGGGGCTGCTCGCGGTCAGCCTCGCCAGCCCGCTGGTCAACCTGGTCGGCAAGCAGGCCTTCCGCAGGAGCAGGCCGTCGGCCGAGGGGCTCCCGCTCGCCCGGCTGATCAAGATGCCCGCGTCGGCGTCGTTCCCCTCGGGCCACTCCGCCTCGGCCGGCGCCTTCGCCGCGGCCGTGGCGCTGGAGGCGCCCCGCGCGGTCGCTGTCCCCGTCGCGCTCCTCGCGGCGGCCGTCTGCTTCTCCCGCGTCTACACCGGCGTGCACTATCCCGGCGACGTGCTCGCCGGGGCCGGGATCGGCGTGGCGGCGGGGCTGATCACCCGTCGCATCTGGCCCGACGCCGGTGAGGCGGGGCAGGCGCGCGCCGCCCTCACGGCGCCGTCCGCGCGGCTCGACCGGGAGGGCGAGGGGACGGTCGCCGTGGTCGACGGCTCCGCCGACGCCGTCGCGGGAACGGCCGAGGCACTGCGCGAGGCCCTTCCCAGGGCCGAGGTCGTCGAGGTGGCGCCGGGCGCCGACCTCGGGGCCGCCGTACGGGAGGCCGCCTCGCGGGCCAAGGTGCTCGCGGTGGCGGGGGGAGACACCGTGGTCAACCTGGCGGCCCAGGAGACGGCGGGCGGGGCGACCCCGCTGCTGGTCGTTCCCGCGAGCGTGCGCGGCCAGTTCGCCCGCGCGCTGGGGGTGGAGACCCCGGAGGAGGCCGTGGCGGCCTACCACAGCGGCGACCTCGTGGCCGTCGACGTCGGCGAGGTCGCGGGCCGGGCGTTCGTCAACACCGCCAGCGTGGGCGTCTACCCGGCGCTGGTGGAGCGCAGGGAGCGGCGGCAGGGCCGGATCGGCAAGTGGCCCGCGCTGTTCTGGGCGATGGCCGAGGTGCTCGGCCCGGGAGGCGCGCAACCCGTCGATCTCGTCGTGGACGGGGTGCCCCGGCGCGTCTGGATGGTGTTCGTGGGCAACTGCCGCTACGAGGCGCGCGGCGGGGCCCCCGCCAGGAGGCAGCGCCTGGAGGACGGCCTGCTGGACATCCGCGTGCTCGCCGCCGCCGACCGGCTGCCCCGGCTGCGGGTGTTCCTCAGCCTCCTGGCCGGGCGGGTGAAGCTGTCACGCCACTACCAGCAGTGGCAGGCCGACACGCTGCGCGTCTCCGCGCCCTCGGGAAGGCTGTCGCTGGCACGCGACGGCGAGACGTTCGCGGTCACGGGCGAGGTGGAGTTCACCAAGCGCCCGCGGTCGCTCCTCGTGATCCGGCCGGCAGGCTGAGTTCCGGCCGGTCGGGGTTCCGGGCGACGTCTCGGCCGTACTGTCAGAGATTGCCGATTCCCGGGCACTGTTTGACGCCCAGTGATCGATCCGGCAATAGTTGTACAGGTGACTACCCCCCGTTTGCTCGCCTGTGCCGTGGTCACCCTGGTGGCCCTCACCGCCTGCACCTCGTCTCCGAGTGAGCCCGTGGTCGGCCCGGCCACCGCGGGTGGCACGGTGGGCGTCGGGCAGGGGTCGGAGGGCGGAGACTCCTCGTCTCCCACCGGCCCGCCCGCCGCCGTGACGCTGACGCCCGACGAGTACCGGGCCGAGCTGGAGGAGGCGCGCGGCCCGGTGCGCGCCGCGGTGAAGAAGCTGGCCACGACCGGCGGCCTGAAGACCCTCGGCAAGCAGCTGCAGAAGACCTCCGGCGCGGTGGAGGGCGCGGTGACCCGGCTCTCCGCGCTGGCGCCTCCCGCCGAGGTGAAGCCCCAGCACGACAGCTACGTCGAGGCCCTGGGCCGGCTGCGGACCTCCCTCGACACCGCCCGCCAGGACGCCGAGGAGCAGCGGGTGTGCACCGGCCCGGCCGTGCTGACCGGCATGGCCGAGGCGGACCAGCTGTCCGACGTGGAAGACGTCGCCAAGACGCTGAGCGGATACCCGGCGAGCGTCATCCCGGTCAAGGCGGCCAAGAAGCGCGACCGCCGGTTGTCCAACGGCAGGTTCATCGCCTCCGAGGGACGAACCGGCCGCGCCTACCTCGAACTGCGCAACGGCACCAAGCAGGACGCCGTCGTCGTCCTGGTGCGCGGCAAGAAGAAGGCCGTCACCGTGTACGTCCGCAGGAAGTCGAACTTCAAGATCCGGGGTGTCCGGGACGGCAGCTACAAGATCTACTACACCCTCGGCCAGGACTGGGACGCGAAGGCTCGCACCTTCACCCGGTCGTGCGCCTTCGAGCAGTTCGGCAAGTCCGTGCGGTTCAGGACCGTCAACACCGCGACCCAGATCCGCTGGACCGACTGGACGATCACCCTGCACGCCGTGACCGGCGGCACCGTGAAGCCGAAGAAGGTCAAGCCGGGCGACTTCCCCACCTGACGCGCGGTCTCTCCGGAGCGGTCCTTCCCGGAGGCGTCATTCCCGGGAGCCGAAAGCTGAAAGCCGGGAGCCGAAAGCCGGGAGGCGCCGGAAACGCGAAGACCGCGACCTCGTGACGAGGTCGCGGTCCCGGTGTTTCCTCGGCCGATCAGGTCGAGAAGAGCATCCCGACCCAGCTGCGCTGGCGGTGGTGGCCGTAGTGGCCGTGGTGCTGTGCACCCCAGGCGGGAGCGCCGTAACCGGGAGCGCCGTGCACGGGCGGCGGCGGGGGCGGCGGCGGAGCTGCGTGGGACTGCTGCGACCACTGGCTCTCCATGCGGGTCAGCGTCTCGAGCTCGCCGTAGTCCAGGAAGATTCCGCGACAGCTCTCACACTGGTCGATGTGGACGCCGTTGCGCTCATAGGTGCGCATGGCGCCCCGACACTTGGGGCACTGCATCTGGCTGGTCTCCTTGTTCTGGCGTGGTAACCGAGTAACCACAACCTACTGCGTGGGCACACTATGGCAGGCGCTTCGATGCCGGACAATCCTGAGGCAGGACTCGACGAGCACCTCCTCCACCTCGTCCAGCGGACGCCCCTCCCGTCCGGCGGCGGCCACCGCGGCCGCCGCGAGCTGCACGGTCATCGCCTGGGCCGGGATCTCCAGCCGTCCCCACGGGTCGCCGTCCGGCGGGACGGCGGTCCCGCCCGCGGCGCGGTAGGCCCCCAAGAAGCGGTACCACACCTGGGGCTCCAGCAGTCCGGCCGCGAACCAGGCGGCGGGCCTGGACAGATCCCAGGCCTGGTCGCCGACGCCCAGGTCGTCGATGTCGATGAGGATCCACTCAGCTCGGCCGCCCGGCGCCCGGACCATCTGGCCCATGTGCCAGTCGCCGTGGGTCAGGCCGACGTGAGCCGTACCGGAGGAGCCGCCGGGAGACGTGCTGTGAGAGCCACCGGAAACCGTGCCGTGCGAGCCGCCGGGAGCCGTGCCCGAGGAGCCGCGGGGATTCGTGCCGGAAGGGCCGCTGGGAGCCGTACCTGAAGGGCCGCCGGGGTTCGTGCCGGGCGGGCTCGTGCCGGGTGAGGCGGGGAAGGGCAGGCAGGTGAAGGCCCGGCGCACCGCCAGTTCGGCGGCGGAGCGGTCGCCCAGGCGGGCGACGGTGGCGGCCACCCGCGAGGGTCCTCCCGCGGCCCGCAGCGGAGGCAGCGCCTGAGCCGGTACGGCGTGCAGCCGCGCCAGCAGCCGGGCGGCGGCCTCCCAGGGCGCCGCGTCCGGGTCCGCGTGGTCCACCGGCGTACCGGCGGGCCAGACGGTGACCAGCCGGTCCCCGGCGGTCATGACCTCCTCGGTCACCGGTTCGAGCAGGATCCCGCGCAGTGCCGGGTGCGCGGTGGCCCGCATCCGCTCCACCAGCGGTTCCCGCTCCGCCCCCGGCGCGTGCGCCTTGACCACGACGGAACCGGCTCGCACGATGATCACGTCCGGCCTGGTCGGCAGCACCGTGCCGGGCACGCCGCCGTATCGGGCGCCGATCCGGCGCAGTTCGTCGATCAGGTCCTCGCTGTCCATCCGGCAAGTGAACCACCGGTCGCGGGCCCCGCGGACCGGCGGCATAAAGTGCGAGGTATGAGGATCGGTTTCGCGGTGCCGGTGTCGGGGTCCTGGGCGACGCCGGAGAACATGGCGCGGGTCGCCCGGGGCGCCGAGGATCTCGGCTACCACGAGCTGTGGACCTTCCAGCGCCTGCTCTACCCGCGGGGCCACGCCATGGGCCCGACCTACCGCAGCGTGCACGACCCGGTGGTCACGCTCGCCTACCTGGCGGGCCTGACGAGCCGCGTCCGGCTCGGGGTGGCGGTGCTCAACCTGCCGTTCGCCTCGCCCGCGCTGATGGCCAAGCAGCTGGGGAGCCTGCAGGCGGTCTCCGGCGGGCGGCTGGACGTGGGCCTCGGCCTGGGGTGGCTGCCCGAGGAGTTCACCGCCTCCGGGGCGTCGTTCGAGCGGCGCGGGCGGCGCGCGGAGGAGTACGTCCCGCTGCTGCGGCGGCTGTGGACGGAGGAGACCGTGGAGCACAGGGGCGAGTTCTACGAGCTGCCCCCGGTGCACCAGGACCCCAAGCCGCCCGTCGTGCCGCCGATCCTGCTGGGCGGTTCCGCCGAGGTGGCGCTGAGGCGCGCGGGGCGGCTGGCGGACGGCTGGATCAGTTCGAGCCGCGAGGACCTCGACGGCATCGGCGAGAAGATCTCCGTCGTCAAGGAGGCCGCCCGTGCCGCCGGGCGCGACCCCGAGGCACTGCGCTTCGTCACCCGGGGCGTCACCCGCGTCCGGGCCCCGGGAGCGGACGGGCGCGGGCCGCTGACCGGCTCGTTCGAGGAGATCCGGCGCGACGTCGGCGAACTCGCGGCCAAGGGGGTCACCGACGTCTTCCACGACCTCAACTTCGACCCGGAGATCGGGTCGCCCGACGCCGATCCCGAGGAGTCGATGCGCAGGGCGGAGACGGCCCTGGAGGCACTCGCGCCCTGATCGGACTCGCGGCCACCCACGCCCTGCCCGGGCCCGCGGACGTGCTCCGATCGGGCCGGAGAGCCTGCCTGACCGGCCTTCCCCGCACATGTACGGGTCTGATGACGCGTGACCGAACGGGTCCTGTCATCCTTGTTCCGGTACGTACCCGGCGGGAACAGGGGATAGCGGTGGACGAGCGCAAGCCGATCGAGTGCTGGCTGTCGGACATGGACGGGGTCCTCGTCCACGAAGGACATCCGGTGCCCGGTGCCGACGAGTTCATCCGACGCCTGCGCGAGTCGGGCAAGCGGTTCCTGGTGCTGACCAACAACTCGATATACACCCCGCGCGACCTGGCCGTACGGCTGCGCGCGGCCGGCCTGGAGATCCCGCCGGAGTCGATCTGGACCTCCGCGCTCGCCACGGCCAGATTCCTGGACGGCCAGCGCCCCGGCGGCTCGGCGTACGTGGTGGGGGAGGCGGGGCTGACCACCGCCCTGCACGAGATCGGCTACGTCCTGACCGACATCGCCCCCGACTACGTGGTCCTCGGCGAGACCCGCACGTACAGCTTCACCCAGATCACCCGCGCGATCCGGCTGATCGAGGGCGGCGCCCGGTTCATCGCCACCAACCCCGACCCGGTCGGCCCGTCGAACGAGGGGTCGCTGCCCGCCTGCGGCGCGGTCGCCGCGATGATCACCAAGGCGACCGGGGTGGAACCCTACTTCGTGGGCAAGCCCAACCCGATGATGATGCGCAGCGCGCTGCGGGCCATCGACGGCCACAGCGAGAGCACCGCCATGATCGGTGACCGGATGGACACCGACATCGTCTCCGGCATGGAGGCCGGGCTGCACACGATCCTGGTGCTCAGCGGGGTCGTCAGCAGGGACCAGGTCGACCGCTACCCGTTCCGCCCGTCCATGGTGGTCGACTCGGTCGCCGACCTGATCGACCTCATCGACTAGGACCTCGCCCGGCCGGTCTCGCTCGCCCCTCGCGCTCGCTCGCCCCTCGCGCTCGCTCGCCCCTCGCGCTTGGTCGCTCCTCGCGCTTGGTCGTTTCCCGCTCCCGGTTTCCCGTCGACCGGCATTCCTGCCGTGGGCTGTCAGGTACGGGTGCCATGCTGTCGCCCATGACGCGTGTTTACCTGGAGATCGGCCCGAAGAAGGTTTTCGCCTGCTCGGTGGAGTGGCCGGGGTGGTGCCGGATCGGCCGGTCCGAGGAGGAGGCGCTCGATGCGCTGATGACGTACGTGCCGCGCTACCGGGTGGTCGCGGAGCGGGCCGGGCTCGCCTTCGAGCCGGGGGACCCGGTGGTGGTGGAGCGGGCCAAGGGCGGCACCACCACGGATTTCGGGGCCATCGAGGCGATTCCCTCGCTCGACTCCGAGCCGGTGGACGAGACCGAGGCGGTCCGGACCGTGGCGCTGCTCGGGGCGGCCTGGGAGCTCTTCGGCGAGACCACCGCCACCTCGCCCGAGGAGTTGCGCAAGGGCCCGCGCGGGGGTGGCAGGGACCGCGACAAGATGGCCGCCCACGTCGTCAACGCCGAGCGCGCGTACGCCCGCAAGATCGGTGTCCGCCACAAGCCCGTCCGCGAGCCCTCAGAGCTGGTGGCGATGCGCGCGGACCTCGTCGAGGTGCTGTCCCGGCCCTCCGACGGCGGTCCGCAGGTCCCCGGCGGCTGGCCGGTCCGCTACGCGGCCCGCCGCATCGCCTGGCACGTCGTCGACCACCTGTGGGAGATGGAGGACCGCCGCTCCTGAGTCCTGCCAGGCGATCCGGCGGAACACCCGCGCCCCGGTGGCCCGAAGGACGCCCGGACCGCGGCGGCGGGCTGGACGCTCACCCCCGCAGGTAGGCGAGGACGGCCAGGACGCGCCGGTGGTCGTCCTGGGCGGGCGGCAGGTCGAGTTTGCTCAGGATGTTCGCCATGTGCTTGGCGACGGCGGCCTCGGTGACCACCAGGGCGCGGGAGACGGCGGCGTTGGAGCGGCCCTCCGCCACGAGGCCGAGAACTTCGAGCTCGCGCGGCGTCAGGCGGGTCAGCGGGTCGCGACGGCGTCGCAGGAGTTGCCTGACGACCTCGGGATCCACCACCGTGTGGCCGCCCGCGACCCGCTCAAGCGCGTCGACGAACTCCCTGACGGCACCGATCCTGTCCTTGAGCAGGTAGCCGATCCCGGCACCGGTGCCGGAGTCGAGAAGCTCCGCGGCGTAGGTCTGCTCGACGTACTGGCTCAGCACGAGCACGGGGAGCGACGGCCGGCGGGCCCGCAGCTCCAGCGCCGCGCGCAGCCCCTCGTCGGTGAGACCGGGCGGCATCCTGACGTCGGTGACGACGATGTCGGGCTCGTCCTCGGCGACGGCGGCCAGGAGCGCGCCGGCGTCACCGACGGAGGCGACGACCTCGTGCCCGAAACGTTCGAGCAGCCCGGCCAGGCCCTCGCGGAGCAGGACCGCGTCCTCGGCGATGACTACCCGCACGGGATCTCCGCTCCGAGCACGGTCGGCCCGCCCGCCGGGCTGTACAGCGACATCGTGCCGTCGACGACGGCGAGCCGGTCGGCGAGCCCTTCCAGCCCGCTCCCACCGCCCTGGTCCGCGCCGCCCACCCCGTCGTCCCTTATCTCCAGCACGAGTACGTCCTTCACCAGTCGTCCACGCACCCGGCAACGGGAGGCGCCGCTGTGTTTGGCCACGTTGGTGAGCGCCTCGGAGACGACGTAGTAGGCGGTCACCTCGACGGCGGGCGGCAGCCGCCGTCCCTCCCGCAGGACGATGTCGACGTCCACCGGGACCGGTGAGCGGCCCGCCACGTCGAGCACGGCGGCCGGCAGGCCCCGGTCGGCGAGCACCTGCGGATGCACTCCGCGGATCAGCTCGCGCAACTCGGCCAGAGCCTTGTTCGCCTCCTCGTACGCCTCCCTGACCTGTACGGCGGCGGCCGATCCCGGGGGCAGGTCGAGTTCGGCCAGGCCGAGTTTCATGGTGAGCGCGACGAGCCGCTGCTGGGCGCCGTCGTGCAGGTCGCGCTCGATCCGGCGGCGCTCGTTCTCGAAGGCGTCGGCCAGCCGGGCCCGGGACCGGATGACCTCCGCCTCGCGCGGGGCGAGCACGGCACGGACGACGGTGGCGCGCGCCGCGGCCCAGGCGGTGATCGGGTAGGCGGCGATCGGCAGCGTCACCAGGCCCGCCGCCGCGAAGGGCAGACTGGGCAGCAGTTCGACGCTCGGCTGCAACGGCGCGCTCAGCAGCGCGAGGGGCAGCCACAGGCCGAGGGCGACGAGCCCCAGGTCGATCCACCACAGCGCGAGCACGGAGACCGCCGCGAAGCCCAGCTCCCGCCAGCCGGCCTGGTCCCGCGGGAGGACGCGGAACCGGCCCGGCGGTCCGGGGCTCACGGGCCCGTGCGGGTCGCGGGCGGGCCCGCGGTCGACCAGCCGCAGCCGCCACCTCTCGAACCGGGCCAGCCACGGCGCGAGGACCACCACCAGCGCCACCGCGACCGGTACGGCGACCGCCACGCCCCGCTCGTACGCCAGGTGGACCAGGCCCGCCGCCACCGGCCCCATACCCGCGCTGATCAGCAGGTAGGCCAGCGCCCGCCACGGCCAGGCCGACCCGAGGTAGCGCAGCGGTCGTCCGGACATGGCGTCCAGCGCGGTGAGGGAGGGCACCTCCAGAAAGTATCCGACCCGTCCGGCACCGGCAGTAGTGCTGGGGATAGCATCGCCCTCGTTCCCGTGCCAGTGTGCCGGCGGCGGGGCGCCGCTTGGCTTGGCGCATGAACTCCGAACACGCCCCGAGGGGCGAAGAGACCGTCCGGCTCTCGTCGGTGCGCAAGGTGTACGGCCCGGCCGCGTTGCCGGTGCTCGCGCTGGACGGGGTGTCCGCCGGGTTCGACGCCGGCACGTTCACCGCCGTCATGGGCCCGTCGGGCTCGGGAAAGAGCACCCTGCTGCACTGCGCCGCCGGGCTCGACCGCCCGACGGAGGGCGGCGTCGTCATCGGCGGCACCGACCTGGGCGGGCTGGACGAGACCGCGCTGACGGTGTTGCGGCGCGAGCGGATCGGTTTCGTCTTCCAGTCCTTCAACCTGGTATCCGCGTTGACCGCCGAGCAGAACGTCTCGCTGCCGCTGCGCCTGGCGGGCCGCCGGGTGAACCCGGTGGAGACGCGGGCGGCACTGGCGGAGGTGGGCCTGGCGGGCAGGGGCGATCACCGGCCCGGCCACCTCTCGGGCGGGGAACAGCAGCGGGTGGCGATAGCGCGCGCCCTGATCACCAGGCCGGCCGTGGTGTTCGCCGACGAGCCGACCGGGGCGCTGGACACCGCGAACTCGCGCGGCGTGCTGGACCTGCTCCGCGATCTCGCCGACCACCGGGACCAGACCGTGATCATGGTCACCCACGACCCGGTCGCGGCGGCCCGCGCCGACCGGGTGATCTTCCTGGCCGACGGCAGGGTGGTCCGGGAGATGACCCGCGAGATCACCGCCGAGTCGGTCGCGACCCGGCTGGCGAGCCTGGAGGCCCCGGCATGCTGATCCCGGCCATGCGAGACCGTCGCCCCGGCCGGTCACTCCGGAGCGGGCGCGAGCCGGAGGTCCCGGCATGTTGATCCCGGCCACCCTGCGCGAACGCCGGAGCGGGTTCGCCGGCACGTTCGTCGCGCTCTGCCTGGGAAGCGCGATCACCTCCATGAGCGCGCTGGCGTACGCGTCGGCCGACCCCCAGGTCCCCGAACGGCTCGCCGGGGCTCCGGTGCTGGTCCGGGCACCCGTGGAGGTCAGAGCCGACGGCGACTTCACCCCCGACCGGCCCTGGTCGCCGGAGACGGTCGCCTCCCTGGCCGGGAGGCTGGCGGCCGTCCCCGGCGTGGCGGCGGCCGTACCCGATCACGTCCTCTACGCCCAGCCCGTCATCGGCGGGAGGCCGGTCGGGGACGGACGGGGCCACGCCTGGTCGGCGGCCGCGCTGGCGCCCTACCCGCTGACCTCGGGCCGGGCCCCCGAGCGCGACGGGGAGGTGGTGCTCGACCGCGCCCTCGGGGCCGGGCCGGGGACGCGGGTGACGCTGCTCACCTCGGCGGGGCCGGTGCCGTACACGGTGACGGGCACCGTCGAAGGAACCGGCCCGTACCTGTCCGACGCGGAGGCGGCACGCCTGGCGGGCGGGGTGCGGACGATCGGGCTGGTCACCGAGACCGGCGCCGACCCGGCGGCGGTCGAGCGGGCCGCGAGGGAGGTGACCGGCGAACGGGGCGAGGTCCTCTCCGGCGAGGCGCGCGCCGCGCTCGAACCCCTGGACGACGCGCGGATCCGGTGGATCGGCGCGCAGGTCCTGACCGCGATGGTCATCCTGGCCGGGTTCGTCTCGGTCTTCGTGGTGGCCTCGACCTTCGCCTTCGGCGTGGCGCGGCGGCGGCGCGAGCTCGGCCTGCTGCGCGCCGTGGGCGCGACACCGCGCCAGATACGGCGGATGATGTACGGCGAGGCGCTGGTGGTCGGTGCGATCGCGGCGCTGACCGGCGTCTCGCTCGGCACGGCGCTCGCACCGGTGCTCGGTGGCCTGCTGGTCGAGGTGGGATTCCAACCGGCGACCTTCGCGGTACGGATGCGGGTGTGGCCACCGGCGGCGGCGTTCGCGGGCGGGCTGGTCGTGGCCTGGCTCGGCGTCTGGTCGGCCTCCCGCCGCGCGGCGGGGGTACGCCCGCTCGAAGCCCTGCGCGACGCCGAGGTGGACGAGCGGCCCATGCCGCGCGGCCGGTGGGTCTCCGGCGCGGTGTGCACGCTCGGCGGCCTGGCCGCGGCCGTCGCGGGCCTCACCACGAGCGCCGCCGAGACGGTCCCCTACGTGATCTACATCGCGATGGCCCTGATCGTGGGCCTCACCCTGCTGGCCCCCGCCCTCGTCCCTCCTGTCATCCGGTTGGTCACCTGGCCGCTCACCCGCCTGCGCGGGGCCACCGGCCTGCTCGTCAGGGAGAGTTCCCTGACGGCGGTCCGCCGTACCGCCTCCACGGCCGCCCCCGTCCTGGCCACGGTCGGTTTCGCGGTGCTGATCACCGGCATGGTGCAGACGACGGCGGCCGCCTACGGAGCGGGCAGGACCGCCACGGTCCGGGCCGGCGCGGTCGTGCTGCCCTCGGGCACGCCCGGCCTCTCCGACGCCGTGGGCGGAGCGTCGGCGCTGCCCACCGCGGTGTACGGAGAGAGCGTCACCGTCCCGGCGGCGGGTGTCACCCCCGAGGTGCTCGCCAGGTCGGGGATACCGGAGATGATCTCCGGCTCCCTCGGCGACCTGCGCGGCGAAACCATGATCATCAAGGAGTGGGTGGCCGGGGAGACCGGCTGGCGGCTCGGTGACGTCGCCGACGTGACCTTCGAGGACGGGCGCACCGTGGCGCTGAGGGTGGTGGGCGTGATGGCCGAGGCGCCGTTCGGCATGTTGCTGCCCAGGCAACTGGTGCGGGCACACGACCCCTCGGCACTCGCCGACGAGGCCTACCTCCCGGCCCCGGTGACGGACCCGGACTCGGCTCCGGACTCGGCCCCGGACCTGGACCCGGACTCGGCCCCGGGCCTGGACCCGGACTCGGCCCCGGGCCTGGACCCGGACTCGGCCCCGGGCCTGGACCTGGACCTGGACCTGGACCGGGACCAGGTGCCGACGGCGGACGAGGTCGGCGCACGCGTCGTCGACCTCGCCACCTACGCCGTGGAGGCCGACGCGGAGGAGGACCGGCTGGTGTGGATCTTCACGCTGCTGCTCGTCGCCATGTCGGCGGGGTACACCGCCGTCGCGATCGCGAACACGCTGATGATGGCCACGGCGAGCCGGGCACGGGACCTCGCCGTCCTGCGGCTGGCGGGTGCGACGAACCGGCAGGTGCTGGGCGTGATGGCGGCCGAATCGGCGCTGGTGGTCGCCATCGGGACCGTACTCGGCACGATGGTCGCCGTCCCCGCCCTGCTCAGGATGCGCGCGGGGCTCGCCACGTCGGTCGGCGCTCCGGTGTCCCTCGTCGTGCCGTGGCCTGTCATCCTCGCGGTGGTGGCGGTCTGCCTCCTCCTGGCGACCGTCACGAGCGTGCTGGCCGCCCGGACGAGACCCGCGTAGACGGGAGCCGGGGCGGCCGGGCGGGTGAGATCGCCGTCGCCGGAGACGAGACGGGAATGCCCGGGACGATTCCGCCGGGTCGTCGCGCCGGTCGCGTTGGTCACGTCCATGGTGTGAAATAGCGCGATGTGAGGGATGCTGCGGAGAAGCACAGGGCCCGGTCCCGCCTGCCGGAGGCGATCCCGGCGGTGGCGGCGACGCTGATCGGGCTCTGGGGCGTCACCACGCCCTCGTTCTGGCGCGACGAGTCGGTCAGCGCGCTCGCCGCCTCGATGCCCATCGACGACCTGTGGCACCTGCTCGGCAGCATCGACCGGGTGCACGCGCTCTACTACCTCCTGCTCCGGCCGGTCGCCGCGTTCTCGACCGGCGAGCTGGCCATGCGCCTGCCCTCGGTCGTCGCCACGGCCGCCGCCGCGTACGGCGTCACGGTCCTGGGCAGGAAGCTCGTCACCCCCGGGGCGGGCCTCCTCGCCGGGCTGCTCTACGCCGCGCTGCCGATGGTGAGCCGGTACGCCCAGGAGGCGCGCAGCTACGCGATCGTGACGGCGGTGGCCGTCCTGGCCACCTGGGTGCTGGTCGAGGCGACGCGGCGATCGAGCCCCCGCCGGTATCTGGCCTACGGGGCCTGCCTGGTGCTGCTCGGCTGGTTCCACGTCTACGCGCTGCTCCTGGTCGTCGCGCACGTGGTGACGGTGCTGTGGTGGCGGTATCGGGACCGTGCGTCGTCGTCCCGGCCCGATGTCGCGTGGTTCGCCGGGGCGCTGGCCGTGGCCGCGGCCGGGATCGCCCCCCTCGCGCTCCTGGCGGCCGGTCAGCGCGAGGCGCAGCTGTCGTGGCTGAAGCCGTCGAAGCTCACCGACGTCGCCTGGTTCGGGGAGGAGCTGGCGGGCAACGTGTGGGTGGCGCTGCTCCTGGTCGCCCTCATGCTCCTCGGTGCGTTCTCCGGGGGGCGGCTGGCCGCGGTCGCGCTGCCCTGGGCGCTGCTGCCGTTCGTGTCCATGGCGATCTCCGTCGTCTATCCCGTCTTCAACCCGAGATACGTGCTCTTCGCCGTCCCGGCCATGGCGCTGCTGGCGGGAGCGGGCCTGAACGCCGTGCGGCCCCGGGCCCTGGGCTGGATCGGGCTGGTCCTCGTCGCGGCGCTGACCGTCCCGGCGCACCTGACGATCCGCGAGCCGGACAGGCGGCCCGACGACCTGCGCGACATGGCGGCCACGCTGCTGGCCAGGCAGCGCCCCGGTGACGCCGTGCTCTACGTGGGGGCGAACAGGCGCCTGTTCGTCGCCGTGTACGAGGAGGCGTACCGGAACCTGCGCGACCTCACCCACGCCCCCGGCGGGCGCACGCCGAGGACCGCCGCGCAGTTCACGGCCGCCCTGGACGGTGTCGAGCGCGTCTGGCTGGTCACCGCCGGCAGGAAGCACAAGAGCAGGGCCTTCGTGGAGGACGACGAGCGCTATCTGGCCCTGATGGCGAACCGCGACTTCACCCCGAGGTCCACCGACGACTTCGGCTACTCGTGGTTCGGTCTCTACGTCCGTAGGGGGCGCTGATCCCGGTCAGGGGCCTCAGGCGATCAGATCGGACAGGCGGGTGACGGTGCCGGCGAGGTAGGCGCCGAGCTCCGGGGGGACGAGGTTGATGGCGGAGATCTCGGCCGGGTCGAGCGGGAGCCGCACCACCTCGTACTCGCCGCGGGCCGGGTCGTCGAACTCCGGGCCGCAGCGCAGCGCGGGGTCCATGGAGACCAGGCGGCAGCCGTAGACGTGCTGGGTCTTGACCCCCTCGTCGCGCAGGCACTCCAGGGTGGTCAGCGGGGTGACGCCGGAGACGACGGCGCCCAGCTCCTCCATGACCTCGCGGTGCAGGGTGTGCTCCAGCGAGGCGTCCTCGGGCTCGACGTGGCCGCCGGGGATGGACCAGTAGAGCTCCTTGCCGGGGACCGTGCGCCGGAACAGCACCAGCCGGTCGTCGTCGAGGAGAACGGCGCGGACGCTCGGCACTACAGACATGGGGCCATTGTGTCACCGCCGTGTCGCCGCGCCGGCGGCACGACCCGCCTCCGGGGCGGGGATCCGGGATTTCCGTACGGCACGGGCGGTCCGGGGGGGCGGGGAGGCGGGATACGAGGCTCCGCCGGTGGTGCCCGCGCGGGCGGGAACGAGGCTCAAACGGAGTCCCTGCGCAGACGGGAACGAGGCTCAAGTGGAGCCCCCGCGCGGGCGGGAAGGAGGCGCTAGTGGTGGTCCCTGCGCAGGCGCTTGAGGTCGGAGCGCTGCTTCTTGGCGGCGATCCGCCGCTCGACCGCGCCCCTGCTCGGCTTGGTCGGGCGGCGCTTCTTGGGCGGCGGGGCGATCGCCTCGCGCAGGAGCTGGGCGAGGCGCATCTCGGCGGCCTCGCGGTTGCGCAGCTGGGAGCGGAACTCCGAGGCGGCGATGGTGATCACACCGTTCACCAGGCGGGGGCCGAGGCGTTCGAGGGCGCGGGCCTTGAAGGCCGGGCCCAGTGCCTCGGTGGCGGCCAGGTCGAAGCTGAGCTCGACCCGGCTGTCGGTGGTGTTGACCCCCTGGCCGCCGGGGCCGGAGGAACGGGAGAACCGCCAGCCGAGCTCGGCCTCGGGGACCGAGACCGAGCCGCTGATCTGGAGCGGACCGGGCATGGCGGTGACTTCCTTCTCACGGGGGTGTGCGGGTTTTCAGCGTACCGAGGAGCCATAAGCGTGGATCAACTGGTTTTATGCCCAGTTTGGTCGCTGTTGATGGTTTTTGAGTCGCGGCTGGAGTCGGATCGGCCTTGTGGCGCGGGGTTCCCTTCCGCCACAGTTGCCCGGGGGACACACATTGCCCGAAGGCGCATGTGGTCAAACATCAGTGAGAACAAGGGCATCCGAAGCAGGAGGCGGGGGCGCATGGACACGATCGTCGGCGTGCACGGTATCGGCAAGTACCGCTACTACCGCGACGCGGGTAACTCGGTCGGCGGCGCCGCCCTCGCGATGCGCGACAAGTGGGACCGCTACCTGCACAAGGGCCTGACCGGCGGCAAACCGCACGCCAAGGAGCGCTACGTCACCGAGATCGCCTACTACGCCCACCTGCTGGGCGAGAGCAAGAACGACTCCGTACGCGCGGTGCGGACCATGGACGTCGGCGCCCAGGAGGTCTTCGTCGCCTGGGCCAAGCAGCTCGACGCGGTTGGGGAGGGGCTGACCGGAGCCCTGCACCGGATGACCGGCTGGCTGCTGGACCGGCTGGAGGTCAACGCCGCCGACTTCGCCACGTTCTTCTGCCCCGAGGTCGCCGCCTACATGGCCGCCGGGGGTGAGACGCGCGCGAAGTGCCGGGCGGCGGTGGCCGAGGTGATCAGGCGCAACCGCCCCAAGGTGGTGATCGCGCACTCGCTGGGCAGCGTGGTGACGTACGAGACGCTCTGGGCCAACCCCGACCTGGAGGTCGACCTGCTGATCACCCTCGGCAGCCCGCTCGGCATGCGCAACGTGATCTTCGAGCGCCTGACGCCCGCCCCGGTGAACGGCTGGGGCGAGCGCCCCCGCAAGGTCAAGCGGTGGGTCAACATCGCCGACAAGGACGACATCGCGGCGATCCCGCCGGGGCTGCGGGCCTGCTTCACCGGGGTCGACCAGGAGTCCATGGTCAACCTCGACTGGATCGACTTCCACACCGTGGAGAAATACCTGGGCTGCGGAGCCCTCACCCCGCACCTCAAGCCCTACCTGCGCTGACCTCTCAAGCCGTGCCCGAGCCGACCTCTCAGGCCCTACCTGCGCTGACCTCTCAGGCCCTGCCGCGCCGACCTTGAGCTCTGCCCGCGCTGACGTCTCAGCTCTGCCCGCGCCGATCCCGAGCTGACCTCTCAAACCCTGCCCCGCGCCGGCCCCGAGCACTGCCCGTGTCGACCCCGGTGCCGCGCGGCCACCGGCGGGAGGCCGGTCCTTCGCCGTGATGTCGCCCGGAGGTCGGCCGTTGTTCAATCACCGTGGGTAGGCGACTCGTCTGTGCGGCGGCTGTTCATCTCGCCTTGATTCGCAGGCCACGGCGGGGAAAGCTGAAACGGGTGCACTGATGGTGTGGAGCAGAAGCCGTCACGCAGAGTGTTCCTTTCCGTCGCCGCCGCGGGTGCGGGCGGCCTGTTGCTGACCGGGGCGGGGCTCGGCCCCTCCCGGATGTCCTCCCGGGCCCTCGCCCGCGACCCGTTCACCCTCGGCATCGCCTCGGGCGACCCGTCCAAGGACGGCGTCGTGCTGTGGACCAGGCTCGCCCTCGACCCGCTGGGCCTGAACGGCCGGGGTGGCATGCCGGTCAGGGACGTGGACGTCGAATGGCAGCTCGCCACCGACGAGCGGTTCTCCCACGTGGTCCGCGAGGGCACCGAGACCGCGCGCTGGAAGCGGGCGCACAGCGTCCACGCCGAGGTCGACGGCCTGGAGCCCGGCCGGGAGTACTTCTACCGCTTCCGCGCCGAAGGGCACCTGTCGCCGACCGGCCGCACTCGTACGGCCCCGTCCGCTGTGTCCGCCGCGTCCCTGTCGTCCCCGCTGACCTTCGCCGTCGCCGCCTGCGCCCACTACGAGCACGGCTTCTACACGGCGTACCGGAGACTGGCCGAGCAGGACCCGGAGCTGGTCGTGCACCTGGGCGACTACATGTACGAGTACGCCCCCCAGGGATACACGGCGCTGGGCGGGAGCGTCCGGCAGCACACCTGGGGCAAGTGCGCCACGCTGGCCGACTACCGGATGCGCCACGCGCAGTACAAGAGCGACCCCGACCTGCAGGCGGCGCACGCGGTCGCGCCGTGGCTGGTGGCCTTCGACGACCACGAGATCGAGAACAACTGGGCGGGGGACGTCTCCAGCTCCGGCGCCCCGGCGTTCGCCCGGCGCAGGGCCAACGCCTTCCAGGCGTACTACGAGAACATGCCGCTGCGCAGGACGAGCGTGCCCGGCGGGGCGGCGATGCGGGTCCACCGCCGGGTCGACTGGGGGCCGCTGGCCCGTTTCCACCTGCTCGACACCCGGCAGTTCCGCGACGACCAGGCGTGCGAGGACGGGCTCAGGTCCGGCTGCGACGACCGGCTCGCGACCGGCCGTACCCTGCTCGGCGAGGACCAGCGGCGCTGGCTGCTGGACGGCCTCGCGAGCTCGGACGCCCGCTGGAACCTGGTCGGCCAGCAGATCCTGATGGCCCAGCGCGACTCCAAGGTCGGGCCTGGGACCGAGGTCAACATGGACTCCTGGGACGGCTACGCCGCCGAGCGCACCCGCCTGCTGACCGGTTTCCGCGACTCGGGCGCGTCCAACCCGGTCGTGCTCACCGGCGACGCGCACATGCACCACGCGGCGGACCTCAAGCTCGACTTCGACGACCCCGACTCGCCCCGCGTGGCGGTGGAACTCGTCACCTCCTCGATCGCCAGCGACGGCGACGGCTATCGGGACGAGGGCCGGATCGCCGAGACGGTCGCCGAGAACCCGCACATCTCCTATCTCGACCAGCGGCGCGGCTACATCGTCTGCCGGGTCACCCAGGACGAGCTGCGCGCGGACTTCCGCACGCTCGACTACATCAGCAGGCGCGGCGCCCCCGCCAAGACCGGCGCCCGCTTCACCGTCCCGTCAGGACAGGCGGCACTGACCTGAAACGTGAGAGGAATTCTGGAAGATTTATTGGATGATGCCGCTTATGAGTCCCCTCGCCACGAGGCTCACCGCCGCGGCTCTCGCCGCGGCGCTGGGCGGCACCCTCCTTTCCCCGACCCCCGCCACCGCCGCCGGATCCGCCTTACCCGCCTTATCCGCCGCCCCCGCGGTCGCGCCCGCCGCCGCACCCTCCGACTTCGGGTACGTGATCACCTTCCCCAAGCACGTCCAGCGGGGCGGATCCCTCGTCTACTCCGTCAAGGTCCGCAACAGGAAGGCCCGCGGCCAGCACTACGTGGCGCTCATCGGGGACTTCTCGAAACGCTTCCGCAAGATCCGGGTGGTCTCCAAGCCGCGCAGCGTCAAATGCTCCGTCAAGGGCCGTAGCGTGTCGTGCTGGATCACCTCCCTCGACAAGGGCGACTCGACGACCGTGCGGATCCGGGCCTGGGCCGGCTCGCGCCGGGGCACCGCCACCGCCGCGTTCGGTGTGATCGCCACGTCCGACGCGGACGCCGACATCCGCAAGCTCCGCAAGGAGATCAAGCGCAAGATCAAGGCCAGCACGCGCATCCGCTAGCCGTACCGACCGAGGACGGACGCGGCGCACCGGTCTCAGGACGCGGTGCGCCGTGGACGGGACGATGCCGGGTCGCGGCCCGGGTCGTGGCGCGGCGGTGAGCGGAAGGGCGGTGAGCGGCGCGGCGGTGAGCGGCGCGGCGGTGAGCGGAGGGCCGGGCGTGGCCTCGACCTCACGGTCGCGCCTGCCCCGGCAGGGTGAGGATCTCGGCTCCGTCGTCGGTGATGGCGATCGTGTGCTCGCTGTGCGCCGTCCGGCAGCCCGTCGCGCTGCGGAGCGTCCACCCGTCGGCGTCGGTGACGAGCTCGGCGGTGTCCGCCATGACCCACGGTTCCAGTGCGAGCAGCAGCCCGGGGCGCAGTTTGTACCCGCGGCCGGGCCGTCCGGTGTTCGAGACGTGCGGGCTCTGGTGCATCGTCGACCCGATACCGTGACCTCCGAACTCGGTGTTGATCGGATACCCCGCCTCGCTGAGGACCGAGCCGATGGCGTGGGAGATGTCGCCGACGCGAGCCCCGGGCCCCGCGGCGGCTATCCCCGCGCTCAGCGCGCGTTCGGTCGCGCCGATCATCGCGACGCTCTCCGGGTGCTTCGACTCGCCCACGACGAAGCTGACGGCGGAGTCCGCGGCGATCCCGCCCTTGGAGACGGCGAGGTCGAGCGTCAGCAGGTCGCCGTCGGCGAGCGTGTAGTTGTACGGCAGTCCGTGGAGCACGGCGTCGTTGACGGCCGTGCAGATGTAGTGGCCGAACGGCCCGCGTCCGAACGACGGCTCGTAGTCGACATAGCAGGACAGCGCCCCGGCCTCGATGATCATGGCCTGGGCCCACCGGTCGATGTCCAGGAGGTTCGTGCCCACCGTGCTGCGGCTCTTCAGCGTCTGCAGGATGTCGGCGACCAGGGCGCCTGTCTCTTTCGCTCGGGCCAGTTCGGTGGGGTTCAGGATCTCGATCACGCGGCGCCCTTCTCATGCAACCAATAACTATACCGTCCATATTATCCCGGTGCTGAAGCCGGAGTCACGGTGAGGTAGCCGCTCCCCCCGACGGAGGCCGAGCGGCCGGGCGCGGGCGACGCCTCGACGCGCTGGGGGAGAGCATTCGACGCACACGTCTCACCGGAGACCCTTCGAGCCCTCGTCGGCCCGAATCGGATATCCGGCGGTCTCGCCGGTCGCGGGGGCAGACAGGCAGGTCTACCCCCGGCAGCGAGAGATCATTTCTGCAGGGACTTCTTGTAGGCGGCAGCGGGGCCAGGTTTCCGCTTCCCGCAGTGCCACGAATTCCTGGTTGTTCTGGTAGGGCTGATACTCCGAATGGCTGGTATTGAGGGTGATCTTCTTTCCGTAGACGCCGACGTCCCGCTTGAACACCACACCCAGGCTGGGCACGGTGATGAGCCGGTCCGGATACTCGGCGGCGGACAACGGGTCCGTGACGGTGCCCTCGTCGTTTATGTCGCGCCGCCGGGTCAGGTGGAACGTCGCGATGTTCTGGCCCGGCGTGATGTGCGAATTCTCGACGCGGTATTTGGCGGTGGAAATCGAGTGAGGGTTGACACCGTACTGGTCCGGGCTGATGACAGCTTTGAACATTGAGGCCGCTTCCGTGATCGTTCAGGCACAGACCCTGAACGGTATGACTTGGTATCGGCGCTGTCGAGATCGCATTCTGGCTTTTCCCTCGCACCGGGGACGGCCGGAATACGAGAGTTTGAAGAGCACTTGTTCGCCCGTAATCGTCGTCCGGCACGGCCGGAGGGGCGTGTCACCGTCGTCCTGGCGGGAACGGCCGCCGTGTACCGGCCGCTGGCCCGCCCGGGGCGGTGACGGCGCCGTACGGGATCAGATCCCGGCCCGGTTCCTGGGGCGCGGGGAGACGCCGTTCGGTTTCGCGGCCGGGTTCGCCTGCAGGAGGTCCTCGATCACGAGGGTGGCGGCGCCCAGCGCCACCGAGTCGACCCCGAGGCGGCCCAGGCCGATGGAGACCGTCTTGTACGGCTGCGCCAGGCAGTTGTCCGCGACGACCTTCCTGATCCTCGTCAGCAGGTGCTCGCCGAGCAGCACCCCCGCCCAGCCGCCGATGATGATCCGCTCGGGGTTGAACAGGTTGATCAGGTTGGCCAGCCCGACGCCCAGATAGGTGACGGTCTCGTCGATGACCGGGGAACCGGCGGCCACCAGCCCGGCCAGCTCGGCCTGCTCGTCGACGGTCTCCGTCCAGACCCCGGCGCGTTCCAGGATGCCCCTGGCCCCCACGTACGCCTCCAGGCAGCCCTCACCGCCGCAGCGGCACCGGTGCCCGCCGACCATGATCTTCGTGTGGCCCCACTCGCCGGCGCTGCTGTTGGCCCCCAGGTAGGTGGACCCGTCGGTGATGATGCTCGCCCCGACTCCCGAGCCGATCAGCACCACCACGGCGTGCCTGGCCCTGCGTCCGACGCCGAACCACAGCTCGGCCTGCCCCATCGACTTGGCGCCGTTGTCCACGAAGAGCGGCAGGTCGGTGCCCGCCCGCAGCAGCCTGCCGAGCGGGACCGCGTCCCACCCGAAGGTCGGGGCGTGGATCAGGGCGTCAGGTCCCGTCTCGACGATTCCCGGGACGCCCACCCCCACGCCGAGCACCCGCTCCCTGGGCACGCCGCTCTCGCCGAGGACCACGTCGATGCCCGCGAGGATGTGGCGGACGACCTGGTCGACGTCGTGCCCGGTGGGGCGCAGGGCGTACTCGGCTCTGGCCTGCCGGTTCATGTCCAGGTCGAAGAGTTCGACGCGCACGTGCGTCTCACCGACGTCGACGCCGACGGTGTAGCCGTGGGTGGTGTTGACCCGCAGCAGCACCCGGGGTCTGCCCCCGTCGGAGTCCGCCAGGCCGGCCTCGACGATGATCCCGCTCGCGAGCAGGTCTCCGGTCACGTTGCTCACGGTGGCGGGACTGAGCCCGATGGTCTCGCTGAGCTCCTGGCGGCTGGCGGGGCCCTCGAAGTAGAGGGCGCGCAGCACGATCGCCCGGTTGCCCCGGCGTAGATCGCGAACGGTCCTCTGCTGTGCGTCGAACATGCTCATCATCTTAGGTAACGACGTGAATTAAGCAGCCGATATTCTGCTCCCCCAGATGGTGGCGGCCTATATCGGCCAGGCCGGTACGGGTCGTGGATCGAAGGCCGGAGATCGAAGGCCGTGGATCGAAAGCCGTGGATCGAAGGCCGTGGATCGAAAGCCGGGGTGTCCGCCGAGGGAAGGCCCCGCCCCCGCGGCCCCCGCGCCGCCCGGCCGCGCTGCCCCGCGCCCTCCGTCCCGCCTCGCCGCCCCGCCACCCCGCCGCGCTGCCCCGCGCGCCCCGCACCGCCCCGTCGAGAGTTCGCGCCGATCCCTACCGCCCGGAGGACGGGCTCGCGAAGGCGTAGCCGAACAGGGTGTCGCCGGGAGCACCGGCCAGGGACCTCGCCGACGACGGGCGGATGCCCGGGTAGGAGCCCTTCCGCACGGTTCCGCGCAGCAGGGTGAGCCTGCTGTCGCCCGGGGCGGCGACGACCAGGCCTCGGCCCGAGACCGTGGCCAGGGACCCGCCGAAGTCGCCGCCCTTTCCGGTGAGCAGCAGGTTGTGGTTCTTGGTGAGACCGCCGGAGCGGGTTCCCGCGAGCACCTGGACGGCGTTCTCGCCCGGCACCCCGATCGCGAGCTCGTCGTCGCCGTCGCCGTTGAGGTCCCCGGCGGCGAGGGCGGCGCCGAAGCGGTCGAAGTAGCGCGGCTGCCCCTTCAGGGAGCGCTGCGACCAGGCCTCGGAGACCGCCGTACGCAGCCCCGAGCGGGAGCCGTAGACGACGTGCACGGTGCCGTCGCCGTAGTCCATCGCCCGCTGGTTGTCGCTGAGCCCCTCGCCCGGCACGCCGATCGCCAGGTCGTCGCGGCCGTCGGCGTTGAAGTCGCCGCTGGCCAGGGAGTTGCCGAAGAAGTCCCAGACCTCGGCGACGCCGGTGATCCAGGGGCTGTCCTGGGTGAGCACGGTCGCCCCGCGCCGCCGGACGTCGAGGACGGTGACCGAGCCCTGGCCGTTCTTCAGCACCGTGTCCGCGGGCGCGCCCACGGCGATCTCGGCCCGGCCGTTCCCGTCGAAGTCGCCGGTGGCGAGCACCGCGCCGAACTGGTCGGTCTCGCGCTCGCGCTGCCCCACCCAGCCGGTCTCCTGCGTGATCATGTACGGCTCGCGCCCCTTGAGCCCGTACACCCCGACCGCGCCGCCACCCAGCCCGGGAGCGCCGATCACCAGCTCGTCGTCGCCGTCGCCGTCCAGGTCCCCCGCCGCGAGCGCGGCACCGAACCGGCCGGGCTCGCGCTTGCGGCCCAGGTCCCCGGCGTCGATCAGCTTGCCGGGCCGCAGGCCGCCGGGCGAGCCGTGGAACAGCTGCACGGCGCCGTCGCCGTCCTCTCCCGGCCGGGAGCGGTCCTCCTCGGAGACGCCCACGGCCAGGTCGGCGCAGCGGTCGCCGTCGAAGTCGCCGGTCGCCAGCGCCGAGCCGAACGAGTCCCCGGTCTCGGCCTCGCCGGGCACCCCGGGCGTGTCCTGGGTCAGCTTCCCCTCGGTGGCGGTACGCATGCCGTACAGCACGGTGACCGACCCCGCGCGGGCGTGGCCGCCGGTGCGGGTGTAGGGCGCGGCGACCGCGAGATCGGCCCGCCCGTCGCCGTCGAAGTCGGAGGGCACGCCGGAGCAGGCGGCGGCGGAAGAGGGGGCGGCGGGGATCAGCAGGGCGGCGAGGACTGCGGAGGTGAGGAGCGCGGCTCTCATACCCGTGATGGTTTCCGGTGATTCGGACACGCGGCCCACCGGGACATGAAATCCACGTGGCCGGTACGCGTAAAGAACATGCCAGGATTGGCGGCATGGAAATCGACCTGGCCGACCTGGGATTCTGGCGGCGGCCGCTCAAGGAGCGGCATGAGGCGTTCGCGCGGCTTCGGGATCTCGACAAGCCGGTGTTCTTCGAGGAGAAGCGCGTCCCGCTGCTCCGCTCGGGCAAGGGTTTCTACGCGCTGGTCCGGCACGCCGACGTGGTCGAGGCCAGCCGCAACGCCAAGGTGTTCTCCAGCGAGCCGGGCGTGACCAGCCCCGAGCCGCCCGGCTGGGTCAAGCACGTGTTCGGCGAGTCCATGGTCAACATGGACGACCCCCGGCACGCCCGGCTCCGCCGCATCGTCTCCCGCGCGTTCAGCCCGAAGATGCTGGGCAACCTGCAGGGCGACATCGACGCCGCGTGCGCGCGGATCGTCGACGACGTGACGGCCTCGGGGCCCGGCGACTTCGTCGGCCAGGTGGCCGCCAAGCTGCCCATCCACGTCATCTGCGACATGATGGGCGTCCCCGACGACGTGCGGGCCAAGGTCCACCAGCACGTCGACATCTCCACCGCCTACTCCGGCGTACGGCCCAGCCTGGCCCACACCGTCAGGATGGCCGCCCAGAACACGCTCGCGCTGCTCGCCCTGCAGCGCCTGGTGATCAACCTGGGCAAGGAGCGCGCCCGGACGCCGCGCAACGACCTCGTCTCGGCGCTCGTCACCGCCAACGTCGACGGCGAGAGGCTGACCGACCGCGAGCTGGGATCGTTCTTCACGCTGCTGCTCGTGGCGGGCAACGAGACGGCCCGCAACACCATGGCGCACGGCATCAAGCTGCTGACCGACAACCCCGAGCAGCGGCGCCTGCTCGCCGACGACTTCGACGCGCGCATCGGCGGCGCGATCGAGGAGATGGTCCGTCACGTCTCGCCGATCATGCAGTTCCGCCGGACCGTCACCGAGGACTACGACCTGCGCGGCCTGCGCCTGAAGGCGGGCGACAAGGTCGTGCTCTTCTACGGCTCGGCCAACCGCGACGAGACGGTCTTCCCCGACGCCGACCGGTTCGACATCACCCGCGACACCAAGCCCCACGTGGGCTTCGGCGGCCCCGGGCCGCACTTCTGCCTGGGCGCCAACCTCGCCAGGCAGGAGATCAGGGCGATGTTCCGCGCGCTGTTCACCCGGCTGCCGGAGATCCGCTCGGTCGGCGAGCCCGAGCTGCTGGTCTCCAACTTCGACAACAGCGTCCGGAGCCAGGCGTTCACCTTCTGACGTCCCCGGCGGTCACCTGCCCGGCTGGGGGGCCGTCACCGGGCAGCCCACCTTCGGCTCCGACGGGATCAGCACGTTCTCCCGGATGGTGAGGAAGGTGGTCAGCGCCGCGACGCCCAGCATCGCCGCGCTGACCAGCATCGTCGTGTGGAACCCGGCGGTGAAGATCTCGGGGGAGTCGAAGGCGTCGCCGGTCAGCCCGGCCAGCGGCGGGATCGCGGCCACCGCGAGCAGCCCGCCGGTCCTGGCGACGGCGTTGTTGACACCGCTGGCCACCCCCGCGTGCCGCTCGGCGGCGGTGGCCAGCACCGTCGCGGTGAGCGGCGCGACCGCCGCCGACAGGCCCAGCCCGAACAGCGTCGCCGGAAGCAGCACGTCCACCACGTACGACGAGCCGGGGCCGATCCGCGACATCAGCAGCAGGGCCCCCGCGCAGACCAGGATGCCGCCCGTCATCGGCAGCCGGGGCCCGAGGCGCTTGGCCAGCTCGCCCGCCCGCGACGACAGCAGCAGCATCAGGATCGTCACCGGGATCATCGAGGTCCCGGCCACCAGCGGGGAGAAGCCCGCCGACACCTGCAGCTGGACGACCAGGAGGAAGAACACCACGCCCATCGCGGCGTACATGATGAAGGTGACGACGTTGACCGCGGTGAACACCCTCGACGAGAAGACCTCGACCGGTACGAGCGCCCTGGGCGAGCGCCTGATCTCCAGCCAGACGAACGCGGCGCCCAGCAGCACGCCCGCCGCGACCGGGACGATCTCCAGGTCGATCAGGCCGTAGGTGATCCCGGCCAGCGCCAGCGCCGCCAGCACCGCGCCCAGGACGTCGAACCGGCCGGTGGCCTCGGGGTTCCTGCTCTCCGGTACGTGCCGTACGGCGACCGCCACGACGAGCGCCGCGAGCGGAAGGTTGATCAGGAACACCCAGCGCCATCCGGCCGTCTCCACCAGCCACCCGCCGAGCAGCGGGCCGACGGCCGCGGCCACCCCGCCCAGGCCCGACCACGCCCCGATCGCCCTGGGCCGGTCCTCGCTGTCGAAGGACGCCTGGATGATGGCGAGGGACCCCGGGGTGAGCAGCGCGCCGCCGACGCCCTGCAGGGCGCGGGCCGCGATCAGCGTCTCCACGTTGGGCGCCAGGCCGCACAGGGCCGACGCGAGGGCGAACCAGACGACGCCGATCAGGAAGATCCTGCGCCTGCCGTACCGGTCGCCGAGCGATCCGCCGAGCAGGATCAGGCCCGCGAGGGTGAGGGTGTAGGCGTTGACCGTCCACTGCAGACCGGCCATGTCGGCGCCGAGGTCGTCGCCGAGCGCGGGCAGGGCCACGTTGACGACCGTGCCGTCCAGCAGGGCGATGCCGGAACCGAGCACGGTGGTGAGGAGGACCCACCGGCCCTTCGCCGAGGCGAACCGGATGTGACCATTGTCCATGCCGTTCATCATCGCCGACCCCGGACACCGGTCTGACCAGCTCCCACGTTCCCGGAAGCGATCATGTGAGGGCTCCGGAGGGGCTTCGGGAGGATTTCGCGGGCGCTTCCGGAAGTGATCACGGAGGATCGGGGAAGCGCTCCGGGAAGGATCAGGGCAGCCATCCCGGGAGTGCGGCCGGAAGTGTCGCGTACCTCTGGTAGGACGGTCCTGTCACAGTCGAGCCTGACGGGGAGCCTCCGATGGACCACACCGAGTTCAACGACGACGTCGACGGCCTCTACCGGGGAGACTACGCGGGTCTGCCCATCGTGAGCCTGCGTCCCCCCGGTGCCCCCCATCCCCCGGCCGGTGAGGCGGCGTGGCGTGTCTCGGTGCACGTCTACAACGCCAAGGAGACCTTCGAGGAGCACTTCGCGCGCTTCACCGAGACCGTCGACACCACCGAGGTCAGGGCGCTCATCGTCGGAGGCTGGGTCGAGGCCTACGAGAAGGACTCGTCGGGTCCCGTCCGGCTGCTGGCGGAGAGCGCGGCGCGCTTCCCCGCCCTGCGCTCGCTCTTCTTCGCCGCGATGCCGCAGGAGGAGTGCGAGATCTCCTGGATCCAGCAGAGCGACGTCACGCCGCTGCTGGAGTCCTTCCCGCTGCTGGAGCGGCTGGAGGTCCGGGGCGGGACGGGCCTGGAGCTGCGGCCGGTGAAGCACGAGCACCTCAGGGTGCTGCGCTTCGAGGCGGGCGGGCTGCCCGCCTCCGTGGTCAGGGGCGTCGGCATGAGCGAGCTCCCCGCCCTCGAACACCTGGAGGCCTGGCTCGGCACGAGCGAGTACGGCGGCGAGACCACCGCGGCCGACCTGGAGAACATCCTGTCCGGCGAGCGGCTGCCCGCCCTCAGGCACCTGGGGCTGCAGAACAGCGAGATCCAGGACGAGGTCGCCGCCCTCGTCGCCGCCGCCCCCGTCGTGGCCCGCCTGGAGTCGCTCGCCCAGTCGATGGGCGTGCTCACCGACGTGGGCGCCGAGGCCCTGCTGTCTGGGTTGCCGGGGCGGTCCCCGGCCCACCTCAAACGCCTGGACCTGCACCACCACTACCTGACCGACGCGATGGTCGAGCGCGTCAAGGCGGCGTTCTCGGGCGTCCAGGTCGACGTGTCCGACCAGAGGGAGCCCGACGGCGAGTGGCGCTACGTCGCGGTCGCCGAGTGACCACGATCACCGTCGTCGGCACGCCGGGAGACCGGCGGGTGACCATGTTCGCCGACGCCTGCGCCCGCCACGGGCTGGACGAGCCCGCGGTCGTGCCGTGGACGTCCGTGCTGCGCGGCGAGGAGATCGGGATCGAGCCGGGGACGCTCGTACGGATCGACTCGCCGGGGGAGGACGCCGAGGCGGACGCGCTGCTGCGCGGCCCCGGCGAGCCGTCCAGGGTCGGCGGCGGCGCCCGCTGGCACGCCGGGTTCGTCGCCGGGGTCGCCCGGGTCGGCCGGGCCGTGGCCGCGTCGCCGGGGGCCGTGCTGCTCGCCGACGTCGAGGACGTCTCGGTGATGTTCGACAAGCGGCGCTGTCACGCCAGGCTGTCGGCGGCCGGGGTGCCGGTGCCTCCGGCCCTCGCCGGGCCGGTCGGCGGCTACGCCGAGCTGCGCGAGCGGATGGCCGAGGCCCGCTGGGGCCGGGTGTTCGTCAAACCGGCCCACGGCTCGTCGGCCTCCGGGATCATCGCCCTGCACGCGTCGGGCCGCCGGGTCAGGGCGGTGACCTCGGCGGAGCCGGTCTCCGGCGAGCTGTACAACTCCCTGCGGATCAAGTGCTACGAGAACGAACCCGACCTGGCGATGATCGTCGACCTGCTGGCCGCGGACGGCCTCCACGTCGAGCGCTGGTTCCCCAAGGCGAGCCTCGGCGGGCGCGCGATCGACCTGCGGGTGGTCGTCGTGGACGGCACGCCCACCCACGCGGTCGTCCGCGCGAGCCGCGGGCCGATGACCAACCTCCACCTCGGTGGCGTACGGGGTGACCTGGGCGCCGTCACGGCCGGACTCGGTCCCCGGGGGTGGGAGCGGGCCCTGGAGGTCTGCGCGCGGGCGGCGGCCCGCTTCCCCGGGAGCCTCGCCGTCGGGGTCGACCTGATGATCGGGGTCGACTGGCGGGAGCTCGCGGTGGCCGAGGTCAACGCGTTCGGAGACCTGCTTCCCCGGCTGGAGGGCCTGCCCGGCGGCGGAGCCGAGGGCCTCGACACGTACGACGCCCAGGTCCGCGCGATCCTCGCCCGGCACGCCCCGACGGCAGACCTGGCGGGAGAACGGCGCGTCTCGGGAAGAGGTCTGGCGGGAGAGCGGCACGCCCCGACGCGAGAGGGGGAGGGCCGGTGCGTGACATGAACGACGTGGTGGGCAGCCACGACCTGCTGCTGGTGACGCTCGACACCCTCCGCTACGACGTGGCGGAGGAGCTGATGGCGGCCGGGCGGCTGCCCACCCTGGCGCGGGCGCTGCCCGGCGGGCGCTGGGAGCGCCGGCACAGCCCCGGGAGCTTCACCTACGCCGCGCACGCCGCGATCCTCGCCGGTTTCCTGCCGACCCCCGCCGCGCCGGGACCGCATCACCGGCCGTTCGCCGCAGCGTTCCCCGGCAGCGAGACCACGGCCCCGGGGACCTGGGTGTTCGACGCCCCCGACCTGCCCTCGGGGCTGGCGGGGGCGGGCTATCACACGATCTGCGTCGGGGGAGTCGGGTTCTTCAACAAGCTGACCCCGCTCGGGTCCGCGCTGCCTGGGTTGTTCGCCGAGAGCCACTGGGAGCCGGAATTCGGGGTGACCGCGCCCGCCTCGTTCGAGGCGCAGATCGCCCGCGCGGAGCTGGCGGTGGCGGGAACCGACCGGCCGGTCTTCCTGTTCGTCAACGTCTCGGCGCTGCACCAGCCCAACTGGTTCCACCTGCCCGGGGCCACCCGCGAGCACGGCGACAGCCGCCGGAGCCAGGCCGCCGCGCTCGAATACGTCGACCGGCACATAGGCAGGCTGTTCGCGCTGATGAGCGCCCGGCGGGCGGGATTCGCGATCGTCTGCTCCGATCACGGCACCGCTTACGGTGAAGACGGATATATCGGGCACAGGATCGGTCACGAGGTCGTCTGGACCGTGCCCTACGGGGAGTTCACGATGGAGCGGGGGCGATGGCGATGAGCACGGGTTCCGGCGCCCCGGCGGGGGCGGGCCCGTACCAGGGTTACGTCTACGCGTACCCGCACAAGACGGCCTACCGGCCGCTGGACCCGCGTCCCTCGCTGGCGGAGGTGTGGGCGGGGGAGCCCACAGAACGGCTCTTCCTCTACCTGCACATCCCGTTCTGCGAGATGCGCTGCGGATTCTGCAACCTGTTCACCAGGACCGGCGCTCCCGAGGAGCTCGTCGCCGCCTATCTCGACGCGCTGGAACGCCAGGCGGGCGCCGTACGGGACGCCCTGGGCGATCCCCGTTTCACGGCGGCGGCCGTCGGCGGCGGCACGCCGACCTACCTGAGCGCCGCCGAGCTCACCCGGATGTTCGACCTCACCGAGCGGATCACCGGCGCCGACCTGCGGGCCGTGCCGATGTCGGTGGAGACCTCCCCGGCGACCGCGACGGCCGACCGGCTCGCCGTCCTCGCCGAGCGGGGCGCGACCCGCGTCTCGATCGGCGTGCAGAGCTTCGTCGACGCCGAGACCCGCGCGGCGGTCAGGCCGCAGCGGCGGCGGGAGGTCGAGACGGCGCTCGGCCGGATCCGGGAGGCCGGGTTCGAGACGCTCAACCTCGACCTGATCTACGGCATCGACGGGCAGACGGAGGCGTCCTGGCGCCACTCGCTGGACGCCGCGCTCGCCTGGAAGCCCGAGGAGATCTACCTCTACCCCCTGTACGTCCGCCCGCTCACCGGCCTCGGACGCCGCGCCCGCGACTGGGACGACCACCGCCTCACCCTCTACCGTCAGGGCCGCGACCACCTGCTCGCCGCCGGGTACGAGCAGGTCTCGATGCGGATGTTCCGGCTTCCCGGGCGCGCGAGCCCGGCCGAGTACACCTGCCAGAGCGACGGCATGGTCGGCCTCGGCTGCGGTGCCCGCTCCTACACCTCCGGCCTGCACTACTCCTACGAGTACGCGGTCGGCGCCGGCCAGGTGCGCGCGATCATCGACGACTACGTGCGCCTCGCCCCCGGGGAGTTCGCGGTCGCCAACGTGGGGTTCCGGCTGGACGACGACGACCGGCGCCGCCGCCATCTCATCCAGTCGCTGCTCCAGGCCGACGGCCTCGATCCCGTCGCCTACCGCGACCGCTTCGGAGCCGGTCCCGAGGCCCACTTCGGCGCGGAGCTGGAGCGGCTGGCCGCGCGGGGCCTGCTGGAACGCGACGCCCCGCCGCCCGGGGACGGAAGCGCGGGGGAGGGGAGCGCGGGGGGGAGCACCGGAGGCGGGAGCGGCGGGGCCGGACGGCTCCGGCTCACCGCCGAGGGCCTTGCCCACTCCGACGCGATCGGCCCCGCGCTGTTCTCCGGCCGGGTCCGCGCGCTGATGGCCGGATACGAGGACCGGTGATGACGTCATCGGGCGAGCCGACGACACGAGGGCCGGTGAGCACATCGTCGGGCGAGCCGACGACACGAGGACCGGTGGTGACAGCGGCGGGCGAGCTCACGGTGGAAGGGCCGGTGAGGACGTCGTCGGGCGAGCTCACGATCCTCTACCGGGGGCCGCTGGCGAGCTGTGACTACGACTGCCCCTACTGCCCGTTCGCCAAGCGGCGCGACGACGCCGGGCAACTGCGGAGGGACCGGGCGGCGCTGGAGCGGTTCACCGCGTGGGTGGCGGGGCGCGACCATCCGGTCTCGGTGCTGTTCACCCCGTGGGGCGAGGGCCTCGTCCGCTCGTGGTACCGCCGGGCGATGGTCGAGCTGAGCCACCTCCCGCACGTGCGGCGGGTCGCCATCCAGACCAACTTCAGCTGCCGGCCCGGCTGGCTGGCCGAGGCCGACCTGGACACGCTCGCCCTCTGGGTCACCTACCACCCCGGCCAGGTCCCGTACGAGCGCTTCCTCGGCCGCTGCCGTGACCTCGTCGCACGCGGGGTCCGCTTCAGCGTCGGTGTCGTCGGCCTGCCCGAGCACCTCGGCCAGGCCCGCCGCCTCCGGGCCGACCTGCCGGGGGAGGTCTACGTCTGGGTGAACGCCGCCGAGGGCGCCGTCTACACCGACGACGAGGCGGGCGCCTGGACGGCGATCGACCCGCTGTTCCACCACAGCAGGACGCCGCACCGGAGCGCGGGCCTGCCGTGCCGTACGGGGGACAGCGTGGTCTCCGTCGACGGCGACGGCACCGTGCGGCGCTGCCACTTCGTCCCGGCCGTGCTCGGCAACCTCTACGACGGCACGTTCACCCCGAGGGCCACGGCGTGTCCGGCCGCGATGTGCGACTGCCACATCGGCTACGTGCACCTGGAGACGACCGGCCTCTACGACGTCTTCGCCGGGGGAATCCTGGAACGGATCCCCGCCCACCGGGTCGTCGCGGAAGTGCCGCCTTCGCCTTCGACGGGGTAACGGGCGCGGAGGCTTTCGATCTCGAAGGCGGGCACTCCCGCGCGGCGCGAAAGTTTCTCCGGGAAAGCGCGGCACGAGGGCGAGGAGGGGATGTCAGCCCAGGAGTTCGCGGGCCAGGGCCTCGCTCCACCATCGTTCGACGCGATCGGGTGACCAGCCACGTTCGACGGTGAGCGTGGTGTAGACGTCGATGTTGCACAGGGCCGCGTAGACGTCGACGGCGGAGGGCACGTCCAGGCCGTCTCGCAGGACGCCGTCCGGCCAGGACGAGAACACCAGCTCGCGGTTCCTGTCACCCTCCCCGCGGCCGTCGCGGTAGGCCGCCGCCAGCTCGGGCTCGGTCCGGGCCGCCTCGCGGACCAGCGCGATGACGTCGCCTGCGCGTTCGAACAGCCGCCGGTCGTAGGCGGCCATCGCCGCGAGCTGCCGCCCGGGATCCCCCGCCGAGGCCTCCAGTCTCTCCAGCATCCGCGGGGCGTCGGCCGACAGGTCCGCCGCGTCCGCCAGCGCCCGGGTGAGCCCTGTCTTGTTCCCGTACGCCGCGTAGACCGTCGGCACCGAGACCCCCGCCTCGCGGGCGACCTCTCGCACGGTCGTCGCCGCCCACCCCTGGGAGAGGAACAGCCGGCGGGCGGCGCGGGCGATCTCCACCCGGGTCTCCCGCGCCTGCGTCGCCCGGCGCAACGAGTCGTAACGGCGCCGGTCCGGCTCTGTGCTCACCGATCCCCCAATGGCTTTACGTTGCTTATAATGAATATATGTTACGTCAATCGTCCTCGGGAGCCGCTACGGGCTTCTCCCGGATCACCGGCATCGCCGCCCTCGGTTTCGCCCTCACGATCGTCCTCGCCAACGTGATCATGACGCCCGCCGGGCTGCCGCTCACCGGCGCCGGGATCGGCGAGGTCAACGCGTTCTTCGGCACCGAGGGCGAGGTCGTCGCCGTCGCGTCCGCGCTCACCCCCGCCGCCTGGCTGCTGGCCACGCTGTTCGGCGCGGCCACCCTCACCCCGCTGGTCATCGACCGCACCGGCCCGCTCGGTCTGCTGGGCCTCGTCGGCTGGCTGATGTGGGTCGTCTGGATCGTCGCGTACGGCGTCACCCTGATCCGCCTGAACCGGTCTCGCGATCCCGCGACGAGTGTTCCGGGCGCCGACCGGCCGGAATAGCGCCGTCGCGAGTGGAGGCGTCCGCGCGAACGGGCCGGGCGATCGTGGGCGGTGCGGGCCGTGGCCGTCCGGCCGGGCCGGTCAGGCGCGTCCGCGCCGGGTTACCCTGCGGGTCCACCGCACGGCACGCCGCACCACGGGACCGGCCAGGCTGATCTCAGAGGTGGCCTTCTTCAGCGCCTGGGTCGCGGCCCGTGACTCCGCCATCGCCTTCCTCAGCTCCGCCGTGGTGCGCCGGAGGTCGTCGCCGAGCTTCCCCAGCGTGGCGGCGTCGCCCGCGGGAGGCGCGGGCTTCTTGATCTGGTTGACCCGGACGAGGTCCCAGCCGTCGAACGCGTCCGTGGTGTGCCACAGGTCCCCGCGGGACTCCAGCCAGCGCAGCAGGCGCCTCCGGACCGGGGCCGCGTCCCCCCAGGTCGCGTAGAGCTTCTGCGTGCTGACGCATATCGGCGCCAGTCCCAGGTTCGACACCGCCTCCCAGACGGCCATCGCCACCCCGGGGGTGTGGACGCTCCGGTAGTCGTCGAAGACGACGATCCCGTCGGGGCGCAGGACCTTCCTGGCCGACATGACGTCCTGGCGCACGTGGACGTACAGGTGCGAGGCGTCCACATGGACGAACCTGCACGACTCGTCCGCGACGTGGTCGAGGATGATCGAGGTCGGGCCGTGCACGATCCGCGGGAGCGCGTCGTGGAAGGTGAGGTAGTTCTCCTCGAACCTGTCCCGGGTGAGCGCGGAGTAGGAGCGGCTCGTCTCGGCGTCGTTGGCCGCCTCGGGCGCGTCGGACTCGAAGAGGTCGCAGACCGTGAACACCTCACCGGGACGCGCGTGAGCCCCGATCATGACCGCGCTCTTGCCGAGGTACGTCCCCAGCTCCAGCAGGTCGCCGGGGGAGTTCTCGGTGGCCTGTCCGGACAGGATCCATTCGAAGAGCCGCTGGTCGGTGCCCCAGAACCAGCCGGGGATCCGATCGAGCGACTTCGGGGTGATCTCCGCCTTCACTGCTGACATGGGCGGACCGTAGCAGCCGGGAACGGCGGTCCGGCGGGTGTTGGCCTGATGGTCGCCCACGGTGTACCGGCACGACACGTGGCCGTCGGCCGCCGCTCACCCAGCGGTCCGCGCCCGCTCTCCCGCACCGGACGACCGAGGGGAACCCCGTCCCGTCGGAGAGGCGGAGATCACCGAGGGGCCGGAGGTCCGGAGCGCCCGGACGGTCGGGGACGCCGGTCCGCGTACGGCCCGAAGAACGGCCCGACCTGTCCGGGGCCGGATCCCGTCCGGTTTCAGATCCCGTCCGGGACGCTCCGGGAGCCCAGGCCGCGGAGCACGAAGCCGGAGACGATCTTCTCGGCCTCCTCGGGGGTCACCTCGCCGCCGAGCAGCGGTACCCGTTCGGCGCCGATGACGGCGAGGATCATCCGGGCGGCGGCGGCCACGTCGGGGGCCTGGAAGTCGCCCGACGACACGCCGCTGTCGATGATGCCCGTCAGGATGCGCTGCATCGGCTCGACGTGGTCGGCCAGGCGCTGGTAGGCGTCCGGGCCCAGCGCCGCCGACAGGTCGGCGGGACCGGGGTGGGGGTGGGCGAGCAGCCCGTCGAGCTGGAGCCTGACGAAGACCCGCAACCGCTCGGCGGGCGAGGCCCGGTCGGGCAGCTCCCGCTCGTAGCTGTCGATGAAGTAGTGCGTCACCCGCTCGGTGAAGGCGAGCAGCAGCGCGGCCTTGTCGGGGAAGTAGTTGTACAGGACGGTGCGGGTGATCTCGGCCTCGTTCGCCACGTCGGTCATGGAGATGGCGTCGATGCCCTGGTCCCGGGAGAGACGCGAGACCGCGCGCAGGATGCGATCCTGCGTCTGGACGCGGTGCTCGCCGATGGTCGCGGCCGAAATCCGGGGCATGCCCCATGGTCGCACAGCACCGGCACCCCGTCAGGCGATGCCATTGCGGTGCCGTGCCGTGCCGTGGCGTGGCGGGGCTGTGGTGGGATCGTGGCGGGGTCAGCGATGCGGGCGGGTCGTGAGCATCGCGTTGTGCATGTCCTCGGCGCTGGGGGCCGGGGGGAGCGGCGGAGCGATCCGGTCGGCGCGGCCGGTGCGGCACGCGTCGAGGACGAGGCCGATCAGCCGCCGCCACGCCTCCGGGGCCGCGCAGCGCGTGGAGCCGAGCACCCCGGCGTTTGCCATCATGATCAGCATCAGGTCCTGGCCGGTGAAGTCGGCGCGCAGCGTCCCGGCGCGACGGGCCCGCTCGATCACCCGGTCGACCGCGGCCAGCGCCCGTGCCCTCGGCGCCTCCAGCGCCGCCCCGGGGAAACAGGAGGTGAAGCCCTCGGTCACCCCCTGGTCGGCGGCCTGCATGCCGCAGATGTGCTCGACCAGCCCGGCGAACCCCTCCCACGGGTCGTCGGCGAGCTCCGCCGCCTCGGCGGCCTCGACGAACTCGGCCATGCGGTCGGCCAGGATCGCCTCGATGAGCGCCTCGCGGTCGGGGAAGCGCCGGTAGAGGGTGGCGATGTTCACCTCCGCCCGGCGGGCGATCTCCTCCAGGGGCACGTCGAGCCCGCCCTCACGGAACGCGATCCGCGCCGCCGCCACGATCCGCTCCCGGTTGATCTCGGCGTCCTTGCGCAGTCCCCGCCCTTTGCACGCGTTCATGAAACCGATTCTACAAAGTGAAGGGCTTCCTGCGTTTATGCTACGTTGGCTCCCCAAGCGAAGGGCATCCTTCACTTATCCTCTCGGAGCGCACCATGAACATCGTCCTTTGGGTCGTGCAGGGCCTGCTCGCCCTGGCCTTCCTCTTCGCCGGCTACACCAAGGCCACCAAGTCCCGTGCGGACCTGTCGGGCCAGATGCCGTGGGTGGAGGACTTCTCGGACGGGCAGGTCAAGATCATCGGGATCCTGGAGGTGCTGGCCGCGTTCGGCCTCATCCTGCCCGCGGTCACCGGCATCCTGCCCGTCCTGACCCCGATCGCCGCCGCGGCCCTGGCGGTCACGATGGTCGGCGCCCTCGTCGTGCACCTCCGGCGCAAGGAGTACCCGGGGATCGTGGTCAACGTGGTGCTTCTCCTGCTGTCCGCCTTCGTGGCCTGGGGCCGCTTCGGTCCCTACTCCTTCTGAGGGACTCTTTCCGAGGGACTCATTCCCGGGTTCCCGGGCGGGGTCAGGCGGCGAACTCGGGCCGGGCCACCCGGCCGAGCTCGCCCAAAACCTCGGTGTTGAGCAGGTACGCGAGCCTGGTCTCGCGGATCAGCCGCCCCTTCTCGGCCTCGTTCAGGGGGAGGGCGTCCAGCCTGGCCCGATACTCGTTCTTGAAGCGGGGCAGGCTGCCGATCCCGTCGAAGAGATAGAAGTCGACGCCGCCGCCCGGCTGGTAGCCGTAGATCTTCTGCAGCTCCATCCGGATGAACTGCCCGCCGGACAGGTCGCCCATGTAGCGGGTGTAGTGGTGGGCGATGTAGCCGCCCGGCCAGGTGGCCACCTGGTTGACGCGGGCGACCAGGGTGAGGGTCGGCTTGGAGGGCTCGATCCTGGACCTCCAGCCGGACCCGTAGATCGTCTCCAGGTCGCGGACCAGCGCCTCCTCCCGATAGAGCTCGGGGATGACGAACGGCCCCGCGACGGGGTCCGCGGCCAGTGAGCGGGAGGCGCCCTCCAGGGCCACGTAGGCGAAATAGTGCTGGGCGACCATCTCGCCGTAGGCCTCGGTGCTGAGGCTGCCCGCCATCAGCGCCTTGAGGTAGCTCTCGTCCTCGGCGGACTCGTGGTCGCCCCAGGTGGCGTTCCTGAGGACTTCGGAGAAGGGCGACTCGCTCATGATCACTCCGCGACGAGGGAATCTTTTATGACGCAGTGTCACAAAACTCGGGCCACCCCGTCAAGCCGATGACGACACCCTGTCATTAAATCTCCCGCGCTTTGATCCCGGAAGCCACGCGAGCGCGAGAACGGCCGCGAACACCGGGAACCAGGCCAGCCGGTGCAGCAGCCAGACCGGCTCGTCGGGCACCGCAAGCAGGCCGGGCACGTCGCCGAAGCGCAGGGCGGCGACGGCGAGCACGGCCACCGCGCTCTGGTGCCACAGGAAGAGCGTCATCGCCGACAGGTTGGCCAGCGCGACCACCGCCCACAGCCGGGGACGCCGCATCAGCCGGGCCAGCGGCGCGCGTACCAGCAACGCCAGCCCCACCTGGGCGAGCCCGAAGCAGACCACGGCCAGGCTGGGCGGGCTGAGGTTGGAGACCGCGTCCCCGGTCACGCCCACCATGCTCGCCGGGTACCCGAACCCGCCGACCAGCAGCACCGCCCCGGCCGCCCCGCCGGCCAGCAGGCCCGCCGCCACCCGGCGCGAGGTGAGCGCCCCGCCCGCCCAGGCGATCCCCAGCGCGTACGGGACCAGCCATCCGGCCGCCAGGTTCGCCCACCCGGCCCAGGCGGGAGCGCCGAGCCCGAACCTGGCCAGGTCCACCCCGAGCACGACCGCGAACGCCACGGCGGCCGTGACGACCGGGTGCGCGCGCAGGAGGAGGGGAGTCGCCGCCGTCAGCGCGGCGAAGACGGCCATGAACCACAGCGGCCCGATCGCCGGGACCACCATCACCCTGATCGTTCCCGCCGAGGTCCCGCGCAGCGCCATCCCCGCCGCGATCCCCGCCCAGACCAGGGCCAGCGGCACCACCGGCCGCAACAGCCTCCCCATCCTGGCCCGCACCCAGATTCCGCCCGGGTACGCGCCGCCCCCGGCCTCCCGACGCGAACCGGGTGTCGTCGCGGGACCCGTACCGCGTGACGGAGTGGGGGGAACCACGGAGCCCGGCTCACGCGCCTCCGAGGGCTCGCGCCCCTCCGAAGGCTCACGGACCTTCAAGGGCCAGCGGGCCGTCGAGGATCCGGGGGCCTTCGAGGCGCGCGTCGCCGCCGAGCGGAGACCGCGCGCCGCCGCGTAGCCGCCGACGAAGAAGAAGAGCGCCAGCGTCTGGAACACCCACGACAGTGGCGTGACCCCCGGCAGGTGGGCGAGCGGGCTGGACAGGTGAACCGCCCCCGCCGCGCCCGGTGCCCACGCCGTCACCAGCCAGTGCCCCAGCACCACCCCCAGGATCGCCAGCGCCCGCAGCGCGTCCACCCCGCGGTCCCTGCCCTCGGGAGTGGCCGCCTCGATCCCGGCCGCGAGACTAGCCACGGGACACCTCGCCGCCACGGCCGAGCGCGATCAGGGTCAGGTTGCGCAGGGACTCGCCGCCCGGTTCGAGATACTCGCTGTGCCCGGCGGGGCCGGTACCGAACAGGCGGGCGCCGAAGGCCGGGGCGGCGGGGTCGGGGCCGAAGCCGAGCGGCCCGATCCTGAGCTTGGGCACCTCGCGCATCCAGTCGCGGGCTCCGCTGCCCGCCCACAACCGGGTGCCGCCCAGCTCGGCGGCCGACGAGACGCCCAGCCCCGGGCTGCCGAACACGGCCGTGTCCGCGACCCCGGACCCGGGCACGGCCCCGGCGCACACCACCGAGCCGTAGCTGTGACACAGCAGGCTGACCCGTTTCCCCCTGAGCGTCCCGGTGACGTACCGCCGCAACTCCACCGCGCCCCGTTCCGCGGCACCGCCGGTCATCACACCGAGGCTGAGCGTCGCCGGGCTGTCGTAGCCGAGCCAGGCGACCACCGCCAGCCTCGCCCCCGGATCCAGTGCCCGCGCCTCGGCCAGCAGCGCCCGCGCCCCGCCCCCCGGCGTGCTGTACGGCCTGGCCCTGCCGCCGTCGAAGGTGGCGGCCGTGGTGTCGGCGCCGGGGACGACGACCGCGACGTGCTCGGCCGTGCCGAGGTCGCCGTAGATCCGCACCACCCGGTCGCCCGCGGGCGGCGGGACCGTCACGTAGGCGAGCGCCGCGGCGACGGCCACGGCGAGCGTGCGGCGGAACATGCGAGCCTCCTGTCCGATCCGAAGAACCGGACAGAACGCTAGAAATCGCGGCCCGTAACCCGCGTCACCCCGAGGCGCTCACCTTCCCCGTCCCCCTCGGGAGCGAGGCGGTCGACCCCGGATCGACCCCAGGCCGCTCCCGGACCGAGGGACGTCGCCCTGAACGGCCCCGGCGATAAACTCGGCCGGATGGAGACGGAACGGTTGATCATGCGCAGGTGGCGGGATGACGACCGGGAGCCGTTCGCGGCCCTGAACGCCGACCCCGAGGTGATGGAGCACTTCCCGGCCCCGCTGACCAGGCCGCAGAGCGACACCATGGTCGACAAGATCGAAAGGGCCTTCGACGAGCAGGGCTACGGCCTCTGGGCGCTGGAGGTCGGGGAGACGGGCCGGTTCATCGGCTTCACCGGCCTGATGTGGCAACGGTTCGAGGCGCCCTTCACCCCCGCCCTGGAGGTCGGCTGGCGGCTGGCCAGGCACGCCTGGGGGCACGGGTACGCCGTGGAGGCGGCCAGACAGGCCGTCGCCGAGGGCTTCGCGGTGGCCGGGGTGGACGAGATCGTCTCCATGACGACCGTGCGCAACACGCGCTCGCGAGCGGTGATGGAACGGCTGGGCATGACCCGCGACCCGGCCGACGACTTCGACCACCCGTCGGTGCCCGGCGGCCATCCGGTGCGTTCCCACGTCCTGTACCGGCTCGGGCGCCCCTGACAGTGGGCGGGAGTCACTCGCCCGGACGGACCAGGCCCGTCTCGTAGGCGTGGACGATCGCCTGGGCGCGGTCGCGGAGGTTCAGTTTCGCGAGGATGCGGCTCACGTGGGTCTTGACGGTCTGTTCCGACAGGACGAGCTCCTCGGCGATCTCCTGGTTGGACCTGCCCCGCGCGATGAGGGCGAGCACCTCCGTCTCCCGCTCGGTGATGTCGTCCAGCCGCCCGCGCGGGCGGCTCGGGCCGATGCGGGCGAACTCCGCGATCAGCCGCCTGGTCACCGAGGGCGCCAGCAGCGCCTCCCCGGACGCCACCACCCGGACCGCTTCGGCGAGCTGCTGCGCCGAGGCGTCCTTGAGCAGGAACCCGCTCGCCCCGGCCCGCAGCGCCTCGTACACGTAGTCGTCGAGGTCGAACGTCGTCAGGATCAGGATCTTCGGCGGAGGGGCGACGGACTTCGTGATCTCCCGGGTCGCCGCGAGGCCGTCCATCACCGGCATCCGCACGTCCATCAGCACCACGTCGGGCCGCAGCTCGGTCACCCGCGTCACGGCCTCGCGTCCGTTGGCGGCCTCGCCGACGACCTCGATGTCGGGCTGCGAGCTCAGGAACACCGTGAAACCGGTTCGTACCATGCCCTGGTCGTCGGCGATGAGCACCCGGATCGTCATCGAAGCTCCTTGAGCGGGGAGGGGGTCACGCGTCCTCGGTGATCGGCAGTATGGCGGTGACCGCGAAGCCCGTCCCGGTCGGGCCGACCCAGAGCTTCCCGCCGAGCACGGACACCCGTTCACGCATCCCGATCAGGCCGTGCCCCATGTGACCGGGTTCCCCGGAGGAGCGGTGCCCGGCGCTGTTCGTCACCTGGACGTGCAGCTCGGCGCCGTACCGGGCGATCTTCAGCGAGACGGTGGAGCCGGGGGCGTGCCGCATGGCGTTGCTGAGCGACTCCTGGGTGATCCGGTAGGCGGACAGGCTCACCGCGGTGGGCAGCCCGGTCAGGTCGCCGATGAGTTTGAGCGTCACCTCGATCCCGGCGGAGCGCGCGGTGTCGACGAGTTCCTCCAGGCGGCCGAGGCCCGGCTGCGGCGCGGTGTCGATGTGCCCGTCCCCCTCCCTGAGGACGCCCAGCACGCGGCGCATCTCGGTCATGGCCGCGAGGGAGAGCGCGCGGATCTCCCTCAGCCCCTCCTCCAGGCGCCGCGCGTCCCCGGAGGCCTGCAGCGGGACGGCCTCGGCCTGGATGGCGATCACCGACATGTGGTGGGCGACGACGTCGTGCAGCTCCCTGGCGATCCTGGCCCGTTCTTCCAGCGTGGCCTGGGCGGCGAGGGCCCGCTCGCTGCGCCGTTCCTCCTGGGCCAGCAGCCCGGCGGCGAGCCGGCGGGCGCGTACGTTGTAGCCGAACAGGACGGTCGCCGTGATCATGCCTGTGATGACGGCCATCGAGTCGGGGTCGGTCATCCAGGCGCCGAGGACCGAGACGATCCACACGCCCACGGTGATGTGCCGCTCACATCGGACCGCGACCGCGTAGACCACGAGTGTGTACATGACCGAGGTGGACCCGGTGTAGGGGGTGTCGCCGAGGAACTGCCGCGAGACGACCGTCCCCAGGGGAATGAGCAGGAAGGCCGACCGCCAGGCGACGAGCGGCCATCGGTCGCGCAGCGCGAGCGGCAGGGAGAAGGCCAGGGCGGCGAACATGAGCCCCTCCTGGTCGAGGGGGGAGTGCGCCGCGGCCGCCTCGGTCTGGAGGTAGGACAGGCCGCCGCCGAACAGGACGGCGGTCAGTGCCAGGTCGCCCAGCAGGACCAGGTCGATCGTCCGGAACGGCAGCAGCCCCAGCGCGCGCGGCACGCGACGGGTGAGACGGCGCGATCGGGGCCGGACCCGGTCGGGCGCCCCGGTCACCAGTGCTTCGGTGATCGGGTGGGCGAGCCGTACGGCGGTCTTCCACACCGGCTGCGCGCGCCGTGCGAGGAACTGGCGCGCGGGGCTGGAGGTCACCGGAACAGCCTAGGCAGGGTGGATCACCTCCACGTCCCACCGTGGGGTGACATCTCGGCATCACCTGAAGGAGCCACCCGGACTCTCCGCGCGGCCGTCCGGGCACTCGCGGTTACTTTGAGTGACAGAAGCGGGCTGGAATGCTAACTCAAGGTAACGATTACACAATTACGATCGCTCACAGCGAACTCGCTCAAGCTCGGGAACATTCTCCGGCTCCCATTAATTGAGTGTGTATAACTCAACCCTTGGAGTTCACATGAGTGAGAGCTTGATCCTCCCGGTCCTGCCGCTCGACGACGAGGTCGTGCTGCCGGGCATGGTGGTCCCGCTTGACCTGTCGGAGACCGAGGTCCGGGCCGCGATCGACGCGGCGCAGGCTCTCGCTGACAACAAGCCCGAGGTCCTTCTCGTTCCCCGGATCGACGGCAGATACGGCTCGGTCGGTGTGAGGGCGATCGTCGAGCAGGTGGGCAGGCTCCCCGGGGGCGAGCCCGCGGCCGTGGTGCGCGGTGTCGGCCGGGTCCGGGTGGGCACCGGCACGACCGGCCCCGGCGCGGCCCTGTGGGTGCAGGTCACCGGCATCCCCGCCGTCGCGGCGGGTGAGCGCGCCCACGAGCTCGCCAAGGAGTACAAGGCGCTGGCCACCACGATCCTGCAGAAGCGGGGCGCGTGGCAGGTCGTCGACGCGGTCAACCAGATGGACGACCCCTCTGTCCTCGCCGACAACTCCGGGTACGCCCCCTGGCTGAGCACCCCGCGCAAGGCCGAGATCCTTGAGACCGCCGACCCCGCCGACCGCCTTTCGATGCTGGTCGAGTGGTCCCGCGAGCACCTGGCCGAGCTCGACGTGGCCGAGACGATCCGCAAGGACGTCCAGGAGGGCATGGAGAAGCAGCAGCGCGAGTTCCTGCTCCGCCAGCAGCTCGCCGCCGTCCGCAAGGAGCTCGCCGAGCTGAACGGCGACACCTCCGCCTCCGAGGAGGAGGACTACCGCTCCCGCGTCGAGGCCGCCGACCTGCCCGCGAAGGTGCGCGAGGCCGCGCTCAAGGAGGTCGACAAGCTGGAGCGGACCTCCGACCAGTCCCCCGAGACCGGCTGGATCCGCACCTGGCTCGACACCGTCCTCGACATCCCGTGGAACGACCGGACCGAGGACTCGTACGACATCGCCGCGGCCCGCGCCGTCCTCGACGCCGACCACACCGGCCTCGACGACGTCAAGGACCGCATCATCGAATACCTCGCCGTCCGCGGGCGCAGGGCCGAGAAGGGCCTCGGCGTGGTCGGCGGGCGCCGCAGCGGCGCCGTGCTGGCGCTCGCCGGTCCCCCCGGGGTCGGCAAGACCTCCCTCGGCGAGTCCGTGGCCCGCGCCATGGGCCGCAAGTTCGTCCGCGTCGCCCTCGGCGGCGTGCGCGACGAGGCCGAGATCCGCGGTCACCGGCGCACCTACGTCGGCGCCCAGTCCGGCCGGATCGTCCGGGCCATCCGCGAGGCCGGCTCGATGAACCCGGTCGTGCTGCTCGACGAGGTCGACAAGGTCGGCTCCGACTACCGGGGCGACCCGACGGCCGCGCTGCTGGAGGTGCTCGACCCCGCGCAGAACCACACCTTCCGCGACCACTACCTGGAGGTGGAGCTCGACCTCAGCGACGTGCTCTTCCTCGCGACCGCCAACGTGCTGGAGGCCGTCCCCGGCCCGCTGCTCGACCGCATGGAGATCGTGACGCTCGACGGCTACACCGAGGACGAGAAGGTCGCCATCGCCCGCGACCACCTGCTCCCGCGCCAGCTCGACAAGGCCGGCCTCACCGCGGAGGACGTCACCGTCGGCGACGACGCGCTGCGCAAGCTCGCCGGCGAGTACACCCGGGAGGCCGGGGTCCGGTCCCTGGAGCGCTCGATCGCGAGGATCCTGCGCAAGGTGACGGCCAACGTCGCCCTCGGCGAGAGCGAGCTGCCCGTGACGGTCGGGGACCTCGTCCCCTACCTGGGCCGCCCGCGCAACGTGCCGGAGTCCTCGCTCCCCGAGTCCAGCCAGCGCACGTCGGTGCCCGGCGTGGCCACCGGGCTGGCGGTCACCGGGGCGGGAGGCGACGTCCTCTACGTGGAGGCGTCCCTGGCCGACCCCGAGACCGGCGACACCGGCCTCACCCTGACCGGCCAGCTCGGCGACGTCATGAAGGAGTCGGCCAGGATCGCGCTCTCCTACCTGCGCTCGCGCGGCGCGGAGCTGGAGCTGCCGGTCGCCTCCCTCAAGGACCGCTCGGTGCACGTCCACTTCCCGGCCGGAGCCGTTCCCAAGGACGGCCCGTCCGCGGGCGTCACCCTGATCACGGCCCTGGCCTCGCTGCTCTCCGGCCGCCAGGTCCGCGGTGACGTGGCCATGACCGGCGAGGTCTCCCTCACCGGCCGGGTGCTCCCGATCGGCGGGGTGAAGCAGAAGCTGCTCGCCGCCCACCGGGCGGGCATCACGACCGTGCTGATCCCGGCGCGCAACGAGCCCGACCTGGACGACGTCCCGCAGGCCGTCCGCGACGAGCTCACCGTGCACACGGTGAGCGACGTGCGCGAGGTCCTGGAGATCGCGCTCACCCCGGCCAAGGTGGCCCAGCACACCGCCGCCTGACCCGCGCTCCTGCGAGCCCGCCCGCCCCTCCCTCGCCGGAGTCCTCACCGGAGGGGCGGGCCGTCCGCCGTATTCGGGTCGTCCGCCGTATTCGGGTCGTCCGCCGTATCGGGGTCGCCCGGCGAGCCGGGGCGACCCCGATACGGCGGATCACCGGCGGTGTCTGTCGAGCAGCTGGCTTCCGACGTCGACATAGCCGGAGAACAGCCCGATCACGTCGTGGAGCCGGTCCTGAGCCGGGCCGGGACTCACCAGGGTCTCGCCGTCGCGCAGGGCGGCGATCAGCGCTCTGGCTCGCGTGTGGCTCGCCTCCAGCAGCGACTCGATCCCTCCCGTGGCTTCGACCAGGAGCCTGCGACTGCCGGGCTGCGGTGTCACCTTGGCGAGTCCCCAGGAGTCCAGCTGCCGCACGGCGGTGCTCACCGCTCCCTTGCTCAGTTCGAGGTCGGCGGCGATCGCGTCGAGAGAGGACGGCTCCTCGGTGACCAGCAGCAGCCCGTAGACGCGGCCGGTCGCGTGGGGAAGGTTCCACGAGGCCAGCAGGTCACCCACCGAGGTGATGAACGCGCGACGCCTGGCCGCGCTCACCGCCGTGCCCGCTTCGGCGCCGGGACCGTACGCAGGAACGCCTCGATCGCCGCGTTGACCGTGTCGGGGTCGTCCTGGTTGGGAATGTGGCCCGCACCGGGGATGACGACCTCCTCGACGCCCTCGGCCCGGGCCCATCTGGGCATGGCCGAGGCGATGTTGCCGGTCCGGTCCCGCTCGCCGCGGATCAGGCACAGCGGCACCGGCGTGCGGTAGTGAGGATCCGGGTCGAGAAGTCCGGCGGTCGCCCGCCACACCTGGACGAACTCCTTCTTCGACAGCAGGGAGAACGCTCGTCGCACGTCCGCCCGCGCGTCTTCCGTCTCCGCGGAGGCCCTGGCCATCACGTCCGGCAGGCGTCCGGCCGGGATCGCCGCCAGGCTCGGCGCGGCCATCCTCAGCAGCAGGCGCTCGCCGCGCGACAGCGGTGCGGTGTTCCACGTCGCGTCGATGACGACCAGCGCGCGGGCGAGGTCCGGATGCCGCCGGACGATCGCCTGGCCGATGTTGCCGCCGAGGGACTGCCCCACGAGCACCGGCCGGTCGAGCCCAAGATGCTCGACGAGCGCGCACAGGTCCGTGATCGCCCGCTCGGCGGTGAACCGGACACCGGCCGGGCGGGACAGGCCGTGGCCGCGCATGTCCCAGGTGACGACCCGGTATCCCCGGGCGCGCAGGTGTTCGCCCTGGGCGTCGAACATCACGTGGTCGGCCCCGGCGCCGTGCGAGAACACCAGGGGCACGCCGTCGCCACCGCTGTCGGCGTAGTGGAGGGCGCAATCGTGCAGTGAGAGTGTCGCCGATAGATTCACCATTTACTAAATATAGCGAATATGTCTGCGGCGCGGATCGGCGGAACGGGCGACGTGGATGTGTCCCGGCCCGCCGTTCGTCACCCGTGGTCGCCGATCGGTCAGAATTTGCCCGCCGGAGACCGGGAACTCGTGAGGGGTGATCGGTTTCACATAACATGTCGGGAATGAGGGCAATGCGAGGGCGTGTTGGGGACCAGCTGTGATCGATGTGTCTGGCCTGCGGAAGGTCTATCAGGATCGGGGCCGCGAGGTGGTCGCCGTCGACGGGGTGGATCTCCATGTCCGCGAGGGTGAGATATTCGGCGTGCTCGGGCAGAGCGGCGCCGGTAAGAGCACCCTGCTGCGCTGCGTGAACCTGCTGGAGCGACCCACCTCGGGCACCGTCTCGGTGGCGGGCCAGGAGCTGACCGGCCTGCGCGAGGGCGACCTGCGCAGGGCCCGGCAGCGGATCGGGATGATCCACCAGCACTTCGCGCTGCTCTCCTCCCGTACGGTCGCCGGGAACGTCGCCTTCCCGCTGGAGGTCATGGGGGTGGCCAAGGCCGAGCGCGCCAAGCGTACGGCCGAGCTGCTTGAGCTGGTCGGGCTGGCCGACAAGGCGGGAGCGCACCCCGCGCAGCTGTCGGGAGGGCAGAAGCAGCGGGTCGGCATCGCCCGCGCGCTGGCCGGAAGCCCCCCGGTGCTGCTGTCGGACGAGGCCACCTCGGCGCTCGACCCCGGGACCACGCAGTCGATCCTGGCCCTGCTCAAGCGCCTCAACCGCGAGCTCGGCCTCACGATCCTGCTGATCACCCACGAGATGCAGGTCGTCAAGTCGATCTGCGACTCGGTCGCCATCATGCGGGACGGCCTGGTCGAGGAGTCGGGGACCATCGCCGAACTGCTCTCCAGGCCGGGTTCCAGGCTCGCCGCGGAGCTGTTCCCGCTGCCGGAGCCGGAGCCGGGCCACGTCACGATCACCTTCACAGGGCAGGCCGGAGAACCGGTGGTGTCGCAGGTGGTCCGCAAGTTCGACGTGGACGTCAACATCCTCGGCGGAGCCCTGGAGGAGGTGGCGGGCGTCTCGACGGGACGGCTGCGCCTGCTCGTCACCGGTGACGAGCGCGCCGCCGCGCTCACCTACCTGGCCGAACGCGGCCTGCTCGTCGAGGAGGCCCGATGACCTGGGAAGAGATGTTCCCGCTGCTGATGGAGTCGACCGGCCAGACCGTCCAGATGGTCCTGTGGTCGACCCTGTTCACGGTGATCCTCGGCCTCCCGCTCGGGGTGGCGCTGGTCGCCACCGACCGGGGCGGGCTGTTCCCCTCGCCCGCGCTCAACCGGGTGCTCGGTCTGATCGTCAACATCGGCCGCTCGCTGCCCTTCATCGTGCTGATGATCGCGATCCTCCCGCTGACCAGGCTGATCGTCGGCACGACCATCGGCACCATCGCCTCGGTGGTCCCGCTGACGCTCGGCGCGGCGCCGTTCTTCGCCCGGCTGGTGGAGACCGCGCTGCGCGAGGTCGGCAGGGACAAGGTGCAGGCCGCCCAGGCCATGGGCGCCGGGCGCGGGACCATCGTCGGCAAGGTCCTGCTGCCCGAGGCGATGCCCGGCCTGGTCGCGGGGCTCACGGTGACCGTGGTCGCGCTGATCTCGTACTCGGCGATGGCCGGGGCGATCGGCGGGGGAGGGCTCGGGGACCTGGCGATCCGTTACGGCTACCAGCGTTTCGAGACCACGCTCATGATTGTCACCGTCGTCGTGCTGGTCGTCGTCGTGCAACTCGTGCAAACGCTGGGTGACACCGTCGCCCGCCGTCTCGCGCGTAACTGACCGGATTGTCATACTGATCATTTTGCGCTATTTCACGACTTATCCCGTAAGAAATATGATTTGATCATTGGTCTGGCCTCGGGTTTCAAGTGAAGTGAAAGTGACCGGCAATCGGCGCAACGTACAACAAGAGGTGTCAAAATCCTCACTCCCGAGAGGAACCCCTCGAAATGCGATTCGCCAGCCGAATCCTCCTGGGCGCCGGTGTCGCCGCCCTGCTCACCACGGCCGCCCCGGCGATGGCCAACGCCGAGACCGTGACCCCCATCAAGACCGTCGCCACGACCACCTCCGCGACCCCCTACTTCGCCGACAGCTGGGGGCCGTACTCCTCAGGTGACGAGAAGGCGGAGGCCGAGGGCAAGGTCGCCGTGGAGAAGAAGTCAGAGAAGCACTGGTACTGGAAGAAGTACTCGAAGGTCGTCAAGAAGTGCACCTGGTACAAGGGTGAAAAGAAGTGCAAGTGGGTGAAGCAGTGGTTCAAGAAGCGCGCGTGGAAGTGGGAGCACGAATACCACTACACCGTCGATAGCAAGCTCACCAACCACAAGTGGTGGAGCAAGCCCAGGCACTTCTGCGCGTGGGAGACCTTCAAGGTCGTCGGCTTCGACGGCTCGACCACTTTCAAGAGCTTCAAGAACTGCTCGAAGAAGCCCGCCTTCTACTCCTTCTCCGGCACTGACGCCGAGCACATCTACGTCAAGGTGAGCCGGGGCAACCACGGCCACCCGAACGGCTACCAGAGTGGCTGGGAGCACGTCTACAGCCACGCCTGATCCATCCGGCCGGGACGCTCCGGGGCACGGCACCTGATCGGCACGGTCAGGGCGCTCCCGGGCGCGGCACCCGACCCGCACGGTCAGGGCGCTCCCGAGGCCTGACCATCCGCTGGGCCGCGACCTCACCCGAGGTCGCGGCCCAGTCGCGTGGTGCGGGCACTTCTCACCGAACTACTCACCGAGTAATGTTCGGTTTCATGCATCCGGGAGCGATCGCAGCAGTCTCGCCCGACAAACCCGCTGTGATCATGGCGGGCTCCGGACGGGTCGTCACCTACCGTGAGCTGGACGAGGAGTCCAACCGCCTCGCCCACCTCTTCCGCGCCGCCGGGCTGCTGCCGGGTGACCACATCGCCTTCATGCTGGAGAACCACCCGCTGTTCCTGGTGGTCGCGTGGGCCGCGCACCGCTCCGGCCTGTACTACACCGCGATCAGCCCGCGGCTGAAGACCGACGAGCTCGCCTACATCGTCGACAACTGCGAGGCCCGGGTCTTCGTCTCCTCGGCCGCCCTCGCGGAGGTGGCCGTCTCCGTCACCGGCCGCACCCCGGGCGTCGAGCTGAGGCTCATGCTGGACGGCGTGGCCCCCGGCTTCGACTCGTACGAGAAGGCCGTCGCGGCCCATCCCGCCACCCCGGTCGAGGACGAGTGCCAGGGCGTGGACATGCTCTACTCCTCGGGTACCACCGGACGCCCCAAGGGCGTCAAGCCCACCCTCTCCCGGGCCACGCTGGACACCCCCGGGGCGCTGCTGCAGCTTGTCCAGTTCCTGTTCGCGCCCTCCGCCGACAGCGTCTACCTCTCCCCGGCGCCGCTCTACCACGCCGCCCCGCTGCGCTACTGCATGGCCTTCCAGCGCATGGGCGCCACGCTCGTCGTCATGGAGAGGTTCGACCCCGAGCAGGCGCTCGCGCTCGTCGAGAGATACCGCGTCACCCACTCGCAGTGGGTGCCGACCATGTTCATCAAGATGCTCAAGCTGCCCGACGAGACCCGCGCGCGGTACGACCTGTCGTCCCTGACCTGCGCGATCCACGCCGCCGCCCCCTGCCCCGTCCCCGTCAAGGAACGGATGATCGACTGGTGGGGCCCGATCGTCCACGAGTACTACGCGGGCACCGAGGGCAACGGCTTCCTGTACGTCGGCTCCCAGGACTGGCTCGCCCACAAGGGCACGGTCGGCCGCCCGCTGCTCGGCGTCACCCACGTGTGCGACGAGGAGGGCGACGAGCTGCCGCCGCGCGAGCACGGCACGGTCTACTTCTCCGACGGCCCCCAGTTCGTCTACCACGGCGACGAGGACAAGACGCGGGCCTCGCGCGACCCCCGGGGCCGGGGCTGGACCACCCTCGGGGACATCGGCTACCTCGACGAGGAGGGTTTCCTCTACCTCACCGACCGCCGCTCCTACATGATCATTTCTGGCGGGGTCAACGTCTACCCGCAGGAGGCCGAGAACGTTCTCTCCGTCCACCCGAAGGTGGCGGACGTGGCCGTCTTCGGCGTCCCGGACGAGGAGATGGGCGAGCAGGTCAAGGCCGTCGTGCAGCCGCTCTCCATGGACCTGGCGGGCCCGGCGCTGGAGGCCGAGCTGATCGAGTACTGCCGGTCCCAGCTCGCGCCCTACAAGTGTCCCCGCTCGGTCGACTTCCGCGAGGAACTGCCCAGGCACCCCACGGGAAAGCTCTACAAGCGCCTCCTGCGCGACGAGTACTGGCCCGCCGGCTCCTGAGCCTGAGCCTGAAACGTCCGGGGACGGTGCCTTCACGCACCTGATCGACGGGCTCGCCCCTGACGAACGGGGATGTGCGCGGCGGCCGATCGACTCTCGGAGAACCCGGCTGCCCGGAGCCCGGCCGTCCAGAACCCGGCCGTCTGGAACCCGACCGTCCGGAACTCAGGCCGTCCGGAACCCGGGCGGTCAGTCCTCGGCGCAGGCCCGTTCCTCGGCCGAGGTGTTGATCCGGCTGAGCAGCCCGTGGAGCTGGACGATCTCCTCCTCGTCGAGGCCGGAGCACAGCTCCCGCTCCAGCGTCGTGAGCGCCTCCTGCACCCTGGTGAGCGCGTCGGCCCCCGCGGCGGTCATCTCCACGATGTGGCGGCGCCGGTCGGCGGGATCGCGGCGGCGCCCGGCGAGCCCGTCGCGCTCCAGGTCGTTGAGGATCGCCACCAGCACGCTGGGGTCGACCCCCAGTGCCTCGATGAGGGCCTGCTGGCCCATGGGGCCGCTCTCCTCAAGATTCATCAGCGTGATGGCGTGCCTGGGGGTGAGGCCGGTCACGCCGAGTGCCTGCCGCATGCGGACGTTCGTGACGGTGCCGTGGCGGGCCAGGAGCATGCCGAGACGATCGGTGGCCCTTGGCGCACGGATGTCCTCGACTCCCATGCCCGTACCGTAACACGGATCGAATGATCGATGAATCCAAATAGTTGACGCCCTTCAACGATATGTTAGTGTCAACGACGTGCCGGGCGCCGCATCGGTACGTACGGCCTGTTCAGACCCGTTTTGGAAGCCCTGGCCGACGTGTCCGCCGCGAGGCGACCGGGCCGACGGCTGTCCGACCCGGCGGCCGTCCGGGCCCACGGCCCGTGCCGTACCACCGTGATTCCGTACGAGAAAGAGATCGGGAACCCGAGATGAGCGATATCGCACCCGCATGGCAGCCCACCGTCGCCGTGGTCGGCGGAGGCTACGGAGGCGTCCGCGTCGCCAAGGCGCTCGACGACGTGGCCGACGTCGTGCTCGTCGAGCCCAAGGACGCCTTCGTGCACAACGTCGCCGCGCTGCGGGCCCTGGTGGACCCGACGTGGCTGCCGGGCATCTACTTCCCGTACGACACCCTGCTCGCCCGGGGCCGGGTGGTCCGCGACCGGGCCGTCAGCGTCGACTCCAAGCGCGTCGTCCTCGGTTCCGGTGAGGAGATCGCCGCCGACTACATCGTGCTCGCGACCGGCTCCTCCTACCCGTTCCCCGGCAAGAGCGACGCCGTCGACACCGAGGTCGCGCACGAGCGCTACCGGGCCTCGCACCGGGCTCTCGCGGCGGCCGACGGTGTGCTGCTGCTGGGCGCGGGCCCGGTGGGACTGGAGCTCGCCGGAGAGATCAAGGCCGTCTGGCCCGGCAAGCGCGTCACCGTCGCCGACATCGGCGACGACATCCTCCCCGGCCCGTACAAGCCCGAGCTGCGCGCCGAGCTCCGCCGCCAGCTGGACGAGCTCGGCATCGAGCTGCTGCTGGGCAGCCCGCTGCGCGAGGCGCCGCCGACCGAGCCCGGCACCGCCGCGACCTTCACCGTGACGACCGAGGCGGGCACCGAGATCACCGCCGGCATCTGGTACCGCTGCCACGGCGTCACGCCCCTCACCGGCTACCTCGCCGACGACCTGGCCCCCGCCCTCACGGCGAGGCGGTTCGTCGAGGTCACCCCCGAGCTGCGGGTGACCGGGCAGGACAGCGTCTTCGCGCTCGGCGACATCACCACCCTGGGCCCGCCGATGGCGGGGTACGCGGGAGCGCAGGCCGAGGTCGTCGCCGCGAACATCCGCGCCCTGATCACCGGCGAGGGGGAGCTGGGGGCGTACGAGCCGATGCCGCCCGTCATCGTGGTGCCGCTCGGCCCCGAGCGCGGCGCGGGTCAGCTCCCCGGCCAGGACGGCATCCTCGACGCCCCCGGCGTCGCGCGGATCAAGGGCGCGAGCCTGCTGGTCGAGCACCAGACGGCGGTCTTCGGGGTCCGCGAGGGGTAGCGGAAAAAGTTTTCGCCCGGTGATTTCGAGCGGTCGGGACCCTTGTTGAGCACGGCTGATAAAGCCGATGTCAGAGGATCCCGATCACCGCGATCAGGCCCTTAACCTGCGCTTACACGTCGTCGGGCATTGTTTTCCCTAGCCGGTGAGTACCGGTCTCCGCCCCATCTGATCGGGGCGACGTAGGACGTGGGGGAAGACATGGACCCGAACAGGAATGAGCAGCAGGACGCACCGGCCGAGGCGACCCCCGGGAACGACGGCTGGACCCAGTTCGGCAAGGTGCCGCCCCGCGCGGGCGCCTACCGCGCCGGTGCCGGCACCGGGACGCAGCCGACGCTGATCCACCCGGTGCCGGAGCGGCTCGCCGCCGAGGCGCCCGGGAGGGCCGGGGGGATCGGGGGATCCGGAGGGGCCGGGGGGCCAGGGGGATACGGGGGACCGGGGGCGGTCCCCCCGCGGCGAGGGCGGCTCACCGCCGGGCAGAAGATAGGCACCGGTCTCGCGCTGGCGGCCATGGCCGTCGGTGGCGGGGTCGCGGGGGCCTTCGTCGCGACGAGTCTCAACAGCGGTGCCGCCGCCCAGGTCTCGTCGTCCAGCCCGGTGGTGAGATCGGTCGGCAACGCGACCACGGTCGCCGACATCGCCCAGGCCGTCCAGCCCTCCGTGGTGTCGATCGAGATCAGGACCGCCGCCGGAGGGGGTGAGGGGTCCGGGGTGGTCCTCTCGGCCGACGGCCTGATCCTGACCAACAACCACGTGGTGGAGGCCGGGGGCCAGGGGGGTCCGGGCAGCCAGGTGACGGTCAAGTTCAGCGACGGGAAGTCCGCCACCGCGAAGATCATCGGAACCGACCCGGCCACCGACCTCGCGGTCATCAAGGCGGAGGGCGTCTCCGGCCTCACCAAGGCCACGATCGGCGACAGCGACCGGCTGAAGGTCGGCGACTCCGTCCTCGCCATCGGCAGCCCGCTCGGCCTGTCCGGCTCGGTCACCGCCGGGATCGTCAGCGCGCTGAACCGTACCCTGACCGTCGGCGGCGACCAGGGCCAGCAGCAGCTCCCGCCCGGCTGGGGCAGGCAGCAGCCGCAGGGCGGGAGCGGGAGCACCACCATCGGCGGCGCCATCCAGACCGACGCGGCGATCAACCCCGGCAACTCGGGAGGGGCACTGGTCAACGCGGCAGGGGAGGTGGTGGGCATCAACACCGCCATCGCCACCAACGGCGGCGAGGGCAGCATCGGTGTCGGCTTCGCCATCCCCATCACCACCGCGAACCAGGTCGCCCAGCAGCTCATCGAGAGCGGCAAGGTCTCCCACGCCTTCCTCGGCGTGAGCGTGACCGACGCCACCGGGGACGCGGGCGGCGCCCTGGTCGGCCAGGTCACCGAGGGCAGCCCCGCGGCCAAGGCGGGCATCCGGCAGGGCGACCTGATCACCAAGATCGACAACACGGCCGTGGACGAGGCGGCCACCGTGGTCGGAGCCGTCCGCGGCTTCAAGCCCGGCCAGCAGGTGACCATCGCCTACGTCCGCGACGGGCGGCCCGGCACCGTCACCGTCACCCTCGCGGAGAAGACCGGAGAGTAGGGATCTCAGGGGCGGGCGCGCCGCCGGGGCCGTGGACATGTCCACGGCCCCGGCGGCGTTCTCATTCCCACGACCCGGCGCACTGGGCCCCGCCGTCCGAGGGGTTCGAGTTAATCGGGGTCCCGGTCGCGTTCTTTTCCTTTCTCATTTTCATATGGGTGAAGGCCACTCGGCAAAAGCAGGTGCTCAGATACACGGATCCGATACGTGCGATGGAACTTACGGGACGGGTCCGTCAGCTCAAGGTTCGGGGGCGAGAGGAGGAGGCCGTCCGCCTCGTTCACGAAGAGCTGGCGATGGAGATCGACAAGGCTCGAAGCTGGGTGAAGAGCATCTGACGTTGATGGCCGGCACGGGGTGCACAGCGGATGCCTTCGTCTGCACCCCATCACAGGGCAGACTCGCGACTACCTCTCTCATACGTCCTGAGTGACCAACTGGGTGACGACGACCACGGACGGGGCCGGACGACGGTGGATCACGGTGGACCGTAAGCCCAGGTGGGGACGAGTATTGCCGATGATCCCGCCCCTGCCTGGGTTGCTTTGCAAGTAAGGTGTCACGGTCTCTCCGGTCGTGCCGGTGATCAGGACTGGACGCGGGTCCACTGCTGGTTGGTGCCGGTGCCGCGGGCGTACTGCTGGATGTCGGCGCCGTCGGCGGCCGAGGCGTCGGCGACGTCGAGGCACTTGCCGCTGTTCTGGCCGACCAGACGGAAATAGCCGTCGCCGGTCTCCTGGAACCGCCACCTCTGGTTGCCGCCGCCGTTCCACGGATACTGCTTCACCTCGGCGTTGTTCGCCGTGGAGGCGTTGACGACGTCCATCACCTTGCCGCCGTGCCGGGCCGTGATCCGGTACGCCGGTGCGACGGAACCGGAGATCACTCCGGTGGCGGTGTCGACGGTGACCTGCGAGCTCCAGCTCAGGCTCATGCTCGTGGCGGACGGGAACGTGATCGGCAGCCACACGTACTGGGAGTCGTTCACCGGGCCGCCCCACGCGCCGGCCCACCGGTCGCCCATGTAGAGGTAACTCGTCGTCGAGGTGCCCTGCACCGGCAGGACGTACGCCGGCTGGGAGCCGAACGTCGTGCCGTCGCCGGCGTCGGCCCACCCGCTCCACGGGCCGGAGACGCTGGAGGCCGTCGCGTACCTGGCCTGATTCGGGTTCCATCCGGTGGCCCCGGACGTCAGCGGGAAGTACGTGCTCCCGCGCTTGAACATGGCCGGGGCCTCGCGGTGGCCGCCGGGCCAGAGGTTGCCGACCAGGGCGCCGACGTTCAGGTAGTCGGAGGTGAGGCGGTAGATGTGCAGGTCGTAGTTCTCGTTCGCGGCCGAGATCATGTACGCGGTGCCGTTGTCGTTTTAGAGGGTGATGTCCCTGGACATGTGCTGACCCAGGGGGCGGAAGCTGCCGTGGTAGGTGTGGTCGCCGTCCACGGTCGCGGAGGAGGCGACGGCGGCGCGGGCCTGCCCGTAGTCGACGCCGTTCTCCTTGCGCATCCACATGACGTAGCGGCCGGTGGAGCCGTTGTAGATGACCTTCGGCCGTTCGATGTTGGAGACGTTCAGCTCGGCGGCCGACGTACGGGTGAGGACGTCGCGCCGGAACTCCCAGTTCCGCAGGTCGGTGGACCGGTAGACCGGGACGGCGCGGAAGGTGTTGTCGGCGTTGCGGTTCTCGCCGAACCAGTAGTAGTACGTGCCCACCTTCAGCACCCCGCCCCCGTGGGCCTGCAGCGGGTTCCCGGCGGTGTCGCGGAACTGCGTCCCGTTGGTGATCGTGACCTCGGCGGCCTGGGCGGCCTGGGCGGCCTGGGCGGCTTGGGCCGGCGCCACCGGCTGGGTGACGCGAGGCCCGCGGGAATCGTCCGGCGCAGGGACACGACAGGCACCCCTCTCCGAGGGGCGGAACGGCGTGCGATTGCGTTAGCGCTAACAATTGACGGTCCACGTCGGCCAGGGGAAAGGGGTCCTCTATGGGCGGGGACGACCGGGGCGCGTCGATGTTTCCGCTGTGTTTCCGCCGAGTGTTCACGTCACCATCGCGGATGTCAACGGACCGCGGAAATCCCGGAACGCGCATTCGCCGAGCCCGACAGACCCGGCTGGTCGAATGTGAGCGCACACGCAGATGTGGCGCCGACCTGACCTGCCGTTCCGCGGTGATCGCGGATGGTGTGCCGCACGCGTCGGCGTTCCCCGCCTCCTCGCGCCACGGTTCTCCGTCGATGAAATGTTAGCGATAACATTTCATCGCCCGAAGAAAAGGCCCGTACGGCGATCGGTGGATGGGTGGCCGGGACGGCCGCGCTCGTGCGGGCGATCCCCGTGCCGCGACTCGTCGAGGAGCGCCATCGTCCAGGATGGGAAGGGTTCGCCGCGGTGACCCCGTGCGCGGCGACGGGGAATTCCCGATCAGCCGGCCCCCTCCGCCCGGGCCACCTCAGCGGTCCGGCCAGAACTGAATATTGATGAGAGTGATGCCGACCAGATCCGGCGCCAAACTTTGGTGGCCAAGGAAACTGCGATGGATTTTGACGCGCCAGACGCGGTTCTTCTCGCCGAGGTCGAATTCCGCGCCGTAGAACGTGTCACCGGAGTGTTCGTTGACGGCGTGCACCTTTCCGGAGGTCAAACGCACGCTTCCGGACCAGGTCCTGTCCCAGGTGTCGCGAATGGGAGGGAGAGGGGGGCCGTCCCAGAGTTCGTATTTGATCAGACATCTCTCGCTGTCCATCTCGTTGATCGCGATCCCGTCGTCGGCGGCGCCGACCCATCCACCCGAGTCGGTGTCGATCTCGTCGAGTTCTCCCTCTGCCTCGATGTCCGCGACGCCGGAAAGATACTTCGGTATCTCGCGCTCGTCGATGAGTTGGGTGATGATCCTTGCCATGGTCGCCCGATGCTCCTAGAGGACGGACGCGAAGGCCCGGCCGGACGCCGGACGACGCCCGGCCAGGGGGACGCGCGTCCCCGGTGGCGATCGGAAGAGCGTTCTCCCCACGCTGTCGCGCGTTTCGGCGAAGCCGAGGTCGCGGCCGCCGGGGCAGGTCACCGGAAGCCTCCGGGGGACGCGACCCTCGGCATGGATCCTCGTGCCGTAGCGGGTCGACCGGCCGGGCCCGGACGTCCCGTCGGCGCGCGTCCAGGCTGTCGCGGGGAGGGCACGACCGGCGGCGGCGGACCCGCGACGGCGACCGAGGCGTCGACGGCCGTGGTGTGGCCACCCGCCGATCCGGCGGAACCCCTGACCGCCGACACCACGCCTGGCCAGACACGACGAACTCCGGCGCATCCCCGTCCTCCTCCGAACACGTCACCGCGAGCACGGACGAACGCCCTCGCGTCACCCCCGGCCCGCCACGGCGTCCCGGTTAGGCCGGAGACGACGGTGCGGAGTACGGGACAAGGCAAATGATCACGCAGGGCCGGTTCGCGTCGTCGTGAGGGGGGGCAGTCGCGGAGATGGTCGTTCTGGTACGTCGGAAATGCGAGCGATGTCCCGGCACGATCTTGATTCTGAGGTGAGACGAGGAGAAAGTCGTTGACTTTTCAGGCCGGGTTTCTTGTGTTCGCGGGCCCGGCGGCGCGCAGTGCGGCCTGCCGGTGTTCGATCGGTGTCACGCCGTAGCCGGCCCGGAACGCGCGGGTGAAGGAGGGGGCGTCGGCGAACCCCCAGCGGTGTGCGATGACGTGCACGGGCTGGGAGCGCAGCGCCGGGTCGGCCAGGTCGCGGTGACATCGGTCGAGGCGGCGTTGCCGTATCCAGGCGGCCACGGGCAGATCCTCGTTCTGGAACAGCCGGTTCAGCTGGCGACGGGAGATGCCGTGCGCGTCCGCGATCATCTGCGGCGTCAGGTGCGGGTCGCCGAGGTTGCCGGCGATGAACGCCCGGATTCGCAGGAGCAACGCGTGGTGGCGTGCCTCGGGGGGCACCGGCGCGTCGCCCGCCATGTGTCCCAGCAGGACGGACAGCAGGTCGAGCAGCGCCCCGCTGAACCGGTCCCCGCCCGCGACCTCGGCGCTCGAAGGAGGGGCCGCGCGGGTTATCAGGCGGGACAGGAGGTCGCCCAGGCCGTCGCCGTCGCCGATGCGGGTCCCCAGGAGTGGCTCGATCTTCTTCGGCGCGAGCGGAAGGTGCGTTCTCGGGATCGAGACCAGCACCTTACGGGCCCAGAGCGTCGGGGTGACCATGTGGCCGACGAAGGGGGTCGAGGAGTCGTAGAGGAGGAGGTCTCCCGTCCTCAGGCCCACTTCCCTGTCGGCGTAGGTCAGTCCCAGGGCTCCGCGTTGCACGAGCGCGAGGAAGTACATTTCGGGATCGCTGCGGCGGATCAGGTCCGAAGATCGTGTGGAGGTCAGGGCCGAGCAGCTGACCATGCTGACCTGCACCGACCCGTGTGCCCGCAGCCGCATCGACGCCTGGAAGTCGTCTCGGTGCTCGGACTCGATCGTGGCCGGGATGAGCGCCGTGGCGGCCAGCTCACACCAGCCGGCGAACCGCTCGGATGCGGGAAGGTCGCTGCTGTGGAAGACCAGATCTGTCAATGGGAGCCTGCCTGTGTTTTCGGGATCCTGTTCATCTTCTGGGTCGTGACCCGTGCCCGGGAAGTTTCGATCACGATACAAGAACGCTCCGTTCATGAGCCTTTTCCCGCTGAAACCGCAGCTCATGGTGATGCGAACCGCGCCGGGTCGCTGGAGGCCCCGATGTGTCCCGGCGTGATGGACGTGCCGGTGGGCGCGCGCTTTCCGGTGCATCGGGTCCGCCCCCCTGAAAAGATCCCAGCGGTCCGGGAACCGCCCGGAGGCGCTCACCGGCCTGAGGTCAGCGCCTCCGAGCGCCACAGGTCGCGGTAGTAGCCGGGGGAGGACACCAGCTCCCGGTGGGTGCCCCGCTGCGTCACCGAGCCGTTCTCCAGTACGACGATCTCGTCCATCCGCTCCAGCCCGCGCAGGCGGTGCGTGACGAGCAGTGTCGTACGACCGTGGGTGGCGTCGAGGAGATCGGCCATGAGCGCGTCCGCCGTCGTCTCGTCCAGGGCCTCGGCGGGCTCGTCCAGCAGCAGTACCGGCGGGTCGTGCAGCAGCGCCCGCGCCAGCGCCAGCCGCTGCAGCTGCCCCCCGGACACCGTGCGCCCGTCCTCCCCGAGCACCGCGTCCCAGCCGGTCCGTTCCACCCACCGGTCCAGGCGCGCCCGCCGCACCGCCTCGGCCAGTTCCTCGTCACCGGCCTCCGGGCCCGCCAGCCGCAGGTTGTCCCGTACGGACGTCTGGAACACGTACGGATCCTGCGTAAGCCCGGTCATCACCCGCCGGGTGTCGTCGGCCGCCAGCTCCCGGACGTCCACCCCGCTGACCCGGATCGTCCCCGACTCGGGTTCGACGAGGCGCATCAGGGCCGACAGCAGGGTGCTCTTGCCCGCGCCGCTGGGACCGACCAGGGCGACGCGCCTGCCGGGGGTGAGGGTCAGGCTGACGCCGTCCAGGGCCGGGGGAAGCCCGGCGCCGTGCCGGACCACCAGGTCCTCGACCTCGACGGTGGGCGGCCCGGCGGGAACCGCGACGGGAACGGCCGGCTCGGCCACCGCCGGTGGGGTGGCACCCACCTCCCTCAGGCGGCGCAGGGCGGCGAGCACCCCGGTCAGCCGCTCCCCGGCCGCGGCCATCGGCAGTATCGGCTCGAAGGACACCAGCGAGACCAGCGCGAGCACCGCGGTGGCCACGGCACCCGCCCCGGAGCTCATCGCCAGCAGGACGACGGCCGCCACGGTGAGTCCCTGGGTGAGCAGGCCCAGGGCCGAGGCGATCGCGTTCGCCCGGGACTGCCTGCGCTCCAGCGCCGCCAGCCGGGCGTCGGTCTCGGCGGCGGCGGCCAGCGCCCGCTCGTCGGCCCCGTAGGCGGCCAGGTCGGCCGCGCCGTGCACCAGGTCGGCGACCCGGGCCGCCAGGTCCGCCCGCGCGGGGGCGATCCGCGCCGACCAGCGCCGCGCGGCGGCGGCCGTGCCCGCCGGGATCAGCACCCCGGCCACCAGCAGCCCGGCCAGGAGCACCAGCGCCGCCGCCGGGAGCAGGAACAACCCGATCACCATCGCGGCCACGCCGGTGACCAGCGCCGCGACCGCCGGGAGCAGACAGCGCACGAGCAGGTCCTGCACCGCGTCGGTGTCGTCGACCATGCGGCTGAGCAGGTCGGCTCCACGCTTGTCCGACGACCCCGTGGGGATGAGCGTCCGGTAGAGCCGCTCCCTGGTCGTCGCCTGGGCCCGCAACGCCACGTCGTGACCGGCCAGGCGCTCCCCGTAGCGGAAGACGCCCTTGGTCGTCGCGAACGCCCGCACCCCGACGATCGCCACGCTCAGCGCCGCCAGCGGCGGCTGCTCGGCCGCCCTGGTGATGAGCCACGCGGCGGACCCGATCAGCCCGAGCCCGGCCAGCTCGGCCGCCGCGGCCCCGGCCGCCGCGAGGACCAGCCGCCCACCGGCCCGGCCCACCGGCCGCTCGTCCGCGCGGTCCATTGGCCGGCCGTCCGCCTGGCTTGCCTGTCGTCGGTCTGTGCGGTCTGTGTGGTCTGTGCGGTCTGCGTTATCCGCCGACCGTTCGTCCGCGCGGCCCGCTGACCGCTTGTCCGCGCGGTCCGCCGGTCGTCCGGCCGCCTCGCTCGCCGGTCGCTCGTCCGTCCAGCTCACCGGGATCCCGCTGACGTCGGTCACGAGGTGACCTCCTCTCGCGTCCCCGCCGATGCTCTGTCCCCTGCGGTCCCTGCGGTCCCTGCGGTCCCTGCGGCCCCGGAGTCTCCGGCCACCACGTCACCGGCCACCACGCGGCCGTCGGCGATCCGGATCACCCGGTCGGCCAGGTCGATCATCGCGGGCCGGTGGGCGACGATCACGGCGGTGCGGCCCTCGGCGAGGTCGCGGGTCGCGCTCACGATCGCGCCCTCGCTGCGGCCGTCGAGCCGCGCGGTCGGCTCGTCCAGCAGGAGCAGCCCGGCGTCCGGGCGGCAGAACGCGCGGGCCAGCGCGACCCGCTGCCGCTGCCCGGCCGACAGGTTCGTCCCCCGCTCGCCGAGCACGGTGTCGTAGCCCTCGGGCAGTGCCGTGACGAACTCGTCGGCCTGCGCGGCCCGTGCCGCGGCCCTGATCTCGCCGATCGCCGCGCCGGGGGCGCCGAGCCCGATGTTGTCGGCCACCGAGGTGGCGAAGAGGTGCGGGCGCTGCGGTACGAACGCCAGCCGCGCGCGCCAGGAGTCGTGATCGCCGATCTCGGCGCCGTCGACCAGCACCCTGCCCTCCGAGGGGGTGACGAAGCCGAGCAGCAGGTGGAGCAGGGTGCTCTTGCCGGCCCCGCTCTCGCCGACCAGCGCCACCCGCTCACCGGGCGCGATCACCAGCGACACGTCCTCCAGCGCGGCCTCCTCACGGTCCGGGTAACGCACCGTGACGTGCTCCAACCGGATCTCCGGCGCCCCGGCCGACCTCGGCCCTGCCTCCGGCTCAGGCCCTGGGCTCGGTCCCGCTCCCGGTCCTGGCCTCGCTCCCGGGCCCGGCGCGCTCGCCGTCACTGTCGCCGTACGCCTGCCCGCGTGCTCGTCACGCGGAAGCGGTGCCTCCGGCGTCCCAGCCGTCCCAGCCGTCCCCGTCGCCCCAGCCGCTCCCTTCGCCCCGACCGTCGCCGCCTTGCCGTCGAGTACGCCGAACGCCTCGTCGGCGGCGGCGACGCCCTCCATCGCCGCGTGGAACCTGCCGCCCATGTTGCGTAGCGGCAGGTACGCCTCCGGTGCCAGGAGCAGCACCAGCAGCGCGGCCGACAGGTCCAGGGAGCCGGACAGCAGCCGCAGGCCCACCGGGACGGCGACGAGGGCGAGCGACAGCGACGCGGCCAGCTCAAGCACCAGCGAGGACAGGAACGCCACCCGTAGCGTGCGCATCGTCGCGGCCCGGTGGGCGTCGGCCACCCGCCTGATCACCTCGGCCTGGTAGCGGGCCCTGCCGAAGGCGCGCAGCGTGGGAAGGCCCCTGACCACGTCCAGGAAGTGCCCGCCGAGGCGGGAAAGGGCCCTCCACCGGCGTTCCGTCACGGCCTTGGTGTGCATGCCGACGAGCGCCCCGAAGATCGGGATGAGCGGCAGCGTGACCAGCACGATCACCGCGCTGGCCAGGTCGGCGGCGAACAGCCGGACGAGCACCGCGATCGGCACGACGCCCGCGACCGCCACCGCGGGCAGGTAGCCCGACAGGTAGGGGTCGAGGGCGTCCAGCCCTCGGCCGGTCAGCGTCACCAGCTCCCCGGAGCGCTGGGAGGCCGGCCTGACGGGACCCAGGTCCCGAAGCCGCGCCAGCAGGCGGTGCCGCAGGGCGGACTTCACCCCGGTGGTCATCCGCCCGGCGGCGGCCCCCTGCGCCAGGGTGAGCAGTGCCCGGACCCCGACGACCAGCGCCAGCAAGATCAGGGCCGGGGCCGCGAACCGCCCGGACAGCACCCCGGCGAGCAGCTCCGCCTGGACGAGGACGAGCAGCCCGGTCAGGACGGCGGCGGCCAGGCACGCGGCCAGGTGTCGGCGGACGGCCCGCTCGCCCAGTGCCAGCCGTACAAGATCCTTGTGCATGCCAACCCTAGTGAACTCAGAAGAACGACGGAACCCGATCGGAGGCGGCGCTCCCGGGACGGAACGTCCGCCATACCCATACTTGCGCACCCACCATGACCGGTGCGAAGGGCAGAATCATGACACTGAGCACACTTAGCGTCCCGGCGGGCGCCGTACGGCCGAGCAGCCAGGGGGCGAGTACGGCGAGCAGCACCGCGACGGGCGCGGCGGCGGCGCACGCGGAGAGCAGGAACGCCCGGCCGGTGCGGCGCGCGCGGGTCACCCGCCCGGCCAGCCGCCACGCGACGAACGTCCAGCCGTGGAAGGCGAGCAGCGCGGCCACCACCAGCCCGCCCAGCAGTCCCGGCAGGGTGATCGCGGACCCCGTCAGGCCGCCGGCCACCGCGACCAGGGCCATGCCCCAGCTCAGCGCCAGGCCGTACGAGCCGACGGCGATCGCCCAGTCCCAGGTCGCCCGCCACGCGCTCCCGTCGGCGCGGCGGCGGAACCAGAGCCCGGCGTCGCGGATGATCCACGACACCAGCAGGGAGACCACCAGCGGGTAGAGACCGAACAGCACGTCCCCCTCGATCGAGGGGAAGACGCCGAACAGCACGCCCGCCACGGCCACCAGCCACACCTCGTTGGCCAGGACGAACGGCGCCATCGCGGCGACGATCTCGTCCCGGTCCTTCCGTGTCCCGCCGAGTACGGGCAGCAGCATGCCCACGCCGATGTCGAAGCCCTCCAGGGCGAAGTAGCCGATCAGCAGGAGTGCGAACACGCCGAGCCAGAGGATGTCCACGATCTCTCCTAGTGGCTGAGCGCGTGCGCGCGCTCGGGGGGGTCGGCCGGCGCGTCCGCGCCGAGGGTGACGGCGGCGGGCCCGCGCCGCACGGTACGAGCGATCAGCACGTAGTCGATCACCGCGAGCAGGGCGAGCACGCCGCCGAAGGCGATGAGCGAGACGGTGACCATCCCGGAGGTGAGCCCGGGGGACATGGCGTCGGCGACGGTCAGCTTCCCGTTGACCATCCACGGCTGCCGGCCGGACTCCCTGGCCAGCCAGCCGAGGATCGCCGCCACGAACGGCAGCGGGGTGATCGCCATCAGCACGGGGTGCGTCCAGCGCCAGCGCGGCAGCCAGTACACGGTCGGCGCCAGCACGAACATGACGATGAGCTGGAGCAGCTGGCCAATCATGATCATGAAGCCGAGTCCCAGCCCGGCGAGGCCACCGCCGTCGAACTTGCCCGGCTGGAACTGGCCGATCACCCCGAACTGGGCGTAGCCGAAGCCGACCGTGATCAGCGAGCCGGCCAGCGAGGTGATCACTCCCGTGCGGAGCGAGCTCGTGAAGAACTCCCGCTCGGCGGTGCGCCGGAACAGCTGGTACGCGCTGGCCCCCATCACCACGAAACCGCCGGTCCACAGGCCCGCGCCGAGCACGTGCGGCAGCGCCATGGTCAGCGTCGGGTTGGTGAGCAGCGCGCCGAAGTCGGTCAGGACCAGGTGGCCGTCGCGCTCCACGGCTCCGGCCGGGTTCTGCAGGAACGAGTTGGCCACCATGATCCAGAAGGCGGAGGCGTAGGCGGTCAGCGTCACCACCCAGATGCACGCCACGTGGAGCCACCTGGGCAGCCGGTGCCAGCCGAAGATCCACAGGCCCAGGAAGGTGGACTCCAGGAAGAACGCGCCGAGTGTCTCGATCGCGAGCGGCGCGCCGAAGATGTCCCCCGCGTAGTGCGAGAGGCCGCTCCAGTTCATCCCGAACTGGAACTCCATCACCAGCCCGGTGAGGATGCCGAGCGCGTAGTTGATCACGTAGATCTGGCCCCAGAAGCGGGTCACCCGTTCGTGGACCGGCTTGCCGGTGACGGCGTAGCGGGTGTGCGTGATCGCGATCAGGGGGGCCAGGCCCAGGGTCAGCACGACGAACAGGAAGTGGAGGCTCCCTGTCACGGCGAACTGTGTCCGGGCCAGGTCGAGCACGTCCACGGTCTCACCTCCTTTGTTGTGTCTGTCTACCTGTAGGCACTCTACATGTAGAACGGCTACATGTAGCATGGCTATACGAGAGGTAGGCTGACGACGTGAGCGAGCGAAGCGAACGAACCGCCGGGTGCGGTGACACGGGATCCGTCCGGCGGGCGGAGGTGGCCGCGTGAACGCCGACGCGCTCCGCGGGCACATGGAAGCCCTGCTGCTCTCCGTGCTGGAGCACGAGCCGCTGCACGGCTACGCGATCATCGAGGCGCTCCAGGCGCGCAGCGGCGGCACGCTGAACGTGCCGACGGGCACGGTCTACCCGGCGCTGCGACGGCTGGAGCAGGCGGGATACCTGGCCAGCGAGTGGGCCACGGTGAGCGGGCGCAAGCGGCGCACCTACCGGCTGACCTCCTCGGGGCGCACGGCCCTCGCCGGTGAGCGCTCCGCCTGGCGGGAGTTCGCCGGAGTCATCGGCAGCGTCCTGGAACCGCGTACCACCCGCTGACGCCCCCGGAGCCGCCGGTGATCGGGTGGTGGAGGGATCCGGGTTCGCGCCGGGCCACGCCCGTGCCGACCGGGATGTGCCGACCGGGACGCGCTAGGCCGGGCTCAGACGATCACGGGGTCCAGGCGGTCGCGAGGCTAGGGCGATCACGGGGTCCAGACGATCGCGGGGCTCAGGTGGTCACGACGGGGGCGGGCACGCGCCGGGTGATGCTCAGGCAGCGGGAGGCGCAGTACAGCTGCACGGCCCAGATCGCGTAGCTCACCAGCGACGCGACGGTCCCCGGCGGATAGTGGCTGAAATCGGCGTAATCCTGGGAGCCGAACATCAGCGCCCCGCACGACACGAGCATGACCGGCAGCATCGCCCAGACGAACAGGCCCAGGAATCGGGTGACGAGCCGGGGCCGCCTGATCCTGCGCAGGCCGCGGCCCAGCGCGAGCAACGCGAGCCCGCCGACCAGGCCGATGAACATCTGGAGCATGTCCACGCCACGGGCGACCAGGACGAACCAGTCGGGCATGGTCTCGTACGCCGCCGGGGCGGCGGGAAAGATCTTCCAGATCACGTTCCACATGATCGCGGTGAGCGGCACGGTGACGAACAGCAGGACGGCCAGCCTCCGGCCCGCCGACTTGGACAGCTCCTCCTGGTAGCCGGGCGCGATCTCGCGGATCGTCCCGAACTCCTCGACCGCGGCCCGCTCGGCCTCGTCACGCCTCAGGCCGTCGCCTTCCAGCGCCTCGGCACTGTCGAGCAGGCTGTCGCGCGCCTCGGTGATCATGTCGAGCTTCGGTCTCCGGGGACCTCTGAGAGTACGGCTGAGCCCGGTCACGTAATCCTCGATGACCCCGGTGCCTGCCATATGCTCTCCAGTCGCCCGATTTCCATCCAGGGTATGCGTTTCCCATCCTGGTGTCCCGGCCAGGACGCGCACATCGGGGACCACCCTGAGAAGACCCCGAGCCGACCGGCACTCACCTGCGAATACGCTCTAATCCAGCCACACCGGCGGGAGGGAGGGGTACGGCGTGAGGATCAGAGGCCCGGAGGTGCGGGAGGGCACGCTCGCCAACGGCCTGCCGTACTACGCCTTCGGCACCGGCGCGCCGCTCGTCGTGCTGCGCTGGTTCACCCCCGCCCACGCGAACCCGGCCGGGCTGGCGCGCGGCGCGGAGCTGCGGATACTGGCCCCGCTGGCCCGCCACTTCCGGCTGTACGCCGTGGGCCGCGCTCCCGGCATGGCCCAGGGAACCACCATGGCCGACATCGCCGCCCGGCACGCCGAGGCGCTCCGCGCGGAGTTCGGCGGCCCGGTCGACGTGATGGGCCTGTCGTCGGGAGGCTCGGTGGCACTGCAGCTGGCGGCCGACCATCCGGACGTGGTGCGCGCGCTGGTCGTGGCCGGGGCGGCGCACCGGCTCACGCCGAGCGTCAGGCGGATCCAGCGCCGCTACACCGAGGCGGTCGCCGCCGGGCGGCGCGGCCTGCAGCACCAGGCGGTCACGGCCGCCGCCTCGCCCATCGGGCGGGCCCTGGCCGGGATGCTGCTGTGGCTGCTGGACCCGCTGGTGCGGCCCGGCGACCCCCGTGACATGCTCGCCTTCGCCCGCGCGGAGGACGGGTTCGACCTGACCGGGCGCCTGGCCGACGTCGTCGCCCCCACCCTGGTCCTGGGCGGGGAGCGGGACCTCGACTATCCGGTCGAGCTCTTCAGGGAGACCGCCGAGGGGATCCGCGACAGCCGTCTGATCACCTATCCCGGCCTCGGCCACCTGGGGACGTTCCGCAGCGGCCGGTTCGCCGCCGACGTCACGGCCTTCCTGGCCGGAACCGGCCCGGAGGGACCGGGAGAGACCGCTCGTACGACCTCCTAGCCTTTACGGACTCATCGCCTTTACGGGCTCATCCGTGGTCGGCGGCGCGCCACAGGGACCACCAGCGCAGCCCGAACCGGGTGCCGCGCGGGACGACGGCGAGCGCGCAGCCGCTCATCCTGAGCCCCTCGGGATGGCGGATGCCGGTGAAGAGGCAGGTGCTGAGGTCCAGGTCGGCGAGCTCCAGCTCCTCCGCGTCCACCTCGTGCAGCGAGGTCACCCGGGCGCCCTCCCGGCCCCGCACCGTGGCGGGGCCGTGCAGGGTCGCCCCCTCAAGGTCGGCCTCGGCGTCGTCGAGCCGGACGTTCAGCCGCCCGCCCACCTCCAGGCGCCGCAGGTCCACCGAGCACCCGCCCGTGGTCACGTCGAGGCCCTTGCCCGCCCACGCCCCGGCGAGGGTGAGGTGGCGGCCGACCGAGATCGGCGCCAGGTAGCCGCCCGCCGAGAAGCGCGCCCCGTCGAACCCGGCCAGCCCGCCGAAGCTCGTCTTGCGGAAGGACACCGTACGGCGGAACCTGCACCCTCTCAGGGTCGCGTCGCCCGCGAAGCCGGTGCCGTCGAAGGTGACGAATCCATGGAAATCCGCGCATTCGAACGACGCGGTCCGGTTGAAGAGAGCGCCCCCGAACAGGGCGTCACCGTCGATGGAGACCCGGTCGAAGGCCGCGTGCCCGGTGATGGCGACTCCGTGCAGGGACAGCCCCCGGTCGAACCTGGCCTCCCTGAAGGAAACGTTGCGCGCGAAACGGGCGTCGAAGAACGAGGCGAGACGCCGGAAGTGCGCGTGGTCGAACGAGACGTCCCCGCCGAACGCGATGTCGCCGAACCGCACGTTCTCGGGAAAGGTCGCCCAGTCGAACCTGGCCCGGCCCAGGCGTCCCCGGGTCGCGCCGAGGATGCGCTCCAGCAGGTCCCTGCCGACGACGGTGGCCCGCAGGTCGACGGCGGAACCGGGGGAGAGGCCGCGGACGACCTCGTCGAGCTCGGCGGCGCCCAGATGGGCCAGGCACCGGCCGTACGGCTGCCGCGCGGATCCGGCGCACTCCGGGGAGGCGGCGCAGGTGACCCAACCCACGTCCAGAGTTCTCATATTCCAGTGATACCCGCAGACGGCGGGGCAAGCGGCCTCCAAGTCAAGGAAAGCCACAACTGGCCGGGCCGAATAGCCATGAAGTGTCAACATTTACGATTTCAGCCTCTATCCACGCGTATACGAGTCCCCTGCTACGCCAGGCGCGGGCGACGCCGGGCCTGACCGGCAGCCCGGCCCCGACCAGCCCGCCGGCCCTCGGCGGCCTCTTCCGCGCGAAGACCGCTTCGAGCTGGTCGCCCACGGTCGCGACGGCTGGCAGGTGGCGAGCGTCACCGTGGGGGAGCGGTCCGGCTGCTTCGTGGTCTCGCCGCCCTCGGTGGGGATCACGGCCCGGATGGTGAACGCCGAGTGAACGCGACGACGTTTCGAGACCTTGGGCCGGGGGCCCGGCCGTGCGGGTGGCGTGGCCGCTCGCACCGGACGGCGGGACAGAATGACCGGCGCCGCGCCGGCCCGGCTCCGGATCCCTACGTCATCGCCCACGCCGACGAGGTCGCACCGCGACCCCTGCGCTTCACCCGGTGCCCGCTCGGCGGGCTGCGGCTCGCCTACGAAGACCCGCGCCGGGGCGACATGGCCCACGGGGTGCTGCGCGTCCGCGTCCTGAACAGCCGGCGAGGGGCACCGCAGTGGCGCAGGCTCAACACGCTGCGCCGGTGGCGCTGCATGGAGAAGCCGCTGTGCTTCCCCGAGCACTGGCCACACAGCTGATCGTCCGGGTTCACGACCTCCAGCCGGCGCCCCACCTGGCCCACCGGGAGTGAGGGTGGAGGGCGATCCTTTCCCGGACGGTGCTCCCTATCGGCGGCGCCCTGTTCGAGGGCGGTCCGCACCGTGTCCGGGATCAGCGGTAGCGGGCCAGTTCCCACGGGTCGTGGGCGCTGAAGACCGAGACCTCGTCGCCGTGGTCGCGGACGAGCTCGCGCAGCCTGGCCTGGGTGCCGAGTCGCAGGTCGCGGTGGACTTCCGAGCGGGTCTGCACGATGTCGAGCAGGGGGTGCGGGTGCGGATCGGTCTCCAGTTCCCGGTGGTAGTAGTAGGCGTCGCCGCAGTGCAGGAGCCAGCGGTCGCCTTCGCGTACGGCGACTCCGGTGTGGCCGGCGGTGTGACCGCCGAGCGGGACCAGCCGGATCTCCGGTGGCAGGCCCTTCGGCTGGACGGAGGTGAACCCGAACCACTCCTCGCCCGGTTCGGGGGTGTAGGGAACCCACCTCGGGTTGTGTGCCCAGTGGGCCGGGCGGTAGCGGGAGCCGGGCACCTCGGCGGTCGCCGCTTCGAGCTCGGCGGCGAGGACGTGGACCTGGGCGTCGGGGAAGTCGGGCAGGCCACCGCAGTGGTCGACGTCGAGGTGGGTCACGATGATGTGGCGTACGTCGCCGGGTGAGTATCCCAGCAGGGCGACCTGGCGTACGGCGGTCTCCTCCTCGGCCAGTACGGGCTGGACCATCTCGACCCAGCCGGCGTCGAGGATGTCGCCCGGACCGCGGACGTCGTCGAGGCCGAGGCCGGTCTCGACGAGGACGAGTCCGTCGGAGTCGGTCTCGACCAGCAGGCAGTGGTTGACGGCGTGCGCGGGAGGCGGGCCTTCGTAGGTGGCCTCGATCTGCCGTACGGACCCGCAGTTGAGGTGGTGGATGTTCATGGCGGATAGCATGCGACTTGAAGCGTGCTTCAAGTCAAGGAGGTGTGGTGGTGGAGACGTCGCTGGACATCGCCGAGGTGGCCGAGCGTTCCGGGCTGGCGCCTTCCGCGCTGCGGTTCTACGAGAACAGGGGCCTCATCGCCTCGTCGGGCCGCAACGGCCTGCGCCGCCTCTACCGGCCCAACGTTCTCGAGCGCCTCGCCCTCATCGCCTGCGCCCGTGGCGCCGGGTTCACGATCGCCGAGATCGCCAGGCTTCTGCGCGCCACGCCCGACGACACCGAGCTGCGCGCGCGGATGGCGGACAAGGCGCGGGAGCTGGAGGAGGACATCGCGCGGCTCACCCGGATGCGCAACGGTCTCCACCACGCCTCGACGTGTACGCACGAACCGCTCGTGGGGTGCCCCGACTTCAAGCGCAGCTTCGAGAGCCCACGGGTTTCGCGGCTGAACCCGCGCAACACCTGACAGGGGTGGGAGGCGCCGGCGTGGACCTCCGCGGTGCTGGAGACCGGTGAGGTGTTGCCGGCGGCGTCTCGTGCTCCGACCTGGTAGCGGCAGGTGGTGTTCGGGGTCAGGCCGGTGCCGGTGGAGGAGGCCGTGGCCGAGGTTCCGGCCTGGGTGAACGTGCCGCCGCCGGTGCCGGTGCCGGTGCGACCACCCTCGAAGGGATCTTGCCGGGCGCGGCCACCGGCCCGGCGGGTTCCCGCGCCCCGGTGGGTTGGCGGGATGGCGGGATGGAATGCGCGGGGAGGGGAAGTGGTTATGCCAGCCATACAGACGTGAACGACAGGAGGAGCCACCGGTGGCCACCATCGAGGTAACCGAGAAGAACTTCAACGACATCGCCGATGAGGGGATCGTCCTGCTGGACTTCTGGGCGGCCTGGTGCGGACCGTGCCGCACCTTCGGACCGATTTTCGAGAAGTCGTCGGCGAAGCACACCGACATCAAGTTCGGCAAGATCGACACCGAGGCCGAGCAGGCGCTCGCGCAGGGATTCGAGATCACCTCGATTCCGACGATCATGGCCATCCGCGATGGCATCGTCGTCTTCGCCCAGCCGGGCGCGCTGCCCGAGCCCGCCCTTGAGGACCTCATCGGCCAGGTTCGCGCGCTCGACATGGAGGCGATCCGCGCCGAGCTCGCCAACGAGCTGGGCGCCCAGAAGGGCTGATGCCCGGATCGCGAAAGCCCCGCGCCATCGGACTCTTCCTCCGGCGGCGCGGGGCTTTCGCGTGAACGGGACCCTGGAGCCCGCTGAGCCCCCTGAGGCGATCCATAAGGTCCCGTCCGCGGATCGGGCCGCCCCGGTGTTGGAGGGACGGCCCGATCCGGCTCTGTCCGGCCGGGAAGGTCAGACCGAGCGGTAGAGCTCGGCCACCCGGAAGGCCAGGTCGAGCGACTGGCCACGGTTGAGGCGCGGGTCGCAGGCCGTCTCGTAGCGCCTGGACAGGTCGTCCTCGACGATCTCGGCGCCGCCGCCCACGCACTCGGTGACGTCGTCGCCGGTGAACTCGATGTGGACGCCGCCCGGGTGGGTGCCGAGCGCGCGGTGCACCTCGAAGAAGCCCGCCACCTCGTTCAGGACGTCGTCCAGGCGGCGGGTCTTGTGGCCGCTGGGCGCCTCGAAGGTGTTGCCGTGCATGGGGTCGCAGATCCACGCCACCTGGGCGCCGCTCGCGGTCACCTTCTCCACCAGCTCGGGGAGGTGCTCGCGGATCTTCGAAGCGCCCATCCGGGTGATGAAGGTCAGGCGCCCGGCCTCGTTGTCGGGGTTGAGCTTCTCGATCAGCGCGAGGGCGTCCTCGGCGCTGGTCGTTGGGCCGAGCTTGACGCCGATCGGGTTGCGGATGCTGGCGAAGAACTCCACGTGGGCGCCGTCGAGCTGGCGGGTGCGCTCGCCGATCCAGACCATGTGCGCCGAGACGTCGTACGGGTGGCCGGTCCGTGAGTCGATCCGGGTGAGCGCCTGGTCGTAGTCGAGGATCAGCGCCTCGTGCGAGGAGTAGAACTCGACGGTGTGGAACTCCTCGGGCTCCGCGCCGCAGGCGCGCATGAAGGCGAGCGCCTGGTCGATCTCGCGGGCGAGCTGCTCGTAGCGCTTGCCGGCCGGGGACTCGATCACGAAGTCCTGGTTCCAGGCGTGCACCTGGCGCAGGTCGGCGTAGCCGCCCTTGGTGAAGGCGCGGATCAGGTTGAGCGTCACCGCGGAGGAGTGGTAGGCCCGCAGCAGCCGCCACGGGTCGGGAACGCGGGAGTCGCCGGTGAAGTCGAAGCCGTTGACCATGTCGCCCCGGTAGGCGGGCAGCTCGACGCCGTCACGGGTCTCGAAGTTCTTCGAGCGCGGCTTGGCGTACTGCCCGGCCATCCGGCCGATCTTCACCACGGGGACCTTCGCCGCGTAGGTCAGCACGATGGCCATCTGGAGCAGCGTCTTGAGCTTGTTGCGCACGTCGTCGGCGGTGGCGCCGCCGAAGGTCTCGGCGCAGTCTCCGCCCTGGAGGACGAAGGCCTCGCCCCGCGTCACCGCCGCCAGGTCCGCCTTGAGGTTGTCGCACTCGCCCGCGAAGACGAGGGGCGGCAGCCCCTTCAGCTCGGTGACGACCTTGTCCAGCTCGCCGCGGTCGGGCCACTCGGGCTGCTGCGCCGCAGGCAGCTGCCGCCAGGAATCGAGGTTGATGCTCACGACATACCAGGCTATTGCAACCGGCTCTTCGAACAGACCCGATTGTCCACGGAGTGAGAAGGTCTTTATACCTGGTGAGATTTTACCGGGCTGGAAATATGCTCCGGAAGCACCCCGAGACCGACGAAACGCCTGGCCAGGAAGCCGATCAGGGGTATGCGGGAGATGTCACGCGGCAGCCACACCTGCCGGGGACGCCCGCTCAGCGTCGGCCGGATCAGCCGGTCCTGGACGACGCTCTGGGCGAACTGGGTGACGGCGGTGGGCGGGGTACGCCGCCGCTGGACCCTCGCGAGCAGTGACTCCGGGATCTCCGCCCCGGCGGCGAGCGGCCCGGCCAGCAGGTTCGCGGCGGCGACCGCGTCCTGTACGGCCAGGTTGATCCCGACGCCGAAGATCGGCGACATGGCGTGCGCGGCGTCGCCGATGACCAGCAGGCCGGGGCGGTGCCAGCGGCGCAGCCGGTTGAGCGCGACCGACAGCACGCTGACCTCCCCGAAGTCCCGCAGCCGCCCGACCCGGTCCCCGAGGAAGGGCAGGAGCCTGGCGACCGGCTCGCGGATCGTCTCGATCCCCTGGGAGCGCAGGGTCTCGAAGCCGCCCTTGGGGATCAGGTAGGCGAGCTGCCAGTAGGTCTCGCGGTTGATCGAGACCATCATGTGGCCGCTGGACACCCGCAAGAACGTCACGCCGGGGTCGTCGGGCTCGCGCGGCAGCCGGAACCAGACCACGTCCATGGGGGCGCTGCGCTCCACGGGGACGAGCCCGGCGGACCGGCGTACGTCGGAGTGGCGGCCGTCGGCGGCCACGGTGAGCGTCGCGCGCAGCTCGTGCTCGCCCGAGGCGTCCCGGTAACGCACTCCGCGCACCGCGTCGCCCTCGCGGATCACCCCGAGCACCTCGGTCTCCATGAGGAGGCGGAAGTTCGGGTAGCGCTTGGCGGCGGTGGTCAGCAGGTCGAGGAACTCCCACTGCGGAACGAAGGCTATGTACTGATATTTGCCTTTAAGTCGCCTCAGGTTGGCGACCGGCACCGTGGTGTCGTCGGTGTGGATCTCCATCCCGTACGCCTTGCGGTGCGGGAGCCGGTGGAACTCCTCGGCCAGGCCCAGCTCGTCGAGGATCTGCAGGGTCGAGGGATGGATGGTGTCACCCCTGAAGTCGCGCAGGAAGTCGCCGTGCTTCTCCAGCAGCGTCACCTCGACGCCGGCCCTGGCCAGCAGCAGTGCGAGCATCGCGCCCGCCGGGCCGCCCCCGGCGATCACACATGTGTTTCGTCTCATAATTCATCACCCAATGAAATTCTGGCACAGGATCCGGCGGAAGAAAACAGGTTCGCTGGCAATCCATCCCTCATCCAGTGTCGAATTGCGAACTGTGAGGACAGAACGCGACCCCGCGGGAACGCCGGATCCCGACGATCCCCCCGGCCTGGAGGACCTGCTGGCCCAGGTCGCCCTCGGGCAGGAGCCGGCCTTCGAGCGGCTCTACGATCTGCTGGCCGGTCCGATCTTCGGTCTCGCGCGGCGTGTCGTGCGCGACCGCGCGCAGGCCGAGGAGGTGGCGCAGGAGGTCCTGGTCGAGGTCTGGCGTACCGCCTCCCGGTACGACCGGAGCCGTGGCAGCGCCCTGGCGTGGGTGATGACGATGGCCCACCGCCGCTCCGTCGACCGGGTCCGTTCCGCCCAGGCCTCCACGAACAGGGAGGAACGGGTCTCCAGGATGTCCGGAGAGATCCCTTATGACCAGGTTTCCGAGACGGTGACCACCCGCCTGGAGGGCGAGCGGGTGCGCCGCTGCCTCGGCGGCCTGACCGACCTGCAGAAACAGGCCGTCACCCTGGCCTACTACGGCGGCTACACCTACCCGGAGGTGGCCGGGCTGCTCAAGGTGCCGCTGGGTACGATCAAAACGAGGATGCGCGACGGCCTGGTGCGGCTCCGCGACTGCATGGGGGTGGAAAGGTGAACGACGACCTCCACACCCTTTCCGGCGCGTACGCGCTGCACGCGCTGCCCGAACAGGACGTGGCGCTCTTCGAGGCGCACATGTCCCGGTGCGAGGCCTGTGCCGTCGAGGTGCGCGGCCTGTCCGAGACCGCGGCCCGGCTCGCCCTGGGCGCCACCGAACCCCCTCCCCGGGCGATGAAGGCCCGGGTCATGAGGCGGATCGCCGAGGTGCGGCAGGAGCCGCCGATCCTGGAGCGCCGGGCCGCGACACCCGGGCGATCCGATCAGCCCGAGCCCGAGCGGCCCGGGAGGCCCGAGGAGCGGGAGAACGTGGTGCCGCTGCGCCGGGCCTCCCCCTGGCGCGGGCGGATCCTGGCCGGACTGGCCGCGGTGTCGACCGCGGCGGCGGTGATCCTCGGCGTCACCGCGGTCGACGCCGCCAGGGAGCGCGAGCAGCTCCGGCAGGTCGTCGCCGTGATCGCGGCCCCCGACGCCGAGACCGTCAGGCGGCGCGTCTCCTCCGGAGGCACCGGCGTCGTCGTGATGGCGCCCTCCCAGGGCAAAATGCTCTTCACCGCGAGCGGCCTGCCGCCGCTGCCCGGCTCCCGGGTCTACGAGCTGTGGATGATGGGCGGAGACGGCGTCCGCCCGGCGGGGCTGCTGGAACGGGCCGCCGACGGCAGCGTCGTCCCGGTCCTCGCCACCCCCCTGCGCGGGGACGAGCGGGTCGGCCTCACCGTCGAACCCGCCGGGGGCTCCGACCAGCCCACCACGACCCCCATCATGATCGCCGACCTCCCCTCCACCTGAGCGGGATCCCCGGCACCCGGACGCGCGGCGAGGAACGGCCATCTCGCCGCGTGGCGTGGTCCGCGGACCGCTCCGAGGAGGACGCGGGGGACGCGGGGGACACGGGAGAGGGGCACGGCCGGTTCGGCGTGATCGTCCGCCGTCAGGTGGCCGGCCCGCCGAGGCCGCCGTGATGTGCCGTCCCCTGTATTGGACCGTACGGTCCAGGAGGTTATGCTGTGGGCATGCCGACCCCGGTGAGGTTCACCGCCAAAGGGGCGCTCACGCGTGCCCGCATCGTCGAGGCCGCCGCCGATCTGGTCCTGGCCCGCGGGGTCGGGGGCACGACCCTGGACGACATCCGGGCCGGGACGGCGACCAGCAAGAGCCAGCTGTTCCACTACTTCCCCGACGGGAAGCGCGATCTGGTCGCGGCGATCGCCGCGTTCCAGGCCGAGCGGGTGCTCCAGGCGCAGCGGCCGTTCCTGGACACGCTCGACACCTGGGAGGCGTGGGACGGCTGGCGCGACGCCGTCCTCGCGCACTACGGCTCGCAGCCGCACTGGGGCTGCCCGATCGGGGCGATGGCGGGCGAGCTGGCCGGCAGCGATCCCGAGCGCGCCGCCGAGGTGGCCGGGCACATGGACCGCTGGTGCGGATACCTGCGGGCCGGGCTCACGCGCATGCGCGCCACCGGCCTGCTGCGCGCCGACGCCGACCCCGAGGATCTGGCTCTGGCGATCTTCGCGGCACTCCAGGGCGGCCTGCTGCTCACCCAGACGATGCGGTCGATCACGCCGTTGCGCGCCGCGCTGGACGCGGCCCTGACGGCGCTGCGGGCCTCGGCGGCCTGACCCGGGTGTCCGAGTTCTGGCGGGTGACGGCGGGGGTCGCGGGCGGCCTGCTGCTGCTCTGGCTGGTCCTGGCCGCCTTCCTGGTGGTGGCGCGCCCCAGGGGCACCGCGCTGAGCGAGACGTTGCGCCTGCTGCCCGACCTGCTCCGCCTGGTCGCCAGGCTCGCGCGCGACGGCGGCCTGCCGCGCGGGGTACGGGTGCGGCTGTGGCTGCTGCTGGGCTATCTCGCGCTGCCCATCGACCTGATCCCCGACGTCATCCCGGTGCTCGGCTACGCCGACGACGCGATCATCGTCGCCTTCGTCCTGCGCTCGGTCGTCAGGCGTGCCGGACCCGAGGCGCTGGCAGGACACTGGCCGGGCACCCCGGAGGGACTGGCCGTCGTCCGGCGCCTCCTCGGCGGGCCCTGACGGCCGGAAGCCGCGTTTCCCGGCGCCGGTGGCCGTGACCGGCGTCCCGTCACGGTGCCGCAGAGAGGACGTCGAGGGCTCTGAGCGCGGCCGTGAGGGAGCGGTCGCGGAGGGAGGCGTACTCCTTCTCCGGATACTGGCGGGGGCCGTTCTCGACCAGGAGGATGAGGGAGAGGTAGAGGCGGTAGAGGGCCATCCGGGTGCGGGCGGGACCGGTGAACTCCACGACGCCGCCCGCGTCGCGATATCCGGCGACGATCGGATCCGACTCGTCCAGCTCACCGAAGATCGTCGGGGTGACGAAGTCGGCGAGCGGGTCGCCCCAGAAGGCCCGCTCGTGGTCGATGATCGCCTGGATGCGCGGCGTCCCGTCGCGGGTCAGGAAGACGTTGCCCGGCCACACGTCGAAGTGGACCAGGCAGGGGACCTCGACCTCGTCCAGCGCGCCCGCGCCCGACTCGATCGCCGCCGCGATCTCGGGCACCGGCCTCGGCAGCGGGGTGGCGTAGCGGCCCGCGTCGGCCAGGAGCGCGCCGGTCATCGTCAGGAACGCCTCCCGCCAGGTGCCGCCGGTCAGGTCCGCGTGCGGGTAGCCGTAAACGTCGCCGGTGATCGCGTTCAGCCGGGCCAGGTGACCGCCGAGCTCCCTGCGCAGGGCCCGCCGGTCCGCCTCGGCCGGCGCCGCCTGGTTCCACGGCACCCCGTCGAGGGCGGACAGCACCAGGTAGTCGCCGCCCAGCACCGGGTCGTCGAACCCGGCGCGCAGCAGCTCGGGGACCGGCACCCCCGCGGGGCCGGCCAGGCCGTAGACCATGGCCTCGGTGCGCAGCAGGTCGCGCTCGTAGCTCAGCTGCTCCAGCTCGGGCGGCGGCGACAGCTTCAGGACCACCTCGCGGCCGTCCAGCAGGGCGAGCCGCCACACGGCGTTGGCGAAGCCGTCGGTCAGCTCGGTGGCCGAGGAGACGCCGACGTCCAGGGCCCGCCGCGCCAGCGCGTCGAGCTCGGCGGGGGTGAGCGGGCGTTTCGTCCTGCTGTCCATTTCCTACCTATGTTTCGCCGTGTCCTGCCTCGGTGCCGCGAGGGTACGCCGGGCGGCCGGGCAGGGGGAGGTCAGGCGGAACCGCGCTCGATCAGGTGGGTGTCCAGTATCACCACCGGCTGCTCCAGCTGCTCGCCGTTGATGCGGGCGACGAGCAGGTGGGCCATCTGCCGGCCCATCGACTCGGTGGGCTGGTGCACGCTGGTGAGGGCGGGGGAGGAGTGCGCCCCGGCGGGGGAGTCGTCGAAGCCGATCACCGCGACGTCGCCGGGGATCGACTTCCCCTCCTCGCGCAGCACCCGCATCGCGCCCAGCGCCATCGGGTCGGAGGCGGTGAAGACGGCGTCCAGGTCGCGGTTCTCTGCGAGGAGCCTGCGCATCCCCTCCATGCCGCTCTCCTCGCTGAAGTCGCCGTACGTCACCATCTCCCGCACGCCGGTCGCGAGCAGCGCGTCGCGGTAGCCCGCGAGCCGGTCGACGCCCACGCCCATGTCCTGGGGGCCCGCGATGGTGGCGATCCGGCGGCGGCCCCTGCCCAGCAGGTATTTGACCGCCTGCCTGGCCCCGGCCCGGTTGTCGACGTCGACGTAGCTGTAGGGGGTGAGGCCGACGGGCCGGCCGCCGATGACGGTCGGCACGCCCATCGCCTCCAGCCGCCCCGGCAGCGGGTCGGCGCCGTGCAGGGAGATCAGCAGCACCCCGTCGACGTGCTGCCCGGTCAGGTAGTGCTCCAGCCGCTCGTGCTCCGGCGCCGACTGCGCCATCGCGAGGATCAGCTGCAGGCCGGTCTCGGACAGGGCCGAGCCGATGCCGCGGATGGTCCCCGCGAAGTACGGTTCGTCGAAGACCCGCAGCTCCGACTCCGAGACGACGAGCGCCACGGTGTCGGTGCGCCGGGTGACCAGCGCGCGGGCCGCCCGGTTGGGGACGTACCCCAGCTCCTGGATCGCCCGTAGCACGGCGTCGCGGGCCTTCTCGCTCACCTTCGGCGAGCCGTTGATGACCCGCGACACCGTGCCCCGGCCGACACCGGCCAGGGCCGCGACCGCCTCAAGCGTCGGACGACGGTCGCCGTTCATGTTTCTGTGCCCCCAGTGGTGAATTTCCCGGCCCCTATTCTGCCGGACCGCTCAGGCCTCCACGCCTGATGGTCCCGGCATACCAGAGAGCGCTCTCTTTGGGAACTCTGACCTGGGTCTCGTAGTCGACGTGGACCAGCCCGAACCGCTTGCCGTACCCCCACGCCCACTCGAAGTTGTCCATCAGCGACCAGGCGAAGTAGCCCTCCAGCGGGATTCCCGCCTCGATCGCGGTGTGGCAGGTGCGCAGGTGGGCGTCGAAGTACTCCACCCGGTCGCGGTCGTGCACGACACCGTCGGGGCCCACGACGTCGTCGAAGGCCGCGCCGTTCTCGGAGATGACCAGCGGGACGCGCGGGTACTCGGCGGCGAGCCGGTGCAGGATCTCCAGCAGCCCCGCGTGGTCGATCTCCCAGCCCATCGCCGTCACGGGCCGCCCGCCCCCGACGAACGACACGTGCTCGCTGCCGACCCAGGGCGACCCGGTGTCGGTGGGCGCCGCCGCGGCCGACGCGGCGCCGCCCGGGGTGCCCGAGACGGTGAAGCGGCTGTAGTAGTTGATCAGCAGCTTGTCCAGCGGCGTCGAGATGATCTCCATGTCCCCGTCGTGGACGAGCCCCGCCGGCCGGCCGAGGTCCTCCAGGACGTCGTCCGGGTACTCGCCCTTGAGCAGGGCGTCCAGGAAGAAGCGGTTCTGCAGCCCGTCGATGCGGCGGGCGGCGTCCTGGTCGGCCTCGGAGGAGGTCTGGGCCGAGATCGCGTACAGGTTGACGCAGCCGCCGATGACGGTCTCGGGCCGCTGGGCACGGATCGCCTGCGCGGCCAGGCCGTGCGCGAGCAGGAGGTGGTGGGCGGCGTGCACGGCCTTGTCGGGCTCGCGCCGCCCGGGGGCGTGCTCGCCCGAGGCGTACCCGAGGAACGCCGAGCACCAGGGCTCGTTGACCGTGCTCCAGTTGCGGACCCGGTCGCCCAGCGCGTCGTGCACGGCCGCCGCGTAGTCGGCGAAGCGCTTCGACGTGTCCCGCGCGGGCCAGCCGCCCGCGTCCTCCAGGGCCTGGGGCAGGTCCCAGTGGTAGAGCGTCACCCACGGGTCGACGCCCCGGGAGAGGAGCTCGTCGACCAGGCGGCTGTAGAAGTCGACGCCCCCCTGGTTGACGGCGCCGCGCCCGTCGGGCTGGATCCGGGGCCAGGAGACGGAGAAGCGGTACGCGCTGAGGCCGAGCTCGGCCATCACCCGCACGTCGTCCCGGTAGCGGTTGTAGTGGTCGATGGCGGTGTCGGCGTGCTCGCCGTTCACCACCCGTCCCGGCTGCTTGACGAAGGTGTCCCAGATGGAACGGCCTCGGCCGTCCTCCGCGACAGCGCCCTCGATCTGGTAGGCGGAGGTGGCCGCGCCCCAGACGAAGTTCGTCGGAAACATCAGATCCGGGGTCTGAATCCTCGTCTCTTGCGTGGTCACGCCTTGACCGCACCTTCCATGAGTCCGCCGACGATCTGGCGGCCGAACGCGATGAAAACGATGAACAGCGGCAGGACCGACGCCGCGGTGCCGGTGAACAGCATCACGTAGTCGGTGCCGTGGGCCTGGTTGAGCGCCGCGATCGACGTCTGAACCACCGGGTTGTCCGGGTTCAGCACGATCAGCGGCCACATGAACTCGTTCCAGGTCTGCATGAAGACCAGGAGGGTGAGCACCGCCATGCCCGGCCGGAGCGCGGGGAGGATGACGTTCACGTAGATGCGCATGGTGGAGGCGCCGTCGACGCGGGCCGCCTCGACCAGCTCGTCCGGCACCGCCTGGGTGGCGTACTGGGTCATCATGAAGACCCCGAAGCCGTTGACCAGGAAGGGCAGGATGACCGCCTTCAGCTGACCGGTCCAGCCGAGCGTGACCATGAGCTCGTACAGCGGCACGACGCCCATCTGCTGGAGCGGGACCATCATCGTCACCAGGATCAGGCCCAGCAGGATCCTGCTGCCCCGGAAGCGGAGCTTGGCGAAGGCGAAACCGGCCAGCGTGGAGATCAGTACGACCGAGACGGTCACGGTGACCGAGACGATGGCCGAGTTGATCAGGCCGGTCATGAAGTAGGCGTCCTCGGTGGACAGCAGCCGCGCGATGTTCTCGCCGAGGTGGCCGCCGGGGAACAGCGGCGGCGGTACGTCGATGGCCTCCTCGTTGGTCCGGGTGGCCATGATGAACATGTAGTAGATGGGGAACGCCGACAGCACGAGGGCGAAGGCCAGCACGACCTTCGTCATGGGGCCGGCGTCCCAGATGCGGTTCCGCGCGGCCGACGGGCCCGAGGGCCGCCGGGAGTGCGCGGGGGGCCGCCGGAGCTGGGTGACCGTCACTTGGAACCCCCGATACGGCGGGTGAAGGAGTAGTTGACGAGCGTCCCGATGAGGATCAGCGCGAACAGCAGCCACGAGGCGGCCGCGGCGTAGCCGAAGTCGAAGTCGCGGAACGCCTCCTTGACGATGAACATCGCCACGGTCTGGTACTGGCCGGTGGCGCCGCCGCTCATCGTCGGGTTGCCGTCGAACATGACCGGCTCGGTGAACAGCGTCAGGCCGCCGATGGTGGAGATGAACACCACGAAGATGATCGTCGGGCGCAGCATCGGGATGGTGATCCGCCAGAACTGCCGCCTGGGCGAGGCGCCGTCGATGGAGGCGGCCTCGTAGAGGTCCTTGGGGATGGTCTGCATCGCGGCGAGCAGGATGATCGCGTTGTAGCCGGTCCAGCGCCAGTCGATCATCGTGGAGATCGCGATCCACGAGGACCACTTCTCGTTCTGCCAGTTGATCGCGTCGACCCCGAAGAGGCTCAGGAACCAGTTGATCATGCCGTAGTCGCGCCCGTACAGCTGGGTGAAGACCACCGCGACGGCGACGACGGAGGTGATCAGCGGCAGCAGCACGCCGAGGCGGAAGAAGAGCCGTCCCCGGATGCGCTTGTTGAGCGCGTTGGCCAGCAGGAGGGCCAGGACGAGCTGCGGGACCGTCGACAGGACGAACATGCCGAGGGTGTTGAACACCGCGTTCCAGAAGGCCTCGTCGGTGATCAGCTCGATGTAGTTGTCGAGGCCGACGAGGGTCTTGTCACCGGCGAGTTCCCACTCGTGCAGCGAGACCCAGAGGGTGTAGCCGAGCGGGAAGACACCGAAGACGGCGAAGAGCAGGAAGTACGGGGAGACGAGGAAGTAGGGGGTCGCCCGGAGGTCGAACCGGGCCCATCCACCGCCCCGCTCCGGTCTGCGGCGCCCCGGCGACCGGCGGGGGCCGGGTCGCGGCGGGGCGGCCGGGGAGTCGACGTGCAGTGTCATCGGTCAGAGCCTTTCAGCGGGGCCAGGCGACCGGCCCGGCCACGGGGTCACCGCGGCCGGGCCGATGCGGATCGGTACGGGGATCAGCCCGCTGCCTTGACGCCGGCCTCAAGGAACTTGGTCCAGGCCTGGTCGTAGGGGACCGAGCCCTGGTCCATGCCCTCAAGGACCTTCTCCACCGCGGTCTTGACCTGGGCGTGCTTCTCGCCGAGGAAGACGGGCAGCAGGTCCTTGACCGAGGCGCCGAAGATCTGGCCGGTCGGCGCGTCGTTGAAGAACGGGTTCTTCAGGTCGGCGACCGCCGGGTCCTGCTGCGCGGTGATGGAGCTCGGGAAGGCCGCGGCCTCCTGGAAGGCCATGATGTGGCCCTCCTTGCCGGTGAGGTAGTTCAGGACCTCGGCGGCCTCCTTGGGGTGCTTGCTCTGCTTGGGAATGGCCAGGTAGGAGCCGCCCCAGTTGCCCGCGCCGCCGGGCACGGACGCGACGTCCCACTTGCCCTTGTTGTCGTCACCGGCCGCGCCGGAGACCACGCCGAGCATCCAGGCCGGGCAGCCCATGGTCGCGAAGCCGCCCTTCTTGATCGCGGCGTTCCACGGCGGGGTGAAGGAGCCGAGCTTGGCGGTCAGGCCCGCCTCGCTGAAGCTCTTCACCGTGTCGAAGGAGGTCTTGATGGCCGGGTTGGTCTCGATGACGAGCTGGTTCTTCTGGTCGAAGTAGGCGACGTTGCCGTTCTTCGGCGCCTCCTGCGACAGGATCACGTTGTAGAGGGTGTTGGGGCCGTCGAGGAACTTCGGGTCACCCTTGCCGGGGTTGGCCGCCTTGAACTTCTCGCCGATCGCCTTGAAGGCGTTCCAGTCCGGCCAGAGCTTGCCGACCTCCTCGCGCCCGGTGGGCAGGCCCGCCTTCTCGAACAGGTCCTTGCGGTAGCACATGGTCATGCCGCCGATGTCGGTGCCCAGGGCGAAGAGCTTGTTGTCGGCGTTGATGCCGTTGTCCCACTTCGCCGCGGGGAAGTCGGCCTTGCGGCTGTCCAGCCCGTACTCGGCGAGGTCGGTGAAGAACTGCGGGCGGGCCTTCATGAGGCCCATCGCGCCCTCGTCCAGGGCGATGATGTCGGCCGCGCCGCTGTTGGCCTGCAGGCGCTGTAGCAGCTGCGGGAGGTAGACGTCCTCGAACCGGTCGGTCAGGTTCTGGTACTTGACCTGGATGTTCGGGTGCGCCGCGTTCCACGTCTCCACGGCCTTGTCGTAGCCGAAGTTCTCGCCGCCGCCGAAGGTGTGCACGGTGATGGTCACCGGCTCGGCCGCCGCGGCGGAGCCGCCGTTCGCGGCGGGCGTGGCGGGCTCGCTGGAGCTGCACGACGTGACGGCCAGGGCGGTGGCCGCCATGACCGCGACGGCGGCGAGCCTGCCGTGCCGCTTGTTGTTCAACATTCCGGACCCCTCTCAGGTGGTCGCCCGAATCATTGGGAGGCGACATCGCGGACCGGTCCCCGACAAACGCGGTCCTCGTGACGAGGTCGTTCCTCAATGTGCTTTGGGAGCGCTCCCACGAAGAGTGGACGATGGGCAACCGGGACGTCAATATGCCGAAACTCAACCGTTACATCCGGCCGTTTTAGGCAGGACTATTGGTACCAAACCTGCACAAAGATCTCATCAAGATGATTGGGAGCGCTCCCATCTCACGGACATACAGTCGGGGCATTTCGTGTCCGCGCGGGGGCGGGGGACGCCGATCGGGGTCGAGGGTGGCTCCCTCGGCGGGCGCCCGCTGAGGGCTGTCAAGAGGGTGTCAGGAGGGGGTCGGGGAGGGCGGCGAGGGACCCCGGCCACCGGAGCCGGGCCGGGGGAGGGGGCGAGGAGACGCCATCGGAGCCAGGGGAGGGGGGGACGTTCCCGGGGAGGGACGAGGGGGGAGGTGCGGAACGCTCCCGGAAGTCGGGAGAGGGGGACACGTAACGCTCCCGGGATCGGGCGAGGGGGCGCGGGACGCTCCCGGGGGGAGGGGGGACGCGGAACGCTCCCGGGGGCGTCGCCTGTTCGGGCGACGCCCCCGGGAGCGTGTGGACCGGGCCGCCGTTCACCGGCGGGGGGCCGGGACGCCCGCGCCGCAGGGGAGGACGGGTGCGGGTGGCGGGGGCGGGTCAGTTGGAGTAGACGGGGTAGCCGTAGCCGACGACCTGGGAGACGGGCCGGACGCGCTGCTCGACGTCGCCGTTGCCGGTGTTGCCCTCGATCGTGGTGATCGTGCCGTCCCCGTTGTCCTTCTTCACGAAGCCGACGTGGTCGATGCCGTCGATGGTCTTGCCGCCGGCCCAGTCGAAGTAGACGACGGCGCCGGGGGTGGGGATGGTGCCCCAGTGCCCGTTGTTCTTGAACCACTTGGCGTGGGCCACGGTGTAGGCGTCCCAGCCCATGGTGGGGCGGATGCCGGCCATCTCGCCGACCCAGGAGACGAACATCGCGCACCAGGGGGCGTTGGCGTAGTCGTACACGGTACTGCCGCCGTCGCGGGCGAGGGTCTCCTTGGCCCGGGGGCTCGACATGTACCAGGAGTGGAACTTGGTGCCGCCGCCCTGGGCGTTCTCGCGGACGCCGATCTGCTTGGAGGCGATGTCCAGGACCTTCGCCGCGGAGACCTTGGGGAGCCTCTCGGCCACGATCTGCAGGGGGGTCTTCGCGACCTTGGAGGCCTGCGCCTGGGTGTCGACGGGCGGGGCGTTCACGACGCCGTGGCCGTCGGCCAGTGCGGTGCCGGTGGTGCCGGTCGCCAGGGCGACGCACGCGCCCATGATGGCGCATGCCGCGCGGGGAGTGGAGATGAGGCGATGGGTCATACGGGGGTTCGACTCCTTGCTTCGCTTCCATTCCGCCTACCGGGTTAGCTGACGGGTTCGGGCTGGGAAGTGCCCTACGGCGCACAGGTGCGCTGATTCACCCCAGGAACGTGGTTCCCCGGTTCCGCAGACCTCGCGGATTCGGCGGCCGTGCTCACCGTCGGCGGAAAGGTCTCCGCCGGGTGGGACACGGTCGGGCAATGTGACGGCAATGCACAGACCTGGATAGACCTAGGCAATTGCCATGAATAGGACGAAGGTACGTCAGGGGGACAGACGATTACAAGTAGGACATATTGCCCTGGCTTGGGAATACGTCCGAACCGGGGAGGTGTTGCACGGTGCCGTCCGACTGAGGGGTGGGGTGAGGCGGCCCCGGCCACGCCCCTCCCCGGCGGGGCGGGAGGACACCCCGCCGGGACCGGGACCCCCTGTCTCCACGGCGATCCGGATTTTCCGGACCCGCCCGCGAGTTGCCGGCCGGAGGGGGCTGTGACGCACGGGTGAGGCTCCGGCCGGGGGGTGACGCACTCGGTCAAGTATCGAACAGGTTTTCGATGGTAAAAAGTATTCGGATGGTAGGGGTTCTCCCATGAAGGGCCGGAGCCGACGTGCCGGATCCGGCTGCTCCGGGCCCGTGTCCAGAAGAGTTTTCGCAGCTCAGGGACGCGGCAGAGGGAGGCGGGCAGGCCTCGCCGCCCGGAAGGTAAAGAGACGCGCTCGACGGGGCTCCGCGGCCCCGCGAAGGTAAAGGTGTCGGGCAAAGGAACGCGCTTTCCCCCAGGCCTCGTCGCGCACGCGGGTAAAGACCGGACGATCATCATCAAGCGCGCGTGGTCGGCTGTTCACCCGCAGTTCCCGGGCGCTTAAGGACACCGGGTTAGGTTGTGGCAGTCGTGAACGGGTCATCGCCCGGCGTGGAGGACGGCCGAGACCACGCGCGGGATCAGGGTTCGGCCGTTGCCTGGGTGGAGTCACCGCTGCAGATGCTCTGCGCGGTGGAGGCCCACCACGCCGGGCTGCTCGGCGCCCGCAGCCATCTCGTGCCCAGGGCGAAACTCCGCCCGCTGGCCGTGACGGGCCGCGAGCTGGGCCGTCTCACCCTGCCGAGCGGGCTGGAGCTCACCGCGGCCAGGCCGGACATGCCCCGGCCGCGCCGGGGGGAGACCTGGGTGGTGGGCGACGCCTTCTCCGGCAAGGTCCAGTTCCGCTGGCTCACCGCGCTCCCCGGCCGGATCGTGATCGTCGACGACGGGCTCGCCACCATCAGGCTCCTGGAACTGCTCACCGGCAGGCTGGGAACACCCTTGCTGCGGGCGAGGGCGAAGGTCGGAAGGCTCAGGACCGCCCTCGGCGCGGCGGCCGGGCTCAGGCTGCGCGCCGCCGCCCGCTCGGGACGGCTGTCGATCTTCACCGCGCTGCCCGTGCCCCCCGACCTGGCGAAGGCCGTACGCGCCGGGGGAGCCGAGCTGGTCACCCACGACTTCGCCTGGCTGCGGTCCCAGCCGCTGCGCGCGCCCCGCCCCGAGGAGCGCACCGTCGTCCTCGGCACCTCGCTGGTCCGCAACGGCCTGATCCACCGCGACCGCTACTTCACCTGGCTCGCCGGGCTCGGTTCGGCCGGTCCGGTGGCCTACTTCCCGCACCGCCGCGAGGATCCCGACGATCTCGTCCGGGTCGGGGAGCAGCCGGGGATCACCGTCTACGACGGCGGGACCCCCGCCGAGATGACCCTGCGCGGGCTCGCCGCCGAGCAGCGGGTGCTCAGCCTGCCGTCCACCGCGGTCACCTCCCTGCGAGTCCTGCTCTCGGCCAGGGGTGTCGCCGTGGAGACGGTGGACGTCCCCGACGAGTGGTGGACGGCCGAGGCTGTTCCCTCACTCCGCTCCCACCTGTCGCGGTTCGCCCATCACGACACGGGAGTCACCGGGTCATGACCCCGTGGCCGACGCCCGGCGGGCCCGCCGGGCCGCCTCTCCATTTACGAAACCGCATGAAAACCGCGCGAAACCGGGGATTCCCCGCCGGAGGTTCTCTTTGAAGGTCCTGGCCGTGGCCGACTCCGACTCCTACCTGAAGTGGGCGGCCTGCCTGCTGAGGGACCTGCCCTCGGGCTGCGAGACAGAGCTGGCGGTCATCCGTACCCCCATCACCCCGTCGCCGGCGCAGATCCACGCCGCCGTCGCCGGCTCGGCGGCCGACCCGCCCGTGCTGTCGGCCCGCGCGCTGCGCCGGGCCGCGGAGCGCCTGCGGCCCGACGTGGTGCTCGTCGCCTGTACGGGACCCGTGGTGGACGTGCTGGCCGGCGAGGTGCTGGCCGGGTTGCGGCCCAGGCCGGTGTTCGTCTCGGGACTGCCGGGCATCTCCGTACCCGCCACCGAGAAGGCGTGGTTGTTCCGCAGCGGGTGCGACCTGTTCGTGCTGCACAGCGGCCGGGAGGTCGAGGAGTTCTCCGAGATCGGCCGCAGGCTGGGCGGAGGGGGCCAGGTCGGGCTGGCCAGGCTGCCGTTCCTGCGCGACGGCGCGGAGATCGCCGCCACCGGGCCGCGCGACCGGGTGGTGTTCGCCACCCAGGCCAAGGTGCCCAGGCGCAGGGAGGAGCGCGAGCAGGTCCTGCTCGCCCTGGCCGAGCTGGCCAGGAGGCGGCCGGACCTTGACGTCGTTGTCAAGCTCCGCGCCCTGGACACCGAGCGCCAGACCCACAACGAGCGCCACCACTACCAGCGCCTGTGGGACTCGCTCGCGGGGGAGGGCCGGGTGCGCGCCGAGGCCGTGCGCTTCGCGGTGGGACCCATGCACGATCACCTGGCCCACGCGGCGGGGTTCGTCACCGTCAGCTCGACCGCCGCGCTGGAGGCGATCGCCCAGCGGGTGCCGCTCCTGGTGCTGTCGGACTTCGGGGTGGGCGCCGAGATGATCAACCTGGTCTTCGAGGACAGCGGCCTGCTCGGCACCCTCGACGACCTCTCCGCCGGGCGTTTCCTGGACCCGGACGACGCCTGGTGCAAGGTCAACTACTTCCACCCCGGTGGCGAGAGCGACTGGGTGTCACGGATGGTCTCCCTGGTCGGGCAGGCCCGCTCCGGGCGTCTCGTCCCGGCGAGTTCCCTGCTCGAAGGCCCCGAGTTCGCCGCCGCCCGCCGCCGCGCCCGCATGCGCGTGGAGGTCCCGCCGAACGTGCTGCGCGTCGGCTACCGCGCCAAGCGCCGGATGCGCCGCTATCTCAAGGCACTCGGCTAGGAGTGGCGCCCGGCTCCGGGGGGGACGACGATCCTCCCCGAAGCCGAAGCCGAAGCCGAAGCCGAAGCCGAAGCCGAAGCCGAAGCCGAAGCCGAAGCCGAAGCCGGGGTCAAGGTCAGGGGGCGGCCGGCGCCGGGGCGGGCCGGTTCTAGGGGAACGCCTTCGACAGGCGGCGGCGGAGCCTGCCCAGGGTGCTCCGCTCCTGGGACGCCGCGGCCTGGGGGGTGATCAGGTCGAGGGCGCCGAGGCGCTGGCGCTTGAAGTAGCGGGCGGGGCCGTGCTCCTCCAGATAGGCGGCGGCGCTCTCGCGCAGTCCCGGATACACCTCGGCCTGCATGCAGTAGCCGACCGCGCCCACCAGGGCGGGAAGGTCCACCGGCGGGGGTTCCTCCAGCGAGCCGTCCGCCGAGAGGCGTGGCAGCAGGGCGTCGGTGACGGTGGCCGGGATCCGGTTGCTGTTCTCGTACGGGGTGAGCCGCTCCAGGACCAGCTCGCCGCCCACCGTCGCCACCGGGAGCCCGAAGTAGCGGCTCGCGGTGATCAGGGCGGTGGAGAAGCAGCCGACCACGAGCTCGGGCCGCAGCCCGGCGAAACACGACTCGGCGGGTACGGTCTCCGCCACCACGTCCAGCTCGACACCCAGTTCGGCGGCCGTCTCACGCAGCCGCCGGGCGTGCTCGCGGCCCGCGGCCGGGTGGGGCTTGAACAGCACGCCGCGGAACCCCCGGGCGGCGAGGCCGCGCAGCATGTCGGCGTGCAGCCGCGCCTCCTCCTCGGGGGTGACGAGGTCGAGGGCCGACAGGTACTGCCCGAGGATCATCGCCCGGCCCGAGGGCGCGCCGCCGGCCTCCCCGCCGACCTGCCCGATCACGTCGAGGAAGGCCCCGCCGGGGACGGTCTCGGCGGGGACCCCGTACTCCGACAGCAGCAGCGGCGTCAGGCCGGGGACCAGGTCGAGGTGGAGCAGGCGGGTGATCCGGCCGGAGATCTCCAGCGGGAGCGGGTCGCGGGTCGGGCCGTAGCTCATCAGGCCGTCGGAGTAGACCGAGATCGGGCAGTCCTTGACCAGCCCTCCCAGGGTCCTGGCCGGGGGGACCGCGATGGACTCCAGGATCAGCTCGGCGGGCCCGTCGCCCAGGGACAGATACGAGCCGACCAGGCGGCTCAGCATCGGCACCTCGATGACGCGGGCCTTCCAGTCGGAGGGGTGCAGCGGGGCCACGATCTCGTTCCACGAGTGGATCTCGTCGAAGCGCGGGCGCAGCGCGGCGAAACCGGGGGTCTCGTCCAGGGACGGGGTGATCTCCGGGATGGCCGCGTTGTTGGAGACCAGCAGGATCCGGCGCCCCTCGCGGGGGCCGAAGCGGCCGTCGTCGATCGCCGCCGCCAGCGTCATCGCGCCGAACAGGGTCGAGGCGTAGAACAGCTGCGTCATCGGCCCTCCAGGAGTCTCTGCAGGATCTGGTCACGTTCCGGGTCCAGGCGGGTCTCGGCGAGCAGGTCCGAGGGGAACCGCCTCAGGGTCGCGGCGCCGCGCTCCTCGAAGCGGGCGCGCAGCTCGGGGGAGAACCGTTCGCCCATCTCCAGGTGGTGGGCGAGGAGCGCGCGGAACATCCGCACCGCCTTGGGGGCGAACTCCTCCTCCAGCCCCTCGAAGACCAGGTCGAAGGCGTCGAAGAAGTGCAGCTGCCTGGCGTCGCCGATCTGGGTCAGCGAGCCCGACACCATCCGCCGGTAGAACAGCCCGGCCAGCGACACCACCGCGAACGAACCCGCGGCGCGGTGCAGCCGCCAGATCCACGGCCTGTCCTCGGCGGTGTGCAGGTGGCCGGGGAAGGTGAGCAGCTCGCCGAGGTCGCGGCGGTAGATCCCCGCCCAGGCGTACGGGTAGTCGACCATGGTCTTCGAGCGGGCGGGCAGGATGTGGTCGCGCGGCTTCAGCACCGTCTCCCGGGTGGCGAGCGGCGCCCGGTGGATCACCCGCTTCCTGCCCTCGGCCTGGACGTGGTCGACCCGGACGAAGTCGCAGCCGAGCCGCTCGATCGCCCCGACCAGGTCTCCCAGGTAGCCGGGCGCGAGCCAGTCGTCGCCGTCCATGAACGTCAGGTAGCGGCCGGAGGCGAGCGAGACCCCGAGGTTGCGCGCGTCGGCCAGCCCGACCGGCGCGTCGTTGTGCAGCACGACCAGACCGGGCAGGTCGTCGCGGAAGTCCTCGACGATCTGCCCGGTCGCGTCCGCGGATCCGTCGTCCACCACGATGAACTCGAAGTCCCGGCGCGCGTTCCTGACCAGCGAGGTCAGCGCGTCACCGATGTAGGCCTCCGCGTCCCGCACCGGGACGACGACGGACAGCTTGATCAAGTTGTTCTTCCCATTCCCGATTCGGATGTTCGTACGACGCGGCTTCCCGATTCAGATGTTCGTGCGGTGCGGCGGCCTCGACGGGAGGTTCACACGGTGACGCGGCGCAGGCGCGACTTGGGCGCCTCCTCGCCGGGGAAGACCCGCTTGACGCCGTCGCCCAGGGCGGTCTCGATGATCCGGATGTCGCGGACCAGGTGCTCCAGCCCGGCCGGCTCCAGCGAGGCCGCGTGGTCGGAGCCCCACATGGTGCGGTCGAGCGTGATGTGCCGCTCCACGGTCACCGCGCCCAGGGTCACCGCCGCGAGCGAGATCTGCAGGCCGCGCTCGTGGCCGGAGTAGCCGACCGGCACGCCGTACCGCTCCTGGAGGGTGACGATCGCGCGGAGGTTGGCCTCCTCGGGAGGAAGCGGGTAGGTGGAGGTGGCGTGCATCATCACCAGCCTGGAGGTGCCGAGGATCTCCACCGCCTGGTCGATCTCCTCCAGCGTGGACATGCCGGTGGACAGGATGAGCGGCTTGCCGGTGGCGGCGAGCGCGCGCAGCAGCTCCAGGTCGGTCACGCTGGCCGAGGCGATCTTGTGGGTGACCACGTCCATCGACTCCAGGAACTCCACCGACGGCACGTCCCACGGGGAGGCGAACCAGTCCAGGCCGCGCTCCTGGCAGTGCTTGGCGATCTCGGTGTACTCCTTCAGGCCGAACTCGGTCCTGATCTTGTACTCCATGTAGGTCATCTCGCCCCACGGCGTCTGCCGGATCTGGCCGCGCTGCTCCAGCGGCACGCAGATCTCCGGCGTGCGCTTCTGGAACTTGACCGCCTGGCAGCCCGCCTCGGCGGCCACGTCGATCAGCTTGCGCGCGATGTCCAGGTCGCCGTTGTGGTTGATGCCGATCTCGGCGATCATGTAGACCGGCTGGCCGGAGCCGACCAGCGACTCGCCGATCTGGACCGGCTTGGCGACCGGGGTGAGCCGCAGTTCGGCGCGGGGCGCGGGAGCGGCGGCGACCTCCTCCAGCGGGCGGGCCGCGAGGACCCGGTCGCACAGTTCCCGTACGGCCCCGGCCCCTCCGGCCCTGGTCAGCACGGTCCTGGCGGCGGCGCGGACCTTGGGGTGGGCGTCGGGGACCGTGACGGGCCAGCCGACGTCGCTCATCGGGCCCAGGTCGTTGACGTCGTTGCCGACGTACGCGACGCGGGCCGGGTCGATCCCCTCGATGGCGAGCCAGTCGCGCAGCACGGTCCGCTTGTCGGTCAGGCCCTGCAGGACGGGCACGCCGAGCTTGCGGGCGCGGGCCGCGACCACCGGGTTGTGCTCGGTGGACATGATCATCAGCTTGACGCCGGAGCGGCGCAGCAGCGAGATGCCCATGCCGTCGGAGCGGCTGACCGCGACCATCTCGCGGCCGTCCTGGTCGACGTAGGCGCGGTCGTCGGTGTGCACGCCGTCGAAGTCGGTGATCACCGCGTCCACGTCGATCGGCTCGGGCTCGTCGACGAAGGGCGCGAGCGCCCGTACGATCTCCAGGTCCTCGGGGGTGTCGACCTCGATGGCGTGGCGCGAGGGCACCTGCTGCACGGCGACGGCGCCGAAGAAGCGGTGGCCGTGCTCGCGCAGGCCCTCGGTGCGCATCACGTAGAACGCGCCGGTCTCGCGGAAGTTCGGCTCGCGGTCCTGGCGGCGGGGGCGGTGGGACGGGTCGTGGTTGACGCCCGCGCCGTTCGCGCTCCACAGGAACTCGTGCGTCTCCAGCCCGGAGAACACCACGTCGGCGCTGCCGTCCAGGACCTTGGAGATCGCGCTGTCCAGGTCGGCGGGGTCGATGAACGCGCTGGTGCACTGCACCAGGATGACCACGTCGGGGACCTCGGACAGGTGGTCGAGCGCGTGCAGCACGGCGGACTCGCTGGAGGCGGTCGCGCCGCTCAGCTCTCCCGGCCGGTCGATCACGGTCGCGCCCGCGGCGCGGGCCACCTCGGCGATGCCCTCGTGGTCGGTGCTGACCACGACCTCGTCGACCAGCTCGGCGCGCACGCAGGCCCGTACCGCACGGGCGACCAGGGGACTGCCGCCCACCGCGGCCAGGTTCTTCAGGGGAACCCCCACCGAACCTCCACGGGCGGGGACAACGGCCAGGACTCGCAAGGTGGCTCCTCAGACATACGGCGAACGCCCCTGAGCTGGGGTGTCATTGGAACCTAGCCACGAGGGTGACCGGAAAGGGGTGTCTGAGTTGAACGTCCAGAGTCGCCCGTCTTAACTTTCCGCGCGACCGGGAGCACCGACTTGGGCGCTTCGGTTCGGGTATGCGTCGGCTTGGGAGCTTCAGTTCTGGTACGCGCCGGTTCGGGAGTTAGCGGCTCCGGCCGTCGCCGGGCCTCAGACGGACGCGCCGATGGAGCCCATGAGCATGGGGAGCGAGCGTTCGAGGCCGCGGCGCCAGTAGGGCCAGGAGTGGGTGCCGGGGCCGTAGAAGTCGACGGCCACGTCGGCGCCGTTCGCCCTGGCCCGCTCGGCGAAGGTCACGGACTGCAGGAGCAGGGAGGCCTCGCCCTCGTCCCGGGCCTCGGAGGCGTCGTCCAGCGGGCCGGGGGAGCCGTCGCCGCTGGAGACGAAGAGGCGCGTCCCGCGCAGCGCGCCGGTGAGGTCGGCCGGGTTGTGGGCGGCCCACTCCGGGTCCTGCGGAGGGCCCCAGAGCTTCACGGACCTCTCGCCGTACTGCCCGAGCAGCCAGTCGACGCCGCCGTTGCCGTCGCGGGTGTGCAGCACCCCGGAGAAGGAGGCCGCCGCCTGGAACATGCCGGGGTGGCGGGCCGCGTACGACATCGCCCCGAACCCGCCCATGGACAGCCCCGCCACCGCCCGCCGGTCCCCGGCGCCGTAGTCGCGCTCCAGGACGGCCCGCACCTCGGTGAGGTGGAAGGTCTCCCAGCCGGGACCCTCGCGCCAGTCGGAGTAGAAACCGACGGGGCCGCTCTCGGGGATGACCACGAGCGCGGGGTAGCCCGAGGTGAGCTCCGCGGCGCCTCCCTTGGTCACCCAGGTGTCGTAGTCGGACTGGCAGCAGCCGTTCAGCAGGTACAGCACCGGCCACGGACCCGAGCCCGGCGTCCATCCGTCGGGCAGCAGGACCCTGACCCTGCCCTCGCGGCCGAGCGCGGCGGAGGTGACGGTGAGCTCGTGGTCGCGCTCGCCCAGCTTCCGCACCGCGACGGCGGAGGCCCGGACGTCCTCCTCGCCGTACGTGCCGGTGGAGGACGGGGGCAGCAGGGCGAGCAGCACCGCCGCGACCGCGACGGCGGCCAGCAGGAGTACTCCGAGACGTACAGCGGTGCGGTTCACGCCGCCAATCCTCCCGCGTCTCGTTGATCGCGTGAAGCCCACATGCCGTACCGGCCCGGTGTGAGGGCGGCCCCGGTGTGAGGGCGGCGGACGCGGCTCACTATTTGGGCCGATCCATTCGTGTTAATTCTGATGACATATGGCGTTTTAGTAACCCGAAAGCTTGAAAATTACACATGATCTATTCAGGATTCTCCACGTGGGTTGTAAAGATCGTGTGCACCCCACGGCGCTCTGCCCGGCGGGAGACTCCCGCCCGGAGTGAAGGAGATCGTGTGTCAAACACCCCTCGACACCGGCGATCGGTCCTGATCGGGATCGCCACCGCCCTGATGCTCGTGCTCCCCCAGGGAGTGGCCCAGGCCGCACCCGCCCCTGACAAGATCGACAAAACCGTCCTCGCGGATCTGGCCACCGACGACAAGGCCACTTTCTGGGTACGCCTGAACAGCGACGCCGACCTCGGCGCGGCTCGCAGGGCGAAGACCAAGACCGAGAAGGCCGCGCAGGTCTTCCGGGCCAAGACCGAGCTCGCCGCCTCCTCGCAGGCGGGCCTGCGCAGGTTCCTCGCCGCCGAGAGCGTCGACTTCACCCCCTTCTGGATCGCGAACGCCATCCAGGTGACCGGCGACGCCAAGCTGGCCGAGGAGATCGCCAAGCGGCCCGAGGTGGAGCGGATCGAGCCGAGCCGGGTCACCAAGGTGCCCGAGCCGCTGCCCGGCAAGGACGTGGCGAAGGTCGACGCGATCGAGTGGAACATCAACCGTGTCAACGCCCCCCGGGTCTGGAACGAACTCGGCGTCCGAGGCGAGGGCATCGTCGTGGCCAACATCGACACCGGCGTGCAGTTCGACCACCCCGCGCTCGCCGCCAAGTACCGGGGCAAGAGCGCCGACGGCACCGTCGACCACGACTACAACTGGTTCGACCCGGCCGGCATCTGCTCGGGCACCGCGCCGTGCGACAACAACGGCCACGGCACCCACACCATGGGCACGATGGTGGGCGACGACGGCGGCGCCAACACGATCGGCGTCGCCCCCGGCGCGAAGTGGATCGCCGTCAAGGGCTGCGAGTCCAGCACCTGCTCTGACGCCTCGCTGCTCGCCGCCGGCCAGTGGGTGCTCGCGCCCACCGACCTGGACGGCGACAACCCGCGTCCCGACCTGGCGCCGCACGTCGTCAACAACTCCTGGGGCGGCGGCGGCTTCAACCCCTGGTACAAGGAGACCGTCGACGCGTGGGTCGCGGCGGGCATCTTCCCCGTCTTCTCCAACGGCAACGTCACGAACGCGGGCTGCAACTCCAGCGGCTCGCCCGGCCAGTACGTCGCCAGCTACAGCGCGGGCGCGTTCGACGTCAACAACACGATCGCGACCTTCTCCACCCGGGGCACCGGAGAGAACGGCGAGATCAAGCCCAACCTCGCGGCCCCCGGCGTCGACGTGCGCTCGTCCGTGACCAACGGCGGCTACGGGTCCAACTCCGGCACGTCGATGGCCGCGCCGCACCTGGCGGCCACCGTCGCGCTGATGTGGTCGGCCTCCCCCGCCCTGCTGGGCGACATCGCCACCACGCGGGACCTGCTCGACCAGACCGCGATCGACGTCAACGACACGCGCTGCGGCGGCACCGCCGCCGACAACAACATCTGGGGCGAGGGCAGGCTCGACACGTTCGCGGCCGTCCAGGCCACCCCCTCCGCCGCGCTCGGCGGGCTGGCCGGAACCGTCACCTCCGGAGGCGCGCCGCTCGCCGCGGCGACCGTCACCGTCACCGGGCCGCTGAACCGCACGACCACCACCGCCCAGGACGGGACGTACGAGCTGCCCCGCCTGCTCGCGGGCGACTACCAGCTCACCGTGAAGAAGTTCGGGTACGCCGACGCCGCCGCGGCCGTCACCGTCGTGTCCGACCAGACGGCCACCGAGGACCTGTCGCTGACGCGGCTGTCGTCGGGCACGGTCTCCGGCACGGTCACCGCCGCCGGAGCCCCCGAGCCGGGCGCCACGCTGACCGTGGCGGGCACCCCGGTCAGCGCGGTCGCCGACGCGGCGGGCCGGTATCGGCTCACGCTGCCGACCGGCGACTACCAGCTGAGGGTCACCCCCGGCTCCCGGTGCGCGGGAGAGCTCACCGTGCCGATCACGGTGAGCGGCGACCTGACCAAGGACGTCGACCTGCCGCGCCGTACCGACTCCTTCGGCTACACCTGTGACAGCGCCGCCGAGGCGTACGTCGCGGGCACCGCCAAGAGCACGCTCACCGGCGACGACGCGGTCCAGCAGATCGCGCTGCCGTTCACCTTCCCGTTCTACGGCACCGGCTACACCGGCGCCTGGGTGAGCACCAACGGGTTCCTCGCCTTCAAGGACAGCGCCGCCCTGGCGGGCAACGTGGCCCTGCCGGCCTCCGCGGCGCCCAACGCGGCGGTCTACCCCTTCTGGGACGACCTCGTGCTGGACGACCAGTCCGGGATCTACACCGCCACCGTCGGCACCGCGCCGAACCGGACCTTCGTCGTCGAGTGGCGCAACGCCCGCTTCTACGCCGACGCCACCCAGCGCGTCACGTTCTCGGCGCTGCTCGGCGAGAACGGGTCGGTCGGATACCGCTACGACAGCGTCGACAGCGAGCGCGACGCCGGGATCGGCGCCACGGTGGGCATCGAGAACGCCGACGGCACCGACGCGCTGCAGTACTCCTTCAACAGCGCCGCGATCGGCGACGGCCAGAGCCTGACCTTCACCGCGAGCCGGCACGGGCTGCTGACCGGCGTCGTCACCGACGCCAACGACGGCGAGCCGCTGGCGGGCGCGACGGTGAAGGTCGGCGACGTGGCGACCTTCACCACCGGGGCGGACGGCAGGTTCCTCGGGCAGATCCTGCTGGGCGACTACCAGGTAGAGGTCTCCAAGGAGAACTACGGGACCTTCACCCAGGAGGTCACCATCACGGCCGGAGGCGTGACCCGGGCCGACACCGCGCTGGCCACCGGCCGGGTGACGGCCTCTGTCGCCGAGGTGACCCTGGTGCAACCGGCGGAGACCACCAGGACGGGCACGGTCGAACTGTCCAACCTGGGGGTCGCCACGGCCTACACCGTGCTGACCGACCCCGCCCAGGGCTGGCTGAGCGTGGCCCCCGCCACCGGCCAGCTCGCCAAGGGCGCGTCGGTGACGCTGAGGGTGACCGCCTCCAGCGCGGGCGTCCCGCCGGGCACCGTACGCACCGGCAAGCTGCTGGTCCGCTCGGCGAGCGGCCGCAACCCGCAGATCGAGATCGCCGTGACCGTCGTGGTGCCCAAGCACCAGGTCGCCGTCGAGGTGGGCGGCACCAGGGACGTCGTCGACACCGCGGGCGACCGCTGGACCGCGGACCGCAAGCACGGCACCGGCGGTCACGGTTACATCGGCACCAGCACCAAGACGAACACGACGAGCAGGACGATCACCGGCACCACCGAGCAGGCGCTGTTCAAGAGCGTCCGCGAGGGGATGCTGGAGTACCGGTTCGACCAGGTGCCCAACGGCACGTACGCCGTCGAGCTGGGCTTCGCCGAGACCCGGGGCAAGCGTGAGGGCCAGCGCGTCTTCGACGTCATCGTCGAGGGCCAGCTGGCGATCCCCGCGCTGGACCTCGCCCTGGAGACCGGCGCGTACGTCGCCACCACCCGGCAGTACACGGTGAAGGTCACCGACGGCCAGCTCAACGTGCGGTTCGCCAAGCGGACCGGCGACACCGTGCTCAACAGCATCCGCATCTCCGAGCGCCCCGACAAGGCCACCCCGTAGCGGCCTGAACCCCCGGACGGCCCGTCCCGCCTCCCCGGCGGGACGGGCCGTGCCCGTCTCCCGGTGCCCCGGTTGCCCGGGGACGGCCGGAGGGGCAAAGTCCTGGTCAAACGGTGTTACAGGTCGTACGGGGCCGGGGATTGGCGGGGTGTGTCGTGATTCACGGAGGCTGCCATGGCCAGGACAACCACCACCGCTTCGAACGGCAGGACGCGTGTCCTGGCGAACGGCGAACAGCTGCCGCCGCACATCACCGTGCCGGTGATCGGCACGTTGACCCTGCCGCCGCCGGATCGGCTGGTCTTCTACGGGGTGCTGGGCGCGCTGGGAGCGTTGGGAGTCCTCGAATGGCCCGTCGCGCTCGTCGTCGGACTCGGCCACTACCTGTCGGAACAGCGGCGGTTCCCCGCCCTGCGGCAGGCCGGGCTGGCCGCCGAGGCGGCGTAGCCGGGCACGCGTACGTCTTCACCCGGACCGAAACCGGAACCTGGAGCGGGACCGGGGTCGGGGGTGATGGCGATGGCGCCGCTCGGTGAACTCGCCGGGCAGGGCTGGGCCCAGGTGGGGGCGCTGTTCCTCGCCTTCGCGCTCTCGGCCGTGATCGGCCTTGAGCGGGAGGTCCGCCTCAAGAGCGCGGGACTGCGCACCCACACCCTGGTCGGCTTCGCCGCCGCCCTGATCATGCTGGTGTCGAAATACGGCTTCGCCGATGTCCTGGGGGAGCACGTCACGCTCGATCCGTCCCGGGTGGCCGCCCAGATCGTGTCCGGCATCGGCTTCATCGGGGCGGGCCTGATATTCGTCCGCGGTGACGCGGTCCGCGGCCTCACCACCGCCGCGGCGGTCTGGCTCACCGCCGGGGTGGGCATGGCGGCGGGGGCCGGGCTGTGGCTGCTCGCGATCGTCGTGACCGCGGGATACTTCGCGACGGTGTTCGTCCTCACGCCGCTGGCCGACCGGCTCCCCCGGTCCAAGTACGCGCCCTCACGGCTCAATCTGACCTATCTCGACGGGCGGGGCGTGCTGCGGCTGGCACTGGCCGAATGCACGCGCCGGGGATTCGGCGTGGACGAGCTGTCCGTCGGCCAGCACGCCGAGGGACAGAGCCCGGCGACCGTCTCGCTCTGGCTCACCGTGCACGGCGCCGGCTCGGTAACGGAGCTCACCACGGCGCTCTCCGAGATCGACGGGGTGCTCGCCGTGGTGAGCCGGGACGCCAACGCGGTGGTGCACTGAGAGCGGGATCGCGCTTTCGAGGGGCCGGACGATCGGGGCCCGCGAGTGACGAGAGGCGCACCGGACCCGGACCACGGCGTTCGCCGCGACCAGGATCTGCGAGAAAGGCAAACAATTATGATTACCGGCATTTTTGGGCCGAAAAGTCGTGATGTGATGTCCGCCACATTCATTTGACGGTTCGTTGACTCCGGCAATTTCCCGGCGAACAATACATTCGTCATTGATTTCGCGCCGGGCAGGGGTTTCGTTCTCCCCGCGGGGCGGGTGGCGAGTGTCGGCGATCGTTCGGCAAGCCCTACCGGCAGGGGTTTCACGGGCACCGCCGCGAATCGGCCCGCGGTCCCGGATTCGCCGATGAACGAGGCGTGAACAGGCGTGATCGTGCCGGCACGAGTGTGAATTCGCACGGACCGGCCGGGACGCGACGGCTTGGAGGTGAGCACCACGTGTGACCGCCGAACAACAGCGTGAACGGCCTCGGATCTCCCCGGGATGGCGTCTCGTCATCGCCCTGGCCATAACGCAGACCGTCGGCTACGGCATTCTTTACTACGCGTTCGCCGTTTTCCTCGACCCCATGCGGCGTGACCTGGACGCCTCCGCCGGCCAGGTCACCGGTGCCTTCACCCTCGCCGTACTGATCACCGGGCTGGCCGCCCCGCTGGTCGGCCGCCGGCTGGACCGCCACGGCGGGCGCGGCCTCATGACGCTGGGCTCGGTCGCGGGCACGCTGGCGACGTTCGCCTGGTCGCGGGTCGACGACCTGCCCGGCCTGTACGCGGTCCTCGCCGTCATCGGCCTGGCCTCGGCCATGACGCTCTACGAACCGGCGCTGGCGATCGTCGTCGCCTGGTTCGATCCCGGCCGCCGCTCCACCGCCCTGCTGGCCGTCACCCTGGTGGCCGGATTCGCCTCCAGCGTCTTCCTGCCCCTCACCGGGCTGCTGGTCGACCGTCACGGCTGGCGTACGGCCCTGGTCGTGCTCGCCGTCATCCACGCCGCGACCACCATCCCGCTGCACGCCTTCTTCGTACGCAGACCTCCTGGCGCCGTAGGTCCCGGCCAGGCGGAGGGGGAGGAGCGGCCGGGCGGGGCCGGGCTGCGCCGGGCGATGCGCGGGCGGGCCTTCTGGTTGCTGGCCGTCGCGTTCGTCGCGCACACCGCGGCCGTCGCGATCGTCGCCGTCCACCTGCTCGCCTACCTCACCGAGCTGGGCCATCCCCCCGCGTTCGCCGCCCTCGTCACCGGGCTGCTCGGTGTCCTGTCGGTCACCGGCAGGCTCGTCACCACCGGTCTGCACCGGCGCTTCCCCGCCGCCTCGGTCACCGCCGCCGTCTTCCTGCTGCAGGCCGTCGCCGCGGCGTCCCTGCCGCTGCTCGGCGGGAGCGCGGCCGGTGCCGTCACCTGTGTGATCGCCTTCGGGATCGGCTTCGGGGTGGGCACCCTCGCGCGCCCCGTACTGGTCGCGGAGCGGTACGGGGCCGCGGCCTACGCGACCGTCGCCGGGGCCCAGGCCCTTCCGATCATGCTCGCCAAGGCACTCGGCCCCCTGGGCGCGGCCTTCCTCGGCCAGAGCGCAGGATATCCCGTCGTGATGCTCGCGGTGGCCGTCTCCAGCGTCCTCGCGGCCGTCATGCTCATCGCCTACGGAAGATCCTGAAATCGACCCCGCCGACGGGGTCACCGGGGTCACCGGGGTCACCGGGGTCACCGGGGTCACCGGGGTCACCGGGGTCACCGGGGTCACGGTCAAGCCGACCGTGACCCACGAGGGCCCCGGGAAACCACCGGCTCAGGGCGGCCGGTTCCCGTGACCGCCGGTTCAGTACGACACGGCGACCAGTGCCCGGTGGTGCTTCGGGGTCTCGGCCTCGTCGACGACCGCGACCGCGAGGTCGGCGTAGGAGAAGGGCGGCGCGCTCTCGTCGGCGGCCAGTAGCCGGGTGTCGCCGGTCCGGTACCGGCCGGTGCGCTCGGCCTTCTCGTCGAGGAAGACCACCGGCGGGGCGAGCACCACCCAGTCGATCGCGGTGTCCGCCGCGCGCAGGGCGTCCAGCTCCGCCGCGTGCCCCAGGGAGAATTCGCGCGCCTCCGCCGGGAAGTCGGGCGTGCTGTAGAGCGGCACCCCGGGCGCGGTCTCCAGGGTGGTGCCGATGCCGATCGCCACCAGCCTGCCGACGCCGGCCCGCGCCAGACCGTCCAGCAGGGCGGCGGTGGAGGCCAGGTAGAACTCCGTCGCGGACATGTCGAGCCGGCCGGCGGCGTTGACGGCCGCGTCGTGCCCGGCGGCGACCGCCGCGACGCTGTCCGCGCCGGTGACGTCGCCGGGGACCACGGTCACACCGTCACCGGCCAGGTCCGGGTGCCGGGCCGGTTCGCGGACGACCGCGGTGACCCGATGGCCGCGGGCGGCGGCCTCCGCCACCGTCCGGCGGCCCGCACGGCCTCCCGCTCCGAAGACAACGATCCTGCTCATTCCGGGGCTCCGATCGACGGGACCGGCGTGATCACCGGCCTCTGACGCGGACGGTAGCCCGTGCCCCCTCGGTTCCCGCAACGATAGTGACCCGTGTGCGACGCGATGGCCGCGCGTACGCTGGGAGGGTGATTGAGCCGCTCGATCCCGACATGTTCACCGGGTGCGCACCCGGCACCCCGCCGTTCCAGATCGGCGGGAAGTGGACCCCGAAGATCATCAGGTGTCTGCAGGACGGCCCCCGGCGCTTCTCCGAGTTGCGGGTGCCGCTGCGCGGCATCACCCCGAAGGTGCTCACCGAGACCCTGCGGGCGATGGAGCGCGACGGGCTGGTCTCCCGCTCGGCCTATCCCGAGATCCCGCCCAGGGTCGAGTACGCGCTGACCTCGCTCGGGCACACGCTCCTCGAACCGATGAACGCCTGCTGCCACTGGAGCCAGGCGCACCTGCCCGAGATGCTCAGGGCCCGCGACGACTACGAGGACCGCGTGACATTCTCCCCCGCCTGAAGGACGGGGCATCCACATCGCGGGGACTCGCCGATCGCCGGCCCGCCGCCCCGCACCCACCCGTGCGTGGAGCGCGACGCGGCCCCCCGAGCCGTCGTCCGCCCGGTAACCGTCGTACGACAGGCGACTCATGTCCGGCGAGTGGATGGCCGTCACCGTTCTCGTCGTCGATCACCCGGAGAGCGGTGGCCACCCGGAGAGCGGTGGCCACCCGGAGGGCGGTGGCCGCGTCCGCCGGTGCCGCTCAGGTCCGCGACCGCGGCGACGACCTGGTCCACCTCCTCCTCGGTGTTGTAGTAATGCGGTGACAGCCGCAGGCACCAGTCGACGTCCTTGTCGCCGAAGTCGAACTGCGCGAACTCGCGGAAGCTGAGCGCCGAGTTGATCCGCCGCGCGTCCATCGCCGCCTTGAACGGCCGCGGCTGCCGGTCCTCGACGGCGAAGGTGACGATGGCGCCCAGCCGCGGGCCGCGGTCGAGCGTCCGTACCCCGGGAAGGGCGTCGAGCCCGTCGCGCAGCCGGGCGGCGAGCGCGGGGGAACGGCTCGCGATGGCGTCGAGGCCGACCTGGCGGGCGTAGCGCGCCGCGGCGGCGCAGCCGAGCACGGCGGCGTAGGGGAACTCCCACTCCTCGAACCGGGCCGCGGACTCGACGGGCTGGTAGCGGCCGGGCTCGATCCAGCGGGCGCCGTGCATGTCGATGAACAGCGGTTCGTACCCGTCGCGCAGCACCCGGTCGGACACGTAGAGGAAGCCCGAGCCGCGGGGGCCGCGCAGGAACTTGCGGCAGGTGGCGGTGAGCATGTCGCAGCCGATCTCGGCCACGTCGACCGGGTACTGGCCGACCGACTGGCAGGCGTCGACCAGGTAGAGCAGGTCCAGCTCGCGGCAGTGCCGGCCGATCTCGGCGACGGGCTGGACCAGGCCGGAGTTGGTGGGGATGTGGGTGGCGGTCACCAGCCGGGGGCGGTGCGCGCGCATCAGGGCGGCCATCGCCGCCACGTCCACCCCGCCCTCGGCGGTGTCGGGCGCGTGCACGATCTCCACGCCGAACCGCTTGCGCAGCGACAGGAAGGCGATCTGGTTGGAGATGAAGTCGTTGCGGGTGGTGAGGATGACGTCGCCGGCCTGGAACGGGATGGCCGACAGGGCGGTGGCGAAGGCGTGCGTGGCGCTGCCGGCGAAGGCGACGTTGCCGGGCTCGCAGTTGAGCAGGGCGGCGATCTCCGTGTAGAACCCGCGGACCTCGGACTCCCGGGCGGCCGACGCCTCGTAACCGCCGATCCGCGCCTCCAGGTTCAGGTGGTCGAGCATCGCGGCCAGCACCGGCGCGGCGAGCAGCCCGCAGCCGGCGTTGTTGAAGTGGACGACCTGCTCGCAGCCGGGGGTGTCGGCCCTGAGGGCGGCGAGGTCCGGTAGTGATTCTTCACGAATCGCAGAAGTGCTACTGTCATCTCTCATGGATGACAGTAGCACTTCTGCGATGCTGGCGGCCAGCCTGCGGGCGCTGCTGGCCGGGCTGTCACCCGGTGACCGCCTGCCGAGCAGCCGGGAGCTCACCCAGCGCTACCGGGTCGGCCCGGGGACCGTCTCGCGCGCGATCTCCGTGCTGGCCGCCGAGGGCGCCGTGGTCACCCGGCCGGGCAGCGGCACCTTCGTGGCGGCGCGCGGCCGGACCGGTGCCGGGGTCGCCGACACGGTCTGGCAGACGGTCGCGCTCACCGACCGCACCGTCGACACCGGCCCGCTCACCGACGCGCTCGGGCCGCCCCCCGCTGGGACGATCATGCTGGACGGCGGCTACCCGCACCGGTCACTGCGGGCCACCCGGCCGCTGAGCGCGGCGCTGGCACGCGCGGCGCGCCGTCCCGACGCCTGGGACCGCGCCCCGGCGAACGGCCTGGCGGCGCTGCGGGCGGTGTTCGCGGGCATGGCCGGTGGCGGGATGACGCCCGACGACGTGCTGGTCACCGCCGGGGGGCAGAGCGCCCTGTCCATGGCGTTCCGGGCGATCGCCGGGCCGGGCAGCCCGATCCTGGTGGAGTCGCCCACCTATCCCGGCGCGCTGGCCGCCGCCCGGGCCGCCGGGTTGCGCCCGGTGCCCGTCCCCCTGGACGACGACGGGGTCAGGCCCGGCCTGCTGGCCGAGGCGTTCGCGATGACCGGCGCGCGGCTGTTCTACTGCCAGCCGACCTACCACAACCCGACCGGCATCGTGCTGGCGCCCGAGCGCCGCCGCCACGTCGTCGACGTGGCGCGGGCCGCCGGAGCCTTCGTCGTCGAGGACGACTTCGCGCGATACCTCGGCCACGGCGGGCAGGTGCCGCGCCCGCTCGCGGCCGACGACCGTGACGGCACGGTCGTCTACGTGACCTCGCTCACCAAGCCCGCGGCACCCAGCCTGCGCATCGGGGCGCTGGTGGCCCGCGGGCCGGTGATGGAGCGGATGAGAGCGGTCCGGCTGGTCGACGACTTCTTCGTCACCCGCCCGTTGCAGGAGGCCGCCCTGGAGCTGGTCAGTTCGCCCGCGTGGGACCGGCACGTCCGCTCCCTGGCCCTGGCGCTGCGGGAACGCCGCGCGGAGCTGGCGTCCGCCGTCGCGAGCGAGCGTCCGGACTGGACCGTCACCCGGCTTCCCGCGGGCGGGCTGCACCTGTGGGTCCGCCTGCCGGCCGGCACCGACGACACCGTGGTCGCCGGTGCCGCCCGCAGGCACGAGGTCGCCGTCGGCGCCGGCCGCCGGTACTTCGCCGCCGAACCGTCCGGGGCGTTCCTGCGCCTCGGGTTCGCGGCCGCCGGCGACCTCGCGGAGCTGACGGAGGCCGCGCGCCGGTTACGGCACGTCTGACACCGGGGACGCGCGGTTCGCTGGACGAGGGTCCGGTGGGATGAGTAGGGGATACTCATGCTTTCCGCCGCCTCCCTGCCTAACGTTCGGAAAGACCCGTCCTGACCGATCCACGGGGGCGGGTGGGAAAAGGCTGGATCCGTCCTTCTCGTCGCTGTCGTTGTTTCGATGACGCCGGTGCCACTCCTCGCGGGTGTCGTACCGGCTGCCGGGAAAGCCGCGAGCCTGGCGGGGGCCGGCTCGCGGGCATCCCGTCCGGTTGTCCCTGATGTCGGCTCGGGGGCCGGGGTGGCCCATGGGCGTTTGGTCTATTTTGTCGGCGATGGCATGCTCTTTCCCGGGACTCGGCCTCCCACGGTCCGGCGCCTGCCCCGCCCCTCGTACGGCGGGGAGCGGGTCCGGGCGGGTCCGTACCTGGGAGGAGCACGATGGCTGTCACGGCGCCGCGGCCCGGCGACCCCGCGAGCCTTGGCCCGTACACGATCGAGGCCAGGCTCGGTGAGGGCGGGCAGGGCACGGTCTACCTCGGCCGCGACCCGGCCGGTGAGCGCGTCGCGGTCAAGGTGCTGCACCCGAGGTTCGCCGCCGACCGGGTCGCGAGGGCGCGCTTCGAGCGGGAGATCGCCGTCGCCCGGCAGATCGCCGAGTTCTGCACCGCCCGGGTGCTCGACGCGGGGGAGAGCGGCGACCACCTCTACGTGGTGAGCGAGTTCATCGACGGGCCGTCGCTGCAGCAGGCCGTCGAGAGCGAGGGGCCGCGCGACGGCGCCGCCCTGCAGCGCATCGCGATCAGCACGGCCACCGCGCTCGTCGCCATCCACCAGGCGGGGATCGCGCACCGCGACTTCAAACCGGCCAACGTGCTCCTCGGCTTCGACGGCCCGCGCGTCATCGACTTCGGCGTCTCCAAGGCGCTCGACGCCGGGCTCGCCCAGACCAGCGGCGCCTTCGGGACCCCGACCTACATGTCGCCCGAGCAGATCCACGGCCAGCCCGCCGCCGCACCCTCGGACGTGTTCAGCTGGGCGGTGACGATGGTGTTCGCCGCCACAGGCAGCCCCGCGTTCGGCCGGGACACCATCCCGGCCGTGCTCCACCGCATCCTCACCGCCGAGCCCGACCTGTCGGGGGTGCCCGAAGGGCTGCGGCCGCTGCTGGGCGCCTGCCTGGCCAAGTCACCCGCCGACCGGCCGGTCGCCCCCGACCTGCTGTTCCGGCTGATCCGCCAGCCGTCGGCGGGCGTCACCCCGCCGCCGTCCCCGTCCCCGTCCCCGTCTCCGTCCCCGACGCCACCGCAGGCCGGGCACCCGGTACGGGACCAGGCGTCCCCCGGGTGGGGTACCGAATCCCGGCAGCCGCTTTCCCCGTCGCCGGCCGAGCCGTCATCCCCGCGGTCGTCCCAGCCGCCGTCCCGGTCGCCGTCGCCGCCCGGACGGAGCACCGCGCCCTCGCGGCCGTCGTACGCCGGGCGGTCACCGATCGGTCCGGACGCCGCCCCGGAGCAGTGGCGCCCCGAAGGGCCGGGGGGACCGGCCTTTCCCGGTGACGGGCGGAAGGGGTCCGCCGACGAGACCGTGCCGGGCGGGGCCGGACGATCGCGCCCGTGGTGGATCGGCGCCGCCGTCGCCGTCTCCGCCGTGGCGGTCGCCGCGGGCGTCTTCGTGCTCCCGCCGCTGACGGCGGGTACCGGGGATGAGCCCGCGGACCCCACCCCCGTCGCGCTGGCCGGATCTCCTCCGGCCTCCAGCGGATCCCCCTCACCCGGCGAGTCGTCCGTACCGCCCACCGCTTCGCCGTCCCCCGCGGCCACCCCCACCTCGGTCACCGGGGACTGGAGGAGCGCGCCGGTCGGCGGCCCGCTGCGCGGCCATCGCGACGACCTCCAGACGGTGGCGATCGCCCGGGTCGGCGGCAGATCCGTGATCGTCTCCGGCGCCAACGACCGCACCGTCCGCCTGTGGGACCTGGCGACCCGCAGGCCGCTGGCCACGCTCACCGGGCACACCAACTGGGTGCGCTCCGTCGCGGTCACCGAGCTGGACGGCAGGACGATCGCGGTGTCTGGCGGCGACGACGGCACCGTACGCCGCTGGGACCTCGCCGCCCGCAAGCCGCTCGGCAAGGCCATCGACGCCGCCGTGCCCGTCTTCTCCCTCGCCCTCGCCGCCCTCGACGGCGAGCCCGTCGTGGTGACCGGAGGCCGCGACGGGAGCCTGCACGTGTGGGACCTGAGGACGGGCAAGGCGATCGGCAAGGCCCGCCGCGCCTCCGACGGCGCCGTGTTCGGCCTGGCCGCCGCCGAGCTCGACGGCGAGCCCGTCGTGTTCACCGGCGGCGGTGACGGTACGGTGCGCCGCTGGCCGCTCCGCTCCGGGCCCGGTGAGACGCTCCTCACCCAGCGCGGCCAGGTCAGCGTCGTCACCACGGCCGAGCTGGACGGCAGGCTCGTGGTGCTGTCCGCCGGGGGCGCGCGGGACATCCACATCGACGACGCCGCGGGCGGCGGTGAGGCACGCCCGCCCATCCGGGACCACAGTGGCTGGGTCTACTCCCTGGCCGTCGGCCGGGTGGGGTCGCTCACCGTCGTCGTCTCCGGCAGCAACGACGCCACCGCGCAGGTCCACGACCTCGACACCGGGAAGCGGGCGGGGCGGCCGTTCAAGGCCCACGACCACAACGTGTTCGCCGCCGCGGTGGCCGAGCTCGACGGGAGTCCCGTCGCGGTCACCGGAGGCGGCGACGACACCGTCCGCGTCTGGCGCCTGCGCTGACCGGTCTCCGGCCATCGGGCCTCCGTCTCGATCCTCGCGTCGGGGAAGAGCCAGCGGACGAGGGGATCGTTCATGAACGCCTCGGTCAGGATGTCCGGCACCATCTGCCGGTCCGCGTCGTCCGCCCGCCGCACGGATGCGTACGGTGTATCGACTGCCATGGGTACAGCGTATTGAGACGGTCGTAAAAACGGTCATATTTCGTGAGTTCAGCACGTCGAAGTGCGCTGGTACGGAGAGATTGAACTAGTACACTCTCGACCGGTACCAACCTCACCGGGAGAGGGGCCCCTTCATGCCGCCGTCGGCGCAGCGACCGGAACCGCCGTACCGGCAGATCGTCGAGGAGATCCGTGCCCGGATCCTGGCCGGCGACCTGAGGCCCGGGGATCGGGTGCCGTCCGTCCGGGAGATCGCCCGGCGGTGGGGCGTCGCGGTCGCGACCGCGACCAGGGTGACGGCCACCCTCCGCGACGAGGGACTGGTCGAGACGAGGGTCGGCGCCGGCACGGTGGTCGGCGCCCTCACGGGCCGGACGCGGCCGGTCGTCGTGCCCCCTCCCCCCGGACCACGGCGGGCCGGCGTTCCCAAGCGGGCACTGGACCGGAGGCGGACTCTCCGCGCGGCCATCGCGATCGCCGACACCGAGGGACTCGACGCCGTGTCCATGCGGCGGCTCGCGGCCGAGTTCGGGGTCGGCCCGATGTCGCTGTACCGGCACGTCGCGAGCAAGGAGGAGCTGGTGACGCAGATGACCGACGAGGTCTTCGGCGAACCGGAGCTGCCCGTCCCGGGGCCGGACGGCTGGCGGGCCAAGCTCGAACTCGTCTCCCGCCTGCAGTGGGAGCTGTACCGGCGACACCCCTGGCTGCCCAGGGCCGTCTCGCTCATCCGCCCGTCGCTGGCGCCCAGCGTGATGGAGCACACCGAGTGGACCCTGCGCGCGCTCGACGGGCTCGGGCTGCCCATGACGACCCGGATCCGCGAGGCGCTCACGCTGCCCGCGCTGGTCCTCGGCGTCGCGCTGCCCATGGCGGACGAGGTCGAGGCCGAGCAGGAGACCGGTGTGACGCTCGACCGCTGGTGGCTGGCCCGGCGGGAACGGGCCGACGAGCTTCTCGACTCCGGGCGGTTCCCGCTGCTGGCCACGCTCACCGGGGAGGAGGTGCCGGACGTGGACGGATTGTTCGAGTACAGCCTCGCGCGCCATCTCGACGGTTTCGCCGCCCTGGTGGAGCGGGCACGCCCGTAGTCCCGTCCTCGGCTCAGGCGGCTCCCAGCAGGGCGATGACGGACAGGGTGCCCAGGGACAGGACGCTGGAGACGAGGATGGCGTCGCGGGGCAGGTCCGTGGAACGGCCGTACTCGGCGGCGTACACGAACGTGTTCTGCGCGGTGGGGAGACCTGCGAACAGGACGGCCGAGAAGAGCGCCGGGCCGTCGAGGCGCAGGAGGAAGCGCCCGACCAGGAAGGCCACCAGCGGCTGGAGCAGCAGCTTGAACGTCACCGCCGGTGCCGTCGCGCGCCAGGAGACGGCCGAGCCGTTCAGGGACATGCCCAGCGAGAAGAGCGCCAGGGGCACCGCGGCGCCGCCGAGGATCTCCAGGGGCCGCAGCGCGAGGTCCGGAAGCCGCCAGCCGAGGGCAGACACGGCAAGGCCGAGGAAGGAGGCGATCACGATCGGCGTCCGCAGCGGGGCGAGGAACGACGCGCCCCCGGCGCCGAGGCCGAGGAAGATCAGCGGGGAGACCATCAGGACCTGGAAGATCAGGACCGACACCACGAACGTCGCGTCGTTCAGGACGTACAGGCCGACGGGGATGCCGAGGTTGCCGGCGTTGACGTAGGACGACGACATCGCGGTGAGCACCCGTTCCGGCAGCTCGCCGCGGGACAGCGCGAGCGCGAGCAGGCCGGCGGCGAAGGTGCTGACCGCGAAGGCGAGCAGCGGTCCAGGCTGGATCCGGTCGAGCGGGGTACGGCTGAGCGTCGTGAACAGCACCGCGGGCATCGCGACGGTGAACGCGAACCGCGTCAGCGCCTGCCGGGCCTGGTCGCTCGCCCATCCGAACCGGGCGGCGAGCCAGCCGAGGGCGCCGATAAACCAGATCGGGATGAATGCCGCGATAACCGACTGCACCCGGCACACCGTATCCGGGCCGTCGCGCCTCCCGGCGAGTGCGGCGGCTCGGCGACCTGCCCGCCGCCCGACGCCACGCCCAGCGGGTGGGTCCTGGAGTCGCGGCCGACCGGCCGCACCCGCCAATGAGCCTTGCCCGGCGTATTGCCGTCGGCCGGTCGACCGAGTATTGCCGTCGGCCGGTCGACCGATTTCGGTGAACGGGAAATCGCTCCCACGATCATTGCACTGGACTTGCGGACGGTTGATAATTCTGATCGCGAAGGCGTCCGACGTGTCCGTGACCGTGCCGGTCATTCTTTGTCGCCCATTCACAGGAGGTTTCGTGAAGGTCAGCGTCGTCATTCCAGCCTTCAACGTGCGGAGCAAGTTGCGCCTGTTGCTGTACACCCTCGCGCACAGCGTGCTCGATCCGGAGGACTCCTTCGAGCTCGTCGTCGCCGACGACGGCTCCACCGACGGCACCGGCGAGATGGTCGCCGAGCTGGCGGACCGTGACAACCTGACCTACCTCTACCTTCCGCGCACCGATCGGTCGAGCCGGGCGGCCGCCCGTAACGCGGCCATCGCCAAGGCCACCGGGGAGCTCGTCGTCATGGTCGACGCCGACACGGTGGTCGGGCCGACCTATCTCGCCGAACACGTCCGCTATCACCGGCTCAGGAATGATCTCGTCGTGATCGGCCCCCGCCCGGACCTCGGAGACGGAGACTTCGACGAGGAGCGCCTCAGCCGCGAATTCACCTTCGACGCCATGCCCGCCGTCGCCTGGGGTGATCCGCGGGAGAAGGTGCTGGCCGAATTCTCGGGCAACATGAACCGGCTCGCCATCTGCTGGCATCTCCTTTTCACCTGCAACGCCTCGGTGCGCGCCGAGCACCTGCGCCGGCTCGGCGGTTTCGACGAGGCGTTTCTCGGCTGGGGACTTGAGGACACCGACCTGGGATATCGGCTGCGGCAGGCGGGACTGGCCTTCGCCTTCAACGTCTCGGCCGTGGCCTACCACCAGCGGCGCCGGGGGATAGACGCCGGAATGTACGGCGACTGGGTCCGCAATCTCGCCTACATGACGGCCAAGCATCAAGCGCCCGAAGTGGCGATCCAGTCGATCGTCGGCCTGGCCATGAACCCGGCCGGCCCGCGGATCGGCTGGGTGGAGGCGATGCGCTGCTTCGAGTCCGCCGCGCGGGCCCTCGAAGGCCGGCTGCCGGTGCCCGTCACCTACCGGCTCGTGGTGGTCGAGGAGGACACGGTCGACGCCGCGACGGCGGAGCTGGCGGCCCGCGGTGCGACGAGCGATCTTCTCGTCATCGACGAGACCCGCGGCGCCGAGCTGGCCGGCCTGGTCCAGTGCGTCGACACCCCCGGCGAGCTGCTCTACTTCCACCGGCCGTCGGAGACGCGGCGAGCCGAGATCCTCAGCCGCTACCCGGTGGCCGGCGGATGACCCGCGCCGGTCGAAGGCCGGCGCGGGTCAGGTGAAGGTCAGCGCCAGGAGTCAGCGCCAGGAGTCGGTGCGGGTCGCGGTGCCGCCCGAGGGGGTGGTGAAGGAGCGGTTGGGGTCGCTCTCCCAGGTCACCGAGCCGTCGGGGTTCTTCTTGATGTACTTGTACTGGATCGCCGTGCCGGGCGGCAGGTTCACCGTGGCCCGCCAGACCGGGTACGCGGCCGACGACAGGGCGACGGCGTTCGCCGGGTTCCAGGAGCCGAGCTGGGAGACGTTGCCGACGACGAAGACATTCTGGCCCCAGTTCGTGGTGACGGTGGCGTTGAACGTGGTGGCGACCTGGCCGGGGTTGGGCGTCGGGGTCGGGCTGGGGCCGGAGGCGCCGGTGTGGATGGCGACCGCGCCCTTCGCGGGGACGGTCACCGAGGCCGAGCCGCCCGAGCCGACGGTCACCGAGCCGCCGCCCGCGACGTTGGCGTAGGTCCCGGCGGGCAGGCCGGTGGAGAAGGTGCGGGTGACGCTCCCGCCCTCGTTGTTGATCGCGACCCAGCCCTTCGCGCCCCGGCTGAAGGCGATCACGTTGTTGCCGTTGTCGTACCAGTTGCCGACCGCGGTGCCCTGGACGGCGCGGTTGAAGCCGACCATGCCGTTCATCTGGCGGTGGAAGCAGGTCCACTGGCCGTTGCCGCAGTTGGCGTCGGTGGCGAAGCCGCCGTTGGCCGACGGCGGTCCGGCCTCGGCGTTGCTCCAGGTGAACCCGGAGTAGACCCTCGGGGTGCCGTACGGCCAGGCGAGCATGAAGACGTTGGCCAGCCGGTAGGCGTCTCCGTACTTGTAGTTCATGGTCGAGCCGTTGCGCTCGGTGTCGTGGTTGTCGATGAACACCACGGCCTTGTCGCTGGGCACCGACAGGCCCCAGCTCTGCCCGAAGGACTGCAGGTTCCTGATCTGGCCGCCGTTGAACTGCTCCTTGAGCTTGCGGCCGTACACGAACTCGTGCACGTCGCCGATGCCGGTGTACTGGCTCGGGCTGATCGCCTCGCCGTCGCCCTGGATGACCTCCTGGTGGATGTACGGCGAGCCGGTGAGCCTGCCCTTGATCGCGGCGAGGTCGCCGGGGTTGATGTGCTTGGCGGCGTCGACGCGGAAGCCGTCCACGCCCAGGGAGGTCAGCTTGTTGAGGTAGCCCGCGATCTGGTCGCGGACGTACTCGGAGCCGGTGTTGAGGTCGGCCAGGCCGACCAGCTCGCAGTTCTGCACCCGCCAGCCGTCGTTGACGTAGTCGGAGCCGTTGATCCCGCAGGTGGGGGAGTGGAAGTCGGCGGCGGAGTAGAGGCCGGGGTAGTTGTACTTGCCGAAGGCGTAGCCGCCGTAGCTGCTGCTGCCCTGTCCCGTCATGTGGTTGACGACGGCGTCCGCGTGGACCTTGAGCCCGGCGGAGTGGCAGGCGTTCACCATGTTCCTGAACGCGTTCTCGTCACCGAACTTGCTGGTGAGGGTGTAGCGGGCGGGCTGGTAGACGTCCCACCAGACCGCGCCGCCCCGCGACATCGAGTCGCTCGGCGGGGAGACCTGCACGGCGGCGTACCCGGCCGGGCCGAGCACGTCGGTGCACTCCCTGGCGACGGAGTTCCAGTTCCAGTTCCACAGCTTGACGATCGGGCCGGGGGTGGGCGGCGCGGCCTGGGCCGGGGCGCCCAGCACGCCGGGCACCAGCACGGCGGCGCTCACCAGAGCGCTTAACGCCGTGGCAACGACGACTCTGTAGGGTTTCATGAGTGGGGGGCCTCCAGGATCGATGGACGGGTTCCCTGGCCGGGCCGGGTGCTGCAACACCCGGCCCGGCCGTCTTTCCGGGGTACGGGGGAGTCAGGGCTGGACGAAGACGGCGACCGTGCGGGCCGGGACCGTCAGCGTGCCCGTGGCGGAGTCGAACGCCGACCGCTTCACGACGGCGTCGTCGCCGGACGTCTGGACGGGGTGGAGCGTCACCTGGGCGCCCTTCAGCGCGGCGACGGTCTGCGGCCGTGCCTCGGGGGTCGCGTTGAAGACGACGGTGACCGACTTCCAGCGCGGGTCGATCCCCGTGGCGTCCAGGTGCATGGTCACGACCCCCGGGGTCTCCGAGGTGCCGCCGGTCGGGAAGGTGACGCGCCTCTGCACCTCGGCTAGGGTGGCGAGGCCGAAGACCGGTGAGGAGGAGCGGATCCTCAGCAGCTCCCCGTACCGGGCGCGGGCCGCGCCGATCGCCGCGCAGTCCGGCTTCAGCGCCGGGTCGCCGAGCAGCGGCCTGGCGTACTGCCACTTGTCCTCGTTGTCGGGCCTCGGGGGGAGCCCGGCGCCGAAGCCGTTGCCCGCCGAGCAGTCCCACAGCAGCCGGTTGAACCAGTCGCCCGAGTCGTAGGAGTTGCGGTCGAGCGACTTGGACCGCAGCCGCTCGCTGCCCGCGTGCACGAACGAGGTGCCCTGACCGAGGACGGCCGTGGCCAGCGAGAGCGACTGCATCCGCACCCGGTCGGCCATCGCGGTCGCCGGTGGCAGCTTGTACGCCAGCGCGTCGAACAGCGTCTCGTTGTCGTGGGCGTCCACGTAGGTGACGATCTCGCCCGGCGCGGCGGCGTACCCGGCCGGAGAGCCGTTGTAGCTCACCTCCGAGCCCTTGACGAGCCTGCCGTCGGAGGCGGTGAAGGTGTAGTCGCGGAGGTTCCCGGCGAGCCCGACCTTGATCAGGTCGTGGTAGTTCAGCAGCCGGGACCGCTGCTGCGCCTCGTCGCCGTTCGCCGGTGAGCCGTTGGGCGCCCCGGCGAGCCCCGAGCCGAAGCCCTGCACGCGGGGGTCGGCGTCGAACGGGCCGCCGCCGCGCACCGCGTCGCGCAGCCGGTCGCTGAAGGTGCCGATCCCGGTCCCGGCCATGTTGGCCTGGGTGGCCTGCTCGAAGCGGGCGTCGTCGGCGACCTCGCCGAAGTTCCAGCCCTCCCCGTACAGGATGATCGACTTTCCGTCGACGCCGTCGCGGGCGACGGTCAGCTTGTCGAGTGCCGCGCGGACCGCGACCATGTTCGCCTTCGGGTGGTGGCCCATCAGGTCGAACCTGAAGCCGTCCACCTTGTACTCGCGGGCCCAGGTGACGATGGAGTCGACGACGAGCCTGCCCATCATGGCGTGCTCGGGCGCGGTGTTGGCGCAGCAGGTGGAGGTGGCGATCGTGCCGTCGTCGAGCAGCCGGTGGTAGTAGCCGGGGACGAGGCGGTCGAGCACCGAGGTGGGGTCCTGGCCGGAGGCGTGGGTGTGGTTGTAGACCACGTCCATCACGACCCGCAGCCCGGCCTGGTTCAGCCCGCCGACCATGCCGCGGAACTCCCTGATCCGCGACGACCCGTCGGGCTCGGAGGCGTAGGAGCCCTCGGGCACGGTGTAGTGCAGCGGGTCGTAACCCCAGTTGAAGGAGTCCTTCGCCGCCGTCCTCGCGACGCAGGCCTGCTGCTCCTCGGAGTCGGGGGGCATCGAGGCGAGGTCGCAATCGGGCTCGGTCCGGTCGGCCCTCCTCTCGGGAACGGTCGCCATGTCGAAGACGGGCAGCAGGTGCACGTGGGTGAGCCCGTCTCCGGCCAGCCCGCGCAGCTCCCTCATCCCCGCCGAGTCGCGGGTGAACGCGGCGTACGTGCCGCGCTCGGCGGCCGGGACGGTCGTGTCGGAGGCGGAGAAGTCGCGCACGTGCAGTTCGTAGATCGACGCCTTCTGCTGCGCCACGGCCTTCGGCTTGGCCAGCGAGGACCAGCCGTCGGGGCGCAGCGCCCGGTCGGACAGGTCGGCGAGCTGGCTACGTCCCGAGCCCGCCGACAGCGACAGGCTGTAGGGGTCGGTCACCTCGTTGACGACCACCTTCCCCTCGCCCGGCACGTAGACCGTGACCAGGAAGGTGTAGTAGCGGTCCTTCCAGTCCCGCTGTCCCCGCACCGACCAGACGCCGGTCTCGTCGTCGCGGCGCATGGCGTGGACGGTACGGGCGCCGCCGGAGGAGTTCCGGTAGAGGGCGAGCTCGACCTTGCCCGCGGTCGGCGCCCAGACCGACAGCCCGGGTGTGCCGCCGCTCCAGGAGGGCCCGAGGCCGGCGGTCGCGGCCCTGGGGTACAGATCGTCGAGCAGGCCGGGGAACTGCACGCCGGTGGCGGCGAGCAGCGCGCCCGAGGCGTCGCGCTCGACGGCCACGAGCTGGCCCCGGACGGCCTCCCGCACCAGGTCGGCGTCACGCGGGTCGACGGTGAACGCGGCGTGCCCGGCCAGGTGCGGCCACTTCGCCTTCTGCGCCTCGGTCAGCGCGCCGGGCGCGAGACGGATCAGCCTGAGGTCGCCGGTCAGGTCACCCTTGTCGTAGGCGATGCCGCCCTTGGCGGAGAAGGCGAGGGAGTAGCGGTTCGCGGTGGCGGGGTCGATCTTCCAGGCGACCGTGGTCCGGTCGATCCAGTGCGCCGACGACTTCGACAGGTCGGCGTCGGCCCCGCGCGCCGAGGGCTGGGGCAGCAGGTAGCCCTCGGTCGCCGCGACCCGCCACGCCTCGTGGCCGGTCGACGTCAGGTCCAGCGACTGGTTGTCCGGCAGGTCCTTGGTGTCGCCCTTGTGGATGATGTAGTTCACGGTCTTGGCCCCCTCGGTCAGGGGGACGCGGAAGTGAACGCCGAACCCGTCCTCGCCCGCGGGCCGGAGCGGCGCGCCCCACTCGGTGGGATTCGCCACGTCGCCCCACAGGTGCAGTCCCCAGCCGTCGTAATTCCCGTCCGGCCGGTGGTAATGCAGGATCGCGACGTTCTCGGCCGCCGCCCGGGTCGGATGGGCCTTCGCCACGCCCGAGGCGACGTACGCGTCCGGCTGCGCCGCCGGGGTGAACGACTGGTCGGGCCCGGGGTCCTTGGTGTCGCCCTTGTGCACGATGAAGTTCGCCGGGAGGGCGGCGTCCTTCAGCGGCACCTTCCAGAACGCGCCGTAGGAGTCGACGCCGTCCGGCGGGCGCGGCGCGGCCCAGTCGGTGGGCACCCCGTCGGCGAGCCCGTCGCCCCACAGGTGCAGTCCCCAGCCGTCGTAGTTCCCGTCCGGGCGGCCGTAGTGGACGGTCGCGTACCCCTGGGCCGCCGCGCGGGACAGGTAGGTGTCCGGTTTCCCCTTCGCCAGCCAGACCTCGCCGTTCCTGGCGGGGTTCACGACCCGGTCGCCGCCGTCCTTCTCGTCGCCCTTGTGGGCGATGATCCCGACGCTGGTGGCACCGGGCTTGAGCTTGATCCAGGCGAAGCGGCCGTAGGAGTCCTCGCCGGTCAGCGGGAGCGGGGTGGCCCACTCGGTCGGGTTCTCCACGTCGCCCCAGACGTGCAGGCCCCAGCCGTCGTAGTCTCCGGCGTTCTCCCGCTGGTAGTGCACGACGAGCCAGTCGCGCTTGACCGCGCCGGGCTCCTCGGGGGCGGGCTCGGCGCCGACGGTCGCCTGCGCGACCGCCGAGGCGAACCGGCCCGCGGAGTCCTTCACCACGGCCTTGTACGAGACCTTCGTGCCCGCCGCGATGCCCCGGAGGTCGTGGAAGACCCTGAAGGTACGGCTTGAAGGGGCGTCGTCGGTGCCGATCACCTTCCAGGCGCCGTCGCCGGCCTTGGCGGCGAAGGTGACCTGGTCGAAGCCGGTGCCCGGCACGGTCGCGACGACCGGGATCCGGCCGTCCTCGGCGGTGCCCCTGATCTCGGCCCCGGGGAGGGTGATCGAGACGGCCGGGGCCGTGGCCGGCGCCTTGAGCTTGGCGGGCGCCTTGTAGACCACCGCCGACAGGGCGGGGACGGTGAGCGCCAGCCTGGTGTCCGTGCCGGTGGTGAGGGTGGCGGCGCCCTCGCCGTACACCTTCGTGAAGGCCGCGCCCGCCGAGAAGGTGGGCACGCTCGCGGTCGCGGGCCGCTCGGCGTTGTTGACCGCGACCAGGTACTCGACCTGCCGGGTGGCGCCGATCCTGGAGAAGGCGTAGACGCCGCCGGAGACCAGCCGCTCGATCTGGGCGCCGTCGGCGAGGGCCGGGTGGGCGTCGCGCAGCGCGGCGAGGGCGGAGATGCCCCGGTAGAGCGGGTGGGTGGGGACGAAGTTGTCCCTGGCGTGGGTGGAGTCGGTGCCGATCAGGTCGTCGCTCAGGTAGCTCTCGGTCCTGGAGGCGAACATGGACGCGCGGGCGTCCTGGTCGCCGCCCTTGCCGGTGAAGCCCTGCTCGTCGCCGTAGTAGACGACCGGCTGGCCACGGGTGAGGTACATCAGCTCGTGGGCGAGCAGGTCCCTGCGCAGCAGCTCCGAGTCGGGGGCGCCCGGGTTGTCCTGGGCGACGAAACGGCCGATGCGGCCCATGTCGTGGTTGCCGAGGAAGGTCGGCAGCGACGACGCGTTGCCGTCGGCGTCGGTGTGGTAGTCGTCGCCCGCGTACAGCCGGGCGAGCCTGGAGGCGTCCGCCGTGCCGCCGCCGAAGGAGCGGGCGGCCTCCTGGAACGGGAAGTCCAGGGTGGCGTTCATCGCGCCCCGGGTGGAGTAGCGGCTGGTGAAGGACGGCTCGCCGGAGTAGACCTCGCCGAACATGAAGAACCGCTTGTTGCCCTGCTGGGCCGCGTAGCCGCGCAGCGCCGGGGAGAACTTCTCCCAGAACTCCATGTTCACGTGCTTGGCGGTGTCGATGCGGAAGCCGTCGAGGCCGGTCTCGCGCACCCACGTCTTGTAGATGTCGGTCATGCCCTTGACGACCTCGGGCCGCTCGGTCCACAGGTCGTCGAGGCCGAAGAAGTCGCCGTACTCGTCGTTCTCGCCGCCGCTGAAGGTGGAGTCGCCCCGGTTGTGGTACATCGTCGGGTCGTTCAGCCAGGACGGGGTCTTCGCGTTCCTCGGCGCGACCGGCGTGTACGGGAACGAGCCGGTGTCCACCTTCGGGAAGGTGTCCCTGCCCGCGAAGTCGCGGTCGTCGAACGGCACGCCACGGGTGTCGACGTAGGGGTAGGCGCCCTTGGAGCGATACGAGTACGTCTTCTCCGTGTAGTCGACCACGTCGGCCGTGTGGTTGGTGATGATGTCGAAGAAGACCTTCATCCCGCGCCGGTGGGCCTCGCGCACCAGCTCCCTCATCTGGGCGTTCGTCCCCAGGTGCGGGTCGATCCTGGTGAAGTCGGTGATCCAGTAGCCGTGGTACCCGGCGGAGACGTTCGCGCCGGTGCCCTGCACGGGACGGTTCACGAACGCCGGGGTGATCCAGATCGCGGTGCTGCCCAGGTTCTTGACGTAGTCGAGCTTTCCGAGCAGGCCCTTGAGGTCGCCGCCCTGGTAGAAGCCCTTGTGCGCCGGGTCGAAGCCGGTGGCGAGCCGGTCGCCCGACAGGCCGCCCCGGTCGTTGCCGGTGTCGCCGTTGGCGAACCGGTCGGTCATCGCGAAGTAGAAGCGCTCGCGGCTCAGGTCGGCGCGGAGCGCGTCGCGCGCGAGGTCCCGGTCGGAGGGCTCGGCGGTACGGCTGAGCGCGGACACCACGGGGCTCGGCTCTGTGGCGCGGCTGAGCGCGGACACCGTCGGGCTCGGCGGGGAGGCCGGTACGAGAGTCGTGGAGACAGGTACGGAGAGGGGCGCGGACGCGGCGGCGGGGAGCGGGGCGGCGGCGAGAGGGGTGGCGACCAGGGTCGCCGCGAGCGCGGCCCCCGTCAGGAAGGTCGTTCTCGCGCGCCGTGGGAGGAGCGGCCAGACCACGGAGGGCCTCCACGGGAGTTGTTTCGAGGGTATTGCCCGGAAGTTACTCACTGGGAATGGTCTGTGCAATCCCTTGCGGCAATTTTCTGAATCCCGGCAATTCATGCCCGTCCGGAAGGGGACCCAATCGGTTGCCCAAAACGTACAAATAGCGATTTTTCGGCACTAAGAGGGTGATATGACCGCTTGCCGGTCGAGCGGGAAAGTGGGATGACTCCTCGGCTTTGGGGGGCTTTGTAACGACTTTGCAGACTCTTGCAGAAACTTCTTCCAATGAGGTTCACGTCGGCGTAACGTCCGGCGTACTCCAGACCCGGCCGGACGGCTCATCGGTCCCGGCCGCCCCCCGAACACGAGGAGAAGAACATGCGGCGAGCCTTCTCGGCCGCGACGATTGTCGCGGCCCTCGCCCTGGCGGTCTCCGCCTGTGGTGGCGGTGACGCCGGTACGGCGGCCCCCGCCCAGCCCGCGGCGACGGACCCGTCGAAGATCAGCGGTGAGATCACCTGGTGGGACACCGTCAGGCCGGACAGCGAGGGCCCGACGTTCCAGGCGCTCATCGAGGACTTCCAGGCGAAGTACCCGGGCATCAAGGTCAAGTACGTCAACGTCCCCTCCGACCAGGCGCAGAACCAGTTCCAGACCGCGGCGCAGGCGGGCGCGGGGGCGCCGGACGTGATCCGCTCCGAGGTCGCCTGGACCTCCCAGTTCGCCTCCCTCGGCTACCTCCAGCCGCTGGAGGGCACCCGCGCGGTGGAGAACGAGGCCGACTTCCTGCCGGGGCCGCTGAGCAGCACCAAGTACGACGGCAAGACGTACGCCGTCCCGCAGGTCACCGACACCCTCGCGCTCCTCTACAACAAGCGGCTCCTGGCGGAGGCCGGGCACGAGAAGGCCCCCACCACGGTCGAGGAGCTCAAGCGGGCCGCGCTCGACGTCAAGGAGAAGACCGGGAAGAACGGCCTCGCCCTCAACGTCGACTCCTACTTCCTGCTGCCCTTCATGTACGGCGAGGGCGGCGACCTCCTCGACGTGCGGAACAAGAAGATCACCGTCAACTCCCCGGCGAACGTGAAGGCGATGGCCACCGTCGCCGACCTGATCACCTCCGGCGCCGCGCCCAAGCCCGCGATCCAGGACAGCTACGCCAACGCGATGACCGCCCTCAAGGACGGCAAGGCCGCGATGATCTACAACGGCCCGTGGGCGCTGTCGGAGATCTACCAGGGCAAGGAGTTCAAGGACAAGGAGAACCTGGGCATCGCCCCCGTCCCGGCGGGCTCGGTCAAGGCCGGAGCCCCCACCGGCGGCTGGAACCTGGCCATCTACGCCGGCTCCAAGAACCTGGACGCCTCCTACGAGTTCGTCCGCTTCATGAGCACCCCCGAGTCCCAGGCGAAGGTGGCCAAGGAGATCAGCCTCCTGCCGACCCGCGTCTCCGCGTACGACAACCCCGACGTGCAGGGCAACAAGGACGTCGCCGTCTTCAAGCCCATCATGGACACCGCGACCGCCCGGCCGTGGATCCCCGAGGGCGGCCAGCTCTTCCAGCCGCTCCTTGAGGGCTACCAGTCGCTCGTGGGCGGCACGGCGAGTCCCGAGGACATGCTCAAGAAGGTCGACGGCCAGTACCGAGGCATCTTCAAGGACTGGAGCTGACCCGTGGCGCTCTCGACTGGGCGTGTGAACAGCACGGCCAGGGACCGGGCCGCGGGCGCCGACGGCGCCCGCGGCCGGGGCCGCCCGCCCGGCGGCCCGTTCCGGCGGGCGATGGGCACGCACTGGTACGCCTGGGCCATGGTCGCCCCGGTGATCCTGGTCACCGGCCTGCTGGTCGGCTGGCCGCTGGCCAGGGGCGTCTACCTCTCGCTGACCGACGCCACCGAGGCCAACATCGGCCGGACGATCGGCGTCAACGTCATCCCCTCGACGTACGAGTTCACCTGGTTCGACAACTACGTCGCGATCCTGACCAGCGGGTTGTTCTGGGAGAAGCTGACCTGGACGGTCGTGTGGACCGTCGCCTGCGTGGCGTTCCACTACGGCCTGGGCCTCGGCCTGGCCATGCTGCTCAACCGCGAACTCAGGTTCCGCTCGGCCTACCGGCTGCTGCTCATCCTGCCGTGGGCGATCCCGGGCTTCGTCTCGGCGTTCATCTGGCGCTACCTCTACAACAGCGACTTCGGCGTGATCAACGCGATGCTGCGGGCCGCGGGACTGGGCGCGGTCGGCTGGCTCGACGACCCGACCACCGCGAAGATCGCGGTCATCGCGGTCAACGTCTGGATGGGCGTGCCGTTCATGATGGTCGCCGTGCTGGGCGGGCTCCAGTCGATCCCCGGTGAGCTGTACGAGGCGGCCGAGGTCGACGGCGCCACGCCGTGGCAGCGCTTCCGCTTCATCACGGTTCCCGGCCTGCGTACCGTGTCGAGCACGGTCGTCCTGCTGGGCACGATCTGGACGTTCAACATGTTCCCGGTGATCTACCTGATCAGCGGGGGAGGGCCGGGCAGCTCCACCGAGATCCTGGTCACCTACGCCTTCCGCGAGGCCTTCACCGGCGTCCGCAACTACTCCAACTCCGCGGCGTGGGGAGTGATCATCCTCCTGCTCCTCGTCGTGCTGGCCGTGGTCTACCGGCGCTCGCTGCGCAAGCAAGGGGAGGTCTGGTGAGCACCGTCACCACCACCGGGCGTGTCCGGAGGCGCGGCGAACGCGGTGCGGGGAAGTCGATCCTGCTGCACGCGACCCTGCTCGCCGCGGTCGTCACCTCGGTGTTCCCGATCGTCTGGCTGGTCCTGACCTCGCTCAAGCCGCGCGACGGCTGGCTCTCCAGCGAGCTGGAGATCTTCAACCAGCCCTCGCTGGACAACTACGTCCGGGTGCTCACCGAGACGCGGTTCCCGACCTGGCTGCTCAACTCGGTGATCGTCGCCGGGCTGACCACGGTCATCGGCGTCTTCCTCGCCTCCACGACCGGGTACGCCATCAGCCGCTTCCGCTTCCCCGGCTACCGGGGGGTGATGTGGATGCTGCTCGTCACCCAGATGTTCCCGGTGGCGATCCTGATAGTGCCCCTCTACAACCTGATGGCGGGCCTCGGGCTGCTCAACCAGATCCCCGGGCTGGTCATCGCCTACATGACGGTGGCGGTGCCGTTCTGCGCGTGGATGATGAAGAGCTACTTCGACTCCATCCCGCGCGAGATCGACCAGGCGGGACTCGTCGACGGCCTCACGCCGTTCGGCGCGTTCTGGCGGGTCATCCTGCCGCTGGCCAGGCCGAGCCTCGCCGTCACCGCGTTCTACTCGTTCATGACGGCCTGGGGCGAGGTCGCCTACGCCACCGTGTTCATGTCGCAGGAGGAGAAGCGCACGCTCGGCATCGGGCTCCAGCAGTTCGTCGGCCAGCACTGGTCGGACTGGGGCCTGCTCACCGCGGCGGCGGTGCTGATCGCGGTCCCGGCGGCGGTCGTCTTCCTGCTCGTCCAGCGGCACCTGGTCACCGGGCTCACCGCCGGTGCCACGAAGTCGTAACACCGTTGTGCTACTACGTCCTGATATGTCGTCTGATCGGGGGATTTGATATGACCGAGCTTGCCCGGAGCGACCGGGGTGCCGGGACCGCCACCCGATGGTGGCGGGACGCGGTGATCTACCAGGTCTACGTGCGCAGCTTCGCCGACGGCAACGGCGACGGCGTGGGGGACCTGCTCGGCGTGCGCGGCAGGCTCCCGTACCTCGCGGACCTCGGGGTCGACGCGGTCTGGCTCACCCCGTTCTTCACCTCGCCGATGGCCGACTTCGGCTACGACGTGGCCGACTACCGGGACGTGGACCCGATCTTCGGGTCGCTGGCCGACGCCGGGGCGCTGATCGACGACGCGCACCGGCACGGCCTGCGGGTCATCGTGGACGTGGTGCCCAACCACACCTCCGACCGGCACGCCTGGTTCCTGGAGGCCCTCGCCGCGCCCCCCGGGGACCCCGCGCGGGAGCGCTACCTCTTCCGCGAGGGCCGGGGCGCCGGAGGGGAGCTGCCGCCCAACGACTGGGAGTCGGTCTTCGGCGGCCCCGCGTGGACCCGGCTGCCCGACGGCGAGTGGTACCTCCACCTGTTCGCCCCACAGCAGCCCGACCTGAACTGGGAGAACCCCGAGGTCCACGCGGAGTTCGAGTCGATCCTGCGGTTCTGGCTCGACATGGGGGTCGACGGCTTCCGCGTCGACGTCGCCCACGGCATGGTCAAGGCCGACGGCCTGCCCGACGTCGGCCACCCCGACCAGGTCGGGATGATCGGCACCGAGGTGGTGCCGTTCTTCGACCAGGACGGCGTGCACGAGATCCACCGGGCCTGGCGCAGGCTGCTCGACTCCTACCCCGGGGAGCGGATCGGCGTCGCCGAGGCGTGGGCGCCGTCCTCGCTGCGGCTGGCCAACTACGTCCGCCCCGACGAGATGCACCAGGCGTTCAACTTCCAGTTCCTCGTCGCGCCCTGGGAGGCCGTCGCGTTCCGCGCGGTCATCCAGGAGTCGCTGACGACGGCCGGGCTGGTCGGCGCGCCCTGCACCTGGGTCCTTTCCAACCACGACGTCAAGCGCCACCTCACCCGGTACGGCGGCGGCGAGGCCGGCCTGCGCCGCTCCCGCGCCGCCGCCCTGCTCACGCTCTCCCTGCCCGGCTCGGCCTACGTCTACCAGGGGGAGGAGCTCGGGCTGCCCGAGGTCCTCGACCTGCCCGAGGAGTTCCTGCGCGACCCGCAGCGCCTGCGCGACCCCGACGACGGCCGCGACGGCTGCCGGGTGCCGCTCCCGTGGGCCGACGGCGAGCCGCACTTCGGCTTCAGCCTGCCCGGCGCCGAGGGGACCTGGCTGCCCATGCCGCCCTCCTGGGGGCCGCTCAGCGTCGCCTCCCAGCTCGGCGACCCGGTCTCCACGCTGAACCTCTACCGGGAGGCGCTGCGGATCAGGCGCGAGCGCCGCTCCTTCGACGACGCCCCGCTGACCTGGCTCGACTCCCCGGATGGCACTCTCGCCTTCTCCAGGGGCGACGGGTTCGCCTGCACGGTCAACCTCACCGGCGAGCCCGTGGAGCTACCCGCACCCGGGCGGATCCTGCTCGCCAGCGCGGAGACGGCCGTCGAGGGCGGCGTGGCGCGGCTCGCCCCCGACTCCGCCGTCTGGTGGGAACCCGATGCCGCATAGCACCCTCGGTCACGGCGGCACCGGCACCGCGAGGCTGACCGACATCGCCGCGCAGGCCGGGGTGAGCGAGGCCACGGTCAGCCGGGTGCTCAACGGCAAGCCGGGCGTCTCGGCCGTGACCCGGCAGGCGGTGCTGACGGCCCTGGACCTGATGGGGTACGAGCGTCCTCAGCGGCTGCGCCAGCGCAGCAACGGGCTGATCGGCCTCGTCACCCCGGAGCTGGACAACCCGATCTTCCCGGCCTTCGCCCAGGCGTTCGAGAAGACGCTCACCCAGCACGGCTACACGCCGGTCCTCTGCACCCAGCTGCCGGGCGGGGCGGTCGAGGACGAGTTCACCGAGCTGCTCGTGGAGCGCGGGGTGAGCGGCATCATCTTCGTCTCCGGGCTGCACGCGGACATCACCGCCCGCTCGGACCGCTACACCCAGCTGATCGGGCAGGGCGTGCCGATCGTCCTGCTCAACGGGCACGCCGCCGACGTGCCCGCCCCGTTCATCTCCCCGGACGACCGGGCCGCCGCCCGGCTCGCCGTGCAGCACCTGGTCGACCTCGGCCACGAGCGCATCGGCCTCGCCGTCGGCCCCGGCCGGTTCGTGCCGGTGATCAGGAAGATCGAGGGCTACCGGCAGGCCATGTCCCAGCTGCTCGGCGTCACGGACGTCGACGGGCTGATCTCGCACTCGCTGTTCTCCGTGGAGGGCGGCCAGGTCGCGACCGCGCAGCTGCTGGAACGCGGCTGCACGGGGATCGTGTGCGCCTCGGACCTGATGGCGCTGGGCGCGATCCGGGCCTGCCGCGACCGGGGACTGTCGGTGCCGGGAGATGTGTCGGTGGTGGGGTTCGACGACTCGCCGCTGATCGCGTTCACCGACCCGCCGCTCACCACCGTGCGCCAGCCCGTGCAGCCGATGGTCACCGCCGCCGTGCACACCCTCCTGGAGGCCGTCGCCGGGGCGCCCGGCCAGCACTCCGAGCTGATCTTCCAGCCGGAACTCATCGTGCGGGGCTCGACGGGATCGGGACCCAAGATCGTCCGTTGATCGCCCCCGTCCGCCGGGAGACGATCACCCGGTGGCTCGGCGAGGCGGGTCGTCACGGACCGCGGGAGTATATCCTGACGCGCTCCCCGGCCCACCTCCTGACCGTCGCCACCAGGGCGTGAACCGCGCGGACGGCGACCGGGAACCCCGGCCCCGCGCCGCCTCCCGGCCCCGAAGCCGCCGCCTCCCGGCCCGCCGGAGCGAGGCGGAGGTAACGGTCGGCTGTGCGTCCTTCGCTCGGATCGCTGAGTGAACCCCGGGTGTGCGAAGATCTGCGCTGACGTACTGGCGGTGACGGCGATGGAGCGTACCAGGATGGACTCGACGAGGCTGTGGGCCGCTCCCGCGGCGGGGGCTCTCTTGGCGGGAGGCATGATCGTCGCCGTGCCCGGGGCCACCGCGTCCGCGGCGGGCACCGTCTACTACGTCGACTCCAGGTCGGGCGACGACTCCGCCGCCGGGACCTCGGCCGCCACGGCCTGGCGCAGCCTGGACAACGTCAACGCCGCCACCCTGGGCCCCGGCGACACCGTGCGCCTCAAGCGCGGCGGCGGCTGGCCGGGCGCGCTGACGCTGTCCGGCAAGGGCACCGCCGCCAGCCCCATCTCGGTCGAGCCGTACGGCAAGGGCGCGGCCCCGAGGATCAGCGGCAGGGACGCCGCCTGCGTGGTGATCTCGGGCTCCTACGTGCGGGTCGTGGGGGTGCGGGCGAGCAACTGCCAGTGGGCCGGATTCGAGGTCGGCGGCAGCCGCAACGAGCTCGACCGCGTCATCGCCGACCGCAACATCACCGGGGTCCACTTCATCGGCGCGCGCAACGTCGTCAAGAACAGCGTCCTGAGCGACAACAACCGGATGAGCGTCAACGACGAGGGCGGCGACGACGACTCCGGCGCGTTCGGCGTGCTGCTCAACGGCGACGACAACCTCGTCACCGGAAACACGATCACCGGCAGCTACGCGAGCAGCAAGGACTACGGCACCGACGGCGCCGCCGTCGAGGTGTTCAACGGCGACCGCAACCGGATCACCCACAACGTCGCCAGGGACAACGAGACCTTCGTCGAGCTCGGCGCGCAGAAGGGCAAGACCGCCGGGGGCAACGTCTTCGCCCACAACGTGGTCACCTCCTCGCGCAGGGGCTCCTTCCTCGTCACCCGGGGCCCCGGCCACGTGGTCGGGCCGGTGAAGGGCACCGTCGCGGTGCACAACTCGGTCTATCTGCCCGCCCGCAAGACCCTCGGCTGGGCCTGCCACGACGGCTGCTCCCCGGGGATCCTGAAGCTGCGCAACAACATCATCGTGGTCGGCGGCGAGGTGGGCTTCGAGGACGGCAAGGGGGCCGACGAGGACGCCGGCGTCTACAAGGGCCGCTCCCTGAAGTTCAAGCTGGGCCGCAAGTCGATCGTGGCCGACCCCCGCTTCAGGAGCCGGACGGACCTGCGCCTGCGTCCCGGCTCCCCGGCGCTCGGCCGGGGCGTCAAGCTCGGCCCCACCTGGTACGGAGGGGCGGGCCTGGCCCGTGACCTCTCCGGTGCCGCGCTGTCCGCGGCCCCCGCCGCCGGGGCCTACCAGTCCTGATTTTTACGTATTTCAGGCTTTATTCTGGACATCTCCCCGGAACCTTCGTGAAACCTGGCTAGGACAGTCTGGTCGCAGAGCGAGGTGATCGACATGATGTTGCGGCTACGTGTTTCCTTCCCCGACAGGCCGGGCGCCCTGGGGCAGGCGGCCCGGGTGCTCGGCACGCTGGGTGCGGACATCCTCCAGGTGACGGTCCTGGAACGCGAGGTGGGCCGGGCGGTGGACGACTTCACCGTCTCCTGGCCCGGCACCGTGGACGCGGAGACGGTCAAGGACCGCCTCTCGGGCGTCCCGGGAATGCGCGTCGAGGGTGTCTGGCCCACTCGAGAGATACCCGGCACCGCGCCCGACTACGACCTGCTGAAACACGTCGCCGCCGATCCCGGCAGGGCCTTCGCCACCCTCGTGGACGCCATGCCCGACCTGGTGAGCGCCGAGTGGGCGGTGGTCCTGTCGCCGGAGAGCGAGGATCTCGTCCACCGCAGCTGGCAGGCCCCGGTGACCCTCGACGAGACGGGTGGTCTCGTCGGCGTCAAGGTGGCGGACCTCGCCACGCTACGTCCCGCCGTCCTCGGTTCCGGGCGGCACCAGCTGATGAGCCTCCCGGTGCCGGAGACGAACCGGCAGCTGGTCCTGGCCAGGACCGACGGCCCGCCCTTCCACCGCGCGGAGCTGGACCGTGCCATCCGCGTCCTGGAGATCGTCTCCATCATGAGCCGCGCTTCGTGAGTAACCGCGCTCCATGAGTGCCTGCGTCTCCCGAGTGCCCGCGTTTCCGATATGTCGGTTATTGGGTAGGAAGGCTAGGAGTGGCTCGGCGCCACCTTCCGTGACCGCGCCTCCCCGTCCGTCGTGCCCGGTCCCGCCCGCCGAGGGCGGCCGGGTCCGCCCGGCGGGACGGTGGCCGTCGCGCACACCCGCATCAGATCTCCCCCCGATGGACGCCGCTGGTCGTATCGGTACCGGGCCCCCGCGGGTCCGCGAGGAGGGCAGCCTGATGTCTGAGCGCCACCACGTCGTGACGACGACCCTGGTAGGGACCCTGGTGGGACTCTGCCTGGGAGCGAGTACGGCCTGCGGGGGTGGGAGCGGGACCGTGACGGGCGCCGTTCTCGCGGCCCCGGCGCGGGGCCTCGACCTCGCGCGAAGTCCGGGTCCCGGACAGAGCGCCGAACCCGGCGCGAGCGCCACGCCGAGTCCCGGTTCCAGTTCCGGTTCCGGTTCGCCCGAGAGCGCCGCGCCCGTACCGGAGGGGTTCAAGCGGATCGGGGGGCCCGCCAACGGCGTCACCGTCGCGATCCCGAAGGAGTGGGTCGCGCTCGACCTGACCAAGGACGACCTCGACAAGGGGCTGAAGAACAGCGGCCTGACGGGCCCCACGCTGGAACAGGCGAAGAAGAGCCTGCAGACCCTGGTCGACAACAACGGCATCTGGGCGTCGGACACCGGCTCGGCGAAGGGCTCCAGGAACGGCTTCCCCACCAACCTCAACGCCTTCTGCCAGGCAGGGCGGCAGATCTCGACGGAACAGCTGCTCAGGGAGACCAGATCCCAGCTGGAACAGCTCAACGCCAAGGTCGTCGAGACGAGGAAGGTGCGGATCGGCTCCAGGGACGCGGCGCGGATCGTCTACTCGTTCCGGACCAACGGCGTCGACGTCCGGGGCACCCAGTACTACGTGCCGGTCGCGGACAGGACCTGCATCGTCACGCTCAGCACCGACACCGAGGGCAAGCAGGAGCTGTTCGACAGGATCGGCGAGACCATCAGGCCGGTCTGACCGTCCCGCCTCGCCGTCGCGGCGGTTCCGGGCGGGTACCGGGGGCCGGGTGGGACCGAGGTGGATCGGGGGTGGGGCCCGGGGCGGTGTCGCGTCAGCGCTGCGGCGGGTCGATGCGGGCGCCGTCCATGGTGAAGAGCATCAGGCGGGTGACGTCGACCCCCACCCGGGCGGGCTCCCCGGCCCGCCAGACGGGGCGGGACCCCAGGCGGACGATGAGATCGGCCCGGCGGTGGTTGCCGCCGACCTGCTCCTGCGCCTGCTGCGGCTCGGCGTCCTCGTCGAACGCGCCACCGGGCATCAGCCGCCGCAGGACCGAGCGGATCCGCCCGCCGACGAGGGGGACGCCCAGGCCGTTGGCCTTGTGCCGGGGGTCGGGGGGCTCGGGCACCGCCACGGAGGTGAGCCCGCTCTCGACGTAGGCGAGCCACTCGTGGCCGTGGTACTCCAGGGCGCGGACGCGGCCGAGGAAGGTCGGCCCGTCGAAGCTGTCGGGAACCGGCGCGAGGCAGTCCGGCCGCAGGCCGACGATGATCTGGTGGCCCACGTGCTGGGAGATGACGTACGCCCTGGGATCGGTCCAGGGAATCATGATCTGGTGCGGGCCGAAGTCCAGCAGGATGAACTGGTTCTGCGGGGTGCGCACGGTGGCCGCGAGCAGGTTGATCTGCTGGGAGCTGAGGAAGGCCGCGGTGAAGGCGGTCGCGGGGTCGTTGTAGACCTGGGCGGGAGTGCCGACGTCCTGCAGGACGCCGCGGTTCATGATGGCGATCCGGTCGGCGAGCGTGAGGGCCTCGACCTGGTCGTGCGTCACGTAGATCGTGGTCACCCCGAGGGAGCGGACCAGCGACGAGATCTCCATCCGGAGCTCGGTGCGCATGCCCGCGTCCAGGTTGGAGAGCGGCTCGTCCATCAGGAAGAGCGAGGGCTGGCGGACGATCGCGCGGCCCATCGCCACGCGCTGGCGCTGGCCACCGGAGAGCGTTCCGGGTCGCCTTTCCAGGGTCTCGTCGATGTGCAGCGCCTTCGACAGCTCCGTCACGCGCTCCCTGACCATCGCCGGGTCGGCCTTCGCGATCTCCAGGGGGAAGGCGATGTTGCCGCGTACCGTCCGGTGCGGGTAGAGCGCGCCGTTCTGGAACACCATGGCCACGTCGCGGTCGCGGGGGGCGAGCTCGTTGGCGAGCGTGCCGCCCAGCCACAGGTCCCCGTCGGTGACCTCCTCCAGACCGGCGATCATCCGCAACAGGGTGGACTTACCGCAGCCCGAGGGGCCCAGGAGTACGAGAAACTCCCCGTTTTCCGCGCGCAGGCTCATGCGGTCGACCGCGAGGTATCCGCCCGGGTATACCTTGCTCACGTTGTCGAGGACGACGGTACTCATGCGCGCTCGTTCCTCCCGGGCGCCCCCGCCCGGATCCCAGCCGTGTGATTGATGAGGTAGTACATCGCGACACTTGCCCGTGTGTCCATAGATGTCGTTAGAAATTGCTCATCTAATGGTTACTTCTCCGTTCCCCGGTGTGACATCCAGTCGTGACATAGCACCTTTACCGGAACGCCAGCACGAGGGTTGAAATGTTACAATTTGCGAAAAGTTGCAGAAACGAATTTCATAGAGGGTGCCGGATGCCGATCGTTTCGCGCCTGGTTCGGCCGCGTGGTGTTCAGTCGCACGGTGTTCAGCCGCATGGTGGGGTGACTGCTTGATGGACGGTGAGCTCGCGCAGACCTCACGCCTCCGCTCCGACGGGACGGCGATCCGGCTGGCCGACATCGCCGCGCAGGCCGGGGTGAGCGAGGCCACGGTCAGCCGGGTGCTCAACGGCAAGCCCAGCGTGTCGCCGTTGACCCGGCAGGCGGTGCTGACGGCCCTGGACCTGATGGGGTACGAGCGTCCTCAGCGGCTGCGCCAGCGCAGCAACGGCCTGGTCGGGCTGGTCACCCCGGAGCTGGACAACCCGATCTTCCCGGCCTTCGCCCAGGCCATCGAGAAGGCGCTCACCCAGCACGGCTACACGCCTGTGCTCTGCACCCAGCTGCCCGGGGGCGCCCCCGAGGACGAGTTCACCGAGCTCCTGATGGACCGCGGGGTGAGCGGCATCGTCTTCGTCTCCGGGCTGCACGCCGACACCACGGCGAAGATGGACCGTTACACGCGCCTGATCGAGCGCGGGCTGCCGATCGTCCTGCTCGACGGCTACAGCGAGCGCGTCGAGGCACCCTTCATCTCCCCGGACGACCGGGCCGCCGCCCGGCTCGCCGTGCAGCACCTGGTCGACCTCGGCCACGAGCGCATCGGCCTCGCCGTGGGGCCGCGCCGGTTCGTGCCGGTGATCAGGAAGATCGAGGGCTACCGGCAGGCCATGTCCCAGCTGCTCGGCGTCACGGACACCGGCGAGCTGATCTCGCACTCGCTGTTCTCGGTGGAGGGCGGGCAGGCCGCCGCGGCGCAGCTGCTGGCGCGGGGATGCACGGGGATCGTGTGCGCGTCCGACCTGATGGCGCTGGGCGCGATCCGGGCCTGCCGCGACCGCGGGCTCTCGGTGCCGGGAGAGGTGTCGGTGGTGGGGTTCGACGACTCGCCGCTGATCGCGTTCACCGACCCGCCGCTCACCACCGTGCGCAAGCCCATCGGCTCGATGGCCTCGGCGGCGGTGGCGACCCTCCTTGAGGAGATCAACGGGGTCCGCGCCAAACACGTCGAGCTGATGTTCCAGCCCGAACTCGTCGTCCGCCGCTCGACCGGCTCCGGCCCCCTGGTCAGCCGCTAGGTTCCGCCGGTCGGGGCTCACCGGTCGGTCGCCGAGCCCGGCCGGCTCGGGCCCTTTGGCCGACCGCCGGGGTTCGCTGGGTGGGGCTCACCGGTCGGTCGCCGGGCCCGGACGGCCTCCGGGGGCGCGTGTCCGGCCGGGTGGGACCATGGCCCGATGAACACTGGTCACGATGTCGTCGTCATCGGCGGCACCGGAGTCGACACCACCGCCTACGTGCCCTCGCTTCCCCTGCCGTACGCCGACACCTACGCGGTCCCGCCGGTGATCGACCGGATCGGCAACACCGGCAGCGGTGTCGCCCTCGGCTGCCACGCGCTCGGGCTGAGGGTCAAGCTGGTCGACCTGATCGGCGACGACCCGCAGGGCCGGTTCGTCCGGGCCCACTTCGCGGAGAGGGGGGTGGACACCGGCTGGGCGCTCGCGCCGCAGGGGACCCGGCGCAGCATCCTGCTCGTCGGCCCGGACGGGCGGCGCACCTCGCTGTTCGACCCGCGCGCCGCGCCGGGCGAGCGGCTGCCCGGGGAGCTCTACCTGGACGCGGTCCGCACGGCCCGGCACGTCCACGTGTCGATCACCGACTTCTCCCGGCACGTCTACCCCGACCTGCGCACCGGGTCCGGCCCGAGCGCCGGACCCGAACCGGCCGCCGGGACCGTCCCGGGTGCCGGGATCGTCCTGGGTGGAGGGTCCGTCTCCACCGACCTGCACGACTGGGACGGCGAGAACGACCACCACAGGGACTTCGCCCACTCCTCCGACCTGGTCTTCCTGTCGGCCACCGCGCTCGGCCCGCGCCGCGACGAGGTCATGCGCGACATCCTGGAACGTGGCCGGGCGAGGGCCGTGGTCTGCACGGAGGGCGCCGAGGGCTGCCGCGTCCTGGACGCGGACGGCTTCCGCGGCTTTCCCGCCGCCCCCCTGCCGGGGCCGGTGGTCGACAGCAACGGCGCGGGCGACGCGTTCGTCTCGGGGGTCCTGTACGGGCTGCTCTCCGGGCGTTCCCTCGACGACTCCATCCCGCTCGGCGCCGTCGCCGGAGCCCACGCCTGCACGTCGGCGGGCACCCACGAGAACCCCATCGCCGAGCCGGACCTCCTCTTTCGCGTGGGAGAGGCGGGAGGGCCCGGCCACGCGGGGAAATCCGGTCATGGGGGAGCACCCGGCCGCGTGGGGGAACCCGGTCACGCGTGAGAGCCCGGCCGCGTGGGGAACCCGGGGAAACCGCCCGTCTCCCGTAGCCCTCGCGCGGGCACGCCGGCCCCGCCCGCTCAGCCGCCACGTGACGGCGTCCGCGTGCGAGGGACGCCGAAAACCGTTTGCACGGCGGGGGGAACGGCGGACACACTCTCGGGGTGATCGAGAGCCCGCACAGTGACGGTCGCGCCGGCATCGACGCGGCGCTGGTGAAGCGGCTGGTCGCGGCCCAGTTCCCGCGGTGGAGCGCCCTCCCCGTGACCCCGGTCGAGGTCGACGGGTGGGACAACCGCACCTACCGTCTCGGTGACGAGATGACGGTGCGCCTTCCCACCGCCGCCGGTTATGTCCCGGCGGTCGACAAGGAGGACCGATGGCTGCCGGTTCTCGCCCCGTCGTTGCCGGTCGCCGTTCCCGTGCCGCTGGCGAAGGGGGTTCCGGGCGAGGGATACCGGTTCACCTGGTCGATCCGTGGCTGGCTGGACGGCGAGACCGCGAGCCTCGACCGCATCGGCGACCTGTCCGAGTTCGCGGTCTCGGTCGCCGGCTTCGTTCTCGCCCTGCAGCGCGCCGACGCGACCGGCGGGCCTCCGGCGGGCGCGCACAGCTTCCACCGGGGCGCGTCACCGGCCCACTACGACGACGAGACACGCCGCTCCCTCGCCGCGCTGGACGGCCGCATCGACACCACCCGGGCATCGGCCGTGTGGGACGCCGCCCTCGACGCCGTCTGGTCCGGGCCGCCGGTGTGGTTCCACGGCGACATCGCGAGCGGCAACCTGCTGGTCAGGGACGGAAAACTGGCCGCCGTCATCGACTTCGGGACGTCGGGCGTCGGCGATCCCGCCTGCGACCTGGTGATCGCGTGGACGATGTTCTCCGGCGAGAGCCGGGAGGCCTTCCGCGGCGCCGTCGGCCAGGAGCCCGCCATGTGGGCGCGGGCTCGTGGCTGGGCGCTGTGGAAGGCCCTGATCACCCTGGTCGAGCACATCGACGGGGGCACCGGCAAGGACGAGAGGCGAGCCGCGGTCAACCGCCGCGTCATCGACGAGGTCCTGGCCGACCACGATCGCACCGGCTGACCCCACCGGCACCGGCACCGGTATCGGCGCCGGGGGCACGGATCTCAGGCGCCGGTCAGCTCGTCGAGGACGGTCCTGACGGAGGCGCGGTAGGCGGCCACGTTGCGCAGCTTCACGTGCTCGTAGCCGCGGACCGCGTCCGGCAGCCCGGCCAGCTCGCGGACCCGCTCCCCGGTCTCGGGGCGCAGGTGGTCCAGCGCGAGGTGCACGTCGCGGGTGTACTCGGCGGCGAGCTCCCGCTCCGTCCCGCGCACCCCGCCCAGGCCGAACGGGTCAAGGCGGGTGCCGCGCAGCACGCGCATGCCGTACAGCAGGCGGAAGGCCGGGTCGAACCAGGTGCCGAGGCGGAGCTTGCGCCTCATGCCCAGGGCGCGCAGGAACGGCGGGTGCAGGTTGTAGGAGACCCTCGCGCCGGGGCCGAACTCGGCGGCGATCCGCGCCCGCTCGGCCGGGTCGAGGTGCAGGCGCGCCACCTCGTACTCGTCCTTGTACGCCATCAGCCGGTGCAGCTGCCGGGCGTAGACCTCGGTGACGGCGGTGCTCCCGGGGGAGACCTCCCGCTCCCTGGCGAGGACCGCGCGGACCGCGTCGGCGTACCGGGCGGCGTAGCGCGCGTTCTGGTACGCGACGAGGTCGGGCACCCGGACCGTGAGGATCCGGTGCAGCTCGGTGCCGGGCTCGGCGACCGCGTCGACCAGGCGTACCGACTCCGGGGAGGGGAGCGGCGCGGCCGGGACGGCGGGACGGGTCGCCGCGGCCACGGCCTCGGGGGCGGCGACCACCGCGCGCCCCCAGTGGAAGGCGGCGACGGTCCGCTCGGCGGCCCCGCCGCCCGCGCGGATGGCCCGCTCGATCGACTCCAGGCCGAGCGGGATGAGCCCGCGCTGCCAGGCGGCCCCGACGATGATCGTGTTGGCGGGCATGTGGTCGCCGAACAGCGCCTGGGCCATCTCCTCGGCGTCGAGGTAGACGTTCAGGTCGCGCCGGGTCCGCGACTCCAGCGCGCCGATCGGCGAGGCCGTGTCGGTCAGGTTGGTGGCCGGGTCGAGCACCATCGAACCGGTCGGCACCAGGCTGGTGGAGACCACCGCCACGGTACGGTCGCGGTCGGCGGCGGCCAGGTGGGCGGGGTCGGTGGCGCCGATCAGGTCCAGCGCCAGGTAGGCGTCCACGCTGGCCGCGCCGCCCCGCGCCGAGCGGTCGCCGTCACCGTCGAAGATGAGGATGTCGGAGACGACCGTGCCGCCCTTCTGGGCCAGGCCGGTCTGGTCGAGCCCCCGCGACCGCCTGCCGTCGAGCATCGCGGCGGTGCCGAGGATCTGCGCGACCGACACCACGCCGGTGCCGCCGATGCCGACGAGCCTGATCGAGGTCTCCCCGGTGCGCGCCTCGGGGAGGGGCATCTCCGGCGGCGCGGGCAGCGGCGCGCGCTTCCTCGAAGCGGCCTTCCCCTTCGAGGACAGGGCGGGCAGGACGGTGAGGAAGGACGGGCAGTCGCCCTCCACGCACGAGTAGTCCTTGTTGCAGGACGACTGGTGGATCTCGGTCTTGCGGCCGAACTCGGTCTCCACCGGCAGCACGGACAGGCACTCGGACTTCTGCCCGCAGTCGCCGCAGCCCTCGCAGACCCGCTGGTTGATCGCCACCCGCCCGGCGGGGTCGGGCAGGTCGCCCTTCTTGCGCAGCCGCCGCTTCTCGGCCGCGCACCGCTGGTCGTGGATGAGCACGGTCACGCCGGGGATCGCGGCCAGCTCGCGCTGGGCGTCCTCCAGCGCCGTCCTCTCGCGCACCTCGGCGATGCCCGCGAGCCTGACCCCCCGGTAGCGCCCGGGCTCGTCGGTGGTGACGACGACCCTGCGCACCCCCTCGGTCTCCAGCCAGCGGGTCAGGTCGGGCACCGACAGCGCCGGGGTGATCGTCTGGCCGCCGGTCATCGCTACCGCGCTGTTGTAGAGCAGCTTGTAGGTGATGTTGACGCCCGCGCCGACCGCGGCCCTGACCGCGAGCGAGCCGCTGTGGTGGAAGGTGCCGTCGCCGAGGTTCTGGAAGATGTGCGGGGTGTCGGTGAACGGCGCCTGGCCGATCCACTGCGCGCCCTCGCCGCCCATCTGGGTGAGGCCGGTGAGCGTGCCCTTGCCCTCGCGGTTGAGCACCACCATGGTGTGGCAGCCGATCCCGGCGCCGACGGGCGCGTTGTCGGGGACGGCGGTGGAACGGTTGTGCGGGCAGCCCGAGCAGAAGAACGGGGTGCGCTTGGGAGTGAGCAGCGTGAGCGGCGCCGGGCGCGAGATGACGGAGAGCCCCTTCGCCACCCGCTCGCCGAGGCCGTTCAGACCGTCCGGGTCGTTCAGGCCGCTCAGCTCGTCCGGGCCGCTCAGGCCGTTCAGGCCGGTCAGGCTAGTCAGACCCCGGCGGCGCAGCCGGAAGGCGATGGCCTTGGCGGCCAGGTCGGCGTCGACGGCACCGTGCCGGGGGATGAGCCGCGCGCCGTTCTCGTCGAGCTTGCCCAGCACGCGGGGGGCGTCGGCGGTCCCGTACAGGATGTCCTTGACCGAGGTCTCCAGCAGCGGGGCCTTCTCCTCCACGACGAGGATCTCCGACAGCCCCCGGGCGAAGGTCCGGACGATCTCCGGGTCCAGCGGCCAGAGCATGCCGATCTTCAGGAGGCGGACACCGGCCTCCTCCGGGGTGACGCCGAGCTTGCGGAAGCCCTCGCGGACGTCGTAGTAGGCGGTCCCGGAGGCGACGACGCCCAGCCAGGCGTCACGGGGGTCGGCGGTGACGCGGTTGAGCCCGTTCTCGCGGGCGTAGGCGCGGGCCAGGTCGAGGCGCGGGCCGACGAGCGTGCGCTCCATCTCCAGCGACCACGGGGTGAGCAGCGTGGCGTCGGGCACGTGCCGGTACGGTCTGCCCTGGTATTCGACGACGGGCATGACCGGGACGACCCGGTCATGCCCGACGTTCACGGTGCCGGTGCCGTCCACGACGTTGGAGACGGCCTTCACCGCGACCCACAGGCCGCTCGCCCGGGACGCCGCGATCGCGTGGCGTCCCAGGTCGAGCAGCTCCTGGACGCTGCCGGGGTGGACGATCGGCATGCCCAGCGTGGCGAGCGTGCCCTCGGTCGCCGAGGGGAGGGTGGAGGACTTGCAGGTCGGGTCGTCGCCGCAGAGCGCGATCAGGCCGCCCTCGGGGTGGGCGCCGACGAAGTTGCCGTGCCGGAACGCGTCGGCCGCGCGGTCGACGCCGGGCGCCTTGCCGTACCAGACGCCCAGCACGCCGGAGGTGCGCGGGCGGGGGAGGGTGGGCACGAGCTGGCTGCCCCAGACGGAGGTGGCGCCGAGCTCCTCGTTCTGCCCGGGGCGGTGCACCACGCCGAGCGGCTCGGTGTGCCGGCGGGAGCGGGCCAGCTCCTGGTCGAAGCCGCCGAGCGGGGAGCCGGGGTAGCCGGACACCATCGTGCCGGTGCGGAGACCCGCGTCCCTGTCGGCGCGCATCTGGTCGATGATCACCCTGACCAGGGCCTGGGTGCCGGTCATGAAGACCTGGCCCTCGTCGAGCAGGTAGCGGTCGTCGGGGGAGACCTCCCGGGCGTCTGCGAAGATCGTCATGGTTCCGTCCCGTCGTCGGCGCTCCTGCGTAGCCGCAAGGTTATGCCAGGTAGAACAAAATTCGATGTCAATCTTTCCAAGGCCGAAGCCCCTCGTTAGCATCCGATGTCATGGATGTGACGGATCGCGCAATTCTCGGTCTCCTGCAGGTGGAGGGGCGGTTGAGCAACCTGGAGCTGGCCGAGCGGGTGCGGCTCACCCCCTCGCCGTGCCTGCGCAGGGTCCGCAACCTGGAGGAGAGTGGAGTGATCACCGGCTACCGCGCCGTGATCGACCCGGCGGCCGTGGGGCGGGGCTTCCAGGTCGTCGCCTACGTCGAGCTGGAGGGCCAGGACGCCGAGACGGTCACCGCCTTCGAGGCCGCCGTCATGGAGATCGACGACGTGGTGGAGTGCCTGCGCATGTTCGGCCGCCCCGACTACGTGCTGCGGGTGGCGGTGCCCGACATGGACGCCTACAGCCAGCTCTGCCTGGAGCGGCTCGGCCGCCTGCCCGGCCTCGACAAGCTCACCTCGCAGATCGCCATGAAGGCCCTCAAACCCGGCGGCGTCCTACCCCTGTGAGATCCGGTGGGCCGCCGTCGCGAGCAGCAGCGCGGCGTGCACGTCCGGATCCGTCACGGTGTAGCCCAGCAGCGCCTCGATGCGCTGCAGCCGCTGGTAGAACGACTGGCGGCCGAGGTGCAGCACGGCCGCCGCGCGGGTGGCGCTGCACCCGTGCAGCAGGAAGACCTCCAGTGTGCCGACCAGGTTCGTCCGGTGCGCCGCGTCCCAGTCCACCAGCGACGAGATCGTCCGCCGGACCAGGTCGGCCGCGTGGCCGCCGTCCCCGTGCCGGGTCAGTTCCAGGTCCAGCGCGAGGGCGCGGGTGCTGACCAGGCGCGCCGACGGGCGCAGGCCGAGCGCGGCCCGCGCGTCGCGCAGCGAGCCGCCCAGCTCGCCGAGGTCGGCGGCCGGATACCCGACCGCGACCCGCAGCTCCGGCGCGCTCACCCGCCGCAGGGCCTCGTCCAGCGCCTGCGACGCCGCGCCGACCGCGTCCGTCACCGCGCGTGGCACGGAGAGGGCGCCGAGCACCAGCCGGGACAGCCGTCCCCGCAGCGCGGGGGTGTGCAGGATGTGGGCCGCGCGGTCGATCGCCGCCAGTGCCGCCGCCGTCTCCAGGGAGTCGGCCGCCACGCCGACGAGCACGTGGTCGGGAGCCGGGTGGAAACCGGCCATCATCGCCCGTACCGAGGAACCGGCCTCGGCACCGCCCTCGATGAGGTCCCGCAGCAGCGCGGAGACCTGGCGGTCCCGCTCGCTCGGCGGGCTGCCGGTGCGGAGCATGGCCAGGGCCAGCGCCACCGCCGTCCGTTCCAGCGCGATGGACAGGTCCTCGGCGGGCAGCGCCGAGCCGGGGCCCGCGACGAGCCGCCCCCACGGCCGCCCGTGCAGGGTGACCGGGGCCTCGCAGGCGGAGTGCTCGACGGCCTGCCACGCCTCCCTGTCACCGTCCACGCCGTGCGCGGACACGAGCGCGCCGCCCGCCGAGACCAGCGCCAGCGGGGCGCCGGTCACCCGCGCCCCGGTCGCGAGCACCCCCGCGATGCCCGCCCCGGCGATGAGCGCCTCGTTGAGGGCGCGGGTGGCCGAGTCGCCGAGCCGCAGCCGCCTGCTCGCGTAGTCGACGATCAGGGTGTTGGCGTCCTCGGTGATCCGGATGAACGGCACCACCGAGCGCAGGACGATGAACGGCAGCTCCTGCCTGCGCGCCTCCTCGACCAGCTCGCGGGGCGTCTCGGGGAAGGTGCGGCCCAGCTCCAGGGCGATCCCGGCGACCCCGCGCGCGGCGATCTCCCGCAGGTAGTGCCGCCGCGCGCCCGCGTCGGTGCCCGCCAGCCCGAGCCCGGTCGTCAGCAGCAGCTCGCCGCCGGTCAGCAGCGGCCCGATCTCGTAGATCTCGCTGGAGTGGACCCAGCGCACCACGCGGTCGAGCGAGCCCTCCCCGGCGAGCACCTCAGGGCGGGCCTCGCGGAGCACCTCGAAGGAGAGCAGTTCGCGCAACGTCAACGGCATTCGTCATCCTTTACGGATTGTCCGCTCCGGACCGCCATAGTACGGACGATCTGCTCGTTCTCGAACCTCGTCCCGCGGGGGATAGTGGGCGCATGACCAGCGACGTTGTCAGCCCGGCCGCGATGCTCGGCGTGGCGCTCGAAGAGGCGGTGAAGGGATACGCCGAAGGGGGCATTCCCATCGGCGCCGCGCTGTTCGCGGCCGACGGCAGGCTGCTCGGCCGGGGCCGTAACCGCCGCGTCCAGGACGGCGACCCGTCCGTCCACGGCGAGACCGCGGCCTTCAGGAACGCGGGCCGCCAGCGGACCTACCGGGGAACCACCATGGTGACGACCCTGTCGCCCTGCTGGTACTGCAGCGGCCTGATCCGCCAGTTCGGCATCACCGGATTGATCGTCGGCGAGAGCCGGACCTTCACCGGCCAGCACGAATGGCTCGCCGAGCACGGCGTGGACGTCCTCGTCCTCGACTCGCCCGAGTGCGCCGAGCTGATGACGGCCTTCATCGCCGCCAACCCCGCCCTGTGGAACGAGGACATCGGAGAGGACCAATGAGAACAGTCCCGATCATCGATCTCACCCCCTGGTTCCACGGCGACGCGGGCGACCGCGAGGAGGTGGCCGCCCAGGTCGACGTCGCGCTGCGGGAGATCGGCTTCCTGCTCGTCACCGGGCACGGCGTCCCGGCCGGGCTCCGCGCCGACATCCGCGCGGCGGCGAAGCGCTTCTTCGCCCTGCCGTACGAGGTCAAGAACCGCTACGCGGCCACCGTCGGCGAGCGGGGGTGGCTGCCGCCCGGGGTCGAGGCCAACGGGTACGCCGAGGGCACGCCCACGCCGCCCGACCTCAAGGAGACGTTCGCGGTCGGCGCCGACCGGCCGATCGGCGACCCCGCGATCGACGCGGAGTGGTTCCTGGAGAACGTGTGGCCCGAGGAGGTCCCCGAGCTGCGGGCGCTCGTCACCGCCTACCTGGACCGGATGCGGGCCCTCGCCGACGAGCTGCTGGTGATCTGCGCCGCCGCCCTCGGCCTCCCCGGCGACTTCTTCACCTCCCGGGCGGCGCATCCCACGTACACCATGAACGTCAACCGCTACCCGCCGCTGTCGCAGGTGGGGGAGCCGGAGCCGGGGCAGTTCAGGATCGGCCCGCACACCGACTTCGGCACCGTCACCGTCCTGGAGCGGCAGCCGGGCGTCGGCGGGCTGCAGGTGTTCACCCTGGAGGGGGAGTGGATCGACGCCCCCTTCGTGGCGGACTCCTTCACGATCAACATCGGCGACCTGCTCGCCCGCTGGACGGGCGACCGCTGGCGCTCCACCCGGCACCGGGTGCTCCCGCCCGACCCCTCGGCCCCCGACGAGGAGCTCGTCTCGCTCATCTACTTCTACGAGTGCGACCCCCTCGCGGAGGTCGAGTCCCTCGGCCCGCCCATCGGCAGGGTCTCGTACGAGCCCGTTCGCGCGTCCGACTACCTCCTTGAGAAGCTGAAGGCGATAACCGTATGAAAGTGATGGAGCCCTCCGGCGTCGCGGTGCGCGAAGGCGAGTACGGCGACAGGATCGCCGCCGTCGAGCCCGGCGGCGTCGAGTTCATCCCGCTGTCCGAGCGGCACGGCAGGCCACGGCAGCTGCTGTGGACCTGGATGTCGCCCAACCTCGAATTCGCCACGATCTTCCTCGGGGTGCTCGCGGTGGCCGCGTTCGGGCTGAGCTTCTGGCAGGCGGCCCTGGCCGTCGCCCTCGGTACCGGCCTGGGCGCGCTCTCGCACGGCGTGCTCTCGGCACGGGGTCCCTCCGCCGGGGTGCCGCAGATGGTCCTGGGGCGGCTGCCCTTCGGCCACTGGGGCAACCTGATCCCCGCCGCGCTGAACACCGTGGCGGCCGGGATCGGCTGGTTCGCGGTCAACAGCGTGAGCGGCGCGCTCGCGCTCAACACCCTCACCGGCCTGCCCCCCTGGCTCTGCCTGGTGATCGTGGTCGCGGTCATGGTGGTGCTCGGGTTCTTCGGGCACAACCTCGTGCAGGCCTTCGAGCGGTACGCGTTCCCGGTCCTCGCGGTGATCTTCGCGGTGACCGCGGCCGTCATCCTGTCGAAGGCCCAGCCGGGCTTCGCGGGCAGTGGCGGCGGGCTCGGCGGCTTCCTGCTCACCGTCGGCGCCACCTTCGGCTACGCGGCCGGGTGGAACCCCTACGCCGCCGACTACACCCGCTACCTCCCGCCGGACGCGAGCAGGCGGGCCGTGGGGCTGTACGCCGGGCTGGGGGTGTTCGTCCCGTGCGTGATCCTGGAGATCGTGGGCGCGGCGTCGGTGACCATCGGCGGCGACGCCCTCGGCCAGCCGACCACCGCGTTCACCGGCCACCTGCCGGGCCCGGTGGCCGCCCTGGCGCTGCTCGCGATCACCCTCGGCGCGATCTCGGCGAACGCGCTGAACGTCTACTCGGGCGCGATGTCCCTGCTCACCATGGGGGTACGGCTCCCGCTGACGCTCCGCAGGGCGCTCACGGCGCTGGCCTGCGGGGCGATCGGGTTCCTGGTCGCACTGGCCGGGCTGGAGGACGCGGGACACAAGTACGAGTCGTTCCTGCTGGTGATCTCCTACTGGATCGGGCCGTGGCTGGGCGTCGTCCTCGTCGACGCCTACCTGCGCCGGGCCGGGGAGTTCGGGCCGCTGCTGTACGACAGGCGGCACAGCAACCCGGCCGGTCCGATCGCGATGGTCACCGGCGTGGTGCTGTCGGTGTGGCTGTTCTCCAACCAGGAGCTGTACGTCGGGCTGGTGCCCGAACGGGTCCCGGCGGTCGGCGACATCGCGTTCGCGGTCGGCTTCCTCATCTCGGCCGCCGTCTACCTGGCCCTCAAGCCGCTCCGCCGGTAAGGGGTGTCCGTAAAGCGGATTTTTGTCCGAAATTGGAAAAAGCCTACTATCTCTGTAGGATTAGCCGAGAAGCCGCTGACGACGTGTTCCCAGCCCGTCGCCGGCGGCGTACCGCAGGAAGACCCCTCCGGCGAGCCCTCGCCGACCGTGACGAAGTCAGCTGTCCGAAACCACGCCCGCGACGGCCCCCGCACCTCTCGTGCGGCCCGCGCGGCCTGATGGCGCGGACGGCCACCAGGAGAGACAGTGAACAGGAAGACGACGCCGTTCATCGGAGCCGTGATCGCGGCCGCGCTGGTCCTCGCCGGATGCGGCTCGGGCCCCGGCCCGGACTCCGGCTCCGGCTCCGGCTCGGGCGCGAGCTCCGGCTCCGGCGGGAGCGCCGCGCCCGCGGGGTCGGCGGCCGCCTTCGACCCGGCCGCGACGATCGAGGTCGGCTCGCTCTACGAGCCGCAGAATCTCGACAACACCGGCGGCGGCGGTCAGGGCGTGACGGAGGCGTTCAACGGCAACGTCTACGAGGGCCTGTTCAGGCTCACCGACGAGGGCAAGGTCGAGAACCTGCTCGCCGAGAGCGACGAGGTCAGCCCCGACGGCCTCACCTACACCTTCACCCTGCGCGACGGCGTCACGTTCCACTCGGGCGACCCCCTCACCTCCGCCGACGTGAAGGACAGCGTCGAGCGGGTCACCGCGGAGAAGTCGCAGTCGGCCCGCAAGAGCAGCTTCGCCGTCGTCAAGAGCATCGAGACGCCCGACGACCGCACGGTCGTCGTGAAGCTGAAGGAGAAGTCGATCTCCTTCGTCTACAACCTCAGCTACATCTGGATCGTCAACGACACGGCCAAGGACCTGGCGAAGTCCGAGGACGGCACCGGCCCGTACCGGCTCGGCGAGTGGAAGCGCGGCTCCACGCTGAGCCTGACGCCGTTCGACGGCTACTGGGGCACCGCCCCCACGAACAAGGGCGTGGTGTTCCACTACTTCACCTCGGCGACCGCGCTCAACAACGCGCTGCTGACCGACGCCGTCGACGTCGTGACCAGCGAGCAGAGCCCGGACGCGCTGGAGCAGTTCAAGAACAACCCGAACTACAAGGTCAACGACGGCCGGTCGACGACCAAGCTCCTGCTGGCCTTCAACGACAAGGCCAAGCCGTTCGACAACAAGCTCGTCCGCAAGGCGGTCAGCTCCGCCATCGACGACGCCAAGCTGCTCGACTCCGTCTGGGGCGGCTACGGGACGCCGATCGGCTCGATGGTCCCGCCCACCGACCCGTGGTACGAGGACCTCACCTCGGTCGACCCCTACGACGTGGAACTCGCCAAGAAGCAGCTCGCCGAGGCGGGCCTGCCGAACGGGTTCGACTTCACGCTCGACACCCCGAACTACGACCCGCACCCCACCGCGGCCACGTTCATCAAGGGCGAGCTGGCCAAGATCGGCGTCAACGTGACGATCAACGTCATCACCGCCGACGAGTGGTACACCAAGGTGTTCAAGAACCGCGACTTCACCGCCACGCTGCAGGAGCACGTCAACGACCGCGACGTCGTCTGGTACGGCAACCCCGACTTCTACTGGGGCTACGACAACCCCGAGGTCACCAAGCTGGTCAACGAGGCGGAGAAGTCCGGCACCGTCGAGAAGCAGGCCGAGCTGCTCAGGCAGGCCAACCGGCTGATCGCCGAGGACGCCGCCAGCGACTGGCTCTACCTCTACCCGCAGATCGTGGTGGCCTCGTCGTCGCTGTCGGGCTACCCGGTCAACGGCCTCAACTCGCAGTTCCACGCCTACGGCATCAAGAAGGGCTGATGCCCGGCACCGCCCCCCGCCGGCCCGGCCCGCCGCCCCACGCGGCGGGCCGGCCGCTGCCGAGCCCTCTCCCATGATCACTTACCTGCTGCGGCGGGCGGCGTTCCTCCTCGTCTCGTTCCTCCTGGCCTGCGTCGTGCTGTTCCTGCTGCTGCGCCTGCTGCCCGGCGACCCCGCCAACGCGCTGCTGTCGGCCGGGGCCACCCCCGAGCAGGTCGAGGCCGCCCGCCACCAGATCGGCTCCGACCGGCCGCTGCCCGAGCAGTTCGCCACCTGGCTCGGCCAGATCGTCACCCTCGACCTGGGCGAGTCGTTCGTCAGCACCCTGCCGGTCGGCCCGGAGATCGCTTCCCGCCTGGTCGTCACCGTCCCGCTGACCCTGCTGTCCTTCCTGCTCGCCGTGGCCGTCGCCGTACCGGTCGGCTTCGTCGCCGCCCACCGCGCGGGCACCTGGTACGGGTCCCTGCTCAGCGGGCTGTCCCAGCTGGGCGTCGCGGTCCCGGCCTTCTGGGTGGGGATGCTGCTGGTCACGGTGTTCGCGCTCCGGTTGAGGGTGTTCCCGGCCGGTGGTTTCCCGAGGGACGACTGGGCCGACCCGGTCGCGGCCCTCACCTCGCTGGCGCTGCCCGTCGTCACGATCGCCCTCGTCATGTCGGCCTCGCTGATCCGCTACGTCCGCTCCGCCACCCTGGACGTGCTCGGCAGCGACCACCTGCGGACCTTCAGGGCGCTCGGTTCCTCCTTCACCGGGGCGATGTGGCGGCACGGCCTGCGCAACGCGGCCGTGCCCGTCGTCTCCGTCCTCGGGATCGAGCTCGCCACGACCTTCCTCGGGGCCGTCGTCGTCGAGAGCGTGTTCGCCCTCCCCGGTCTCGGCGGCATGCTGGTCAAGGGGATCGCCCAGCACGACTACCCGGTGATCCAGGGCATCCTGTTCGTCAGCACCTTCGCGGTCCTGCTGATCGGTTTCGCCGCCGACCTCGCCCAGCGGCTCATCGACCCCCGGCTGCGCGGCACGGTCTCCGGAGGCCACCGATGAACACCGTGTCCGCGGCCTCCCCGCGGGAAGCCCCCGCCCGGTCGCGGCGGTCCGCGACGCTCGTGGTCGGATGCGTGCTCGCCGGCCTGGTCGTCGCCGTCGCGGCCGTCTCCCTCCTCTGGCTCCCGTACGCCCCGGACGACACCTCGGGAGACCGGCTCATGCCCCCGGGGGCCGCGCACCTCCTGGGCACCGACAAGCTCGGCCGGGACCTGCTCACCCAGCTGATGATCGGCGCCCGGATCGCGCTGACGGTCGGGGCCGGGTCGGTCCTGCTCGGCGGCGTCCTCGGCCTGCTCGCCGGTCTCGCGGCCGGGTTCGCCACCCGATGGCTCGACGACACGGTCTCGGCGCTGCTCGACATCCTCATCGCCTTCCCCACCCTGCTCCTGGCCATGCTCATCGTCGCGGTGCGCTCGGCGTCGCTCGGCTCGGCGATCCTGGCGATCGGGCTGGGCATGTCCGCGATCGTGGCGAGGCTGACCCGGGTGCTCGTCAAGCGCGTGCTGGCCCAGGACTTCGTCACGGCCTCGCGCACGTCCGGAACCTCCTGGCCGCGCGTGGTGACCGAGCACGTCCTGCCGAACATCTGGCCGACGTTGCTGGTCAACCTCGCGCTCCAGTTCGGGCTCGCCGTACTGGCCGAGGCGTCGCTGTCCTACCTGGGGCTCGGCCCGCCCCCGCCGAACGCCTCCTGGGGACGCATGCTGCAGGAGGCCCAGGCGACCGTGCTCACCGCGCCGGTCGGGGCGATCGCCCCCGGCGTGCTGCTGGTCGTGCTCGTCATCGGGGTGAACCTGATCGCGGACGGCCTCAGGGACGTGGCCGACCCGACCCGGCGGAGGACGCGATGAGCCTGCTCGACGTCACGGGACTGCGCGTGCGCTCCGCCGAGGGCCACGACCTCGTCAGGGACCTGTCCTTCACGATCGGCCCGGGGGAGCGGTTCGGCCTGATCGGCGAGTCCGGGTCCGGCAAGTCGCTCACCGCCCTCGCGGTGATGGGCCTGCTGCCGTCCGGCATGACCGCGTCCGGCAGCGTTGTGCTGGACGCGCCGGGAACGGGCCCGTCCGAGGTCGTCGGCGCCCCCGAGCGGCGCCTGAACGGCCTGCGCGGCCGGGTGGTGTCGGTCGTCTTCCAGGAGCCCCTGACGGCACTCGACCCGCTCATGAGGGTCGGCCGCCAGCTCGCCGAGCCCATCGGGCGCAGGCGGAAACTGCGCGGCGCAGCCCTGCGCGCCGCCGTGGCCGCGGCGCTCCAGGAGGTCAGGATCACCGAACCGGGCCGGGTCGCGCGGGCGTACCCGCACGAGATCTCCGGCGGCCAGCGCCAGCGCGTCGCCATCGCGATGGCCCTGGCCTGCGAGCCCGCGCTGCTCATCGCCGACGAGCCGACCACGGCCCTCGACGTGACGGTACAGGCGGAGGTGCTCGCCCTGCTCGGCGGCCTGGTCACCGCCCGGGGCATGGCCCTGCTGTTCATCGGCCACGACCTCGCGGTCGTCTCCGGGATCACCGACCGTGTCCTCGTCCTCAAGGACGGCGAGGCCGTCGAGTCGGGAACCGTCAGGGAGGTCGTGGACGCGCCGCGCCACCCGTACACCAGGTCGCTGGTGGCGGGCGCCCGGCACCTCGACAGCGCACTGGATTGGACGAACCGTTGACCCGGCCCACCCCGGACCAGCCACCCGAGCCCACCGCCCCCGTCGCGCCCGTCGAGCCCACCGGACCCGCCGCCTCCGTCGCGCCCGCTGAGCCCGTCGTACCTGCCACGCCCGTTGAGCCCACCGAGCCCGTTGCGCTTGCCACGCCCGCTGAGCTCACCGAACTCACCGGGCCTGCCGGGCCCGTTCGGGACGGGGTGGCCCAGCCGATCCTGGAGGCGCGCGGGGTGGGTTTCACCTACCGGGGGGCGGCGGCCCCGGTGCTCTCCGATGTCTCCTTCCAGGTGCTGCCGGGGCGCAGCACGGCCCTGGTCGGGGAGTCGGGGGCGGGCAAGACGACGCTGCTGCGCCTGCTGCTCGGCCTGGCCGTGCCCACGGCCGGGCGGATCCTCTTCGACGGGACGCCGCTCTCGCCGCGCGACCGCGGGCGGATGCGCGCGTTCCGCCGGGGCGTGCAGACCGTGTTCCAGGACCCGTACTCCTCGCTCGACCCTCGGCAGCGGGTGAGCAGGATCGTCGCCGAGCCGCTCCGCTCGCTCGGACTGGTACCGGCGGCGCGGTGGAACTCCTCGGCCGCGGACCTGCGCGTCGCCGCCGCGCTCGAAGCCGTCGGGCTGCCGGCCGACGCCGCGCGCCGCTACCCGCACGAGTTCTCCGGCGGGCAGCGCCAGCGAATCGCCATCGCGCGGGCCATCGTGTGCGAGCCCCGGGTCCTGCTCGCCGACGAACCCGTCAGCGCCCTGGACGTCTCCACGCGCGTACGGGTGATCGACCTGCTGGCCGAGCTGCGCGAGAGCCACGGGCTGACCGTCGTGATGGTCTCCCACGACCTCGCCGTGGTCGCGATGCTCTGCGACCACACGGCCGTCCTCGAACGCGGCCGGATCGTGGAGCAGGGCGACACCGCCGCCGTGCTCGGCTCCCCGGGCCACCCCTACACCCGGCGCCTGATCGACAGCGTGCCGAGGCTCCCCGTCACCTGACCGCCACCTGACCGTTTCTCCCGCCGCGCCGGCGGGAGCCTGCCGTCACCTGGCCGCTCTCCCCGCCGTGCCCCGCGCCCGCGCTAGCGCAGCAGCGGGAGCTTGCCCGTGAGGCGCTCCACGGCCTGGCGCGGGCCCAGCAGGCTCACCGCGTAGTACGAGAGCTCCTCGCCGCCCGCACGGGCCAGCCCGGCCAGATACTCGTCGTAGACGTTGGTCCGCTGCGCGATGGCCGCCATGTCGGCGACGACCAGCCCCGCCTCCCGCGCCTCCGCCGCCGCCTCGTTCCTGATCCGGCGGACGGCGTCGGCGGGCGCGGCCAGCACCGTGCACCCGGTCCAGGGCAGCCCGACGTGGGTGTGACCGGAGGCGTCGGTGCCCGCCGAGCCCAGGATCGCGGGCACGGCGTTGCCCACGGACGCGGCCAGGCAGGCGGCGGCGTTGGCCTGCAGGCCGCGGGGCAGGTCATGGTCGATCACGATCACCCATTTCACCGGAAGCCGCCGGGTGGGCAGGTCGGTCCGGCGCTCCAGGGTGTCGATCCAGTCGGCCGTCATGGTCATCCGCGTCCCTCTCTCCGAATTTCTGAGAGGACGTTCGCATCTGAGGTGCAGGAATCACAACTCGATCCCGGTCGTTCCGAAGAAGGTTCGGAGATTTCTGGGAAGATGTGTGCGTGGACGAACTTGATACGGCCATCCTGGCCGAGCTCCAGCGTGACGGCCGCCAGACCAACCGCGAGCTGGCCGAGCGGCTCGGCATCGCGCCCTCGACCTGCCTGGAGCGGGTGCGGTCCCTGCGGGGCCGGGAGGTGATCGAGGGCTTCCACGCCGAGGTGAACCTCGCCGCCATCGGCCGTCCGGTCCAGGCGCTCATCCACGTCCGGCTGCACCCGAAGATCAGGGAGGCGGTCGAGGGCTTCCGGGACCATGTCGCCGCGCTCCCCGAGACCCTCGCGATCTTCGTGGTGTCCGGCGGCGACGACTTCATCGTCCAGGTGGCCGTACGCGACACCGGCCACCTGCGCGACTTCGTCCTCGACCACGTCTCCCGGCACCGCAACATCGCCGACGTACGGACCTCGCTGGTCTACGACCACATCCGCAAGACCTCCGTCGAGGTCCTGCCACCCGAGCGGCCGAGCCCACCCCGGACCCGCCGCCGCTGAGAACGGACCCGCCACCGTTTGGAACGGGCCCGCCGCCGTTGAGAACGGGCTCGCCACCTTTGAGAACAGGCCCGCCGCCGCTGAGAACGGGCCCGTCCGCCCCCGGCACCGGAGCGTGTTCCGCCCGCCCTCACCGGACCGGTGAGACGGCGTACCGAGCCAGGGATCGAGCGCGGGGTGGCCCTCCTCGCCGGCCGGAGGCGACCGCGTGGTTCCGGCCGGCACACGTGGTGATCCTAAGATCGCTGGAAGGCCTCACCCCTCACGATCGCCGACCCGGTATCCGGAGGATCCGCCATGCGACTCCCGCGTTCCCTCTCCGGCTGGACGATGGCCGTCTTCCTGTGGACGGTGCCTTTTCGCCTGCTGACGTTCACGGTCTTCACCCTCCTGGTGGTGACCGGCGCCGCCCCCGCGCCGTTCATCGGCGTCGGCCTGTGGGAGGGGGCCGGCGCGGTGGCCACCGGGGCCGCGCTCTGGTGGGAGCGCGGGCGCCCGGACACCGCCGCCTGAGGGCTCGGGTACGGCGTCCGCGCACCGGGGGCGCGACGCGCTCGGCCGGCCGGCCGGCCATCGAGCCGACTCCTCGCGCGGGAGCCCCTCCGACGCCTCGGGGCCGCCCGGGTCCGCCGGATCCGCCGGGTCCGGCGCGGGACGATGGGGAGCGGGCCCTGCCGGTTCACGTGGCACGAGGAGCCGGATCGCGAGCCCGTTGTGGCCGGACGCGGTTCAACCGTCGGTCGGCGGCGCGGGTGCGGGTCCAGACCTGGAGTTCGCAGCCCCGGACCGCTTCGGCCGGTGTCCGGCCCGTGCCTCAGGCGGGCTTCTTCGCGGGGACGGTCGCACCGGTGTCCGGCCCGCCGGGCTCCGGCTCCCGGGACGGGTCGCTGAGCTGTTCGCGGAGATAGTTCCAGATTACGGCGATCAGGGCGGCGACCGGTACGGCGAGCAGGCTGCCCACGATGCCCGCCAGGCTGCCGCCCAGCGTCACCGCCAGCAGGATCACCCCCGCGTGCAGGCCGAGGCCACGGCTCTGCACCATGGGCTGGAACACGTTTCCCTCAAGCTGCTGCACGGCGACGATGATGGCGAGCACGATGAGCGCGTCCGTCGGGCCGTTGGACACCAGCGCGATGAGGACCGCGACGAAACCGGCGAACAGGGCGCCGATGATGGGGATGAACGCCGACACGAAGGTCAGGACGGCCAGGGGGAGCACCAGCGGCACGCCCACGATCCACAGGCCGAGACCGATGAAGACGGCGTCGAGCAGGCCCACGAAGGCCTGGGAGCGTACGAACGAGCCGAGGGTGTCCCAGCTGTGCGTGGCCAGGGCCGGCACGTCCTTGGCGAGGCGGCCCGGGAGCTGGCGGGTCAGCCAGGGCAGGAACCGAGGGCCGTCCTTGAGGAAGAAGAACATCAGGAAGAGCGCCAGGACGGTGGTGACCAGGCCGTTGACCACGGTGCCCACCCCGGTGAGGGTGGCGGTGACGATGCTGCCGACGCTGGACTGGATGCGGGCGGCCGCGGTGTCGAGTGCCTTGCTGACCTGGTCGTCGCCGATGTTCAGCGGCGGCCCGGCGGCCCAGTCGCGCAGTTGCTTGATGCCGTTGCCCACGCCGGTGGCCAGCTCGCCAGACTGGGACGCCACCGGGACGGCGATCAGCACCACGGTGCCGGCGGCTATCAGGAGGAAGAGCACCGTCACGACCGAGGCGGCCAGGGTGGGATGCCAGCCGTGCCGGCGCAGGAAGCGGGTCACCGGCCAGGTCAGCGTGGTGAGGAGCAGGGCGATCACGAGCGGCCAGATGACGGACCACATCTGGCCCAGGATCCACAGAACCACCGCGATCATCAGCACGACGAGCAGCATCTCCAGGGAGATGCGCGCCGACGTGCGCAACGCGGTGCGGGTCTTCGAAGCGTTCAGCGTGGCGGGCACGAGATCACTCTAGACATAGTCGGTATCAGGCCCGCATCGGACCGGGAACCGGGACGGATCCGGCCGGCACGGGCTGGGACGCGTCGCGCCCGACGGCCACCGGACTCCCGCCCGCCCGTCGGCCCGCGTCCGGGACCGTTCCGTTCCTCCCGGGGTGGACCCCGGCGGAAGCGGCGCTTTTCGTCGGCGCGGGGAGGGTGTTGGATGAGGGCATGCGTGAAGCGGACGGAGAGTGCGAGCCGGCGCGGGCGGCGGCGGATCCGGAGAGCCCGCCCGCCTCGCCGTCCACCGCGCGGTCCACCTCGCCGTGGAGCGCGCCGTCGCTTCCGTCTCCCGCCCGTGACGCGGGGTGGCGCCCTGCCTATGGCGCGCCGGGCGGGACACCCGCTCCCGGCGTGAACGGGCCAGGCGTGACCGGCCCCGATGTGAACGCTCCCGGCCTGAACGCTTCCGGTGTGAACGGCCCCAGCGTGAACGGTCCCGGCGTGAACGGTTCCGATGTGAACGCTCTCAGTGTGAGCGGTCCCGGTGTGAGCGGTCCCGATGCGCGGCAGACCTTCGGAGGAGGTCCCGAGCGTCGCCCGCGCGCCGGGCGCCCGCTCCAGGCCGGGCCGGCGCCGGGACGGCGTGAGGGCGGGACGCGCCCGGCGCTCCGTGCCTTCAACCAGCTCGCCCTCGGCTCCTACAACGAGAAACTGGTGATCGAGAGCATCCGGCAGGCCGTGTCCACGAGCAGGGTGGAGATCGCCGAGCGCACCGGTCTCACGCCCCAGGCGGTGTCGCGGATCACCCGCAACCTGCTGACTTCGGGCCTGCTCACCGAGGACGCCCGCCAGCCCGCGGGCGCGGGCAAGCCGCGGGTGCCGCTGCGATTACGTCCCGACGCCGGTTCGGCCATCGGCGTCCACCTCGACCCCAAGATGATCACCGTGGTCGCCGTCGACCTGTGCGGCGACCTGCTCGACCAGCGGCACCTGCCCCTGCCGGAACAGCCCGACCCGCAGTGGTGCCTGGCGCAGATGACCCGCTTGGCGCAGGAGTCGGCCGAGGCCGCCCACCCCGCCTCCGCGGCCCTGCTGGGCGTGGGGGTCGCCGTGCCGGGCCCGCTCGACACCCGCGCCGGGCTGCTGCTCGACCCGCCGCTGTTCAGGGACTGGAAGCACGTGGCGCTCAAGTCCGAGCTCGCCGCCCGGCTGGACGTCACCGTCATCGTCGAGAAGGACTCCACCGCGGCGGCGATCGGCGAGCGCTGGCTGGGCGCGGCCGACCGCGCCGACGACTTCGTCTACCTCTACCTGGGCGCGGGCGTCGGCAGCGGCGCCTTCCTCAACGGCGACGTCTACCGGGGACGTACGGGCAACGCGGGCGAGGTCGGCCAGCTGTGCGCGATCGCGACCGGCTGGCTCACCCCGGAGGGCGGCCCCACACTCGTCCCCGAGTGCGCCCCGACGTCGACGGTGGTGGACCGTGCCAGGGCGGCGGGCATGGTGGTCCCGCCGGGCGACGCCGCCTACGAGTGGGTCTGCGAGGCCGCGGGGCGCGGCGACCGGCGGGCGGTCGAGGTGATCGAGGAGGTGGCCCGGGTGATCGGCCTGGGCGCCGCCGGGCTCATCGACCTGCTGGACGTCGAGCAGCTCATCATCGGCGGGCCCGCCGTCCTGCCCGCCGTGGCCGACATCTACCACCGGCAGATCGCCGCCGCCGTCAACGGGTTCCCGATGGCCAGGCACCTGCGCGAGGTGGAGGTCGCCCAGTCGCACCTCAACCGGGCCGCGGCGGCGGTGGGGGCCGCGTCCAGCGTGTTCCACGAGGTGTTCACGCCCAGCCTGGGTTCACGGACGCGAGCGGCGCACCCCGACGCCGTGTGACGGCACCCATCGGGCGATCGGCATCTACCGTATGACGGTATCTACCGGGTGACCGTAATTACCGTGTGATCCGCCCACGACGTGGATCGCACCCGCCGGGTGACCCGCCTGCCGCGTGACAACACCCGCCGAGTGGCCCATCCGCCGTGTGACCTGCTTGCCGACGCCGCGGGGACTTGACAGGGAAGGTGACGGGATTCCGTGCGGATTGACATAGTCAATCCAATGGATTTACATACTCGTAACCTCCGTCACCCCCCACCGAAGGCTAATCCGTGAACATCCGCCACAAACCCCTCGTTAGAGCGGCTTTGGCCGTCTCCCTCCTCGCGACCGCCCTGAGCTGGTCGGCCGTCACCCCGGCCCTCGGCGCGCAGGCCGCCGCGCCCCCCACTGTGAAGAACAAGGTCTACGCGGGTTACCAGGGCTGGTTCAACGCCCAGGGCGACGGCTCACCGCTCAACAACTGGCGGCACTGGTCCCGCGGAACGCAGCCGTCACCGGGCAACCAGACCTTCGAGCTCTACCCGGACATGAGCAGGTACCCCGCCTCGGCCAGATACCAGACCGGGTACGCCGCGCTCGGCAACGGCCAGCCCGCGACGCTCTTCTCCTCCTACCCGACGGCCGTGATCGACCAGCACTTCCAGTGGATGAGCCAGCACGGCATCGACGGGGCCGCGATCCAGCGCTTCGGCAGCGACGTCGCCGACCCCGGCTCGGCCAACGCCCAGGTCCGCAACACGATCACCTCCAGGGCCAGGGACGCCGCAGAGAAGCACGGCCGCGGGTTCTACGTCGAGTACGACGTCAGCGGCCTGACCGACGCGAACGTGGAGCAGGTCCTCACCCGGGACTGGACCGACGTGATCACCAACCAGCTCCACCTCACCGACTCCCCGGCGTACGCCAGGGAGAACGGCAAGCCCGTCGTCGAGATCTGGGGCTTCGGCTTCGAGGACCGGCCGGGCACGGCCGCCCAGGCCGAGCGCATCGTGCGCTGGTTCAAGGACCGCGGCCTGTACGTCATCGGCGGCGTGCCGCGCGAGTGGCGCACGGGCGCGGGCAAGCCCGGGTTCGCCCCGGTCTACCGGGCGTTCGACATGATCTCGCCGTGGATGGTGGGGTACGTCGGCGACACGAACGGCCTGCTCACGGGTGACCGCGACGCGCTGAACGCGACCGGCCAGGCGTACCAGCCGGTCATCTACCCGGGCTTCGCCTGGTCCAACTGGAACGGCGGCGCGCGCAACATGATCCCGCGCCGGTCCGGCGACTTCATGTGGGAGCAGGCCACCAGCGTGCGCCGGGCGGGGGTTCCGCAGGCGTTCATCGCGATGTTCGACGAGTACGACGAGGGCACGGCCCTCGCGCCGGGCGCCGAGGACTCCTCGCAGGTGCCGACGAACCAGTACTTCCTGACCACCAGCGCCGACGGCAAGTACGTGGCGTCGGACTTCTACCTGCGCCTGGCGGGCAAGGCCGGCCGCATGATCACCGGTCTCGACCCGCTGGTGACCACGGTGCCCATCCCGCTCAGCGCCGGTCCGGTCTTCTTCCGCACCAGCGTGGAGCAGGGGACCGACGCCCAGCCGACGTGGAACAACACACCGGGCGGCGGCGGCACCACCAACGTCACCGGCCAGTCGCTCGCGGTCGCGGCCAACGAGGACAACCAGATCGGCTCGTCCGCCCTGCGCATCCGGGGCACCGCCGCCTCCGCCGCCGCCTCGCACGCCTACTTCCAGGTGTTCGACGTGAACATCCCGGTGACCGCCGCGACCAAGCTGCAGTACTCCTTCCTGCCGAAGGACGCGGGCGGCCGCAACGTCTCGGTGGACTTCACGATGACGGACGGCACCACGCTCCGCGACAGCGCCGCCGCCACGACCACCGGCGTCGACATGCACCCGGGCGCGGCCAAGGGCACGGTCGGCTCGTGGACGCGGATCCAGAGCGACTTCGGCTCCTCGCTGAACGGCAAGACCATCGACAAGATCCTCGTGGGCTACGACCGCAGCGGCACGGCCGGCGCCTTCACCGCCTACATCGACGACATCACCATCACCAACTCCTGACCCCGCCCCGGCCGGGGTACGGCGCCCGTCACGGCGCCGTACCCCGGCCGAGCCACGCCGGGACGCCGTCAGGGAACGTGTCGTGGCCGGACGGTCACGGCCGTCCGGCCCGCAGCCGGACGTCCGGGCTCCCGATCATCTCGGCCACGTGGGCACGGGCCACGGCGGAGAGGCCGACCGGCTGCCGTGCGCAGGTGCCCTCCGCGACCCGGGTGAGCAGCAGGAGGTCGGCGGTGATCGCTTCGAGCCGCTCGACGCCGCGGAGCGCCGCGTCGAGAAGCCTGGGGAGATCGGTCTCGTCGGGATGCAACCGAGCCTCCTCCAGCTCGGCCCTGAGCCCGGCGAGGGGTGTGCGGAGTTCGTGGGCGGCGGCGGCGAACCGGCGCTGAACAAGGTCCCTTTCGATGGACAGGGCCGCCTGGGTTACGTTCGTTTTCACTCTTTCGGAAGGTTTCGGTCGCTGGCATCACCGGCGCTTTCGAGCAAGGCGTGATCTGGACGCCTCGGTGGCTCGCGGAAGCCTGATCGCCGTAAGCCGTACGCCCGGGTGCGTCGAGCGCCGGCTCGGCCGGCGGTGGCCTACCGGCCCGCGGCGACGTGATCGGTACGCCGATCAGGCGCGCACCGGAATCGCGACTTCCCCTGTAGTGCAGAACCCATCGTGGGTTCACTTGGTTCCGTCCCGCTGGGACAGGCTTGCTCCCTGCTGTTAGGTAAAACCTCCTACAGGATTGCAATGTGCGGGTGGAGCTACGCCAGCTGCGCTACTTCGTCGCGGTGGCCGAGGAGTTGCACTTCGGCCGGGCCGCCGCCAGGTCGCGCATCGCGGGCCCGTCGCTCTCCCAGCAGATCAAGGGGCTGGAGCGCGATCTGGGCGTGCGCCTGTTCGACCGGGACCGCCGCTCGGTCGCGATGACCCCCGCCGGGCGGGCACTGCTCGCCCAGGCTCGGGCGGTGCTCGAACAGGCCGACGAGCTGCGCCGTTCCGCGGCCGGTCTGGCCGCCACCGAGCCGGTCCGGCTGGGCCACGTCGGCTGGCTGCCGCCCGGCCTGGCCGCCCGCGTGTCCGGTGTCGCGCAGCTGCACGTCGACGCGTGGATCATGCCGTCGCACGTCCAGGCGGGCCGGGTCGCCAACGGCGACATCGATCTGGCCATCTGCTGGGCACGGACCGACGGCCTGGCCGACCTCGGCCTGGAGGCCCGGCCGATCGGGGTGGACCGGCTCTTCGCGATCTCCGCCGGCACCGACACGTCCGCAGTCCGGGCCGGGGACACCGTGGCGCTGACGGACACCGACACCGCCACCTGGAACTCGTGGAACCGCTATGCCGAGGCGTTCGCCCGCGACACCGGCGCCCAGGCCGTGCGCATCGACGACGGCGGGATCACCGGCCGGGCCTTCTTCGACCACGTGCGCCGGCTCCGCCGCCCCGTCGCCGGGCCGGCCGGCCGGGGTCGTCCGGACGCGGAGGCGACGGCGTAACCGCGCCGCCCGGCCGCCCGGAGAGGTGGGAGGGGCCGGGCGTGTTTCCCGGGCCCGGTGAGGCAACCTGGACGGCGGGTCGCGCATGGAAAAGGTATGCGATCTCAGATTCGACGAGCGGTAGTGGAACCGCCGCCGGTGGCGGAGCTGCCGGTGGACACGGCTCCGGTGGACACGGCTCCGGGGGACGCCGCCGTGGCCGGGCTGTTCCTGGCCCACCGGCTCGGCCTCGTCCGCCTGGCGTTCCTGCTGGTGGGGGACCAGGAGACGGCCGAGGACGTCGTTCAGGACGCCTTCGCGGCGCTCCAGCGCCGCTGGAGCCGGTTGGCCGACCACGACCGGATGCTGCCCTACCTCCGGGTGGCCGTGGTGAACGGCTGCCGCATGGTCCACCGGCGGCGGGCGATCGTCGGCAGGTTCACCGGCGACAGGGAGACCCCGTTCTGGTCGGCGGAGGCCGCCACCCTGCTGGGCGAGACGCGCCGTGAGGTGCTGCTCGCCGTACGCGCGCTGCCCCGCCGCCAGCGCGAGGCCGTGGTGCTGCGCTACTACCTCGACCTGTCGGAGGCGGAGATCTCCGAGGCCATGGGGGTCAGCCGCGGAACGGTGAAGTCGACCACCTTCCGAGCCCTGAGGGCGCTCGCCGTGAAACTGGAGGAGACCCGATGAGCCCGCGGATCGAAGACCGGCTCCGTGACGCCTTCGCCGCCGGTGCCGAACTGGTCCGCGCCGAGGCCCTGCGTCCCGACGAGGACGCCGTGCGGGTGGAGGCCGCCCCGCGCCGGCGCGGGCTCGCCCTGGCCGTCCCGCTGGTGGCGGCCCTCCTCGTGGCGGCCGTGAGCGTGGCCGTCCCGGCGGGGATGCGCGGCCCGGCCCCGGTGGAGCCCGAGGTGAAGGCCCCCCCGGGGCCGCGTTTCCTGCTGGTCGCCGACAACGACGGGGTGACGGTCCGCGACGCGCGTACCGGGACGGTCGTCGACCGGGTCGGGGTGCCGCGAACCCCGGAGGGGAGCTTCCGCGAGCCCGGCGGGTACCTGCTCGCCGGGACCGGCGAGGGCGCGGCGTTCTACGTCGCCCGGAGCGTCACGTCCCGCCGGACGCACGTGAGCACCACCCGGTTCCACCGGGTGCGGGTCGACAAAACGGGGAAGGTGGCCGACCTGACCCGCGACGTGATCCCCCCGGTGACCGGTACGGCCGCGAGCTCCCTCGCCGTCACCGGCGACGGCACCCGGCTGGCCTACAGCCTCGACGGCGAGGTGTGCGGCAAGGACGGGACGTCGCGCTTCTGTCCCGGTGCCCGGCTCACGGTCGTCGATCTGCCCGCGAGGACGAAGCGCGTCTGGACGACGAACGCCGCCGGACGGATCGAGCACCTCTCGTGGGCGGCCGATCGCCGCACGCTCGGTTTCGTGGCGAAGTCCGAGGCCAGGGTCCTGGACACGGCCGCCACCGGCACCACGCTCGCGGCCGCCCGCGTCGTGGTCGGGGGCCAGGAGGTCACGGCCGCGACGATCAGCCCGGACGGCCGCGTCATGCTGGTCGGCCGCACCGAGCCGCCCACGGGCCGGACAGTCCACTACCGCGTCGACGAGTACCCCGTCACGGGCGGAGGCGGGATCAGCGGGCTGATCACCGCGAGCCGCGGCGACGGGAAAGCCGCCCGGTGGAGCCTGATCCGCTACGACGTCACCGGGCGGCACGTGCTGTTCATGGGCGACGTCTTCCCGCTGAGCCGATGGGACGACTGGAAGATCACCACCCTGGTCCACCACGGTCCCGCGGATCCACGCCTCCGGGACTCGCCGCGGCAGGCGCTGGAGGCGGCCTGGTGATCACGAGGCCGCCCCGGCTTCGTGATCACGAGGCGGCCCCGGCCTCGTCTGATCCCCCGCCCGGGGGATCAGACGAAGCGGAGGTAACCGATGACGTTGTTCAGCACCTCGGGGTCGTTCTCGGGGAAGCGGGCGACGAAGGTGCGGAGCCTGCCGGTGTCGTCGAGGGCCGCCCAGAGGTAGGCCACCTCGGAGCCGGGAAGCGTCATCCACCAGGCCGTGCCGGGAAAACCGCCGAAGGTCGCCTCGGCCGGGGGCCGGGTGCTCAGCGGGCGGGCGGGGAGCGTGCGCTCCAGCTGCTCGCGGACCGTGGTCAGGGTCCGGGCGCGGGACGCGGCCGAGGTGGGCGGGGCGATGCGCAGGATCCTGACGGCCAGGTGGTGGAGTTTGTTCGGGGAGGTCAGGTCGGCGGTTCCGGCCAGGTCGTGGGAGAGGGCCCAGCCGTCGGGGCGGCAGAGGGCCAGGCCGCCGGCCCAGTCGGCGTACCCGGTCAGGCCGACGCCGGTGCCGGTCGACAGGGTGGCGCCCGCGCCTGCCAGCAGGCGGCCCTCGGCGTAGAACTCGACGCGATACTCGCCGGTCGCGGGGCAGGCGGCGTCGACGACCGTCCAGTACGTGGTGCCCGAGGGCTGTTCCGGCTGCCAGGGCTGGATGCTGACCAGGTCGGAGCGCTGCAGCCACTCGTCGCCCGGCCGCGCCCGGTGGTAGACGATCGAGGCCATCCTGGCGCCCTTGAACATGCCCTCGTAGGAGAGGGTCGCCCGGATGAGAGCGCCCTGCGCGGCCACCCGGATCGCCGGGATCCTGGCCGACGGCGCGGGCCGCGCGTTCGGGGCGAGCTCCTCGCCCTGCGCGCGAACCAGCTCGCCCTTGATCTCCTGGGCGAGGGGCCTGGCGTGGTCGCGCTGGGCGGCCACCAGGTCGAGACCGGTCCGGGTGGCGGCGTAGAGCTCGTTGCGCTCGGTGGGGTCGGGGCGGCTCACGATCACCCGGAGCAGCTCGGCGGCCACCCGCCCGGCCTCGGCGGTCTTGTTCTGGCCGAGCAGGGCGAGCAGCAGGTTCAGCCGGGGGATCGGCGGGCCTGGGTTGAGCTCGATGGCGGCCCGGCTGTGCTCCTCGGCCGCCTCGTGGTCGGCCAGGTGGATCTCGAAGCCACCCAGGTTGACCAGGGCGGTGTACTTCTCGCCGCCGTACTCCACAGCCTTGGTCATGTCCGCCACCGCGGCCTCGTACGCGCTGCGCGAGGCCGTGCTGAACACGTACGCCGACGTGGCGCGCTCGGGGCTCGCCGCCATCACGCGGGCGCTCGCGCGGTGCTCGTAGGCGACCGCGTAGTCGTCGCGCAGCGCGATGGCGCGGGTGTAGTGGGTGAGCGCGCCCTCGTACTCGCGCAGCCCGGCGAGACGGTCGCCCTCGGCCACGGCCGCGACGGCCGCGCGGGGCGTCGTGACGGGCGGCACGGCGAGGAGGACGAGGGTGCCCGCGACGGTGACGGCCACCAGCCCGGCGGCGGGCCACACCAGGTGGTTCCGGGTGGCCTCGCCGACGGTCAGGGACAGGCCGAACAGGGTGAGCGCGACCGCTAGGAGGGCGGTCCCCGCCGAGTAGGTGTTGCTCCTGTCACCCCACGCGCTCGCGGTCTCCTGGGTCGCCTCCTGCAGGAGGCCCGCCACGGTCGCCTCCCTGCTGAGATCACCGATGTAGCGCTGGGCGGCGTCCGCGTCGGCGCCCAACAGCGGGGAGGACCCGGCCAGCTTGCCGTACGCCCGCCGGAGCCGGTCGGCGACGGCCTCGTGCTCCTGCTCGCCGAGCAGCGTGGCCCGCAGGGACTCCAGGTCGTGACGGCGCTTGACGGTGGTGGCGGTGCCGAAGTTGGCGGTGCTCTCCATGGAGTCGGCCGTCGCCCCCGCCTGGGCGGCCAGCGCGGTGACGGAGGCGCGCTGGGCCTCGCGGGCGTTCCTGTCCTCCTGGGCGCCCGCCTGCCCGCCGAGGTAGGTGAGCACTCCGGCGAGCAGGCCCACCGCGGTCATGGTGAGCGCGAGCCGGCGCTTGAACGGGGTGTCGAACTCCTCGTCCGTCATACCGGTTCCCGCCGTCATACCGGGGCCAGGGAGAGCCACAGGGCGAGGGCGGTGAGCAGCCCGTACCCGCCGAGGGCGGCTCGCAGGAGCCGGACGCGACGAGGCGGCGCGACGAGGCGGGCGACGGTCAGCAGGAGCACGATCGCGAGGGTGCCGCCGACGGTGAGGGTGAGATGACCGACCCGGTCGTGCAGGGCGTCGGCGCGCCGCGCGGTCCTGGCGGGCTGGTCGCCCGGCACCGTGAAGATCTCGTGGTTGCGGACCACCGCGGCCTCGCTCATCTCGTAGTCCCACCTGGCGGTGGCGCCCACGCCCGGCAGGTGGCGGCGGTCGATGTACTGGTCGACGAGGAAGCCGTCGGCGACGTCGCGCAGCGCCCTGGCCTCGTCGGGGTCGACGGCCTCGATCGCGTCCGCCTGGGCGTGGAGGGCCCGGTAGTGCACGACCTGCCCGCCCCTCGACCGGCTGCTCATGTGCCCCACCACGCCCGCCGTCCGCACCTGGATGGTCTCCACCACGGCCTGCCGGTCGGTGTCGATGGCCTGCGAGTTCAGCCGCACCGCCGCGTACGAGGCGGCGGCGCCGGTGATCGTGGACAGGCCGATCGCGATCGCGACGATCCGCTCGTACGACCGGGTGCCGCCCCGCTCCCGGTCGCCCCGCCTCGGGAAGCGGAAGCGCCGCGGCCGGGGCGACCTTCTCGGCCCCGCCGCGCCGGCCCCGCGGAGGGTCGTGATCCTCGACCGCAGCGACCGGACGGCGCCGTGGTGGGGACGGCCGTTCTGGCCACTCGCCGGGACACCGTGCGGCAGGCGGTCGTTCCGGTCATCTGCCGGGAGGCCGGGTCGCGGGTGGTCGTTCCGGTCATCTGCGGGGACGTCGTGCTGCGGGTGGCCGTCCCGGTCGCTCGCCGGGGCGCCGGGGCGCGGGTGGTCGTTCCGGTCGTCGGCCGGGGCGTCGTCGGGGACGCCGCCGGGGCGCTCGGCGGGACCGGGATCGGGCGCGTTCCCTCCCGCTTCGTGGGGCATGTGAGACCTCCGGCTCGGGCACCGGCAGACACGGTTCCCGTGCCTGTCCGTGGTCAGTTGATGACGATAACGGCATCGAACCATGGGGTCGAGAGCGACGACAGCGGACTGCGCAATTTCTCCACCCCCAGCCGGTAGGTGCCGGCGTTCAGCCCGGCGAGCGGCAGGTAGCGGCCGGTGAGGTTGGAGGCGGTGCCGGTCCAGAAGCCGTGCTGCAGCGAGCGGAGGACCGTCACGGGCCCCGACGCCAGGCGCGGGTGGACGGCTGAGAGGTTGCCCGACAGCTGGAAGCGGGCGCCCGCCGCCGAGTTCCGCCCGGCGGTGCGGACGGTGGAGAAGATGAAGTAACGGTGGTTGTATCCGGCGCCCGACGTCAGCGGCGGGCAGTCCACCGCCACGATGGTGCCGCGGACGGTGCCCAGCCGCAGCGGGTTGGAGTAGGAGCCCGAGCCGGCCAGGGAGCGGCAGTTCACCGCCGTGACCGAGGCGCCGGAGGTCTCCGCCGACGCGGGGGTCGCGGGCGCCTGCGTCGCCGCGAGAACCAGCAGCGCGGTCGTTCCCAGGCGTGCGAAGCCCGTTATTTTCATGATTCCCCCATTTGTGCTGTTTGATACGAGTACGCGTCCGACCAGATGTATCGGGAAAAGGGGGCCGCCGTATATCCCAACTTTCTGGGATGGGCGATGGATCGGCTTTATGATTTACGACATGCTTCCTGATTCAGGCGGTTTTGAGCAGAAGCTCGCCCGGCAGCAGAGCGCCCTCGATGTGCTCGACGTCACCGCCTCCGCGGTCCTGAGGCGGGTGCCCGCTGACGTGTGGTGCACGGTCCTGATCGATCCGTCCACCCTGCTGGACACCGGCGGGCAGAACGAGGCCGGCTTTTCCGTGGAATACCTCACGCGCCTGTTCGAGATCGAACATGTCGAGGCGGATGATCCGGGTAATCTCCGCGAGCTGGCGAATGGCGCGTCCACTACGAGCCTTCTCAGTCGTGCGACAGCCGGAAATATCCACTCTAGTAAGTACTATCAGGACATTTTGCGCCCGCAGGGGCTCGGTGACGAGCTACGGGTCGCCCTCCGCGACGGCCCGCACGTCTGGGGCCTGCTGGTGATGTGCAGGGAGCACGGTGCCGCGCCGTTCACCGACGCCGACGAGGCGGCCGCCGCGCGGCTGGGCCGCCCTGCGACGGCCGCGCTGCGGCGCTCGCTGCTCCTGTCCGGAGTGGACACCGGAACGGTCCCGGACGCGCCCGGCCTGGTCGTCGTCGACCGGGAGGGGAACGTCCGGTCGATGTCGCCGACGGCGCGTACCTGGCTGGAGCTCCTGCAGGACGGTACCCCGGAGCACGCCCGGCCGTTGCGCGCGGTGGTCGCCGCCGCGCTCTCCTCGGGAATGGCACGTTCCCGCGCGCTCACCCGGTCCGGCCGATGGGTGGCCCTCCAGGCGTGGTCGATGGGACAGGGAGAGGAAGGGCTGGTCGCCGTCTCCCTCAGCCCTCCCGAGCCGGGGGAGCTGACCGCGGTCATCCTCGGCGCCTACGGTCTGAGCGAGCGCGAGCGGCAGATCACCCAGCACGTCATGCGCGGCCACTCCACGACCCAGATCGCGGGCCGGCTGAACATCAGCCCCCACACGGTCCAGGACCACCTCAAGAGCGTCTTCGCCAAGACCGGCCTGGGCAGCCGGCGCGCGCTCGTCGCGGACATCTTCTTCCGCCACTACCTGCCGCACTTCGGAGAGGGGCCGCTGTCGACGGACGGCCGGCGCCTCGCGGGGTAGCCGCTCCGGCCCAGGCCGGTTCGGCCCGGCTCGGCCGGTCCGTCACGTCGCCGCGCGGGTGCCGGACCTCGCCCGTACGGGACGCGACAGCCCGGCCCCGGAAGCCCCTGACCGCCGGTGACCGTCCCGACCGTCGTGAACGCACCGGCCGGCCGTACCCCGGCCGCCCCCGTCCGGCGAGGGGCGGGCCGTGCCGGTGTCCTCAGTCGCCGATGTTGACGACGCTGGTGAGGATGACCACCGACTCCTCCTCGGCCTCCAGCGAGTGCCGCCGTTGCGGGATCGGAGCGGTCTGGCCCGAGCCGAGCCCGACGGCCCGCTCGCCGTCGATGAGCCGGACCCGCCCCGACAGGACGTGCAGGCTCGCGGCCGGTGGGGCGTCGTGGTCACCGAGGACCGTTCCCGCGGTCAGCGCGATGATCGCCTGACGCAGCGTGCCCTCGTTCAGGTAGGTGTGGGCGCTGCGGCCGTGCGAGCTCGCCCTGGCGAGGGTGAGGTGCTCCGCGGCGAGAGCCAGTACGTCGATCATCTGCTTCCTTCCGGTCGTCCTGAACCTGCCCTGGGCGGGTGGGGCGCAGAACCAGGCGAGGGTAAAGTCATCCGTCCCGCCGCGCGGCGGGCCGCTCGTCGAAGTGGATCGCCCTGAGCAGATCCGCGGCGGGGCGGTCGAGGATCGTGACGCTCGCGGCCGGGGGGAACGAGCCGCCCCGGGCACGGTCGATGATCACTCGCCAGCGGCGGCAGTGCCGGGCGAAGGTCGCGCTCGTGACGACCCGGCCGCGCGAGAGCTGCCCCTCGCGGGCCGTCCTCGGCTCCACGTCGAGCAGGATCAGGTGGACCTCGCTGCCGACCCTGCGGGCCAGCCAGGCGAACCCGTACAGGATGTGCGGCCACGTGCCGCGGGTGTGCGCGACGACGGCGTGCCCCTTCAGCAGGGCACGGGCGATCCGCACCACGTGGGTGGTGTGCACGAGCGGGATGCGGGCCCTCGGCGGGACCGGGCCCAGGTAGCGGGCCCACCAGTTGCGGGACTGGCGCGAGTCGATGACGCGGGCCTCACCGGCGCGCACCGGCTCCCTCTCGTCACCGCGCAGCCCGTACAGCCGGTCGAGCAGGGTGCTCTTGCCCGCGCCGGGCAGCCCCGCGAGGAGCACCAGCGATCCTGCCGGATAGCGCGGATCCTCGACGGAGGACCGGCTGGCCGGTGTGGTGGCCATCACGTGCACCTCGCTGGTGTGGGGGACTTCTCTCATAGTGCGTCTCGCAGCCTTCCAGTGGCGGGATCGGGTTCGCCGTCGATACGGCGGTCGCCGGAGGGGACGAACCTGGCGAAGATCGGACCGAGGGCTACTCGTGAGGCGCGTCCGGAGATGGCGGTGGCCGGCGACCGGGACGGTAAGGACCGGTGACGGCCACGGGGCGGGTCGCGGTGGGGGAGCGGCGGGGTGGGACGCCGCGCCGGAAGGCCGGGGAAGGCCCGGAGGCTCCGGGAATTCCGGAGATCCCGGAAACATGGGAAACTCCGGGAACCGGGAGCACCTCGGAAGCCCCGGAAGACCCGGAAGCCCGGGCAGTCCGGAAAGCCTGGTGAATCCTGGCAACTCCGGCAAGCCCGGCAACCCCGGGAACACGGCCCCGGAGGGGCGGGTGCCGTGGCGGGGGAACGCCGGTGAAGTGGTGCCCGGAAGGAGAGGGGACTGTCAGGGGCATGCTCGCTCCTCGAATGCGCTCGGCCATTCGAGGTCTCCTTCACCCGCACCTCGCGGGCGACCGTCCGGGGACGCCACAGGGCGTCCGTATTGACCGGACCGGTTCTTGGGAAGTACTCCCCTCGTTCGTTCAAGGTTAAAGGAAACCGGGCGGTGGCGCGGTCACCGAGGGGTGACTCTCCCGGACGGCGTCGTGCCGGAGCGTCCACCGAGGGGTCCGGGAGTCCGGATCACCGGTCGACCGTCCTCGATCTCCGGTTCCCGGCCGTCGCTTCCCGCTCGGCCGCTCCCCGATTCCCGCTCCCTGAATCTCGGTCGCCGGCCCTCGGCCATCGACCCTCGCCCAACCGGTCCTCGGTTCCCGCTCACCGGTCCGGACGTGCCGCGGCGCCGGCACCCCTCCGGCGGTCCGCGTGGGCCGGCCTGTCGGCTCGGTCTCGCGGTCCGCTGGTGTGGGGGTGCCGGCGCAGCCGGAAGAAACCCCGGGCACTGGTGCCCGACGGTGGTCCGTCAGTGGTTTTGACCCGCTCCCCGGTACGAACGCCGAGGACGCGGCCTGTGCCGCTCTCGCGGCACCTCTGTGGCTTCCCGCTTCACCGACCTGAGCCACCGGGATGGTGGTCTTACCGGGTCTCCGCGGGCTTTCGAGCCCTTACGAGCCCTTACGAGCTCCGTTCCCGCCCGTCCGGCGGTATCCGGCGCGAGTGCCTTACCGGGCGCCAATCCGCGGTGAGGGCGAACCGGCGCCTCCTGCCCCGCTACGAGGGCCCGCTACAAGGACCTGCTACAAGGACCTGCTACGAGGGTCCGCTATCAGGGAGAGTCCGCATCACCTCCGGCGCGAACATCGGAGCACTACGGACGAGTTCAGTAGCCGTAGCCGTTGGAGTTGTTAGAACTGTTGGAACTGTTGGAATTGGAGTTGTTGGACCCGGAGTTGTGGGAACTCGGGTGCGAGGCGGAGGGCGAGGGGGAGGCGCCGCCCGTGGGGGAGTTCGAGGTGGCCGCCCCCGAGGGCCGGATCAGGCCGAGCAGGCCGTGCGTGCCGCCGTCGCTGCCCGCGCTGAACCACAGGGCGTTCGTGCCGCCCACGGCCTCGGTACCGGGCTCCAGGTCCCACAGGCCGCCCAGGGTGATGGCCTTGCCGTCGGCGGAACGCAGCGGGCCGAGCGGGCGGCCGTTGCGCGGGTTGTAGGCGTTGATCCGGCCGTCGCCGAAGTTGCCGACCAAAAGGGCCCCGGAGTGGGCGCCGAAGCCCTTCGGAGCCAGCGTCATCGCCCAGGGCGCGTTGAGGGCCCCGCGCGCGGCGAATCGGCCGACGAACCGGCCCGAGCCGCTGAACTGGCTGACGAACCCCTTGCCCTGCCCGGCCACCGACTTGCCGGTCTCGGGGTCGCGCTTGGCGTACGCGACGAGGATGGAGTTGCCCACGACCTCCACGTTGAACGGCGCGTAGTCCTCCGGCATGCCGGGGTCCCTGAACGCGCGGCGGCCGAACGAGATCCGGTCGAAGTCGCCGTCGAAGATGTGGACCTTGTTGTGGGCGAAGTCGGCGGCGAGCAGCATCGCCCCCCGGTTCGTCTCGGCCAGGGCCAGGCCCTTGAAGTCGGCGCCCTTGACGAACGCGCTGATGATCGCGTCGTCCGGGTCGGCCTCGGCGTTCCAGCCGGTGATCGCCCCGCTGGGGCTGGCGAAGATGAACGTCGCAGGTCCGGCACCGCCGGGACCCTTGACGACGAACTCCTCGCCCTTGTTGACGACCTGCCCGGTGGGCCTGCCGCCGGGGACGCGTACCTGAGTCTTCTCCTGCTTCACGTTGCCCGCGCCGCCGGAGTAGACGGTGGCCAGGCCGGTGCCCGCGGCCGAGACCCACAGGGTCTTGCCCATGGCCAGGCCCCACGGGTTGACCAGCGTGGGGTCGGTGACCGCGGCCCGGCCGCTGACGTCCGAGACCAGGTTGGTGACCGCGAAATGGTTCCGCAGGGTCTGCCCGCCGGCTTTCTCCGGGCCGCTGCCGGCCTTGGTCTGTTTCGCTCCGGCCTGCGCCTGGTGGGTCCCGGCGGACGCCGTACCGGCGACGCCCATGACCAGGACCGTGGCGCAGATCGTGACGATGCGTACTCGCATTCATGGCTCCTCTGTGAGGGAGTGCCTTTCGCCGCGAGATACGCGTGGGGTCCGTGCGCGGTTCAGTCCGGTTTGAACGGCCGGGACCTGGGAGGAGCCGGAGGGGCAGAAAAGGGCGGCCCGTGACCGCCTTGTGGGGCGGTCACGGGCCGGATCCCATGAGCGTCACACCGGGTCACGGCGACTCATGGCCGCGGCGCGCGCCAAGGGAGGAGAAAGCGCGCCCGCGGGGTCTCTCCAGGTCCCGCGAAGGGCCCGTGAGGGTCCTGCGAAGGTCCTGCAAGGGTCTCGCGAGGGTTCCGCGAGCGGGGAGGGTCAGCGGAGGGCGGCCGCCTCGGTGGCCAGTTTCTCGATCCTGGCGTAGTCGCCGGTGGCGAGCGCGTCGGCCGGGGTGAGCCAGGTCCCGCCCACGCAGCCGACGTTCGGCAGCGCGAGGTAGTCGGGGGCCGTCGCGAGCTTGATTCCGCCCGTCGGGCAGAACCTGACCTGCGGCAGCGGGCCGCCGAGCGCCTTCAGGTACGGCAGGCCGCCGGCGGCCTCGGCGGGGAAGAACTTCATCTCGGTCACCCCGCGGTCGGCGAGTGCCATGACCTCCGACGCGGTCGCCACGCCGGGCAGGAACGGCACCCCGCTCACCTCCATGGCGTCGACCAGGACCGGGGTGGTCCCCGGGCTGACCAGGAACTTGGAACCGGCCGCCACGGAGGCCGCCACGTCGGCCGGGGTGCGGACGGTGCCCGCGCCGATCACCGCCTCCGGGACCTCGGCGGCGATGCGCGCGATGGCGTCCAGGGCGGCGGCGGTGCGGAGGGTCACCTCGATGACCGGCAGACCGCCCGCGACCAGGGCGCGGGCCAGGGGGACCGCGGTCTCCGGATCGTCGATCACGACGACCGGGACGACCGGGGCGATGTCGAGCAGACTCATCGGATACCTCCAGTGTGGAGACCCTGGGCTTTAACCCGGGGGAGGAAACGAGGCACGGTGCCGCGTGGTCGGGAATCGAATACCCATGCGCGCTTAACCGATCGTGCGGCAGAACGTGAGGCGTGGCGCAGATCGTGAAGCGGGCTTTCAAATTCCGCCTTCACCCGACCCCCGAGCAGGCTGAAAAGCTCGCCCGGACGTTCGGCCGCGTCCGCCTGGTGTACAACAAGGCGCTGGAAGAGCGCAGTCGCGCCTGCACCCTCGAAGGCCGCAGTATCTCCTACGTGGAGTCCTCGGCGGAGCCGACGGAGTGGAAGCGCACCGACAAGCTGGCGTTTCTGAACGAGGTGTCGTCGGTGCCGCTGCAGCAGACGCTGCGGCACCCGCAGGCGGCGTTCGCGAACTTCTTCGCCAAGCGTGCGAAGTACCCGACATTCAAGTCCCGCAAGAAGTCCCGGCTCAGCGCCGAGTACACCCGCTCGGCGTTCCCCTACCGGGACGGCCGGCTCACCCTGGCGAAGATGGACGGCCCGCTGAACGTCGTATGGTCGCGCCCCCTGCCCGAGGACGCGAACCCGTCCACGGTGACGGTGTCGAAGGACGCGGCGGGGCGTTGGTTCGTGTCGATCCTGTGCGAGGACCGTATCTCCCCGCTCCCTCCGACAGCCAACACGGTCGGGGTGGACATGGGTATCACGGCGTTGGCGACGCTCTCCACCGGAGAGAAGATCGTCAACCTTCGGCATGAGCGGGCCGACCGCCGCAAGCTCGCCAAGGCTCAGCGCAACCTCGCCCGCAAGGAGAAGGATTCGGCGAACCGGGGGAAAGCCAGGCTCGCGCTCGCCCGTGTTCACGCCCGCATCACCGACCGTCGCCGTGATCATCTGCACAAGGTCACCACTCGTCTCGTCCGTGAGAACCAAACGGTCGTGATCGAAGACCTCACCGTCCGCACCATGGTGAAGAATCGCGGCCTGGCCCGCGCGATCTCGGACGCCTCGTGGCGGGAGATGCGGTCCATGCTGGAGTACAAAGCGCAGTGGTATGGGCGGGAACTCCTGGTCGTGGATCGCTGGTTCCCATCGTCGAAGCTGTGCTCGGTGTGCGGCACGATCCAGCGGTCCATGCCCCTGCGCGTCCGGGACTGGATGTGTGCCTGCGGTGCGTCCCATGACCGGGATGTGAACGCCGCGAAGAACATCCTCGCCGCCGGGCTGGCGGAGAGGTGAAACGCCTGTGGAGGGCTGGTAGGACCCGATCCGCGAAAGCGGGGAAGGCGCAGCCCGGTGAAGCAGGAAACCCAACCCGTGAGGGGTGGAGTCCCCCGGCTTTGGCCGTGGGGAGGATGTCAAACGAACTCCAGGTTGGACAGGCGCTGGTTCAGCCAGGCCGCCGCGCCGGTCAGGGCGGGCTGGGGGGCCACGATCAGCGCCGTGGCGATGCCGGAAAGGTAGTCGTTCAGGGTCGGGGTGGCCTCGAAGCGACGTCGGAAGTCGCTGGAGCGGACCCGGTCCACGATACGCGGCAGCACGCCGCCACCCAGGTAGACACCGCCCCGCGCGCCGAGGGTGAGGGCGACGTTCCCGGCGAAGGTGCCGAGCATGGCGCAGAAGACCTCGACGGTCTCCGCGCACAGCGAGTCGTCCATCCGGGCCACGATGTCGGAGGCGGACAGCCTGGGCGCGTCCGTCCCGTGGACGAGCGCGAGTCCCCGGTGCAGGCGCGACAGTCCCGGCCCCGACAGCAGATGCTCGGCCACCACGTGCTCCAGGCCGTCCGCGCGCAGCGCCCGGACGATCTCGTGGTCCCGCCGGTCGAGGACGGGCGCGGTGACGTGCCCTCCCTCCCCGGGGATCGGCACCCAGCCCTCGGCGGCGGGCACCAGGCCGCCCACGCCGAGACCGGTCCCGGGTCCGAGCACGGCCTTGACGCCGCGCGAGGGCTCGGGGCCGCCCAGGGAGACCAGGTCGTCGCCCCGCAGGTGCGGCAGGGACGCGGCCAGGGCCTCGAAGTCGTTGAGCAGCCAGGCGTTCGGGATGCCCAGGTCGCGTACCGACCCCGTCCACCCGGCGTTGGTGAGCCGGTAGCGGTCGCCCTCCACGGGCCCCGCGATCGCGACGCACGCGGCTCCCGGCTGAACTCCGCCCGCATGATCTGCGATATAGGCGGCTACGGCTTCGGGTAGGCCATCGTGTTCCGCGCCCGCGAGCACGGCCACCGCCTCGGGCTGTCCACCGGGCTCGGTGACCAGCCCGAACCGGGCGTTGGTGCCGCCGATGTCGGCGACGAGCCAGGGAAGGCTCACGGGGTCTCCTTCGCGGGTCGTGCGGCCCTGACGGGCCACCCGAGGTTCACATGCCGTACGACCTCCACGCGCCGTACGGCCCGCGCGACTCCCGCGAGCCGCGCGCCCGCGAGGCGTGCGGACGGAGGTCGTACGGATGTGGACCGTGCGAATCCGGGGTGTGCGAGCGAGAGGGAGACGGTGACGGTGTGTTCCCTCACGCACGGATTCCGCTCTGGGCGGTCGCCGGGCGGGTGCCGTTCGCGACGGCCTCGGCGTGGCCGTTCAGGGCGAAGACGCCCGCGCCGCGCTCGGCCGGGCCCGCCGCGCGGCGGAAGGCGCCGAACAGCTCGCGGCCGGTGCCCACCCACTGGGCGTCGGTGAGCGGCGCGCCCTGGACGGGCCTGGCGGCCAGCTCCCCGGCGGGGACCAGCAGCTCCAGGGTCCCGGCGGCGGCGTCGAGGCGGATCGGGTCGCCGTCCCGCACCAGCGCGATGGGGCCGCCGTCGGCGGCCTCGGGCGACAGGTGGATGGCGGCGGGGACCTTGCCGGACGCGCCGGACATGCGGCCGTCGGTGACGATCGCGACCCGCTGGCCCCTGTCCAGCAGCACCGCCATCGGCGGGGTGAGCTTGTGCAGCTCGGGCATGCCGTTCGCGCTCGGCCCCTGGTAGCGGATGACCGCCACGAAGTCCTGCCCGTCCAGCTCTCCCGCGTCGAAGGCGCGCAGCAGCTCCAGCTGGTCGTCGAAGACCTTGGCCGGGGCCTCGATGACCAGGTGCTCGTCCTTGACGGCGGAGACCTTGCTGACCGCGCGCCCCAGGTTGCCGTCGAGCATGTGGATGCCGCCGTCGGAGGAGAACGCGTCGGAGACCGGGCGCAGCACGTCGAGGTCGGTGCTGCCCTCGGCGCGCTCCTCCCAGACCAGCTCGCCCTCCTTCAGCTCGGCGGCCGAGCGGTAGTGGTCCAGCCCGTGCCCGGCGACCGTCAGCACGTCGCCGTGCAGCAGCCCGGCGTCCAGCAGGTCGCCGATGAGCACCTGCATGCCGCCCGCGGCCTGGAAGTGGTTCACGTCGGCCTGGCCGTTGGGGTACATGCGGGTCAGCAGCGGCACGGCCTTCGACAGCGCGGCCAGGTCGTCCCAGAGGAGCTCGATGCCGGCCGCCGCGGCGATGGCGACGATGTGCATGGTGTGGTTGGTCGAGCCGCCGGTCGCGAGCAGTGCCACGCAGGCGTTGACGATCGCCTTCTCGTCGACGACCTCGCCGACGGGGGTGTACTCGGGGCCGTGCGCGGTCAGCTCGACCGCCCGCCTGCCCGCCGCCTTCGTCAGGGCCTCGCGCAGCTCGGTGCGCGGGTTGACGAACGTCGAGCCGGGCAGGTGCAGGCCCATGACCTCGATCATGACCTGGTTGGAGTTCGCGGTGCCGTAGAAGGTGCAGGTGCCGGGGGAGTGGTACGACTTCGCCTCGGCGTCGAGCAGCTCCTCCTTGCCGACCTTGCCCTCGGCGAACAGCTGCCGGGTGCGGGCCTTGACCTTGTTGGGCAGGCCGGAGGTCATCGGCCCGGCGGGGACGAAGATCGCGGGCAGGTGGCCGAAGTGCAGCGCCCCGATCAGCAGGCCTGGAACGATCTTGTCGCAGACGCCGAGCATGAGGGAGGCGTCGAACATGTCGTGCGAGAGCGCGATCGCGGTGGCCATCGCGATGACCTCGCGGCTGTAGAGCGACAGCTCCATGCCCGCCCGGCCCTGGGTGACGCCGTCGCACATCGCGGGCACGCCCCCGGCGAACTGCGCGACGCCGCCCGCCTTCCTGACGGCCGCCTTGAGGATCGCCGGGTAGGCCTCGTACGGCTGGTGCGCCGACAGCATGTCGTTGTAGCTCGACACGATCGCCACGCCCGGCTTGACGTTGGCGCGCAGGTCCCGCTTGTCGCTCTCGCCCACGGCGGCGAAGCCGTGCGCGAGGTTGGCGCAGCCGAGGCTCGCCCTCGCGGGTCCGCGCAGGCGGGCCGCCTCGGCCTCGGCGTGCAAGCGCCTCAGGTACGCGGTGCGGCTGGGACGGCTGCGCTCGACCAGACGGTCGGTCACCTCCTGGATCACGGGATGCATCCGGCCTCCTCGGTCGTGGTCGGCGTGGTTCTCTCGGTCGTTCGGGTGCGGGTGCCCGGCTCGCGCGCTCACGCCTGCCCCTCCTCGTGCCAGACGCGGCCGCTGCGGCCGACGAGTTCGTGGGCGGCCGCGGGGCCCGCGCTGCCCGCCGGGTACGGCTCGGGCGGGGTGCCCTGGGAGTCCCACTCGGCGAGGATCGGATCGATCCACCGCCAGGCGGCCTCGACCTCGTCGCGCCGCATGAACAGGGTCGGGTTGCCGGTGAGGACGTCCATGAGCAGCCGCTCGTAGGCCTCGGGCACCCGGCCGGTGAAGGTCTCGGCGAAGCTGAGGCTCAAAGGGACCGGCTTGAGCGCCACCTCGCCCGCGCCCGGCTCCTTGGCCATGATGTTCAGCCGGATGCCCTCGCTCGGCTGCAGCCGCAGCACCAGCCGGTTGGGCGTGCTGCCGGGGAAGATCGAGTGGGGCACGTCCTTGAACCGCACCACGATCTCCGAGCAGCGGTTCGGCATGCGCTTGCCCGTACGCAGGTAGAACGGCACCCCGGCCCAGCGCCAGTTCTTCACCTCGGCGCGGATCGCGGCGAAGGTCTCCACCCGGCGGGAGTTCTCGGTGGGCGCGGTGTTGTCGGGCTCGTCGAGGTAGCCGGGCACCCGGACGCCGCCGGACTCGCCCGCCGTGTACTGGCCGCGCACGGTGAAACGGTCCACCTCGCCGCCGGTGACGGGCCGCAGCGACTGGAGGACCTTGACCTTCTCGTCGCGGATCGACTCGCGGTCGTTGCGCGACGGCGGCTCCATCGCCACCAGGCACAGCAGCTGGAGCAGGTGGTTCTGCACCATGTCGCGCAGCGCGCCCGCGTGGTCGTAGTAGCCGCGGCGGCCGGGGGTGCCCACGGTCTCGGCGACGGTGATCTGGACGTGGTCGATCCAGAGTGAGTTCCAGATCGGCTCCAGGAACGCGTTGGCGAACCGGAGCACGAGGAGGTTCTGGACCGTCTCCTTGCCGAGGTAGTGGTCGATGCGGTAGATCTGCCGCTCCTCGAAGATGGCGCCGACCTCGTCGTTGATGCGCAGCGCGCTGGACAGGTCGCGGCCGAGGGGCTTCTCCAGCACCACCCGCGAGGCGGGGGTGACCAGGCCGGCGCGGTGCGCCTGCCTGCAGAACGGGCCGAACGTCATGGGCGGGCTGGCCAGGTAGAACACCCGGTCGCGGTGCTCGTGCCCGCCGAGCATCCCGGCGAGCCTCGCCCACCCGGCCGGGTCCTGGCCGCCGATGTCGACGGTGACGTGGTGCAGGCGGCCGAGGAAGCGCTGCCAGGTGCCGAGGTCGTCCACCGGCACCGAGCCGCGTACCTCGGCGTCCACCTTGCCGCGGAAGTCGGCGTCGTCGAGCCCGCCGCGGGACATCGCGATCACGCGGGTCTCGGGGGCGAGACGCCCGTCGCGGTCGGCGTGGTAGAGCGCGGGCAGGAGCTTCCGCATGGAGAGGTCGCCTGTGCCGCCGAAGACGATGAGGTCGGCGGGTTGCGGGGTCTCAGACATGCGGCGGCGCTCCGTGGTGATCTGCCAGTAGTGATCTATCTAATTAGGTATAGATCGGACAGTAGCTAGATCTTGCGCTCTACACAAGCGGAGTTTTGTAATTCGAGATGAGAAAGTGGGAAGTTTTCATTTCCTAAGTGGGTGTGATTCACTTGGCGGATGCCTCGACGTCCCGCTGCCGCGCTGGCCACCAGCGGTGAGGTGCTGCGCCTCATCCGCTCCGGCGAGGCCGTCACCCGCGCGGACATAGGGCGTGTCACCGGCCTGTCCAGACCCGCGGTCTCCCTGCGCGTCACCGAGCTGCTGGACCGGCGCCTCGTCGTCGAGGACAGCGAGGGCCCCTCCACCGGAGGCCGCCCGCCCACCCGGCTGGTCTTCAACGCCTCGGGCGGGGTCGTCCTGGTCGGCTCCCTGGGCGCGAGCCGCGCGCAGGTCGCCGTCTGCGACCTCGCGGGCCAGGTGCTGGCCAGCGCCGCCCTGTCCGTGGACGTGGAGGAGGGGCCGGACGTCGTCCTGCCCCTGGTCATGCAGACCTGGAGCGACCTGCTGGGCGACCGGCCCGCCTCCCTGATCCGCGGGGTCGGCCTGGGGGTCCCCGCCACGGTGGAGTTCGCGGCCGGCCGCACCGAGAGCGCCCGGATCATGGCCAGCTGGACCGGCGTGGCCATCCCGCCGATCATCGCCGAGCGCTTCCCCGTCCCCGTCTTCCTCGACAATGACGTGAACGTCATCGCGATCGGCGAGCACCGCGAGATCTACGCGGGCGAGGCCGACGACCTGCTGTTCATCAAGGTCTCCACCCGGATCGGCTCCGGGGTGATCGCCGGGGGCGAGATCCTGCGGGGGGCGCTGGGCGCGGCGGGGGAGATCGGGCACATCCCGGTCCGCGACGGCGGAGGTGTCCTCTGCCGCTGCGGCAACATCGACTGCGTCGACTCCATCGCCAGCGGCACCGCGATCCTGCGCAGGCTCCGCGACCTGGGGCACGACGTCAAGACCCTGGCCGACGTGGTGACCCTGGTCAGGGCCGGGGACGCGGAGACCATGATCGTGGTGCGCAACGCCGCCCGGATGCTCGGCGAGGTCGTCGCCAGCGCGGTCAACCTGCTCAACCCCTCGGTGGTGGTCCTCGGCGGCGACGTCGCGGAGACCTTCCAGCCGATGGTCTCCGGGGTGCGCGAGGTCATCCACCGCCGCTCGACGGCCCTGGCCACCCGCAACCTGCGCATCGAGCGCAGCCGGCTCGGCCCGAGCGCCGGGATCATCGGCTGCGCCCACATGGTCCTGGACAACATCCTGTCGCCCGAGGCCGTCGACTCCGCGGGCTGGCAGCCGCTCCGCTCCGTCCGCTCCCTCGCCTGACCCGGGCTTCCGGGTACGTCGCGGCGCGGGCTCCGCGGAGTCTCCCCGCCGGATGCTCAGCGAACGGTGCGGAAGAAGGCGCGCACCTCGTCCACGAACACGTCGGGGACCTCAAGCGCGGCGAAGTGCCCGCCGCGGTCGTACTCGGTCCAGCGGGTGATGTTGTTGAGCGGTTCGGCGAAGGAACGGATCGCGATGTCCTCGGCGAAGTTGGCCACGCCGGTGGGCACCTGGGAAGGCGTGGGCCAGTTGCCGGTGTGCATGGACTCGTAGTACAGCTGCGCCGAGGACGTGCCGGTGTTGGTCAGCCAGTAGATCATCGCGTGGGTGATGACGTCATCGGCTCCGATCGAGCCCGCGGGGTGGGCCCAGTCGTGGAACTTCTCGCCGATCCAGGCGAGCTGGCCGGCCGGGGAGTCGGCCAGGCCGAAGCCGAGCGTGTGCGGGCGGGTGGCCTGGATCTGGAAGTAGCCGTTGCCGTCGGAGAGGAACCGGTTCATCCGGTCGAGCCTGACCCGCTCGGCGTCGGTGAGCACCGTGTCCGCGGGCACGTCGCCGAGCGGGATGAACCCGACGGTGGCCGCGTTGACGTGCACGCCGGCGACGCGTTCGGGGGCCACCCGCCCGAGGTCGGGCGCGATGATCGCGCCGAAGTCGCCGCCCTGTGCCCCGTACCTGTCGTAGCCGAGCCTGGCCATCAGCTCGGCGTAGGCGGTGGCGATGCGGCGCGCGTCCCAGCCCGCCGAGGCCGGTCCGGTGAACCCGAAGTTCGGGTGCGAGGGGATCACGAGGTGGAAGGCGTCGGCCGGGTCGCCGGGGTCGGTCAGCGGCTCGATCACCCCCAGGAACTCCGTGATCGACCCGGGCCAGCCGTGCGAGAGGATCAGCGGGAACGCCCGCGGGTGGGGTGAGCGGACGTGCAGGAAGTGCAGGTCCAGCCCGTCGATCCGGGTGGTGAACTGCGGGTGCCGGTTGAGCCGCTTCTCCGTCGCGCGCCAGTCGTATGCCGTGGTCCAGTACTCGGTCAGCTCCCTCAGGTGATCCACCGGCACGCCACGGCTCCAGCCGACGTCCGGGATCTGGCCGGGCCAGCGGACGGCGGACAGGCGCCGCCGCAGATCGTCCAGCTCTGACTGCGGGATGTGGACCTGGAACGGCTTGATCTCGCTGTTCAACACACGACTCCTCTTTGTCGGCACGAACCTGTCGGCACGAATCTGTCTGCACGAATCTGTCGGTACGAATTTGTCAGCATGAATCTGTCGGTACGAGGCGCCCGGCCGCGTGCGCCGGGCAGGTGCCCTCGCCGGGCGTGTTCGCCTCGCGGGGCCCGGTCGCGAGCCCGGATGAAGGCCCGTGACCGATGTTCCTGGCGAAGGACCCGCCGACACCACGCCGTCCGGCGCCCGCCGCGGTGAGCGGCGATCGCTGAGACGAGCATGTCAGCCAAGGAGGTCAGCCACTGTCCTCGTTGCGACGCACAATGGGGGCATGCTCGAAACGTCCGCCCGGTTGCTCCGGCTGTTGTCGTTGTTCCAGCAGCGCCGTGACTGGACCGGCCCGCAGCTGGCCGACCGGCTCGGGGTGACGGTGCGCACCGTGCGCCGTGACGTCGACCGGCTGCGCGAGCTCGGCTACCCGGTGCACGCCACGATCGGGAACGTCGGCGGATACCGGCTGGGGGCCGGGGCCGCCATGCCGCCGCTGCTGCTCGACGACGAGGAGGCCGTCGCGGTCGCGGTGGGGTTGCGCACCGCGGCCGGGGCCACGGTGGCCGGGATCGAGGAGACGTCGGTGCGGGTCCTGGCGAAACTGGAACAGATCCTGCCTCCCCGGCTGCGATACCGGGTCTCGACGCTGGACGCGGCCATCGTGGCCGAGCACCGGCCGGGCGCGGTCGTCTCGGCCGAGACGCTGACCACGATCGCCGGGGCCTGCCGCGACCACCGGCGGCTGCGCATGGACTACCGCAGTCACGACGGCACCGAGAGCACCCGCACGGTCGAGCCGCACAGGCTCGTCCACGCCGGGCGCCGCTGGTACCTGGTGGCCTACGACGTCGACCGGGCCGGCTGGCGGACCTTCCGGGTCGACCGGCTGCGGCCCCGGGCCCCGGCCGGCCCCCGGTTCGACCCCCGCGAGCCGCCCGCCGACGACATCGGCGGGTACGCGTCCTGGGCCGTGGGCGTCGGCCGGTACCGCCACCGGGCGCGGTTCACCATGTACGCCCCGGCGGCACGGGTGGCCGAACGGGTGTCGGCGGAGACGGGGGTGATCGAAGCGGTCGACGAGCGCAGCTGCACCCTGTGGGTCGGCTCGGACTCCCTCGACGGGCTCGCCCTGCACGTGACCCTGCTCGGCTTCGACTTCACGGTCCACGAACCGGCCGAGCTCGTCGAGCGCTTCAGGACGCTGCACGCGCGCATCGGCCACGCGCTCGGCCCGCCTGCCGGATGACCAAGGTGCCGCCGAAGCCTCGCCGGCGGGACGGAACGCCCGGGGGTCGCGGCATACGTCCAGTCATCGCTTTGAGCGATCAAATCGATCGAAAACAATCGCTTTTCGCGATGACTTCCGGCTCCTATCGTGGCCTGCATGACAGCAGCCGCCGTCGTACCGGCCGGAGTTCGAACCACCATGTCGAATCGACAGCGAGAGGAACCGGTGACGGTGATGTGCGACCAGAGAGGTGTCCGGACACGGCCTGACCCCGAGCCGGCCGTGGGCCAGCGCGGGACCGGGCTGCCCGGCCTGTTCGACTACGACGCGGAGTTGCGTCCGCACAACGAACTCTTCCGTGCCGCCGCCCGCGTCGGCTCGCGCGACCGTGTGCTCGACATCGGCTGCGGTGCCGGGCAGTCCACGCGCGAGGCCGCACACGCCGCCGTCGACGGAAGCGTGGTGGGCGTCGACCTCTCCGCGCCGATGCTCGAACGGGCCCGCAGGCTCGGTGACGAGCAGGGACTGTCCAACATCACCTTCCTGCGGGCGGACGCCCAGGTCCACCGCTTCCCGCCGGCGCGTTTCGACCTTTGCGTCAGCAGGTTCGGAACGATGTTCTTCGCCGACCCGGTCGCCGCGTTCACCAACATCGGGCGCGCCCTGCGCCCCGGAGCGCGCCTCGTGCTGCTGGTCTGGCAGGATCGCGACCGCAACGAATGGGCCTCCGCGATCCGCCGGAGCCTCACCGCCGCGACGGCCGCGCCCACCCCGCCCGCCGGCGGTCCAGGCCCGTTCTCACTCGCCGATCCGGCCGTCACGCGAGGCATCCTGACGGCGGCGGGCTTCACGCGAGTCGGCTTCACCGACGTGCACGAGCCCGTCTTCTACGGCCAGGACACCGCCACCGCCTTCGACAACGTGCTCCGCCTGCGGGAGTACGAAGACCTGCTCGCCGGTCTCGACACCGCGGCGGCCGAGCGGGCACGCGCGCGGCTACGAGCCACCCTCGCCGCCCACGACACCGGCGGCGGCGTGTACTTCGGCTCGCGTGCCTGGATCGTCACGGCCCGCCGACACTGACCACCGCCGGGGGAAGGACGCCCCCGCGGGGCGCGGGCCCTCAGCCGCTCCCGCCGGGTTCTCCGGGGGCTGCGGTACGGGACCCCTGAGGTTCCCGCGCGGCCTCGTTCCGGTCCGCCGTGCCGGTGGCGCGGGCGTTGAGGACCACCAGCCCCAGCAGGACGAGCAGCCCGCCGAACGTCGCGGCCAGGCCGACGAGCTCGGTGAACCAGCCGACCAGGACGGGTCCCAGCAGCAGCCCCGAGTAGGTCAGCGTGGTGAACCTGGCCAGCGCCGCGGCCGCCCCGAGCCCTTCCGCGCCGCCGTGTCCCACCGCGCTGAAGATGAGGGGGAGCAGCACCGACAGGCCGATCCCCACCACCGCGAAACCCGCGATCGCGACGGCGATGCCCGGGCTGAGCACGACCATCAGCAGGCCGCAGAGGGCGATGCCGCCGCTCACCCTGACCAGGGCGGGCGCGCCGTACCGCTCGTGCAGGCGGTCCCCGACGAGGCGGCCGCCGGTCTGGCACAGGTTGAAGAACGTGTAGCCCAGCGAGGCCACGGCGAGGGTGGCGCCGCGATCCTCCAGGAGGAAGACGCCGCTCCAGTTGCCGACCGCGCCCTCGACGATCAGGATGACCGCGCCCATCGCGCCGAACATCAGCACCCGGGGGGTCCAGCCGTCCCGCCACCGTACGCGGACCTTCTTCTCGCCCTCCTGGCTCACGTGCCGGTCGGCCGAGGCCGGCAGCATCCACAGCCCGGTGACCAGCGCGAGGAGGGCCACGGCCACGCCGAGCCACAGGAAGTGCGTCATGGGGGAGAGCCCGGCCTGGATGGCGAGGCCGCCCAGCACGGAGGCGGCCATCGCGCCGATGCTCCAGGCCGCGTGGCAGCGGTTCATCACGGACCGCTTGTGGGCGCGCTCGACCGCGATGGCATGGGCGTTCATGGAGACGTCGAGGAGCCCGTCGACCAGACCGAAGATCACCAGTGCGACGGCGAGCTGGATCGGGTCGTTCGCCAGCGCGAGGCCGACCAGGGAGAGCGGCAACACCACCCCGGTCACCCGGGCGATCGGCGCGCTGCCGTACCTGGCCACCAGGCCACCGGCGAGCTGCATGGCGATCAGCGCCGAGACGGAGGGGACGACGAGCAGGAGACCGAGCTGCCCGGCGGACAGGCCGTGCTCGACCTTCAGCGAGGGGACCCTGATCAGGAAGCTGGCGTAGGAGAGCCCGACGATCAGGAACGCGGACATCGCGGCCAGGCGCGTCCGGCCCGCGGCCCGTGACAGCACCTCCCCGGGAGGCGTCCCGGGCGGCTCGTCCGAGGGGGAGTCCGCGCCGGGTGTCTCCCCCGGGGGCAGCCCACCGGACGCGGGCCCGGCCGTGTTCTCAGGCGCCGTCATCGCCGGCCCACTCCTTCGTCCACCGGGGGTCCATCTTGTCCTCCTCGCGGATGAACCGCACGTCGGCGGAGACACGCATGACGTCGGTCACGGTGTCGAGGGAGGCGTGCACCACGTACGGGCTGTGCACGGTCAGGTCGCCCGCCTCGTAGTCGCTCCACAGCCATCTCCGGCCGACGGCGCGGGCCGTCAGCCGGAGGTCGTGGCTGATCGGCCGGGAGTCGTCGGCCCGGTCGCTCGCGAGCCGCACCGCGTCGAACCGCTCGGCGGGCTCCCGGTGCGAGCCCTCCAGGTAGACCAGGCCCCCGGTCTCCATCGGGCAGTCGCCGACGGGGACCCACATCGTCAGGACGCGGTCGCTGCCCTGGGACATGTAGGCGTAGTCGGTGTGGGCGCGGGAGGCACGCAGCGAGCCCGCGTAGAAATGACGCAGGATGCTCCGGGGCAGCGGCCGGACGGGACCGCCGAGCAGGGTCGCGGCCAGCTCCGCCAGGGCCGGTTGCCGGACGAACGAGGCGAACGGCTCCGTCCGCACGAAGTCGTAGGCCGGATGGTCCCGCACCCCGTGCGAGGGCAGCCCCTCCGGCGGGCGGCCGGAGAAGACGCCCTCCCGGGCGGTGGACCCGGGCTTGAGCAGGCCTTCGGGAAACGTCGACAGGTACGCCCCGCGCAGGGCGAGAACCGTCTCGCGGTCGAGGAACCCCCGCAGCAGCACCAGGCCGTCGTCCTGGAACCGCCGTCTCAGCGCGCCGGGGTCGCCGAGCAGCGCGCTGCTGTCGGGCAGCGGGGTGAACAGCTCGTCGGTGAACGGCACGGGCACGCCGTTGGAGGAGACGGCTCGCCGGTCTCCGGGCATCAGTAGACCCCTTCGGTGATCTGGCCGGCGTCCTCGGCCTCGTAGGGGCCCACCCGCGCCACCCCGGGCCACGGGAACCAGGGGTGCGGCGGGGCGGACACCGCGCTGTCCCGCTCCAGCAGGTTGGGCAGGAAGAGGTCCTCCAGGAGGGTCACCACCCTGATCCGGCCCCGCTCGCCCTCGGCGACCTCCTGCCACACGTCGTCGGGCCGGACGACGTGCATGACCGCGAAGGGTGGCGGCAGATGGTAGCTGTGCGACTCGCCGGGAGAGGCGGCGTCACCCTGGAGGGCGTGTCCGGCGAGGGTGTTGCCGTAGGTGTCGATCCACTGGACCCCGTCCAGATACTCCTCGCGGAGGTAGCGCGCCTCCTCGGGCGAGCAGGAGGTGCCGCCGGTGCACACGGCGCGGACGCCGTACTCCGCGAGGGGCTTGTCCAGCGCCGGGGCGAGCGCCATGAGCAGCTTGGCGGTCGTGAAGAGCAGGGTGACCCGCTCGTCCCGCAGGATGTCCGCCGTCTGCGCGACGAGGTGGTCGACGTAGGCGTCGGCGCCGCCGGGACCCCGGGAGGTGCGCAGCAGGTGCTTGACCCAGCGCGGGTCGAAGTCCACCGAGAAGACGGCCGCCCCCCAGCTGTCGCCGAGCAGCTTGACGAAGTGCCCGTAGGCGTGCGGGCCGCTGGGCGTCATGGCCAGGATGTCGCCGCCGAGCAGGCCGCGCGCCTCCAGCATCACGCGGTACATCCCCACGTCGTAGATCGCGCGGGTCACGTCCACGACCCGGTACGGCGGGCCGGACGTCCCGCCGGTCTCCACGACGCGGAACGGCCGCCCCGCGAAGCCCCGGGGCACGAGGTCGCGCGCGCTCACCCCCCGCAGGTCGGACTTGTCGAACAGGCCGAACAGGCGCAGGGAGGCGTAGTCCTTGACGTCGCGGATCGGGTCGAAGGGCAGGCGGCTCCTGCGCGCCAGCCAGAACGGCGAGCCGCTCTCCTCGCCGAAGTGCCAGCTCATCATGCGCACCGTCCACTCGTCGAGGGACTCGCGCATCGGGGGGATCCGCTCTCGCATGGCGTCCAGCAGGGAGCCGCCAGGTGGGAGATGACTGCTCGGGTTCAGGACGACACTCCTTCGGGGACGGTCGCGAAGCGGGCCGGGTGCACGAAACGGGACCCGGCGGCGACGCCGCGCGCTCCCGCCTCGTCCGTGGAGACGGCGACGGCGAGGGGGAAGGGCAGCTCGCAGCCGACGAGCGGATGGCCGACGTCCTCGACGTGCACGAGGGTGGGCGCGAGGAACGTCGCCCCGCCCGACCTGACCAGGAGCGGCCGCCGGGTGAGCACGCGCCCGCCGGGACCGAGCCGGTCGGAGACGAACGCGGCCATCCGCGCGGCGTCGGCCTCGGCCCAGGACGCCTGCGGCCAGCGCGGGTCCGGCGGGTCGAGGGAGATGCCGTCGAGCACCTCCGCGACCCTGCGGGCATCGGCCTCCCGCGTGGCGTGGGCCTCCCGCGAGGTCTCGTTCTCTCGCGGGGTTTCGGCTTCCCGCAGGAAGACCACCGTGCACGCGCAGGTGCAGAAGCGGCCCGCGTCGCGCGCGATCCGGGCGGCGAGGTCCTCGGGGTCCACCGGTTTCCCCGCGTCCACGACCACGCAGGCCCGGCCGGGGCCGCGCAGATCCAGCGACGGCGCGCCGGCGGCGGGTCCGGCGGCCAGGCCGTCGCCGCCGTAGACGATCTGCCGGTCGGTCGCCCGGATCAGCGCGGGCAGGGTCCGGGGCGCGCTCGGGTAGTAGCCCAGCGTCCCGGGCGGCCAGCCCACGCTCAGCAGGGCCCCGACCAGGCGGGCCGACGACAGCGGCTCGCGCCTGCTGGGGCGGATCCAGACCGCCGCGCCGGACAGCGCCGCCTCCAGCACCCCCTCCAGGCAGGTGAAGGTGTTGGCGGGCAGGGAGACCAGGGTGAGCCCCTCGGAATCGGGCGTGTCCGCCGCGAGCTCCTCCAGCCGCTCGGCGAGCATCCCCGACCAGCGCCGTACGAGAGCGGGGGGAAGGCCCGCCGTGGCGCGCATCGCCTCGGCGAACCCGTCGGCGTCCTGGACGCCGAGGGACTCGACGGGTACGCGGCCGTGCCGGAACAGCGCGACGGCCTCGCGGAGCAGCTCCAGGCGCCGGGCGCGGGACGGCACGGCCGTCGCGGCACGGCGCTTCCGCAGGCGGGCACCGTCGTCGCGGACCATGATCTCCGGGGCCAGGGAGAGCAGCGGGCCGCCGGGGACGGGCACGGTGTCCATCGACCGGTACCACCGTCCCGCGCGCAGTAACGGCAGGACCGTCTCGCCGGTCATGACAGCGCGTCCCGCAGCGCGCGGACGACCCGCTCCTGCTGGGCGCCCGTCATGCCGGGGAAGAGCGGCAGGCAGATGTGGCGGGCGGCGAACGCCTCGGCGCGCGGGAGGGACAGGTCGCCGAAGCGCCGGGCGAAGTAGGGCTGGCGGTGGAGCGGGACGTCGTACACCTCGCCCGCGAGCCGTACCCCCTCGGCGCGGAGCCTCTGTTTGAGTGCCGCGCGGTCGACGCCCTCCGGGAGCAGGGCGAGGTATTTGTAGTGGTTCGACGCGCACCCCTCCGGCAAGGCGGGACGGGTCAGGGAAGGCACGCCGGCCAGGCTCTCGTCGTACCGGGCGGCCAGCTCCGTGCGTTCGGCCAGCACCTCCGCCAGCCGGGCCAGATGGGTGAGGCCCACCGCCGCGTGCAGCTCGCTCATGCGCCAGTTGCTGCCGAGGTCGTCGTGCAGGTTCTCCTCGAAGGACCGCTTGCCGTGGTCGCGCAGGTGCGTGATCCGCTTCAGGTCGGCCCCGTCCGCGCTGAGCAGGCCGCCCTCGCCGCTGGTGATGACCTTGGTGGGGTAGAGCGAGAAGGCGGCCAGCCGGCCGAAGGTGCCCGCCTGGCGCCCGTGCAGCGAGGAGCCGAGGGCGTGGGCGGCGTCCTCGACGACGGCGACGCCCTGCCGGTCGCACTCGGCCAGCACCTCGGCCAGCGAGGGGGCGACGACCCCGGCGATGTGCACGGGGACGACCGCCGCCACGTCCTCGTGGGCGGCGAGGGCGGCGCGCAGCCCCTCGGGGTCCATGCCGAGGCCGTCCGGTTCCAGGTCGACGAAGCCGACCCGGGCACCGGCGCGGACGGCGCTGGCCGCGGTCGCGAAGAAGGTGTTGGCCGGGACCAGGACGGTGCGCCCCTCGACCCCGACGACGCGCAGGGCGATCTCCAGGGCTGAGGAGCCCGAGCTGACCGCCGCGGTGCCGCGCCCGATCTCCCGGCTCGCGAGCGCCTCCAGCCGGGCGCCGCGCGGCCCGAGGGTGAGCGCCCCGGAGGCGAGGGCGTCGTCGACCAGGTCCAGGATGTCCAGGCGGGCCCGGACGTCGAAACCCACCTTGGCGGCGGGCACGTCCGGGATACCGGCCGCGGGTTCGGCCGGGGAACCGGTGAGGGGCAGGGAGGGGGTGAAGGTCAGGGAGCGGGTGAAGAAGTCCGCCGCCTCGGCCAGGCCGGTGCCGTGGCCCATGGGCAGTGGCAGGATCTCGGCCGTGTCGTGGCCGCTCACGATCCGCTCGCCGGCGGTCTTGGCGTCGCCGGGATCGAGGCGCCCGTCGGCCGTGCCGTACTGGATCTGCAGGGGCGCCGGGGCCAGCGCCGCGTACAGGTCGGGGAGGTCGGCGTGGCGCAGGATGGACGGCAGGGCGACGTACTGGTTCCAGGCCAGCGACCGGCCGATCATCGTCTCGTACGTGCCCAGGTGGCTCGCGGCGCACAGCGGGAGCGGCTCCTCCCGCAGCAGCGCGGCGTGCAGTGCCACCGCCGCGCCCATGCTGTGCCCGAACAGGCCGACCCGGCCGGGTGCCACGTCCGGGTGCGCGCGGAGCCAGTCGAGCGCGGCCCCGGCGTCCTCCGCCAGCGCCGCGAGGAGGCTCCCGCCGCGCAGCCGCAGCGTGCCGTCCAGCACGTCGCCCGGGTCGCGCCCGCCCAGCGCGGCGGGCTCGGCCCAGCCGTCGAGGCCGTGGTCGAGGGTGAGCGTGAGGAAACCGGCCCCGGTCAGGTACGCGGCGACGTCACGGCCGGGATGGTCGGGAGGCAGCAGCCCGGTGACCCGTTCCAGGGTCGCGTTGCGCCCCGGGCAGACCAGCACGGCCGGCCACGGTCCCGGGCCCGGCGGGGTCAGCATGACCGCGCGCAGCTCGCGGCGCCCCTCGTGCTCGAAGAGATGGTGGTCCACCCTCGGCTCCCCGCCCTCCTGCCTGCGGGTGGAGCGCACGCGGAGGGTCACCCGCCGGGTGGCGGCGAGCCGGGCCACCGCCCGGCGCACCTGGTTGTTGCGGACGCCCTGGTCCGGCGCGGGGGAGCCGGGGGCGGGATCGACCGGGGAGTGGCCGAGATGGTGGAACCGGTCGATCGACGTCAACGCGAACCCCGGATCTCAGACGAAGTCGGCGTGGAGCGCGTGCGGAACCTCGACGCGGTACGTGTTCAGCGCGTCGTCCAGCTTGATCCGCCCCTTGCGCAGCCATTCGAGCAGCTCGTTCTGCGGCCGGTAGAAGCAGGATTTGCACAGGTCGGTCCTGAGCGGGTTGCTCGACTCCCACTCGGCCCTGGGGCCGCCCTCCAGGACGTTCAGGTAGCCGTCCTGCAGCACGTTGCCGATGCGGTAGCGGCTGTTCAGGTGCACCTGGGGGCAGGGGTAGAGGTGCCCGTCCGCGCCGACGGCCGTGACGAAGCGGCTGTAGTGGCAGTGGTCGAAGTCGCCCTCGACGGACTCCACCTGGTCCATCGGCCCCCGGTCGAGCTTGGGCACGGAGACCTCGAACTCCTCCGACGACAGCGAGGAGACGTCGGCGAGCGAGGCGGAGACCTCCGCCATGACCTCCTCGATCGTCTCGTGGCCCATCCCGCTGTAGAACTCCGGCTCGAACCGGACGTAGTGCGCCCCCGAGTCGCGCGCGATCCGGGCCGCCTCGGAGATCTCCCGGTAGTTCTGCATGGTGATCACGAAGTTGAACCCGATGCGGAAGTCCGGGTCGACGGCGTTCTCGCGCAGCCTGCGGACGGAGCCGAGGAAGGACTTGAACGTCTGCTCGCGGTCCCGGGTGATCTCGTTGAAGGTCGCCTCGGTGCCCGCGTTGAGGCCGATGCGCACCCAGGTGTGGGTGTTGACCACGCAGTCGGCGATGTCGTCCCGGTGCAGGCGGGAGCCGTTGGTGATCAGCCCGATGCGCAGCCCGGCCGCGTGCCCGGAATTGCAGATCTCCGCGTACCCACGGTGAATGGTGCATTCGCCGCTGCCGCAGAACGTGACGGCCCGGCCACCGGATTCGGCGAACTCCCGCATGAGCTTGACACTCTTGTCGGTGGGAATGGCGTCCTTGAAGGAGAACAGATCGTAGAAATTCTCCTCGTTCGGCGAGTGGAAGTTGCAGAAATTGCAGCGCATATTACAGGCGCCCATAATTCCTATGCGCATATGGACGGGCCGGAAAGTCTCCCCGTTGACGAACTTCCTGAGCAGGTCCTCGTGGGCCAGGACCTTGTCGGGGGCGTGTGCCTGGTCAAGGGCGACCTCTGCCAGCCCGTTTCCGTTGGTGGGTCTCGCCGACCTGTAGCTCTCGTCCGACATTTACGTCCCCCGTTCGACCGGGAAGGCGATTGACCCGGCCCTTGTGTGCCAAAGCCGGCGTGCTGGTGGCCGCCGGTTCGATACGTTTTCGGGTAAGCCGAGCTCGGCCGAAGGCAAGGCATTCCGGCCGTGGGAGCGCTCTTCGGGGAGATTAAAACATATCCTAAACCGGGTCAAGTCCCCTTGTGAGGCATTTTTGGGCACGGTACGGTACATCCGGTTCGACATTCGCGCGGCCGGAGGGAATTCGTGCAGGTGGAGGGAAACGGCATGACAGAAACCCCAATAGCGTCACCCCAAATGCCGGGCTCCTTCCCGGACGCGCGGACGCTCGGGTCCAGGCTGGCCGCCTACGCCTTCCTCGCCAACGACCCGTCGGTCCCCCTGGTGGCCGCCGACTGGTGGGAGATCAGCGGCCCGCACTACGACGCGGTGGCCGGCGCCCTCACCCACTTCGTGGCCGGAGAGCCCGCGGCCGAGGACCTGGGCCGTTTCGCCGCCTCCCCCGGGGACCGCGAGCTGGAGGACGCCCTGGCCGGCGCGCTCGTCCCCATGCTGGAGCGCTCACCCGCCGACGCCGCGCGCCTCGCGGGGCTGATCGCCGAGGCCGACGCGCACGTGCTGGTCGACTACCACAACGGGGTGCTGGCCGACCGCTCCGCCGCCGAGGTGTCGGTGGCCGACGTCTCCGCCTGGTCACGGCGGGAAACGCCGGGAGCGTCCGTGGCGCCTGGAACACGGACGGCGGGGACGCGAGCCGTGATCGTGATCCCCTTCCGGGACCGCGTCGGCGGCGCCCGTACCCGCAACCTGCTGGCCTGCCTGGCCGCGCTGCGCGACCAGGACGGTCACGGCGACGAGGTGACCGTCACCGTGGTCGAGTCCGACACGGCGCCCACCTGGCGCGACACCGTCGAACCGCTGGTGGACCACTACGTGTTCGCGCGGCACGACGGGCACTTCAACAAGTCCTGGGCGGTCAACGTCGGGGTCCGCGACACCCCGGGCGAGCCCGAGCTGATCTGCGTGCTGGACACCGACATCCTGGCGGACCGCCGCTTCCTGAGCCGGAACCTGGACCGCATGGCGCGCGAGCCCGAGCTCTCGGCCTTCCTGCCCTACCGCCGCATGTACTGCCTCGACCCCGAGACCTCCGCCGCCGCCGTCCGCCGCCGCTGCGAGCGCGGCGAGGCCGACGTGCCGCTCGACGCCGTACGCTCGCTGGTGCTGAAGGAGCCGCCGGGGGCCTGCCTCTGGGCCAGATCCACGATCTTCGACGCGATCGGCGGGTTCGACGAGCGCTACCAGGGCTGGGGCGGCGAGGACGACGACGTCGTGGCGCGGCTGAGCCTGGCCGGGCGGTTCACCCGGTTCGACGACCCGCTGCTGCACCTGGCCCACCCGCGTCCGGAGATGACCCTGGACGGGTTGCCGTTCAACGCCCACATCGACCCGCTGAGCTGGACCGTCGCCGGCGGGTACGGCGACCTGCGCGGTCCCAGGGGATGACCTCGGCCGTTCGCGCCTACGCGACGCGCACGTCGGTGCCGCAGGGCGGATCACTACGCTTCCGCCTGACGACCGGTGACCCGGCGACGGACGACCCGGCAACCGGGGACTCGGCGACGGGGGCCCTGGTGGCCGGAGACCTGGAGACCGGCGGTCCGGTGATCGGGGGCCTGGCGACCGGAGGTCCGCCAACCGGACTCCCGGTGACCGGTGACCCGGCCCCTGTGAACCCGGCGGACGGCCGCGAGCGCGGCGAGGCCGGCTGCCGCGCCCGGGTACGCGACGCCGTGACCGGCGAGGTCAGGGCCGAGCTGGACGCCACCGGGCCCTGGTGGACCCTGGACGTCCCCGACAGCTGGCCCAGCTCGCTCTACGCCGTGGAGTTCACCCCCGGCGACCCCGAAGGGGAGGCCTACTTCGTCGTCCGGTCCCGCGAACCGCGGGCCGCGGGGACGATCCTGGTGTCCGTGCCCTTCCTCACCTGGCAGGCGTACAACAGGGCCGGTGTGCCGGGGGAGGGCCTGTACCCCACCGAGGGCGCCGAACGGGCCGGGCGGGTCACCTTCGACCGCCCCGGCGGCGGACCGGCGGGCAACTGGGAGGACAACTTCTACCGGTGGCTGAGCCGTGGCGGCGTCCAGGTCGACTACTGCTCCAACCTGGACCTGCACGAGGATCCGGACACGCTGCTGCGCGACCGGCGCCTGCTCGTGATCCCCGGACACGACGAGTACTGGACCCGGCCGATGCGCGACGCCGCGGAGTCCTTCGTCGCGGCCGGGGGGAACATCGCCTTCTTCGGCGGCAACACGTGCTGGTGGCAGGTACGGCTGGAGGACGACGGCCGCACCATGGTGTGCCACCGTGACGCCCTGCTCGACCCGATGGCCGCGACCGATCCGAGCCTGGTCACCGTGGAGTGGTCGGGTTCCCCGGTGTGCAGGCCGGAGAACAGCCTGACCGGCGTGAGCTTCCGGCGCGGCGCGGGCTGCTGGGAGGACATGGACGCCATGAAGTCCGAGGCGTACACGGTGCGCTTCGCCGGGCACTGGGCGTTCGAGGGCACGGGACTGCGCGACGGCGACACCTTCGGCAGGGGCGCGGTCGGCTACGAGACCGACGCCGCGGAGTACGTGGAGGTCGACGGCGTCCCGCTGGCGACGGGCGCCGACGGCACCCCCGCCGACTTCGCGATCCTGGCCACCGCCGACCTGCGCCACTGGCGGCGCGTGGGCCAGGGCGGCCACGCCACCATGGGCATCATGCGCCGGGGGGCGGGCACCGTCTTCAACGCGGCCACGATCGGCTGGGGCGACGCCCTCGACGACCCGGTCGTCGACCGCGTCACCCGCAACGTGCTCGCCAGGCTCGCCGGAGCTCCCGGCTGGTGGGAGCCGATGGGCGGCGGGGCACCCGCGCTCGCGCTCGCCGCCTGCGAGCAGCGGCTCTTCGCCGTCCTCACCGACGGCGACCTCTGGACCCGGCCGTACCGCACCCAGAACCTGAGATGGCGTCGCATCGAGCCCGCGCCCGGCCTGGTGGCCCTCGCCGCGCCGCGCGAGGCGACGCCCGGCTCACCCGTTCTCCTGTACGGCCTGCACGCCGACGGTCGCGTCCTCGTCCGCGAGCCGGTGACCGGGCAGGCACCCTGGACTGACCTGTACGACGCCCCGCCGGGGGCGGTCGGGATCGCGCCCGTCGACCAGACCATGTTCGCCGCCGGCGCGGAGGGCGAGCTGTGGCAGCGCCCGCTCGCCGCCGGACGGCCGGAACCGTGGACCCGCGCGGGCGACGACGGGCCGGGACTCGCCGCCCTCGCCCACGTGGGAGGACGGCTGATCGGGCTGACCCGCGAAGGCGAGATACGGGTCAGAGCACGAGACAACCAGGTCAAGGCACGAAACGACCGGGCCGGGACACGGGACGACGGCGCATGGATCTCCTTGGGCGCCGCTCCCGGCCTGGCCACGCTGACCGGCACGGCGGGCAGGCTCATCGGCGCCACACCGGGCGGCGACCTGTTCTGGCGCGAGCTGGTCGGCGACACGACCACGGGACGTCCGCAGACCGGAAACGAGGAGTGACGTGCGCCGGATCGAACTCGTCGGCAGACACCGCATCCGCCTGGACGGCGACGTGCCGGTCCCGTCCATCGGGCCGGGCGACGTGCTCGTCCGGGTGGGGGCCTGCACCGTCTGCAACCGCAGTGACCTGGCCTACTACCACTATCATGGCCTGCGCGACCACTGCGCGACCGGCTGCTTCGGCCACGAGGTCGCCGGAACCGTCGAGGCCGTGGGAGAGCGGGTGACCCGCGTCGCGCCGGGACAGCGGGTGTTCGTCCGCACCCCGCTCACCTCGGGTTTCGCCGAGTACGCGGCGGCGAGGGAGGTCAGCGTGGGCGCCCTCCCCGACGACGTGCCCTTCGAGCAGGGCGCGATCCTGCAACTGCTGCCCCTGGCCGTGCACGCGACCCGGGGAGTACGGCTGGGCGACCGGGTCGCCATCCTGGGACAGGGACCGGTCGGGCTGATGGCCCTGCAGATGGCGCGGTTGCGCGGCGCGGCCGAGATCGCCGTCGCCGACCTGGACCCCTGGCGTCTGGAACGCTCGGTGCTCCTCGGCGCGGACCGGACCTCGCCGGTGAAGTCGCCGCAGGCCGTACCGGAGGAGCTGGGGACGGAGTTCGACGTCGCCATCGAGGCGGTCGGCACCCCGCACACCGCCAACGCCTGCGTCGACCTGGTCAGGCAGAACGGTCTCGTCGTCTTCCTCGGCACCCACCACGTCGACACCCACGTCACCTTCGACATGGTCAAGTGGGAGAAGAAGGGGCTGCGGGTGCACAGCTCCGCCGAGCCGACCGACACCGCGCGGGCCGAGGCGATGCGCGTGGCCGAACGGCTGGCCGCCACGTTCACCCGGCGCCTGAGCCTCGACACGATCCTCACCGCCACCTACCCGCTGGAGCGACTCCAGGAGGCCCTCGACCGGCTGTCCGAGAGCCCCACCCTCCATCCGGCCGGAAGCGCCGCGCCGTTCCAGACTCCGCCCCCGGAAACCCTGAAGATAGCCATATGCCCGAACCAGGATTGAGATGGGGGATCGCCGGATACGGCGACATCGTCCGCAGGAAGGCGCTGCCCGCCCTGCTGTCCCTCGGTGAGACCGTCGCCTGCGTGTGGGGCCGGGACGCCGCGCGAGCGCGGGCGACCTGCGAGGAGTTCGGGATCTCCCGCGACGGGTCGTCCGGCGCCTTCGGCACGTCCGACTACACCGCGCTGCTCGACGCGGCCGACGTCGTCTACGTCGCCACGCCGGTCGCGGCCCACCTGCCCCTCGCGGTCGCGGCGGCACGCGCGGGCCTGCCGGTCCTCGTGGAGAAACCACTCGGCGGGGCGGTTCCCGAGCCGGCCGCCGCCCATACGGTAGGCGGCGCCTACCCCCGTGAAGCGGTGTCCGAACTGGCCGGCGCCCACGCGGGAGTCGCCTACTACCGGCGGCTCGCGCCCGCGCTCGGGCGGGTGCGCGAGCTCCTGCGCGGGCGTGCCGTCCACCACGCGGCCGTGGAGTTCCGGAGCCACTTCGACCCGGGGCCGGGCGACCCCAGGCTCTGGCGTACCGACCCCGCGATCTCCGGCGGGGGAGTGCTCGCCGACATCGGCAGTCACCGCCTCGACCTGCTCCGCTGGCTGCTGGGGGAGCCCGTCGTGACCGGCGCGCGTACGGGCCTGCCCTTCGACCTGGGCGCCGAGCGGCTCGCCGGGGTGGAGCTGGCCTGGCCGTCGGGAGGCACGGCCGGCCTGGAGGTGGCGTGGACGCCCGGCGCCCGCCACGACCGGTTCCACCTGTCCTTCGACGGCGGCCACCTGGAACTCGACCCCCTCGATTCGGGGACCGTGCGCGGGATCGTCGACGGGGCCGCCGTCGAGGAGTTCCTCCCGCCGCCGGAGAACCCGCACCTGCCCCTCATGGCCGACTTCGCCCGCAGCGTCCGGGAGGGGACCGATCCGGTCTGCACCGTCCGTGACGCCGAGATCGTCGACCGCCTCATCGCGGACGCCTACGCGTTCGCAACCCGTCTGGAGGAACACCTGTGAGCGAAACCGTCTCCCTGCCCGCCTTCCCCGCGCCGCTGCGCTGGCTGAACCAGCCCGAGGACTGGAGCGCCGAGGGCGACGCGCTCTCCATCGTCGCGGGAGCGGGAACCGACCTCTTCTCCGACCCCGGGGAGCCGAACCGCTACGCCAACGCCCCCGCTCTCGTCGGCCGCCTGGACGGCGACTTCACGCTCAGCGCGCGGGTCAGGCTCGACCTGCTGTCCACCTACGACGCGGCCGTGCTGCTGCTGCACGCCGACGACGACCACTGGGCCAAGTTCTGCCTCGAACTCTCCCCGCAGGGCAGGCCCACGATCGTCTCGGTGGTCACCCGAGGGGTGTCCGACGACTGCAACTCCGTGACCATGGACGGTACGGACATCCGGCTGCGGATCTCCCGCATCGGCACCGCCTTCGCCTTCCACGTCGCCGACGAGTCCGGGTTCTGGAACCTCATCAGATACTTCTCGCTCGACGGGAACCCCGAGGTCGGCTTCCTCGCGCAGAGCCCCACCGGCGAGGGCTGCACGGTGCGCTTCGAGGACATCGTGTACTCGCCCAAGCGCCTGTCCGACCTGCGCGGCGGCGAGTAACCCACTTTCCCGCCGGCCCGGGCGGGCGACGCGGCGAAAGCCGCGCGGAACGGCAACCGGTCCATGGAACAGTAGCCAAGCCAGGGAACGGCAGCCGGGCTAAGGAGTGTCAGCCGGGCGAGCCGTGAGGATGCGGGCGAGCAGACCGCTGAGATCGGCCTGCTCGCGCGGGTCCAGGGGGGAGAACCACTCCTGCTCCCTGCGGGTCTGCTCCGCGAACGTCTCGCGGACGGCGGCCTCCCCCTTGCCGGACAGCGCGACCACCACCGCGCGCCTGTCGCCGGGCACCGGACGGCGCTCGACCAGGGCGTCGCGCTCCAGGGTGTTGACCACGTTCGTCACCGCCGAGCGGGACATGGCGGAGATCTCGGCGAGCCGGGCGGGCTGGGTCGGGCCGAGAATCCAGAGCTTGAACATCAGCCGGAAACCGGGCAGTGTCCAGCCGCGCGGGCGGTGGATCCGTGTCTCCAGGTCCGTCACCAGCAGGTAGGCCAGCTGCAGCAGGTTGTAGGCGAGCTCGAACCCCTCCGGGTCGGCGGGAGGCGGCATGCCTGCGAGACGTTCCCGCGCGTACGCGGCATACCGGAGATCCGCCCTGCTCTCCGGCCCCACCCGCGGCATCCCGCCGTTCTCGGCCCGTGGCACCTCCTCGCCCCCGGCCACTACCGGCGCCGCGACCTTCGCCCGTTCCCCGGTTCCCCGTTCCCCGGCTCCCCGGCCCTTGGCTTCCCGGTCTCCGGCGCGATGGGCGAAACCCGCGCGCTCTGGTTCCTCGCCTGCTGATTCCACTGGTTCCACCGCACAAGTCTTGCGTAGAAGCACCCTCGCCGTGAATATTGTTATGGCCATAACAATCGACGGGAGGCGCCCGTGAACATCGTCATCGCCGGTGGTGGCATCGGCGGCCTCGCCGCCGCGCTCAGCCTGCACGCGGCGGGCTTCGAGAACCTCACCGTCCACGAGGCCGCGCGCGAGATCCGCCCCCTGGGCGTGGGCATCAACCTGCTGCCCCACGCCGTACGGGAACTGACGGAGCTCGGCCTCGCCGACCGGCTGGCGGCGATCGGCGTCGCCACCGCCGAACTCGGCTACTTCGACCGGCACGGCTCCGTGATCTGGTCCGAGCCCCGGGGCGTCGACGCGGGATACCTGTGGCCGCAGTACTCCGTCCACCGGGGACGGCTGCAGATGATGCTGCTGGACGCCGTGATCGAGCGGCTCGGCCCGCGGTCGGTCGTCACCGGCAGCCGGATCACCGGGCCGGGCACGGAGGACCTGCTGATCGGGGCGGACGGCATCCACTCGGCGATCCGCGCGCGCCTGTTCCCCGGCGAGGGACCCCCTCCCTGGAACGGGCTGGTCCTGTGGCGCGGGACGACGTACGGCGCGTCGTTCCTCACCGGACGGTCCATGATCATGATTGGTGACGGGACGCAGAAGTTCGTGGCCTACCCGATCGAGACCGGCGAGCGAACACTGATCAACTGGATCGCCGAGAAGCCCTCCGAGGGCGAGGCTCCCGACCGGGGCGACTGGAACCGGCCGGCGGACCTGGCCGAGGTCGAGAGGCACTTCGCGGACTGGCGGTTCGACTGGCTGGACGTGCCGGGGATCATCGCCGGAGCCGGAGCGGCCTACGAGTATCCGATGGTGGACCGCGACCCGCTGCCGCACTGGACCGAGGGAAACGTCACCCTGCTGGGCGACGCCGCCCACGCGATGTACCCGATCGGCTCCAACGGCGCCTCCCAGGCGATCATCGACGCCCGGGTGCTGGCCCACTCCCTCGCGCACGGCGACCTGGCGGCGTACGAGGCCGTGCGGCGGCCCGCCACGACCACCCTGCAGCTGTCCAACCGGCGGATGGGCCCCGAGGTCGTGATGAGACTCGCCCACGAGCGTGCCCCCGACGGGTTCGACGACATCGACCGGGTCATCCCCTACGCGGAGCGGGCCGAGATCGCCGCCTCCTACAAGCGCACGGCGGGGTTCGATCCGGCTTCGCTGAACGGATCCCCCTCCTGGAGCGTCGCCCGATGAACCTCGAACACCTCGCCACGTTCACCGTGAGGCTGGACCCGATCCTGGAACTCGGCGGCACCCACTGGGGCCGCCGACGGGTGATCAACATCGTGGGCGGATCGTTCGAGGGCCCGCGCCTCTCCGGCGTCGTCCTGCCCGGCGGGGCCGACTGGCAGGTCGTGCACGCCGACGGCATGGCCAGCGTCGACACCCGCTACACCCTGCGCACCCACGACGGCGCGCACCTCTACCTCTCCACCTCCGGCGTACGGCACGGCCCCGCCGAGGTCATGGACCGCCTCGCCCGGGGCGAGCCGGTGGACCCGTCGGAGTACTACTTCCGGCTGTTCTGCCGTTTCGAGACCGGTGACGAGCGCTACCTGTGGCTCAACCGCACCCTCGCCGTGGGAACGGGCGGCCGGCTGCCCGACGCCGTCCGCTACGACGCCTACACCCTGACCTGACCCCTCCCATCCCGCCCCTTCCCGAACCGCACCGCACCGAACCGCGCCATGGCCCCGGCGACCCTCCGAGGCTCGACGGACACCCAAGGAAATCGTGATGCCGAAGCCGAACCGCACCCCGCTCTCCATCGTCGCCGAGCACGACACCCCGATGCCGGTACGCGACGGCACGATCCTGCGCGGCGACGTCTACCGTCCCGCCTCGGACGGGCCGTTCCCGGCCCTGCTCGTCCGCACGCCGTACGGCGCGGGCTCGTTCCTGACGGCGCCGAAGATCCCCGCCCTGGAGGCCGGTTTCGCGGTGGTGCTCCAGCACTGCCGGGGACGTGGGAGCAGCGACGGGGAGTTCCGGCCGTGGCTGGACGAGGGCGACGACGGCTACGACACCGTCGGGTGGATCACCTCCCAGCCGTGGTCGAACGGCGAGGTCGTGGCCTTCGGGATGTCCTACCTCGCCGGATGCGCGCTCCAGGCCGCCGCGACGCGCCCGCCGGGGCTCAAGGCCGTGGTGGAACGACTGGATCTCGCACCCGACCCGCGACGCCTACTGGGAGGGACTGGCCGAGACCCTGCGGCACGACCGGATCGAGGTGCCCGTGATGCACGTCGGAGGGTGGTTCGACCTGTTCCTCGCCGGAACCCTGGAGAACCACCGGCGGCTGGGCGGCCCGCTCGTCATCGGCCCCTGGTCGCACGGCTCCAGCGCGACGGGCACCGGCCGCCTGGACTTCGGGTTCTCAGCCTCGGCGCAGGCGGCCATGCTGCCGCAGCGGCAGATGGACTTCCTACGCGGCGAGGACACCGGCCCGGCCGTGAAGATCTTCGTCATGGGCGACAACGTCTGGCGGGACGAGGAGGAATGGCCGCTGTCCCGCGCGGTCGGCACCCGCTACCACCTGCACGCCGGCGGCCTGCTGTCCGTCGATCCCCCGTCGGACACCGAGCTTCCCTCAGCCGCCGTGTCCTCAGCCTTCGTGTCGCCCCCCTCGGACACCGGGCTTCCCGCGGAGGCCATGCCCCCCGCGGAGGCCATGTCCCCCACAAAGGCCGCGTCCCCCCCGGGCGCCGTGCCGTCCACCTTCATCTTCGACCCCCGCGACCCCGTGCCCACGACCGGTGGACCCCTCCTGCTCCCCGACGTGACGAACGTCGGCCCCCAGGACCAGCGCGACGTCGAGCTCCGCCCCGACGTGCTCTGCTTCACCACCGAGGCGCTCACCTCCGATGTCGAGGTGACCGGCCCTCTCTCCGTCACCCTGCACGCCGAGACCTCGGCGGTCTCCACCGACTGGACGGCCAAGCTCGTCGACGTCCACCCCGACGGCCGGGCCATGAGCGTGACCGACGGCATCGTCCGGACCTCCGTCCCGTCCGGGGTGCACGAGATCGACCTCGTCGCCACCAGCCAGGTCTTCAAGACCGGCCACCGCGTCCGCGTCGAGATCTCCAGCTCCAACTTCCCCCGCTTCGACCGCAACCCCGGCACCGGCCGTACCCCCGCCGACTCCACCGAGGCCGACCTGGTCGTCCAGCACCAGACCGTCTTCCCCGACTCCTACATCACCCTCCCGATCGTCCCCCGGTAGCGGGTCTTGGACCGGACGGCCACCTGCCGTCCCATGCCCGCGAACCTCCCTCGACACCGACCGTCACGGGAGCCGAGCGGGCCGCCCGTCGTTCAGGCGTCGGCCACCGATGGCCAGCGGACGGTCAGCACGGTGGAGTCCTCCTCGGCCTGCCAGGAGTGGTCGATGCCTGGTCCCCAGGCGACGTAGTCGCCCTGGCGTTCCAGTGTGGTGCTGCCCGTGGTGAGGTCGAGGCGGAAGCGGCCCCGGACGAGCAGAAGCAGGGTGGTGCGCCGGTCATCGGCGGTCCATTCGGGACGTCGCTGACCGGCGGGATGAATGCCCCATTTCACTTCGAGGGCGTTGGTCGAGCGAATGCCTCCGGCCTCAGGGGCGATGAAGTGGCCCATCAGCCAGCCCCTGTACTGGTCGGCGTCATCGGTGGCATTGCCGGTGTAGTAGTTGTCGGCCATGATCACAGCTCCAGTTCGACGGACGGAAGGTCCACGCGGCTTCCGCCGATCTCGCTGAGCCGCCGGAGCCCTTCGGAGAGAGCGAACAGGCCTTCGTTGCTCCGTGCGGGATCGCGGAGCAGTGACGCGATGAGGCCGGTGTCGAGGGGGGAGTATCGCCTCATGCCGCTGGACTCCCAGTTCGCGGCGATGTGGCCACCGAAGCGGATCCACCATTCCTCGTCCTCGATGAGGATGAGTGAGGCGAACTCGAAGTTGCCGCTGACCAGGTTGAACCCGAACCCGGTATATTCCGCTCGCCACCGGTCCGAATGTTGGGAGAGCCGGCTCATCGGTTCGGACAGCCGACTGGTGTGCGTTGGGTCGGCGTGCAGTTGATCTGAGTGGGTGGAGTCCACGTCGTCGCGGCCGAACAGTTCCTCTTCCATCTCCCGCTCGATGGTCGCGAGGATCGAGACGTCCTCGCCGAAGTCCGTCAGCGGCTCATGAAAGGCCTTCGGGATGACGGCGAGCTTCTGAGCCGCGTTGAGCACGTTGCCGGAGCGTTCCTGAACGAGGATGACGTAGTCGGGTTGTCCTCGGCGGGCTCGGCTTCCCGGGCGGGCGATGGCGCACAGGGCCGGGGGGCCGCCGGCGCACAGCCGGGCGGCCGGGTTCGTGACGGTCTCCAGGTCCGGCGGGTGGTTATCGCGCAAGGGAAGCGCACCCCGATGAGTCGGGCGTCCGTCGGCGATCGCGTCCAGGAGTTCTCTTTCCAGAAGATCCATGGACAGCGCGTAGTGGACGAACTCGGATATGCCGAAGTCGGCGCTGAGCCGTCCGGCATCGATGGCGATTTTCGTCATCCGGTAGAGCGGGGCGTCGACGATCCGCCTTCCGGCGATGAGTGATTCGGCGAGCGACGCCACCACGGCCTGGGAGTGGAGTCGATCCACTGGCAGATCCGGGCTGGTGGTTTCGGTGAGATGGAAGTCCTCGTCGTCGGTTCCCATCCGGAGGCTCAGCCCGAGCCAATCGCGCTTGGTCAGGAGACTGGTCGCGACGAGATCATCGCCATTGCGAACCCGATGGGCGCGGAATTCTTCGTCGTCGACGGCGCCGATGTAGTACGAGGCGAGAGCATCCGCTACGTGATCGCGTCCGATCCGGCCTCGAACCTGAGCCCGGTCCCGAAGGTGTCGGGGGTCGAGTCCGACCAGGTGTGAGGCGACCTGTCGGCGACTACTCCCCGGGGTCCATGAAGCTTGCCGGTCAAGCCAGTCAAGTGCGGCGGTGATGTGGGGATCGTTGGCAAGCCGTAGCCCGGCCTGAACGTGCGGCGCGGAGTCGGCGTTCCGGTGCTGGACTTTCCTCTCAGCGAGGGGAGTCAGGAGGGGGTTGCGCGGGGCTCTCGTCACGATCCGAGCCGCGCGGCGACCCCTCGGCGCGCGGCAGCGCGGGACCGCGCAGCACCTGCCACAGCGCCCACGCGTTGAGCCCGCAGATCCCGGCGAGCAGGGGGACCACCTCGGCTCCCCGCATGGGGCGTGCCCAGGTCGTGGCCGTCGCGACCACCGACAGCGCCGACACCTCGCCGACCACGACGGCGAGCACCGCGGTGACGGCCACGACGGCCAGGCAGAGCGCGACGACGGCGGCGGCCGCGCGCCCCGAAGCGGTACCGGCCGGTGTGCCGTTCGTGATCACCGGCACGGCTCACCTGAGCGGGTCGTGTCCCCAGTTCATGAGGGAGTATCGCCACGGGGTCTCCCTGACGTCTCCGGACGGACGCTGCTTCAGGTGGCGACGGACGTAGCCGGTCACCTTGCGCATGTGGGTGTAGTCGTCCTCCGCCAGGTCACCTTTCCGCTTCCGCAGGATCTCGGCGATCCGGCGGCCGGACCGATGACCCGTCGACTCGTCACCGCCCGACTTGTCGCCCACACTCTTCGACTCCTCCGTCTCCAGCCAGCTTTCCAGCTCCGTGGCCGTCATGTTGACGGCGTGGTCGAAGTCCGCGGCGATCCGCTCGCCGTCCTCAGTCATGGCGGTCTTTCCTGTGCAGCGCCGACGGCTTGTGCACGGCGGTCTTGCCACTCTTGTCGCTGCGTACGCGGTACTGCGGATCGTCGGCCGAGGCTTCCACGGTGCGCCCCGACTCCTCGGTCCGCTTCGTGATCTTCTTCTCGACCTTGCCCGAGGTCGACGAGCCGTGGCTCTCCCACGTCACGTCGTCGCCCACGCTGGGTTCGTCCCGCTTGTGCTTCTTGGTCATGGCCTCTCCGTACCCCGTACTCCTCCAAAGCCCATCGCGCCACACCTGAACTGGTGCTTCACTGGATCGGATCGCCCCCAACGATCGATGAGGGCACGGTGGCCGAGGGCTTGTCTTTGTCCGGTGATTACTCGCCTATTGCCGCCTCGACCGGCGTCGACTTTCGACGGCGTGGTCGATGACCGTCCGCACGTCCTTGGAGGCCGGATGGGTGTCGTTGGTCGCGCGGCCCCACGGCAGGACCACCTTGGACAGCAGGTCCGCTTGGAGCGCACGGCTGTGCCTCCCGGCACCCCGGACCCGCAGGCGAAAACACCTGTGACAGTCACGCTCACCGGCCACGTGGCGGATCTTGCCGATCCATCGGGAACGGCCGGTAAAACCGGCGGATCGTGCCGGTCGCGGGGTGTTAGCCTGGCCGCATGAACGCGTTCGCATATCAGGTGATGATGCCCCGCTCACGGGGCCGCTGACACCGCACGGACGTTCGTTTCCGAGGCCCTGTTACGGGGCCTCGACGCGTTTTCACCGGCCGGAGCCCCTTTTCCCGGAGGTTCCGATGACCACGCCGCACACTTACGTCACCACCACCATCCCGTACGTCAACGCCCGTCCCCACCTGGGGTTCGCGCTGGAGCTCGTGCAGGCCGACGTGCTCGCCAGGTTCCGCCGGGCGCGGGGCGACCGGGTGCGGTTCCAGACCGGCACCGACGACAACTCGCTGAAGAACGTGCTGGCCGCCGAGGCCGAGGGCGTTCCCGTACAGGAGTTCGCCGACCGCAACGCCGAGGCGTTCGTCGCGCTGCGCGAGCCGCTGGCGCTCTCGGTTGACGACGTCGTCCGCACCAGCCGCGACCCCCGTCACCGGGCCGGGGTGGAGCGGCTATGGCGGGCCTGCGCCGACGCCGGTGACCTCTACCGCAGGCACTAAGAGGGGCTCAACTGCGTCGGTTGCGAGCAGTTCTACACCCCGGCGGAGCTCACCGGCGGACGCTGCCCGGAACACGACGTCGAGCCCCAGCGGGTCGCCGAGGAGAACTGGTTCTTCCGCCTCTCGCGCTACGCGGACCGGCTCCACGACCTCGTCTCCGGCGAGCGCCTCGGGATCGAGCCCGCCGAACGCCGCAACGAGGTCCTCGGCCTCATCGCCGGTGGCCTGGAGGACCTCTTCCGCCGGGCCGCCGCGCCGGTCTGGGCCATCGTGGACGAGGCCAACCGCTACGTCGACCGCGTCCGGCCCTGGGAACTGGCCCGCGCCGAACGCGACGGCGACCCCGGCGCCGCGGCCCGGCTCGACGCCGTCCTCGCCGAGCTCGTCCGCGCGTGCGGGACGCTGGGCGAGCGGCTGGCGCCCTTCCTGCCCGGCACGGCCGCCCGGATCGCCGCGCAGTGCACGGCCGGGGACGACGGGCTTCCCGGACCACGCCCGGTCTTCCGGCGGATCACCGTCCCGGAGCCGGAGCCGGAGCCGGAGCCGGAGCCGGAGCCGGAGCCGGAGCCGGAGCCGAAGCCGAAGCCGGGGCCGGTGTCCTGACTGTTGCCGTGTAAGACGGCCGCGATCCTCATCCCGCACGACGGCCAGGTCCCGCGTCCCGAACCTCATCGGGACGAGACGGCGTCGGGATACGGCATGGGCACGTCGCGGAGATCATCGATCACGGGTGGGCGAGGACGAGGACGAAGTCGCCGGTCGGGTCGGTGTACTGGCGGATCATCCCGAAACCGGCCGTGACGAGCTCTCGCCGCAGCCCTTCCGGGCGGAACTTGGCGCTGATCTCGGTCCGCATCTCCTCCCCGGCCTCGAAGGAGACCCGCAGGCCGAGGTCGCCGATCCGCACGCGCATGGCGCGGCTCGCGCGCAGCCGCATCTCGATCCACTCGTTCCGCGCGTCGTACAGCGCGACGTGCTCGAAGGCGTCCGGTTCGAAGTCGGCGTCCAGCTCCCTGTTGATGACGCGCAGGACGTTCCGGTTGAAGGCGGCGGTCACCCCGCTCACGTCGTCGTACGCCGCGACGAGCCGGTCGGTGTCCTTGACCAGGTCCGCGCCGAGCAGGAAGGTGTCGCCGGGGCGGAGCGTGGCGCGCAGCTCCTTCAGGAACATCTCGCGTGCCGCCGGGGTCAGGTTGCCGACGGTCCCGCCGAGGAAGGCCACCAACCGCCGTCCCGTACGGGGCAGCAGGCCCAGGTGCGCCTCGAAGTCGGCGCAGATCGCCTGCACGGTCAGGCCCCGGTAACGGGAGGCGAGCCGGTGCGCGGCCTCGCCCAGGGTGGCCGCGTCGACGTCCACCGGCGTGTAGACGCGCAGCGTCCCCGTCACGGAGAGGGCGTCCAGCAGCAGGACGGTCTTCTCGCTGGTCCCGGAGCCGAGCTCGACCAGGGTGTCGGCGCCGCTGCGCACGGCGATGTCGAGGGACTCCCTGCGCAGGATGTCGAGCTCGCGGCGGGTGGGATAGTACTCGGGCAGCCGGGTGATGCGGGAGAACAGCTCGCTGCCCGCCTCGTCGTAGAACCACTTGGGCGGTAGCCACTTCGGCGTCGACGTCATCCCGGCGCGGACGTCGTGTTCGAGTGCCTGGCGAAGATGGTCGCGGCCGAGATGGTTGACCAGGCGGATGGCTGACTGGCTGACGGACACGGGGCCTCCTGGGTGTGTGGGTCACGGTCCCGCTCGCCGGTCCGTGGCCGGGTGCTGTGCTTTCCTGTGACTCGGCTTTCCTGTGGTCTCGCTCCGCCCGGCCCCCGCTCACAGGGGCTGGACGCGCACCCCGTCGGGTGAGGCGAGGACCAGCGTGTGATCCGGTACGGCCTGCCAGCCGGGCCGGTCGTCCAGCGGCTCGCTCGCCACGAGCACGCCGTCGGGCGGGTGGCCGTCGAGGCGGACGAAGAGCGTGTCGCCCCAGGCGGTCGCGGCGATCGACGTACCGTCGCAGGCGAGCAGGTTCAGCCGGGCGCGGGGATCCTTCAGCCCGGCGCGGGTGACGATCTCCGCGAGGGCCTCGCCGAGCGGATCGCCCGCCCGTCGCCTGAGGAACACCGCGGCGGCGAGCCACGCGGAGTCGCAGGAGCTCTCCGCGTCGTCGGCGAGCTCCCCGACCGCCTCCCGCGCGACGCGGCCGTTGTGGCTGAGCAGCCACGACCCGTCGGTGAAGGGCGCGGTCGCGGTCTCCTCGATCGGCATCCCGGCGCTGGCCGACCGCACGGCGGCCAGCATGCAGCCGGAGCGGGCGGTCCGCGCGAGGCCCGCCAGGTTGGCGTCCGTCCAGGCGGGGATCGTCCGGCGGTAGCGGACCGGCTCCGCGCGGGCGGCGTCGTACCAGCCCATGCCGAAGCCGTCGGCGTTGATCGTGCCGTGGCGCTGCAGGAGCGGGGCGTAGGACTGCCGTAGCAGGCCGTGGACCGGCTCGTGGATCAGCGAGGCGAGGGTGCGGGGAGCACCCAGCCATGACGCGTGGCGGCACATCTACTCTCGCTCCGCCGAGCGTCCCGGTGCGTGGCCCGGTGAGTGGCCCGGTGCGTGGCCCGTGGAACCTGGGGAGTGTCCCGGAGAGTGTTCGGGGGAGGCCGAGCGGGCGCACCGGAAGCCGGAGAAGATCTGCCTGCGGGCCGGGCGGTCCCAGTTCCTGAACGTGGTGCGGACCACGGCCGGGTCGGACGCCCAGGACCCGCCGCGCAGCACCCGGTAGTGCGAGCCGAAGAACACCTCGCTGTACTCGCGGTAGGGGAAGCTGCGGAAGCCGGGGTGGGGCAGGAACCACGAGCCGGTCCACTCCCACACGTCACCGATCATCTGCTCGGCGCCGCAGGGACTCGCTCCCGAGGGGAAGGCGCCGAGCGGCGCGGGCCGCGCCGCCAGGTGCCCGAGGTTCGCCACGCCGGGCCCGGGGGTGCCGTCGCCCCACGGATACGTACGCGACCGCCCGGCCTCGGCGTCCCAGCCGCAGGCCTTCTCCCACTCGGCCTCGGTGGGCAGCCGCCGTCCCGCCCACCGGGCGTAGGCGTCGGCCTCGTACCAGCACACGTGTTGTACGGGTTCGTCCATGGGGACGGGCTCGGTCCTGCCGAAACGGGTACGCCACCAGGTGTCGCCGTCCCTGGTCCAGAACAGCGGGGCGAAGGCGCGGGTCCGCCGCAGCCAGCGCAGACCGTCCGGGGCCCACCAGCGGGGGTCGTCGTAGCCGCCGTCCTCGATGAAGTCCGCGTACGCGCGGTTGCCGACGGGCAGCCTGTCGATCCAGTAACCGGGCAGGTCGAGCTGGTGGGCGGGGCGCTCGTTGTCGTAGGCCCACGGCTGGGTGTCGGTGCCCATCATGAAGGGGCCCGCGGGGACGAACACCTCGTCGGCGCCGCGCGTCCGCCAGGACCCGCCGGGCGGCAGGTCGCCGTCGCGGACCAGGCCCGGCCGTCCCGACAGCTGCAGGGTGGCGAGCATCGTCTCGTCGTGCTGGTGCTCGTGCTGGATCACCAGGCCGAAGACGAAGCCGTACCGCCGCAGGGGGTCGGGGTCGTGCAGGTCGACCGTGTCCAGGACGTCCAGCACCCGGCCGCGCACGCCCTCGATGTAGTGGCGCGCCTCCACCGGTCCCAGGATGGGCAGGGACGGGCGGTCCGCGCGCGGGTGCTTGAACGCGTCGTACAGCTCGTCGATCTCCGGGCGGAGCGGGGTGATCCCGCCTACCTGCCGCAGCACCCACAGTTCCTCGTAGTTGCCCACGTGGGCGAGATCCCACACCAGCGGCGACATCAGCGGCGAGTGCTGCGTGACCAGCAGGTCGTCCTCGGCGTCGGTGTAGGCGGTGGAGCGGTTCCGCGCGGCGGTCAGCTCGGCGGCGATCCGTTCCTTGAAGTCGCTCATCAGATACCTCCAGCGTGGGGACCCCGGGTTTTCCGACCCGGGCTCCCGGTCCGGAACGGTCAGGTCATGGTCCGGTTCCGGGAAGGACTCAGATCCGTCCCTCCTCGGCCAGCCAGTCCGGCAGGCGCCCTCCCGGTCCCCTCGTCAGATCCAGCAGGTCCGCGGCCGGGGCGCGGCCGGGTGTCACGTGGCGGTCGGCGAACGCGGCGACCTCGCAGACCAGGGACGGGGGCGCCCCCAGCCGGGGCAGCGCCGAGAGGGCGGCACGGAAACAGGCGCGGGCGGCCCTGCGCAGCGGGGGATCCGACAGGCCGTGGCGCGCCGCCGCCGACCACATCCCCGCGTACGGTTCGGCCGCGGCCAATGCCGCGTCGGCCGCGCGGTCGTCCATCACCAGGGCGTGGGTCACCGCCGCGCACACCGGCCAGTTCGCCGGGTGCTGGGCGTCGAGGTAGCGGATCTCCAGCCAGCCGCGCGGCCGTACGGGCGGGAAGAGCGTCGTGGCGTGGTAGTTCAGGTCCGCCAGGGTCGGCGGATGCTCGGACGAGGCCAGCCGGTCGCGGAAGGTCGAGCCGTCGAGGACCGGGCGGTACGGCTCCGCGCCGTTCCCGTTCCCGCCGCTCCCCGTGGTGCCACGCACGGCCATGAGACGGGCGTCGAGCAGGTACTCGGTCCAGGCGGCGCCGGGGTCTACGCTCGCCGGGACGGCGGCCGTCCGGGTGCGGTCGAGCCGTTCCCACACCGCCTGGCGCCCCGACATCCACCCGCACGGCCGGCCCTCGCTGAGCGGCGAGTTCGCGAAGGCCGCCACGAGGACGGGCCCCAGCAGGTGGGCGCGTTCCCAGCGCACCGCGGGCCGGTCGCCCAGGTCCAGGTTGACCTGGATCGACGCCGTCGAGCACATCATCAGCGACCCGTACGGCGTGCCGAGGAACCGCGCCATCACCTCGTACCTGGGCAGGCGCAGCTGCCGCCTGGCCGGGCGCAGCGGGTCGAGACCCACCCCGCCCAGCGCGAGGCCGGCGTCCCGCAGCGCCCGGCGCACGGCGTCCACGTCGGCGGTGAGGAGGGCGATCGCGCCCGGCAGCGAGCCGGGCGGCCCGGAGAGCTCCAGCTGGCCTCCCGGTTCGAAGGTCACCAGGCTGCCGCCCGGCAGCGGTGGCAGGGCGTCGGTGATCCTGGCCATCGGGACCTGCCGGGCGGGAGCCGTGCGGTCGTACACCAGGAACTCCAGCTCGACCCCGACCTGGTCGCCGGGAGAGCCGTGGAAGCAGCGTCGCGCGAAGGTCTCCACATCGGAGGCGTTCCGGATCAGTGTGTCCTCGGTCGCCAGACCGGTCATCCCCATCCCCTTTCGCCTGATATATCCAGATGTGTACGGATTTATAGAGTCGCGAGGCACCGAGGCGTTACAGGGAGGGCTGCCGGGAGGCCGGGGGGGCGGGTCGCCCCGGCGAGGAGCGGGGCGAGCCTGGGCGGGACGGTGTTCCGGGAGGTGGTGTCCCCAGCGGCTCAGGAGGTGCGCCGCCTGGCGCGGAAGGCGGCCAGCAGCCGGTCGCGCGTACCCTCCGGCAGGCTCCCCGGCCGCGACGGGCCGGGGGCGGCACCGGGAGCTTCGGGAGCGTCGGTGGTGACGGCGCTGCCGGGGGCGCCGGGGGTGCCGGGAGTGTGAGGACGCGGGTCGTCGGCCTCAGCGGCCTCAGCGGTCTCGGCGGCCTCGTCGGCCTCGGTGTCGGCTTCGGCGTTGGCGTCGGCGGCGGTGTGGAGCCGGCCGGGAGGTCCGGTGGTCCGGAGATGGCCGAGAGCCTCGACGGTGACGCGGAACTGGCCGAGATAGCGCTCGCAGCCCTCGCAGCCGCCCAGGTGCTCCTCGAACCGGCGCCGGGTGGGCTCGTCGAGCTCGCCCTCCATGAAGGCGGTGACGAGTTCCACCGCCTCCTCGCAACTGAACCGCTTCAGAACCTTGACCACCTCACCATCCCGACAACCGGATCCGTAGCCGAACCTGGCGTGCCGGCCGCGTTACGCCGGCCGTCTCGCCGTCTCGAAGTAGTCCTCCAGCCGCCCGCGCACCGCCGTCCTGGCACGGTGCAGCAGGACGCGCTGGTTGGCGGCGGAGATCCCCAGGATCTCGCAGACCTCCTCGGAGGTGCAGCCCTCGACGTCGCGGAGCGTGATCACGGTGCGCTGCCTGATCGGCAGCTCGGCCAGGGCGGCGGCGATCCGGTCGCGCACCTCGGCGGCGAGCACCTCGCTCTCCGGAGTCGGCCAGGCGGCGGGAAAATCCTGCCAATGTCCCGGGAAGGGGTCGTCCGTCCCCTGGAAACGCGAGCGGTCGACGGTCTGGCTCTCCCGCTCGAAGGCGCTGCTCCAGGGCACCGTACGGTGCTCGCGCAGGCCTCGCCTCCTGGCCGTGTTGACCAGGATCCGGTAGACCCAGGTCTTCACCGACGAGCGGCCCTCGAAGGCCTCGATGCCCCGGATCACCGCCAGCCAGGTGTCCTGCACGACCTCCTCCGCCGAGTCGTTGGTGGACACGTGCGCGCGGGCCAGCCACAGCATCCCCCGCGACCAGGTGTCCAGCAGCGTCGTGAACATCGCCTCATCCCCGGCGCGCAGGGCCGCGACGACGACATCGTCCGAGGGCAACGTGCCGTCTGCGAAGGACCTCACGGTCGCCTCCTCCCGGTGGGGCATCTGGAAGATCCATGGCCTGACGCGCGCGGTCGATGCGCGGCGCTCGCGGGTCGTCGTGGCGACGCGGCGCTCCGTTCGGCATCCCGGTCGTCGTGGCACCCTCCCGGCCGAGAATGCCGCCGGGAGAAATGGTGGCTCTGGGATGAAATTCCCGTTCTGACCTGGTTCGACACCTTTTCGTACGCGGCCTGAGTGGCGCCGGATTCGTGCGGTCGCCGGGCCCGCAAGATCCAAGTTGGATCCAAGCCCATTGCAAGATCACATCGTCAGGCTCCGGGAGCACAGGGAAAGTTCATGACGAAGGAAAGAGGTTGAGACGATGACCATTCGCATCGACGATCTGCCGGGCACGGCCGCGCTGTCCGACGACGCGCTGGACACCGTCATCGGCGGACGCGAGCCGATGACCCCGCCCAGCCCCAAGGTGTGCACCTCCATCAACAACGGCCAGCCGGATCAGTGCTACGACTACTCGTACTAGAGGAACCCGGGTGGCATCCGTGCGGACGCACGGGTGCCACCCGTCTTTCATATGGAGAACGCCGTGATCCTGATACTCAGTGAGAAGAGCGACCCGGGGGTCAACCTCGTCCTGCCCAAGCTCGTCGAGCGCGGCGTCGAGGTGTACTGGTGGGACCCCGGCGACTACCCCGCCGCCGCCCGGATCACCTCCCGGCTGGTCGGCGGAGCGTGGCGGCACACGCTGGTGACGGAGGACGCGGAGATCGACTCCTCGGTCGTCAGCACCGTCTGGGTGCGCCGCCCCGGGCGGCCGCGGGCGGCGTCGACCGTCGAGGATCCCGGCTACCGCGACTTCGTGGAGAAGATGGGGCGGGTCTACCTCGCCGGCTGGGAGGACACGTTCGACGCCCGCTGGTTTCCCGCCCGCCCGGGTGTCCAGACGCACGCCGAGAACAAGCTGGTCAACCTCGCCGCCGGGGCCAGGCTCGGCTTCACCGTGCCCGCGACCACCTTCACCAACGACCCCGAGGGGCTGGCCGGGGCGTGGGCGGAGACGGAGGGCCGGCTCATCGCCAAGGAGATCGGGTTCGTGCCGTACAAGCTCGACGGGAGGGGCCACAGCTTCTACACCACGCCGCTCACCCGGCGGCACCTCACCAGCCGCCACCGCCTGGCGCACACCCCCGTGATCCTCCAGCCGAGGATCGAGAAGGCCGTGGAACTGCGGATCACCGTCGTGGGCGAGCGGGTCTTCACCGCGGAGATCCACTCCCAGGGGTCGCGGATGACCCGCGAGGACTTCCGCCACTACGAAGGAAACTTCACCGAGTACGCCGTCCACGACCTGCCCGAGGACGTGGAACGGCGCTGCGTCGAGCTGGTCGGGTCGCTGGGCCTGGCCTTCGGCTGCATCGATGTGATCGTCACCCCGGAAGGCGAGTACGTGTACCTGGAACTGAACGCCAACGGTCAGTGGGGATGGCTGGAAGAGTTCACCGACCTGCGCATCTCCGACGCGGTCGCCGACTGGCTGGCCGCCGGAGAGCGCCCGGCCGTCCAGGAGGTGCCCGCGTGACCCGCTACCCGGAGACGCTCGCCGCGGCCGTCGAGCTGCTGCGCGGGCTGCCGCGCCACCGCGACGCCGTGCCCGGCGCGCGCACGACCGTGGCCGCCTGGCGCGCCGCCCACCCCGGCTCCCGCGCCCAGCTCGTCGTGGACGTACGGCCGGGCACGCCGATGGTCGACTACGACCTGCTCATCGACCATCCGGACGGCGGCACCGTCGCGGTCACCGCGTCCGTCGAGGACGGTGTCCCGTGGACGGTCGACCACTCCGCCCACTGGGCGGCGAGCAAGGTACTGAGCGTGGACGGTCAGGAGCTGTCGGTGCAGACGGCCCTGCTCACGATGCGGGCCTACGGTGAGCGCGACCGGACACTGCACGACGACCTGATCGACTACTGCCTCCTCGCGCTGGAGACCTGGGAGGAGGAGGCGCCGTCCGAGGAGGATCTGCAGCGAGCGTCCGACGACTTCCGGCTGCGGCGCGGGCTGCACAGCCGGGCCGACATGCTGCGGTGGCTGGAGGAGGTCGGCCTGACCCCCGAGGCGTACCGGAACCACCTGTACTCCCTGGCCAGGGCGAGCCGGTTCAGGGGCCGCAAGGAGAAGGAGTCGGCCGGAGCCTACTTCGAGGCGCACGCCGCGGACTTCGACCACGTGTCGGCCACGTGGGCGGTCGGTCCCGAGTCCGGCCTCGCCGTGCTGGCCGGCCGGGACGACCCCTTCGCGGCGCTGGCCGACGCCGTGGCCCGTCCCTCGGGGGAGCTGACCGTCCGGGTGGCCGAGCGGGCCGCGGCCGAGCTGCCCGAGCCGCTGCGCGACGCCGCCGAGGGGGTGGCGGTCGGTCCGGTGCCGTACCGGGACGCGTTCCTCTTCGGCGCCGTACGCCACCGCCGCCCCGCCCGGCCCGACGCCGCGACGCTCGCGGCGGCGGGCCGGGCCGCGTTCTCCGCCTTCATGGCCGGACGGCGGGCCGAGGCGAACATCGAGTGGTACTGGCTCTGAGCGCGGCACCCCCTCGCGGGCCGGTCCGGTGGGCCGGTCAACCGGTCCCGAAGGGGTGCCCGCCGGGGAGGAGCGCCAGTACGTCCTCCAGTCCGGGCGGCTCCGGCCAGCCCGCGGGCCCTCCGGCGCCGGAGGGCCCGGAACCGGGCGTCCGGGAGCCACGCGGACCGGCACCGTACGGACCGGCATCGTACGGACCGGAGAGGCCGAGGATCGCGCAGGCCAGCCAGTGCTCGCCCGGCTCGTGCTCGCCGCGCAGCGTGGGGATGACCGTACGCGGGACGACGACGTTCGTCCCCGGCAGGGGACGGACCAGTTCCCCGGCCCTTCCCGTTCCGAGGGGCCCGCCCGAGGGCCCGCCGAGGTCCTCGATCACGCACAGCCCGGCGGGGGAGTCGAGGCGGGCGTGCCCCGGGCCCTCGGCGACACGGTGCGCGACGGGGTCGCGGTCGACCGCGAACGCCCCCTCGGCCGACAGCAGCCCCCGCCCCGACCGTACGCGGTGCACCCGCACGTGCCACGGGGAGCGGGGGAGCAGCCAGGTGTCGACCTCCACGTCCGGCCACGGCTCCCACCGGGCGTGCAGCAGGCCGTCGCGCACGGAGAGGTCCCCGGGCGCCTCGCAGGGCCGCCAGTGCGTCCCGTCGTCGCTCAGGGCCAGGGTGCCGTCGAAGGCGCCCTGCTCCAGTCCCCACGAACCGGCGGGCACGCTGAACCCGAAGGACGTCGAGTAGGCGAACTTGGCGTACTTCGCCGGGCCGTGCCGCACCCACGCGTTGTGCTGCCCCGCGCTCAGCATGACGACCTGCCGGCCCTCCTCGCACCGCATCAGCGCGACCCCGGCCTCGGGCTGCAGGCTGGTCTCGGGCAGCTCCCGCGCGGGCTCCTCGCCCGCCGCCCAGAAGGGGTGGTCGTCGGCGAGCGCGAGCGGCAGGAACGCCTTCATCGCCCAGTACGGGGAGCCGGGGGCGTTGTACTGCTCGGCGAGGGCGGGCTGGGCGTAGCCGTACCCCAGGGTCAGCAGGCCCGAGGCGTCGCGGAGCGGCCGGCGCAGCCACCAGCGCAGGTGCCGCATGAGGTGGCCCCGCACCTCGCCCCACGGCAGGGCCTCGACCCCCGCGAAGCCCAGGGCGCCCCAGAAGGCCCCCTGCGCGAAGCGGTAGGTCAGGCTCCGGCCGAAGGGCACGGCGGCCCCGTCCGAGGTGAACCAGTGCTGGAAGTCGAGCGCGAACGCCGCCGCCCGCCCGCGCAGGCGCTCCGCGCGGGCGGGATCGCGGTCTCCGGCCAGGGCGGCGTAGACCAGGCCGTAGAAGTGCATCGCGAAGGGGACGTAGTAGTCGCGCTGCGCGGTGGGGCCGTCGCTGTACCAGCCGCGGCCCAGGGCGAAGGACTCCAGGCGCTCCAGCCGGGCGTGGTTGGGCCCGGGGTCGAAGCGCACCCCGACCCGGTCCAGCCCGAGCCCCACCAGCACGGGGAAGAACCGCCAGTTGTTGTCGGCGGTCTCGCGGGTCATCGCGTGGAGCAGCCAGGCGGCGAGGTTGTCCCGCTCCGCGCCGCTCAGCGGGTCCCACACGGCCTCGGGGGCGAGGGCGAGCGCCAGACCGATCGCGGCGGTCTCCACCAGCCGCTGGTCGACGTCGGTCGCCGCCCCCCAGAACTCCTCGTGCCCGGGGTCGGTCCCGGCGGCGAGACCGCGCCGCCACAGCTCCCAGTGCCCGAAGGAGGCCCCTCCGGCCGCCAGCGGGGCGAGCCCCCACAGCGGGCGGGCGAACGCCTCCAGCTCGGCGGCCTCGTCGCCGTAGAGGGCCGCGTTCGCCCCGAGCCGCAGGCGCGCCCGCCCGGGGCTGAAACGGGGGACCAGCGGCTCGACCAGCTCGGTCGCGAGCCGGCGCATGTCCTCGCGGTCGCGCATCGCCCCGCCCGCACCTGACGAACCCTCGCGGTCGCGCGCCGCCCGGCTCGCGGCCGGTGGATCCTCGCGGTCGTACGGCGCCCCGCCCGCAGCCAGCGGAGGGGTCAACTCTTGAGCCCGGTGAACGCGATCCCCTGCATGATGCGGCGCTGGAAGATCAGCAGCACCACGATGACCGGGATGACCGCGAGGGCCGCGCCCGCCATGATGTAGTACGCCCGCCCGGACTCGCTGCTGGCCAGCTGCTGCAGGGCCAGCGGCAGCGTGTAGAGCTCGGGGTCGTTGAGCACCACCAGCGGCCAGACCAGGTCGTTCCAGTGGAAGATGAAGCTGGTGATCGTCACGACCGCCAGCACCGGCTTCGACAGCGGGATGATGATGCGCCAGAAGATCTGCATCCGTCCCGCGCCGTCGATGCGGGCCGCCTCCTCCAGCTCGGAGGGCAGCGACATGAAGAACTGGCGCAGCAGGAAGATGTCCAGCACCGAGGCCACGTTGGGCAGGATCAGGCCCCACCCGGAGTCGAACATGCCGAGCGCCTGGGTGACGTGGATGCGCGGCACCAGCAGCGTGATCGTGGGGACCATCATGCCCGCGAGCAGGACGACGAACAGCTTGTCCCGGCCGGGGAAGGGGATCCTGGCGAAGGCGTAGGCGGCCAGCGCGTCCACGAGGAGCTTGGCCGGGACCAGGATCAGGCAGACCCAGACGCTGTTGACGAACGCCTGGCCCAGCCCGCTGACCTGCAGGACGTGCTCGTAGTTCTCCAGGGTGGGGGAGAACTCGCCGGTCTTGCGGTCGAGCGGCAGCAGGCTGGGCACCTTGGTGTAGACGTCCGAGCCGTGCTTGAACGAGGTCGCCAGCATCCACAGGAACGGGACGACCGACACCAGGGCCAGCAGTACCAGCGCGATGTAGATGGGCGCGAGCCGTACGTTCCTCGCGGCCTTCACGACGCCTCCTGCTTGACGAACTTGAACTGCAGCGCAGTAATGATCATGATGAAGACGAACAGGATGAACGACATCGCGCAGGCGGCGCCCATCGCGTCGTAGCGGAACGCGAACAGGTACAGGTGCAGGACGTAGGTCAGGCCCGACTGCTCGGGGCCGCCGGTGACGCTTCTGCCGCCGCCGCCCGAGAAGATCACGTACACCAGGCCGAAGACCTGGAGCGCCGCGATCACGCCGGTGACCAGGAGGTAGAAGGTGGTGGGCCGCAGCATCGGCATGACGATCTTCCGGAACCGCTGGAAGGGACCCGCGCCGTCGATGATCGCGGCCTCGCGGATCGAGTCGGGGATGCCCTTCAGCCCGGCGAGATAGATGATCATCGAGATGCCGCACTGCCAGGCGGCGATGAACGACAGTGCCGGGATGACCAGGTCCGGGGTGTTGAGCCAGTTCTGCGGCGGGATGCCGACCAGTCCGATCATGGTGTTGACCAGGCCGTACTGCGGGTCGTAGAGCCACCGCCAGATGGCGCCCACGGCCGCCTCGGCGGTCACGACCGGCAGGAAGAGCAGCAGCCGGAACATGTTGGAACCACGGCGGATCGCGTTGATCAGCAGCGCCTGGACGAGGGCGGTGCCCAGCGTCAGCGGCACGGCGATCACCGTGTACAGCAGGGTGACCTGGATCGACTTCCAGAAGTGCGGATACTTCACGTCGTCGAACAGCAGGTCGGTGTAGTTGGCCAGGCCCACCCAGTTCGGCGCCGTCCGCAGGTTCCAGTCGGTGAAGCTGTAGTAGAGGGCGGCCAGGGCGGGGTAGAGCAGGAAGATGACGAAGTAGATCACCGCGGGGGCGATCAGCAGCCACCCGATGACGTGGTCGCGTCGCCCGAACCCCGGGCGACGGCGCCGCCGCCCGGGAGGAGGCGTCACGGCGGGCTTGTTAGCCAGCACCGGAGATGCCACGTTTGCCTCGCTTTCGCGTTAGCCGTTCCACTTGAGCAGCGCGCGCGTCTTGTTCGCGGCCTCGGTCAGTGCCTCCTGGGAGGTGACCTTGCCGCTCAGCGCCGACTCCAGGGCGGGTGCGATGATCTCGTCGTTGATCTGGATCCACTCCGGCAGGGCGGGCCTGGCCTGGGCGACCTTGAGCTGCTCCAGGAACGCCGCCTGGTCGGGCCCGAACGTGGCCGCGTCCCGCTCGGCCGCCTCGATGTTCGTCGGGAAGCCGCCCAGCGCCTGCGCCAGCGTGGTGTTGTTCTGGGCGTTCGTCAGGAAGGTCAGCCACTTCCACGCCAGCTCGGCGTTCTTGCCCTTGCTGAAGACCACCGCGTTCTCGCCGCCGATGTTGCCGGAGGGCTCGGTCTTGTACGGCAGCGGGGCGGTGCTGAACTCCAGGTCGGGGAAGTCCGCCTTGATGGTGGCCACGTCCCACGGGCCGGAGATCATCATTCCGGCGAGGCCGTTCTCGAAGGGCTTGTCCGAGTCGGTGATCTGCCGGGGCGACGAGGGCAGCAGGTCGACCCAGAGCTGGAGCGCGTCGACTCCGGGCTGCTGGTCGAACAGGATCTTCTTGCTCTTCTCGTCGACGAGGGATCCTCCGGCGCCGCCGAGGAAGCCCGGCCACATCCAGCCGCCGTAGCCGTCACCCTTCGGCACCACCATGCCCGCGATCTTCGAGTCGGCCTGGTGGATCTTCGCGGCGGTCGCCTTGAGCTCGTCCCAGGTCTTGGGAGGCGTCGGCACCAGCTTCTTGTTGTAGAAGAGCGCAACCGCGGTGTGGTCGAGCGGCAGCCCGTAGAGCTTGTCGTTCACCTTGTTGGTGTTGAGGGCGCCCTCGTAGTAGATCTTCTCGTCGACCGTACCGGCGGGCACCTCCTTGATGGTGCCGTCCAGCGCGTACCTGGCGACCAGCGGCTGGTCCAGGATGCCGACGTCCGGGACGGTCCCGGCGGCGACGGCGCTGCCCAGCTTGGTGTTGTAGTCGTCCTTGGGGATCTTGACGATCTTGACGGTGACGTTGTTGGCCTTCTCGAAGTCGGTGCGCAACTTCTCGACGACCTCCCCCGCCTGCGGGGTGCGGTCCTGGAACATCCAGTAGGTCAGTGTCGTGGCCTCCGAGGCCGTCCCGTTGTCGCCGCCGCAGGCGACGAGTCCGGCGAGCAGTGCCATACCGGCCGCAGCCCCTGTGACTCTCCTGATCATTTCTTCCTCCTGATGGGGGGTGCAACGGACGATAATGTAAGATGTGAAAAAAGTTCAGTCCCCTTAAGAAACGCTTTGGTAACACGGAGGAAAGACGGACGTCGGTCACCCGTGGGGCAGGGGTCGTCCAGGGGCCCGGCGGGCCGGACGAAGATCTTTCAATTCTCAATTACCATGTGCCGTGACATGGGGAGGTGGGCCATCGTGAGGCCCGAGCGCAGGACGGTCCGCGACGTGCGCAAGGGCAACCGGGCCATGCTCCTGCGGACTCTATACTTCAACGGCCCCGTGACGCGCAACGAGCTGACCAGGCTCACCGGCCTCAGCGCCGCCACGGTCAGCAGCATGACGGGCGACCTCCTCGCCGAGAACATCGTCGTCGAGGCCGGACAGGCCGAGTCCGACGGCGGCCGCCCCCGCGCCATCCTCCGCGTCAACCCCGTGTACGGCCACGTGGTCGGCGTCGACGTCGCCGAGACCCACGTGCGCGTCGAGCTGTTCGACCTCGGGATGAACGAGCGGGCCAGGGTCGAGTACGCCCTGCGTCCGGCCGGGCACCAGATCGAGCTCGTGGTGCGCCACATCCTCGCCGGGGTCGAGGTCGTCCTCGACGACGCGGGCGTCCCGTCCCGCCAGGCCCTCGGCGTCGGCGTGGGCGTTCCCGGCATCGTCGAGGACGGTCCCGACGCGCTCATCCACACCAGGACCTTCGGCTGGGACGGCGTTCCCATGGGAGCGCTCCTACGCGCGGGCACCACGCTCCCGCTGTTCGTCGAGAACGGCGCCAAGGCGCTGGGCCGCGCCGAGCTGTGGCCCGACCCCCGCCGCCGTGACGGCGCCGCCCCGGACCGCGGATCCGGTGACGCGGTGATCGTGCTGATCGGCTCCGGCGTCGGGGCCGCCATCGTCTCCGACAGCGTGACCTTCCGCGGCGTGAGCAGCAGCGCGGGGGAGTGGGGCCACACCAAGATAGTGGTGAACGGCCGGGCCTGCCGGTGCGGCGGGCGCGGCTGCCTGGAGGCCTACATCGGGGCCGAGGGCATCCTCGACCGCGCCGGGGTGCCCACCCGGACGACCGACTGGCAGGCCGAGCTGGCCGCGCTGGTGGAGTCCGGGTCGCCGGTGATCGCCGAGACCGTCACCTACCTGGGCATCGGCCTGTCCAACCTGATCAACCTCATCAACCCCGAGCGGATCGTCATCGGCGGCTGGCTCGGGCTCCTGCTCGGCCGGCACCTGCTCGACGACATCCGCGCCGCCTCGGCGGAGAACTCCCTGCCCCGGCCGTACGCGGCGACCTCCATCGTCATGGGCCGCCTCGGCCCCGACGCCGTGGCCCACGGGGCCGCCACCCTCGTGCTGGACGAGTTCCTGAACGCCCACCCCGCCGCGAGGATCCCCGCGCCCCGCTGACCGGGAGAGCGGCCAGAGAGAGCGGCCGGGGGAGACCTCGCCCGTCCGGCACCTGGAGACCGAGGGGGCGCGATGTCCCGCCCCGCGCGCTGGAGGCCGCCCGGGTGGGCCGTGGGGGGGGCGGCCGGGAACCGCCGGGGTGACACGGGGCGGGTGCCTGTTAGATCCCGTTTGCCCAGGTGAGAGCCTTAAAGTATGAGATATTCAGACAGGGGTGGCGGGCTGTCCGCGCAGGAGCGGGAGAGGCGCGAGAGGCTGCGGTTCCGGGCCGCCGACATGTTCGCGGGGGAGATCGCGCCGGCGCGGGTGGCCCGGCTGCTGGGAATCACCCGGAAGTCCGCCTACGAGTGGTACGCGCTCTGGCGGCGGGGCGGCAGGGCGGCGCTGGTCTCCAAGGGGTCCGGCAGCGGCCGCAAGCTCACCGACGAGCAGCTGGCCCGGCTGGAGCAGGCCCTGGAGGAGGGCGCCGCCGCCCACGGCTGGGACGACAGCCGCTGGACCACCGAGCGCGTCGCCGCGCTGATCGCGGAGAGGTTCCAGGTCTCCTACACCGCGCGAGGCGTGGCCTATCTGCTGGACCGGCTGGAGTGGACCGGCCGCTTCCAGCTGCCGGTGCGCCGGACCGCGCGGCGCCCGGGACGACAGGAAGGGCGATAGGCGGCTACGGCAGGCGTGCGGTAGGTAGCGAGACGGGCGGCGCGGCAGGCGGTGCGACGGGGTGGCGCGTTGGGCGGTGCGGCAGGCGGTACCGGGTGGCGCGGTAGGCGGCGCGCTGGGCGGTGCGGCGGATGGTACGGGGTGGCGCGACAGGCGGTGCGGAGTGGTGCGATGGTCGGCGTGGCAGGCGGTGCGACGGGTGGCGCTGTGGGCGGGGCTGTGGGCGGGGCGCGGGGCCCCAAGGGAAACGGGCGCGTGATCTCCACTCCGGTGTAACCCCCGCCTTTCCTTTCCGGTCCTTTCCTGCGACGATCCCGGACCAAGGCTTTGTCCTTTCTGGGGTGAAAGTTCTTATGGCTCTGAACTAGCGTCTTACGTGACGTCGATTCAGCATATTTCCTGGAAACTGTTCGGCGCCCTGTAAGTCCTGGCGGCACGCCGGGTTCAACCATCAGACACGGAGTGATTTTTCATGTTCAAGCATGCTCTCGCCGCCGGCACCTTGGTGGCATCCACCCTGATCGTCGGCATGACGGTGGCGGCCCAGCCCGCCGGCGCAAGCGCGGCGCCCCAGCAGGTCGCCTCCCTGTCGGCACTCCCGGCGACCGCCGGCAGCAGCAGCTTCGACCCGTTCAACCCCTTCGGTTTCTACCCTCGCTATTCGCCGTTCGGTCTCTACAACAACTACGTTCCTTTCGGCTTCCGGCCTTTCTACAATCCTGTCGTCTACCGCATCTGGTAAGCCGGAAAACGGTAGAGCACGGTAATGGCCGGGCATGACGGCGCCGGGCGTGGCCGACCACGCCCGGCGCCGTTCGCCGTCACGGTGACGGTGGCGTCACCGCCGCCCGCCGCGGCCCGGCCACGCGATCCGGCCGGGCCGATCGGCGCCGCCCGTACGCCGTCCGGCCGAACGGCTTGAAGACCGAGAGCACCGTGTTGAGCGCGTAGAGGGCGAGCGCGACGCTCGGCGCGACGACCAGGACGCGGTCCACGCCGCCGAGATCCAGGGAGGGCAACTCCGCGGGGAGGGCCTTCGACACCGCGGTGGCGGCCGTCTCGATGTGGGGGCGCAGCGCGAACAGGGACGCGATGACCGCGGCCAGCGTGGTCACCAGCTTGATCAGCACCCAGCGGTACCTGACGAACCCCCATGGCGTGCCCAGGCAGAGCAGGACGCCGGTCAGCAACGCGCCGAGGCCCACCGGGACGATCAGCACGTCACCGAAGACGTCCATCGCCAGGTAGGAGGCCCGCAGCAGCTCCGGATCCCCGGTCGTCAGGGCGGTGATCCCGAGGGTGAGCAACCCCAGGTCGAGCCCGAGCCAGCCGACCGAGAACACCACGTGCAGGGTCAGGACGGTCCTGCGGACCGGAGGCGACATGACCGGCACTAGGCGGCGGGCGGTACGCGGCGCGGTGCGGTCGTCGGAGGGAATGGTCGCGGGCATGGGCGCCTTCCGGGCACGTGCCGCGCCGCGTACCGGCCCCTGCCGCGCGGGCCGCCGAGGGCCAGGAGTGTGGGGAGAACCGGTGAGGCGGCCCGGCGGGAGCGGGACGGGATCGTCATGGTGTCCACTCCACTCTGGCCGGGACCGCCCGCCGGGCCGTCCTCCACCGGATGGCTTCTCACGTACGCCCCCCGTCGTACGAAAACGTCATCCGCGAGGCGCCCGCCTCCGTCCCACGTCGTACGGGATGTTCCCGGGGAGGTGGCCGCCTCTGTCCCGCGTCGTACGGGAGGTCGTCAGGAGGGTGGCTCGCCTCCGTCCCGCGCGGGGGGCGGGGGGCGGAGGGGGACGGGGGGGAAGGTGCCGGGCCCGGGACGCGGGGGCGCGTCCCGGGAGCCGTTCGTGGTGGCTCAGCCCGCTTCCGTCGTCGTGCCCGGAGCGGTGCGTGACTGCCTGCGCACCGCCAGGACGATGTCCGCGATCGCGACCACGGCCAGCACCGCCATCGCGACGGTGAGCCAGGTGATCCCGGCCACGACACCGAGCACTCCGAGGCCGATCACCGCTATCAGGGCGAACGAGCCCAGGCGAATGTGGACGACGTCGCGCGGGGTGGCCGCGACCATGGGCTTCCCGCTCGCCGAAGTCTCCTCCGGCATCTGTCCTTCGGCCGTCATGTTTCCCTCCTTGTTCGGAACGCGTCCTTTACCCGGACGCCCCGCTGTCATGTGCCCGGCTCACGTTCGACGTGACCGTTCGAGGGCTTCCACCAGTCCTTCGGGATCGGAGACCGTCACGGTTGCGCCCGGATGGGTCAGGAGACCGCCGGGCGCCAGAGCGGGCACCGGGGTGCGGAACCGGACGCACACGCCCCGCCTGGCGTTGGTGCCGAACGTCACCCCGCGGTCGGCGAGCGACAGGTGCGGCCCGATGACCCTCCACGGCGTGTACGGGCCGGTCACGGTGGTGCCCGCGACGTTGGACAGGGGCGTGCGCAGCGACCAGAAGCCGAAGCGGACCGCGAACTCGCCCTCGCGGACCTCGGCGAAGGCCCGGCCGGGCCCCACCCCGAAGAGCAGCAGCGGTATCCGCCACGCCGGGTCGAGGCCGAACGCGAAGCGCGTCATCCGGTCAGGACTCCCACGGGGCGTCCTCGCCCATCTTGGCGTAGTACTTGGCCAGGTGGGCCTTGATCCGGCCGAGGTCCTCCGCGGGCACCTTGACCCCGCCCCGGGCCCCCCGCAGGATCCCTCCCGCGGCCCGTACGGCGTGCGGCACCACCTTGAGCCTGCCGTCGATCACGTCGGCGATGGGGAGCTTGTAGCTCCCGAAGTTCTCCGGTTCGTCGCCGTCGTACCAGAGATGGGCTTCCCGATAGCGGGCGTTGGGCTCGTCGGCGGCACCTGACCACGAGCGGACGCGCTTCTCGGCCGCCTCGCCGTCCCAGGTCCTGTCGTGATCGGCCAGCGGCAGATCCTGAAACCGGGTAACCGTCATGATCTCGCTCCCTTCGTCGAGGGTTTCCCTACCCGGGTGACCGGCCCCATGCCTGCCGGCGACATATTTGGGCTTTCCCAGGGGAGGGGATCGGCATGACCGAGACTCCTGAGGTGAGCGAAGACACGGCCGAGCGCGACACGCCCGAGAAGGACCCGCCGCCCGCGGGCCCGCGAGGTGTCGACGGCGAGACCCGGGTCGTGGCGGAACGGTCGGGGTCGGACACGACCTTCCCCGAGCGGCCGCTGCTGGCGGACCCCGACGACGCGCGCCGTACCCCGGAAGAGGAAAGCCCCGAAGGCGCGACCGACGCCGGGACCGACGACGGGGACGGCGACGGGGACGGCGAGGACACCGGGGGCAGCGGGAACGAGGCCGAGGGGGACGCGGGGGAGGACACCTCTGGCGACGGAACACCGGAACCGGAGGTCGGCCCGGCCTCCTGAGGAGTCTGAGGAGTCGTCCCTCCCCCAGAACCCGGCCCCGAACGCGGTGGAGGGGGTCCCGGAGAACCGGGACCCCCTCCACATGATCGAGAATCAGCTCTTGAAAGCGTCCTTGACCTTCTCCACGCCGTCCTTCAGCTTCTCCCCGGCCTGCTTGAGGTGGCTGTCGGCCTGGTCGGTCCTGCCCTCGGCCTCAAGGCGCTCGTCGCCGGTGGCGCGTCCCGCGCCTTCCTTGACCTTGCCGCCGAGCTCTTCGGCCTTGTTGGCAATCTTGTCGTCGGCACCCATGGTGTGATCCCTCCCGTTTGTGGATTTTTGTCCACGCAGTGGTATCTCCCTCTCCCGCAGAGGAGGGGGTAAACATGCCCGCCTCCGGAGGCCAGGTCGATCCGGCGCCGACGGCCGTGCCCGGGGCGTGAAACGGCCGTGCCCGGCTTCGGGACGATCGAGACCGGTCCGGGAACGGCCGGGCGCGGCGGGGAAACGGAGTGACGGACGCTGCGCTTTCAGCGGAAAGCGCTGACAGCGAACGAACGGAAAACGCGGTCCCCGGCGGGACTATGGTCGCGAATGTTCGTTATTCGCAAACCCGGGTTCGGAGCAGGTGGAAGACATGAGCGGTCCCCAGATCGTCCCCGAAGACCAGCTGTACCAGCGGCTGCTGCGCAAGCGGATCGTCGTGCTCGGCAGCGAGGTGAGCGACGAGGTCGCCAACCGGATCTGCGGGGAGCTGCTCCTGCTCTCCGCCGACGACGACCGGCGCGACATCTGGCTCTACATCAACTCACCCGGTGGCTCGGTGTCGGCCGGAATGGCCATCTACGACGTGATGCAGTACATCCCCAACGACGTCGCCACCGTGGCCATGGGCATCGCGGGGTCCATGGGGCAGTTCCTGCTCTGCTCGGGGGCTCCCGGCAAGCGCTACATCCTGCCGCACGCCAGGGTGATCATGCACCAGCCCTCCGGAGGGCTCGGGGGCACGGCCGCCGACATCGCCATCCAGGCCGAGCAGATGCTCTACACCAAGCAGACGATGCGCGAGCGGATCGCCTTCCACACCGGCCAGCCGCTGGAGCGGATCGAGGAAGACTGGGACCGCGACCGCTGGTTCACCGCCCCCGAGGCCAAGGACTACGGTTTCGTCGACCAGGTCATCCGGAACACCAGCGAGGTGGTGTCCGAGGGCTGACATTCCGTTCCCGAGGCGAAATTCCTCTCGGGATGATCGTACCCTGGGAATAATTTCGCGTCCGGGGCGGTTTCGCGCGGAATGGCATGGCGCCATTTCCAGTCGTGGCCGGAAATGGCGCCACAGCGATAAACACGCGGTAGAAAGCGGTAGAAAGCGGCAGAACGCGGCAGAACGCGGTAGAACATCGCCCCGTCGGCCGCCGAACGGCTGCCGCCCGATCTCGACTCCAGCGGCCGTTCCCCGAGCACCCCTGCCGCCCGTTGGCGACTCCGGCCGTGGCGACTCCGGTCGTGACGACTCCGTCAGTGGTGGCAGAGCAGGCAGCGTACGGCGTGTTCGAGAGACTCCGCGTCGGTGATGGGCGAGGGCCAGGGGAGGCGGATCAGCGTCGGGTCGTCCACGCCGCAGCGGACGGTCGCCCCGAAGCGGTCGAGCTCCCAGAGCCAGGCCTCCGGCACCGGCGCGGCGAGCAGGGAGCCCAGCGCGGTCTCCAGCTGCCTGCGGTGGGAGTCGTTGATGTGGTGGAGCATGCGCTCGGCGTCGCCCATCAGGGGGTCGGGGGCGGCGCCGAGATACTCCTCGGCGTCCAGCACGCCCGACTCCGGCCCGGTGAGATAGATCACCCTGCCGACGTCGACGCGGAGCAGCCGGGGGCCGTCCGTCCCCTCAAGCACCTCGAACAGCGCCTCGTCGGGGCAGCGCTCGGCGATCGCCACCGCCGTCTCCCGCACCTCGGCCTCGGGCACGGCCTGCACCCAGCCCTGCACCTTGAGCAGGCCGCGTGACAGCTCGTGCTCTCCCAGTGAGCGGTTCGACGTCAGGTCCACGGTCACCACGGGCTCGTCCCGCGCGTCGTAGAGCGGGTCGCCCGGCAGGACGAGCAGCACGGGACGGCCGGCGCCGTCCACGCCGCCCTTGGCGGGTGCCGCCGCGCCGGTGGTCCCGGAGATGGACACGTGGGTGGGAGCGGCGGTGGCGGCGAGGGTGCGGACCCGCTCGGGGATCGGCGGAGCGGTGACGGGCTGCATGGACCGGCTCTCCTTGAGGTCGGGAGATACTGCTGTATAAGATTAGCCTTGCCTAACTAAGGTAGACCTAACCACACAGGAGTGAGCATGCGCTACACCGGACCGAAGGTGCGTCTTTCCCGGAGGGCCGGCGTGCCGCTGACCCGCAAGGCCGTCCGCTACTTCGAGGAGCGCCCCTACCCGCCGGGTGAGCACGGTCGCAAGACCAACCGGCGGCAGACCGGTGACTACGGGCTGCGGCTGATGGAGAAGCAGAAGCTGCGCTGGTACTACGACGTCTCCGAGCGGCAGATGCGCCGCTACTGGGACCTGGCGTTGCGCGGCACCGGGCGTGCGGGCGCGGAGCTGGTGGTGCTGCTGGAGACGCGCCTCGCCTCCCTGGTCCTGCGCTCCGGTCTCGCCCCGTCCATCTACGCGGCCCGCCAGTACGTCGCCCACGGCCACATCACCGTGGACGGCCGCAAGGTCGACATCCCCAGCTACCTGGTCAAGCCGGGCCAGGTCGTCGCGGTGCGCGAGAAGTCACGCCGGATGCAGCCGTTCGTCGCCGCGTCCGAGGGCACGTACGCGGACGACCGGATCGCCGCCTACCTCGACGTCAATCACGCCGAGCTCAAGTTCACCCTGTTCAGCCGCCCGTTGCGCGAGCAGGTCGTGGTCCCGGTGGACGAGCAGCTCGTGGTGGAGTTCTACTCGCGCTGACCTGGCGCCGATCCGCGGCGCCGGCCCGCTGCCCCCCGGGTGGCGGGCTTTCTCGCGCCGTTGTTCCCCCGTACGCCCTTCGCGTCCGAGCCGTTGTTCCCCCGCGTGCTCTTGGCGTCCGAGCCGCCGTTCCCCTCGTCGCCGTTCGCCGGCGTGCGCGCAGGGGGCCGGCCACCGTTCCCGGCCGCGTTCGGGGTGCCCTTCGCGGCCGGGCCCGGACCGCCGTCCGGCGTCACCGGGACCCGGTCCCGCAGCTCCCGTACCTCGGCCCGGAGCGTGGCCAGCTCGGTGAGCACCGCCCGGCCCAGGTCCTCGGTCGCCTGCACGGACTCCTCGGCGTGCTCCTCCTCCATCGCGCTGACCACCACCGCGATGAACAGGTTCAGCACCACGAAGGTGCACACCAGCATGAACGCCACGAAGAACACCCACGCCGACGGGTGTACGGCCATCACCTCGCGGGTGATGTCGGACCAGGCGTCCCCGGTCATCATCTGGAACAGGGTGAACAGCGAGGTGGGCAGGTCGCCGAAGTACTCCGGGGCGGTGACGTGATAGAGCTTCGTGCCCATCACCGCCGTGACGTAGAGCACCAGTGCCAGCAGCAGCACGATCGAGCTCATCCCCGGCATCGCGGTGAGCAGCGCGGTCACCACCCGGCGCAGGCTCGGCACCACCGAGATCAGCCGCAGCGCCCGCAGGATCCGCAGCGCCCGCAGCACCGAGAGCCCGCCCGCCGTGGGCAGCAGCGAGACCGTCACGATCGCGGCGTCGAAGAGGTTCCACGGGTTGCGGAAGAACCGCCAGCCGTAGGCGTAGAGCCTGGCGACCAGTTCGACGACGAAGATGTAGAGCGCCAGATGGTCGACGAAGGTGAGCAGCGTGCCGTACCGCTCGACGGTCGCCACCGAGGTCTCCAGCCCGAGGGTGGCCGCGTTGATCACGATGACGCTGATGATGAACTGCTGGAAACGGTGCGTTTCGAGCAGGGCGCGGAGACGCTCGCGCGAGGGCACGGGGACTCCTGGGGGTCGGAGGGGCCGGGAACAGCCAAGATCATAACGGACTGGTGAAGTTCCGGATCCTCCTCGCGTGTCGCGAAACATTCCGGCCATTTGATCTTTGCTGTCCGGAAACATCGCGAGGCACAAAAATGTGTACCGTGCACATTGTTTCCAGCCCGCGGCAGCCGGCCCGCGCGACCCGACATGTCACGGCGGGCCGGCTTCCGCGTGCCCCCCTCCGGCTGGCCGCGCCACCCGTCCGACGGATCCGGACGCGGGGCGCCGCCCGCCGCTTCGAAACGGAGCCCCCCATGCGAAGACGCCGCCCTACCCTGCGCGGTGCGCTCGTCGCCGCCCTCCTGGGTACCGGCGCGGGCACCGCCGAGGCGGAGCCGTCCCCTCCGGCCTCTCCACCAGCCGCGGAGCGATCGGCGGCGGGAGAGCCGCTCGCGGGCGAGGCTGCGGCCGTCAGGACGCTGGGCCTCGTCACCGGCGACACGGTCACCTCGTCCGGCGGCCGGATCGCGGTGAGGCCCCGCGAGGGAGTGCGGTTCCTGCGCTACCGCGACGGTGAGCACCAGTACGTCGTGCCCAGCGACGCGGTCCCCCTGCTGCGCGCCGACCGCCTCGACCGGCGGTTGTTCGACGTGAACGGGCTGCTCGCGGGCGGCTACGACCGGCTCCCCGCGCTGCCGCTGATCGTGTCGGACGCCTCGGGCGCCTCCGTCGCGCGGGGGCTGAGGGTGGGCCGCAGGCTGGCGGCGATCGACGGGTTCGCGGCGGAGGTCCCGGGCCCGTGACCTCGGCGGGAACTGGCCCGCCCTGCGTACGTCCCTGACGACGGGCAAGCTCTGGCTGGACGGCACGCGCGTCCCCACGCTCGACGTCAGCGTGCCCCGTACGGGAGCGCCGGCCGCGTGGGCCAGGGGCCTGGACGGCACCGGGGTGAAGGTCGCGGTGCTCGACAGCGGCATCGACGACACCCACCCGGATCTCGCGGGCAAGATCGCCGGGCGGAGCAACTTCGTCCCGGACTATGAGGGCGACGACGACCTGAACGGGCACGGCACCCACGTGGCCTCGACCCTCGCGGGTACCGGCGCGGCCACCGGAGGCAGGTACCGTGGCGTCGCGCCGGGGGCGACGCTGCTCGACGGGAAGGTCTGCTTCGACTACGGCGGCGACGGGCTGTGCCCCGAGTCGTCGATCCTGGAGGGCATGCAGTGGGCCGTCGCGTCCGGTGCCAAGGTGGTCAACCTGAGCCTCGGCGCCCCCGACGCTCCCGGCGTCGACCCGCTTGAGGCGGCGGTCGACGGGCTCACCGACCGGTACGACGCGCTGTTCGCGGTCGCGGCCGGAAACCGGGGCCTCGCGCGGACGATCGGCTCCCCGGCGTCCGCGGACGCGGCCCTCGCGGTCGGCGCCGTCACCAAGACCGGCGAGGTGGACTCCTACGTCCAGCAGGGGCCCGCGCCTCGGCGACCACGGCGTCAAGCCCGAGATCACCGCTCCGGGCACGGACATCGTCGCCGCGCGCAGCGGTCACAGCGCGGGCGGCGAGCCGGGTGACGCGTACATCGCGCACTCCGGTACGTCGATGGCCACGCCGCACGTGGCCGGGGGCGCCGCGATCCTCACCCAGGCCCGCCCGGAGTGGACGGCCGAGCGGCGCAAGGCGGTCCTGGTGGGTTCCGCCAGGGCGCACGCCGGCTACGACGTGTTCACCCAGGGGGCCGGGGAGCTCGACCTGGTCCGGGTGCTGGACCAGCCCGTCAGCGCCTCGCCCGCGACGGTCGCCTTCGGGCTCCGGGAGTCTCCCGGCGAGGACGGCCCCCTGGCCCGCGCGCTGACGTACCGCAACGCGGGCGAGGCGCCGGTCACGCCGGCCCTGGCCCTCACCACCGCCGCGCCGGCCGGGACCTTCACCCTCGGCGCCCCCTCGCTGACCGTGCCGGCGGGCGGGGAGGCCTCGGGTGGAGCTGCGTGCCGAGACCGGTGCCGCGAGGAGTGACTACGACGTCTTCTCCGGCCGGGTGGTGGCGACCGCCCCGGGGATCGGCGTGCAGACGCCGTTCAGCGTCTTCAGGGAGCGGCCGAGCGCGGACGTCACGGTGACCTCGCTCGACCGTACCGGCGCCCCGGCGGTGAACGCGATCACGATGGTCGCCGGTCCCGCGAACGGTCTGGTGTTCTACGCGATGGGGGCCGAGTCCACGTTCCGCGTGCCGCCGGGCACCTACTTCGCGGCCACGCTGATGCCCGGTGACGACGGCACGTCCACGGTGGCCGCCCACCCGGACCTGGCGGTCACCGGGAAGCTGGACCTCGTACTGGACGGCAGGAAGGCCCGCGACCTCGACATCACCGTGCCGGGCGGGTCGGCGGCGCCGGTGAGCGCCGGGTACGCGGCCGACGTGAAGGGCGCCGAGGCGTGGCGGACCAACTACCCCGTCGTCCCCGGGATCGCTTATCCGGCCGGGTCCCTGCTGCCGCCCGTCGCGCCGCCGAGGACGCGCACGGAGTACTACGCGGGCAACCTGGCCTGGGAGCCGAGCGTCGACGAGAGCGCCAGGCCCTCCGAGGACGGAGGTTTCCCGGTCGTGACGGCCCGGGGGACGTCCTACCGGCGGACGCAGTAGTCGCCGATGCCCGACTCCAGCAGTCCAAAGGCGCGTTCGGCGTGCCGTCGCAGGTCGGGGGCGATGGCGTCGAGGGTCTCGCCCGCCAGCATGCGTTCGACGGCGTGGGTCATCAGCCGGTGCAGCACCGCGCTGACCTGGGCGGCGACGAACACGGGGGTGAGGTCGCCGGGATCGGCTCCGGCCTCCTCTGCGAGCGTCCTGGCCAGGGCCTTCTCCCGCGCCTCGTTCATCTCCCGCACCCGGCCGTTGAGTGACGGGCTCCGCGAGACCATGCGGGTGAAGGCGTCGCTTCCCTCGTGGAACCCGTAGCGGTGGTGGCGGGTGTCGAGCGCGTCCAGGAAGTCGCGGCGCAGCGCCCCCAGCGTGCCCTCGCCGGGCTTCCGCTCCCGTACGACCCTGCTGAGCAGGTCCTCCACCTCCTCCTGCCGGTCGAAGAGCAGGTCCTCCTTGGTGCCGAAGTAGTTGAAGACCGTGTTGACCGACACGTCGGCGGTCCTGGCGACCTCGGCCACCGTCACGTTGTCGAAGCCCTTCGTCACGAACAGCCACGTGGCGATGTCGGAGATGCGCTGCCTGGTCTCCCGTTTCTTGCGCTCGCGCAGGCCCTCGTTCATGGATCCCATCCTAGGTGTCGGACTATTTTTTCAGTGACTCCAAAATTGGTGTTACTGTAAAAATGGAGGCGATCAAATGATCAAGACATCGGCATTGAGCAAGACCTTCCCCGGCGGCGTGGCCGCCGTCCGGGGCGTCGACCTGGCGGTGGAGGCCGGGGAGATCGTCGGATTCCTCGGCCCGAACGGCGCGGGGAAGACGACCACGATGAGGATGCTCACCACCCTGGTGCGTCCCACCGGCGGCACAGCCACGGTCGCGGGCCACGACCTGCTCACCGACCCGAGGGGCGTGCGGCGGCGCGTCGGCTACGTGTCCCAGAGCGGCGGGATAGACCTGTCGAACCCGGTGGGGGAGGAGCTCGAACTGCACGCCATGCTGTACGGCATGCGCCCGGCCGAGGCGCGCGAACGGGTCGCGGAGGTGCTCGGCCGGTTCGGGCTCACCGCGCTGCGCGACCGGCCGGGCGGCGCGCTCTCCGGCGGTCAGCGCCGCCGCTTCGACCTCGCCTTCGGCCTGGTGCACGACCCCGTCCTGCTCTTCCTCGACGAGCCCACCACGGGCCTGGACCCGCAGAGCCGGGCCGCGCTGTGGGAGCACATCAGAGGACTGCGCGACGGGTTCGGCCTCACGGTCTTCCTGACCACGCACTATCTCGACGAGGCGGACACGCTCGCCGACCGCCTGTTCATCATCGACGGCGGCGTGATCGTCGCCCAGGGCACCCCGTCCGAGCTCAAGGGCGGCACCGGCACCCTCGACGACGTCTTCCTGTCCATCACCGGCCGCTCCCTGAGAGACGATCCACCGGGCTCCTCGAACTCACCGGGTTCCCCGGGCTCACCGGACTCCCCGGGAACGGGCGACGAGCGGCGGGCGGCTAACCTGGCGGGTGGGGAGCGATGAGCGCCGTCCGCGACACCTGGCTGATCTTCCGGCACAACGTCCGGATCTCGCTGCGGCAGAAGGCGGGGATCATCTTCGGGGTCCTGCAGCCCCTGCTCTATCTCGTGCTGTTCGGCCCGCTGTTCGTCACGATCGGCCCCTGGGAGACACTGATCCCCGGCCTGCTCATCCAGGTGGCGCTGTTCAGCGCGGGCCTGGCCGGGTTCGGTATCGTCATGGACGCCAGGGCCGGGGTGCTGGAGCGGCTGCGGGTCACCCCGGCGCACCGCGTCTCCCTGCTGCTCGGCCGCGTCCTGGCCAACTCGCTCACCCTGGTGATCCAGTCGATCATGCTGATCGCGGTGGGCTACGCCTTCGGCCTGCGCGCGGCGGTTCCCGGAGTGCTGGTCGCGCTGCTGCTGATGATCCTGCTCGGCGTCAGCCTGGCCGCGCTGTCCAACGCCATCGCGCTCGTCATGGACCCCGAGGCGTTCGCGCCGATCATGAGCACGGCGATCGTCCCGCTGGTCCTGCTGTCCGGCGCGTTCCTGCCGATGTCGATGGCACCGGGCTGGCTGGACGTCCTGTCGCGCGTCACGCCGTTCCGCTACGTGCTGGAGGCGATGCGCGAGCTGTTCAACGGCCACTACGCGAACTGGACCGTCGGCCTCGGCGTCGCCGTGACCGTGGTCCTGTCCGTGCTCTGCGTCGTCGTGGGAACCCGCGTCTTCAACCGCGAGAACGCCTGACCGCCCGTCTCTCCCGACGGTTCCCCCGGAGGCGTCGCCGCCGGGTCGTCGCCGGGGCGTTCCCGAGCCGTCGCCGGGCCGGGACAAGGGCCCCACCCGAGGAGCAGCACGGTGTTCAGCCCGGGGGGCCGTACGGCTCGATCCTCGGGTCGGAGTAGGGGCCGCCGCCCGCCGGGGAGACCCGGTGGGCGGCGGACTCGCTCACCCGCAGGCCGTACAGCCCCTTGGCGGGGTCGATGAGCACCAGGCCGTAGTCGGTGTCGACGTCCTCGTCGGACAACTCCAGCCGCCGCATGGCCTGCGCGAGCGTCGCGTCGGGCGGGAGCCGTACGGTGATCAGGAGCATGCACTCACGCTACGCGTTTGGCGCGGCGACGCAACGAGGTGAGGATCCCGGCGGTGTCGACGACGCCGTAGCCGTAGTCGTGGTCGAACCCGATGTCGCCGTGGTCGTCGGCGGTGCGCCGGAGCAGGGTGCGCAACTGGGCGGGCGACAGGCGGGAGGAGGACCACCGGGTGCGTACGGCCGCGACCAGCCCGGCGGCGACGGGGCACGCGGCCGAGGTGCCCGAGTCGGCCTCGTCGTCGCCGAAGGCCCCCGAGCCGGAGAAGTGGGTGTAGGCGCAGAGGTCGGGCTTGCGGGCGGTGAGGCGGCCGGGCCCCTGGGAGGAGTAGCCGACCCGCGCGCCCCGGACGTCGACGCCGCCGATCGACAGGACGCGCGGGTGGGAGTTGGCGCCGGTGATCGGCCGGCTGGGGTACGCGCACCGGCCGTCGGGGCAGTCGCGCCCGCAGTTTCCCGCGGCGAACAGCACGTCGGCGCCCGCCCGCTCCAGGCTCGCGACGATCAGGTTGAACGGGTGGGCCGGGTTGTCGGAGTAGTTGCCGGGGTGGCCCGCGGGGAAGTCCCAGTCGGGGGAGAAGGAGCCCCAGCTGTTGCTGACGACCAGGGAGCGCGAGGCGGCGGGCTGGGCCTCCAGGACGGTACGCAGGTGGGCGAAGGCCGCCACCGCGTCCGAGAGCAGGCCGTCCAGCGCGCTGCCGCCGGGGCGCCGGGACAGCAGCACGGGCACGTCGATCAGCGACGCCCTCGGCGCGGCGATGAGCGCGTCGAAGGCGCACATCGTGCCGTGGTCGACGGGGAACTCGCCCGCCTCGCCGCGTACCCCCGACGGCTTCCAGCTGTGCCGCGCGTCGAGGGCCACGGCGCGGTCGAGGCGCCGGGCCACGTGCGCGGCGTTGATGCCGGTGTCGAGCACCGCGAGCGCGACGCCAGAGCCGTCGAGACCCTCGCGGGCCAGCTCGGCGACGTTCAGCAGCCGTTCCACGTCCCGCCAGTCGCCCACCGGGGGCGTTCCGCCGCAGGTGAGACCCCGCTCGATCACCGGGTCGGCGAAGACTCCCACGACGTCGGGGCGGAGCGAGGGCAGCAGGGTGATCCGGGTGGAGATCTCGTCGTCGGAGATCTCCCCGCGGACCAGGACGGAGGCCTCGTCGTCGGCGAAGGAGAACGTCAGCGGCTGGTTGAGCGAGAGCGGGTCGCCCCCGGCGACGGGGACCGGCCGGGGCGCGACGACCGGGACGAAGGAGGGATCCACGACGACCCCGGGCAGCGCGTCGACGACGTCGGCCGCCGCCGGAGTGATCACCGCGGGATCGGCCACGGCCGCGACGACGTCGGGGGAGGGACGGAGCTGGAGCAGGACCCGCATGTGCACCACCGGGGTTCGAGGGGATCGGGCCCCACCACGTTCCTGCATCCGCCTCGATCGCGTCCAGCCGTTGAAATCACCTCCCATCCGGACTCATGGTGTGTAATCCGTGTAAACGACGGGCGTGGATTTCCTTCCCTGCGCGGGTGCCGGTCACTAGCGTTGGGCGTCATGACCGCAGAGCCACCCCCCAACCCCGATGTCCGGCACACACACTGGCTGAGCACGCGGCCCAGACTGATAGTGGCCAGTGGCTTCATGCTCTTCCTGGAGCTGGCCCTGATCCGGTGGACCGGATCGAACATCGTCCATCTGAGTTACTTCACCAACTTCGTCCTGCTGGGGTCCTTCCTCGGCATCGGGCTCGGCTTCCTGCGGGTGGGACGCAGCACCCGGCAGCCGTACTACTCGCCGATCGTGCTGGCCGCCCTGGTCCTGGTCGTGTGGCTCTTCCCGGTCACCGTGGACCGCCAGACCGAGGGCGTCCTGTACTGGACGAGCCTGAGCGCGAGCGGGCCGCCTCCCTGGCTGATCCTGCCGGTGATCTTCGCCGCGGCGGCGATCGTGCTGATGGGCCCGGCCGAGCTGGTCGGGCGGTGCTTCCCCGAGCTCGAACGGCTGGAGGCCTACCGCTACGACCTGATCGGCAGCCTCAGCGGCATCGCGCTGTTCACCGCGCTGTCGTTCCTCAGCGCGCCCCCGGTGGTGTGGGGCACGATCGCCGCGATCGCCTACGCGGTGCTGCTCTGGCCCCGCAAGGTCTGGGCCCGCGCGGCGCTGCTCGTGCCGTCGCTGATCGTCGTCGGCGTCCTCGCGACGGAGACGCTGACGGCCGGGGCGCTGTGGTCGCCCTACTACAAGGTGACCTACGTGCGCGGCTACTGGAACGACGTGCCGCTGATGAACATCGACGTCAACGGCATCCCGCACCAGCAGGCCACCCCGGCCAAGAGCCGCCTGGAGTGGGAGCGCCAGTACGCCCTGCCGTACGAGCGCGCGGCCTCCGGCAAGCTGGACAACGTGCTCATCGTGGGCGCGGGCAGCGGCACCGACGTGTCGATCGCGCTGTCCAAGGGCGCCAAGCACGTCGACGCCGTGGAGATCGACCCCAAGCTCCTCGAACTCGGCCGCTCGTACCACCCGGACAATCCCTACAGCGACCCCCGGGTCACCACCCACGTCACCGACGGGCGCGCCTTCCTGGAACGGACCTCCGACAAGTACGACCTGATCCTCTTCGCGCTGCCCGACTCGCTCACCCTGGTGTCCGGGGCGAGCTCGCTGCGGCTGGAGAGCTATCTGTTCACCCGGCAGGCGATGGAGGCGGCCAGGGACCACCTCAAGCCCGGCGGCGCCTTCTCGATGTACAACTACTACCGCGAGACCTGGCTGGTGGACCGCCTCGGCTCCACCATGCAGGCCGCCTTCGGCCACAAGCCCTGCGTCGACATCGTCAGCGAGACCGGCCAGCAGGCGGTGATCACCGCGGGGCTCACCACCGAGGCGCAGCGGTGCGGCTCCGAGTGGGCGGGCGCGACCCTGGACACCCCGCCCCCCGCCAGTGACGACCGGCCCTTCCTCTACCTGAAGGACCAGACGATCCCGCAGATCTACATCATCACCCTCGGCCTGATCCTCATCGTGAGCCTGCTCGCCGTCCGGGCCGTCGCCGGTCCGTACCGGAGGATGCGCCCGTACGCCGACCTCTTCCTGCTCGGGGTGGCGTTCCTGCTGCTGGAGACGAAGAGCGTCACCGGGTTCGCGCTGCTGTTCGGCACCACCTGGGTGGTGAACGCGATCGTGTTCGGCGGGGTGCTGGTCGCCGTGCTCGCCGCGGTGGAGGTGACCCGCCGCTTCCGGGTGCCGTCCCTGCCGGTGATGTACGGCGTGCTGCTCGCCGGGCTCGTCCTGGCCTGGCTGGTGCCCAACTCCTGGCTGCTGGGCCTGCCGCTGCCGCTGCGCGCGGTGACCGCCGTGGTCGTGGCGTTCCTGCCGATCTTCGCGGCCAACGTGGTGTTCGCCAAGCGCTTCGCCGACTCCGCGGACGCCACGGTGTCCTTCGGCGCCAACCTGCTGGGCGCGATGGTCGGCGGCTGCCTGGAGTACCTGGCGTTGATCATCGGCTACCAGGGACTGCTGATCGTGGCGGGCCTGGTCTATCTGGGCGCCTTCGCCCTGCTGCCCAGGACCTCCGGGGCGGTCGGGGGCGCCGGGGGTGCCGGGGGTGTCGGAGGGGTCAAGGTCGGCTGAGATCGGTTGAACCCGGCGGGTTCCGGGGGTTCCGGGGTTCTGAGGCGCCGTGGTTCCGGGGTTCCGGGGTTCCGGGAAAGCACTGTGGCCCGTCCTCCTGTGAAGGAGGGCGGGCCACACGCGTGTGGCGGTCGCGCGGGGCCGTCAGCGGCGGAACCGCTCGCGCGGGGCCGTCAGAATCCGCAGAGCTCGTCCAGGGACTCGGCCTCGCCGTTCTGGGTGGGCGTCTGGCTCGGTCCGGCCGCCACCGCCGTCCTGGAGGGCTTGGGCGTGGCGACGGGTGTCGCGCCGCTCGTGCCGTTCGCGCCGCTCGTACCGGGGGAGGCCGTCGCGGCCAGGGGGCGGCGGGCGGGCTGCAGCGACCGGCGCAGCGCCCTGGCGGTCGCGGTACGGATCTTCTGCCAGTCGGGCGAGCCGGTGTAGAACTGCGGCGGCACGAACTGGAGGCTGACGATCCTGGCGTCCTTGACCTTCAGCCCCAGCTCGATGATGTGCTCCAGCAGCTCGCGGGGGATGTCGGTCTTGGCCATCTTCTTGGCCACACCCGCGATCTTGGCGAAGTTGGTGAGCACGACCGACGGGGTGGCCTGCTGGGCGAAGGCGCCGATGACGCAGCGCTGGCGGGCCATCCGGGAGAAGTCGTCGCTGCCGACCCGGGAGCGCCCGTACCAGAGCGCCTCCTCACCGGAGAGCTTCCGGTATCCGGCCTTGATGGTCCCGGCGGTGCCGTAGAGGCCGCCCCACGGGACGTCGCGCTCCACCCTGATCCTCAGGCCGCCGATGGCGTCCACCAGGTGGGCGAAGCCGAACATGTTGACCAGGGCGTAGTAGTCGATCTTCAGGTTGAGCGTGTAGCCGATGGCGTCCATGAGCGCCCGGGGGCCCCGCTGCCCGGTCTTGACCCCGGGCATCAGTTCGGGGTGGTCCTCGGCGTACTGCCAGACCTCGTTGAGCAGGCCGCCGTTGGGCAGCTCGCGCATGAAGCCGTCGGGGAACCGCTTGCCGAGCGCGCTGCCGGGCGGGAAGCGGACGTGCTGGAGGTTGCGGGGGAGGCTGAACATGGCGGTGTTGCCGGTCTCGACGTGCACGCTGGCCATGGTCATGCTGTCGGTCCGCACGCCCTCCCGGTTCCCGGCGCCGTCGCCGCCGACGAGCAGGAAGTTCACCCGCTTGCGCCCGCCCCACGGGTCCTCGTGCTTGACGGGGACGGCCGTGGGGTTGCTCGAAGTGCTCTCGAAGATGGCGTTGGCCGTCTCCTTGCCGGTCAGCACGGTGCTCGCGGTCAGCGCGAACGGCGCCATCACCGACACGCACAGCACGCCGACCGCGATGCCCGACACGATCTGTCCCCTGCCGCTGAGCCGGTCGGGCCCGAGGGAGACGTAGGAGAAGAGCACCAGCAGGAACCAGGCGATCGCGCCGACGATGGCCAGGACCGCCCCGGTCATCAGGGTGCTGTCGCGGGCGAGGAAACCCGCGTTCCCCTCACCGCTGAGGATGAGCGCGCCGACCAGGATGGACAGCAGCAGCGCGCCGAAGATCGTGAGCAGGATGTATCCGGTGCGGCGGTGGCCCGACCGCAGGTGCGCCGCGCCGGGGAGGAACGCCGACAGCGCGGTCCAGCCGATGAGCGCGCCGACCGTGAGCGGCCTGGCGAACCGCGGGCGCTTCCCGGGAGGGCCGGGCGGTCCAGGAGGACCCGGGGGTCCACCGGGAGGAGACCCGGCGGGCCCCCCGGTCCGTCCCTCCGGCTGGGCCGGACCCGCGCCGTGGACCGGCTGGGCGCCCTGACCGGGCCGGGTGTCCGTTCCGGTCCGCGACGAGGAGGTCGTCCGGCCGTCGGGCGCGCCCTGGGAGGGGAGGTGCTCCTGGCCCTTGTACGCGGCCTGCCCGTTGGGCGCGCCGTGCGAGGGGGACGTTCCCTGTCCGTTGGGCAGGCCTTGGGAGGGGGACGTTCCCTGCCCGTTGGGCGCGCTGTGCGTGGGAAGGGTCCCCTGTCCGCCGGTCCCCTGTCCGCCGATTCCCTGCCCGCCGGCCCCCTGGCCGTTGGGCGTGCCCTGGAAGGGGTGCGCCTCCTGCCCGTCGGCGGCGCCCCGTGCGCCGGGCCGGGGCTGCGGGGGAGGCGTCCCCCGCCCGTCCGGTACGCCCTGGACCGGGTCGGGAACCGCCCGGAGCCCGTTGCGCGCGTCCCCGGCGGGAGTGTCCTGGGCCGGTGGCACGCCGGGTGGGCCAGGGGGGACTCGCGTCTCGGCCGGACCCTGCGCGCCGCCGCGGTTCGTGCCCGAACCGCCGCTGCGGCGCCGGGGGCGCCGTTTCCCACTGTCGCCGGCGAGATCCCCCGAGTCTTGCCCAAGGCGCATCGTCACACCGCTTCCTACTACTTTTTGCCCCGGTCTACCTGCCAAAACAGCCAGGTTCCCCGATTGAACGGAATTTGCCAGGATTCTAGTCCCCATACCTGGACATGACAGACAGATGGCTAATCTGTGGTGAATGATCCCTTAAGTCGTGACGTCGGCTATGACGTCGACGAGGAAGGCGCCAGCCAGGTGTTGCACTGGAACGCCTTGTTCTTCTCGTAGCCCTGGCGGAACCACCGGTTGTTGTTCTGCGGGGAGCCGTGGTCCCGGGGGTAGCCGGGCCAGTCGCCCACCCGGGAGTAGAAGTAGTAGAGGGTGTTGCGCCGGGCCGGGGTCACCGGATAGCTGGCCGAGACCGAGCGCATGAACATCGCGCCGAAGCAGGTCGCCTGGAGCTCGAACCTGCGGCTCAGCGCGAGTTTCCCGCTCCGGCCGCTGGACCGCAGAGACCGCTGCCACCAGGTGTTGGACAGCCCCGACAGCTGCTGCACGTGGTGCCCGTACTCGTGCGCCATCATGCTGACGACCCCGCCGTGCCAGTCGGTGATGGAGCCGTACCCGCCGGAGTTGCCGACCCCCCGCACCATCGCCCTGGTCGAGGCGTAGATGGTGGTGTTGCGCGGGCAGTAGTACGGCACCATGTTGCCCGGCGAGGGGAAGTCGCCACAGGCGCCGCGGCCCTTCGTCGCGGTGAGGGCGTAGCCGGGCGGGCGCCAGTCGATGCCCTGCTTGCGCATGATCTGGGACCACCCCTTGTCCATGCACTTGGACGTCCTGAGGATCAGCGCCTTGAGCTGGCTGTGGCTGTAGACGCTGGCCGATCCGGCCGGGCAGTTCACCCTGGGCAGCCCTCCGGCCCGGTAGAGCGTGTTGTTCTCCAGGCTGGTGTCGAGCGTCCGCACCTTGACCGGGGGCGTGATCGTCTCCTCCGAGATGTCGGAGGAGGCCGTCGTCCGTCTCGGCTCCGCGGTGGGCCTGTACGACGGCCTGCTGTCCAGGGAGGTGGGCAGCGGCAGGATCGCGACCGGCGAGACCGGGTCCGGGCGGCGGCTGTTCTTGGCCACCGCGCCCACCACCACGAGCCCGACGAACACCAGCGCGGACACGCCGAGGATCCCGCCGACGACCGCCCCGGCCCCGCTGGAGCGCGGGCGCTGCGGCTGCCACCGCGGCGGCGGGTAGGCGTGCCGCTGCCGGGGATCCGGCGGCGGTGGCGGTGGCGGCGCCGGATGCCCGTACGGCGGCCGGCCCCCGGGCAACGCCTGCCCGTACGGCGCCTGGCCCCCGGGAAGCGCCTGCCCGTACGGCGGCCGGCCCACGGGCGGCGTCGGCGGATTCCGGTATCCCTGTCCCGGCGGTGGCTGTTGCGGAGGCACCGGCGGGGGCGGGAAACGCGGCGGATGCCCGGGTGGCGGATATCCCGGGGGCGGCGGCTGGGGGTGGCCCCGGGGCGGTCCTTGAGGCGGGTACCCCTGGCCGGGCGGAGGCGGTGGCGGGGGTGGCTGCCGGGAGGGAGCGGGCGGGTACCCGTACCCGGCGGGGAATCCCTGTCCTGGCGGCGACGCCGGGTGGCTCCCGTGCCCCGGCGGCGCTGCTGGATGGTTTCCCTGTCCCGGTGGTGCCGGCGGATACCCCGCCTGTCCCGGTGGAGGCCCCGGCGGTGGTGCCGGCGGGCCCCCTTGCCCCGGGTGGTTCCCCTGCCCCGGCGGGCCTCCCTGCCCCGGATAGGTGGGCAGCCGTGAATATCCCTGTCCCGGTGGTGGCGGCTGCGGTGGGTGTCCCGGCGGCGGCGGTTGAGGATGGCCCTGAGCCGCCCACCCGGGCGGTGCCTGAGGTGGTCGCCCCTGAGGTGGATGGGGCGGTGGGGGGTAATGCCCGTTGCCTGTCACGCTGTCTCCCCGTTGACCCGAGCGTCCGATGTTTAGCTACAGGTCCGGACTTTTGCCGAATTTGGGGCGTAAGCATACTGATTTATCATCCGTCACGGATGTCGCTGCATTCGATTACATTCCGAAATCATCCGAGGTGATCTCCGCGATGTACCGGACCGATCCAGGGCCCGTGACCTAGCTTCAAATCATGAATCTGCAGCAGCTCCGCTATGTGGTCGCGACGGCGGAGCATCGCACCATGACCGACGCGGCCAGGTCGCTGTACATCGCACAACCTGCCCTTTCCCGTGCGATCAGGGATTTGGAACGAGAGCTCGGGATGACGTTGTTCGCACGTTCCGGACGTGGCGTGGTCGTCACGGCGCAGGGACGCCGGGTGGTCAAGCTGGCCCGGGAGGCACTCGACGCCGTCCGCGAGATCGAGTCATTGTCCACGCACGGCCACGCGTCCGAGGCGGAGCTCCGCATCGCCTCGATACCCAGCCTCGAACCGGGGCTGGCAGGACGCCTCCTCCCCGCGTACACCGCCGAACATCCCGGGGTACGCATTCACATCGTCCGCTGTGACGGGCGGGACGGCGTGGTGAGCGCCATCAGGGACCAGAGGGCCGATCTCGGCCTGACGGACCTGCCCGTCCCCACCGATCTGATCAGCCACCCGCTGGAGCGCCAGGAGATCGTGCTGATCTCCCCGCCCGGCGTGGACCTGCCCGACCCGGTGCCGATGAGGAGACTCAACGGCATGCGGCTGGTGCTGCCGGTTCCCGGCAGTTCCCGGCGCCGGGAGTTCGACGCGCTCTTCGCCAAACACGGTGTGGCCCCCGTGGTGGCGACGCAGCTCGACGAGCGCGGCAACTGGCTGAGCACCGTCCGTTCGGGTACGGCCTCGATGCTCTGGTACCGGGGGATGGCCGAGCAGGCCGCCCGCGCCGGGCTCGTGGTCCGCACCCTCGATCCCTCGGTCCGCCGGGTGATCGCCATCGTTCACGCGCGACGGCGGCTGCCCGCCATCGCGCAGGAGTTCCTGTCCGTGGCCGAAAGTGGGTCGGCCGCGTAGGAGCCCCGAGGCTCGTCAGCTTTTCCGGTTCCCCAGTTTTCCCCCAGAGGCGGCGCAGGTGGGAGCGCCGTCCTCTCCGACACCGGGCTATAGGCTCGGTCTCGATGACTATCTTGCGCCTGCGCGGCCGTGAGTTCCGGCCCGGCGAGTTCGCGATCATGGCGGTGGTCAACCGCACCCCCGACTCCTTCTTCGACAGGGGAAGGACGTACGGCTTCGCGGCGGCCCTGGAGGCGGTGGACGGTGCCGTCGCGGGAGGCGCGGACATCGTCGACATCGGCGGCGTCAAGGCGGGTCCCGGCGACGAGGTCGATCCCGCGGAGGAGATCCGCCGGGTGGCCGACCTGGTCGCGGAGGTCAGGCGTCGTCACCCCCGGCTCGTCGTCAGCGTCGACACCTGGCGCGCGGAGGTCGCCGAGGTCGTCGCCGAGGCGGGCGCGGACCTGCTCAACGACACCTGGGGCGGGGTCGACCCCGAGCTGGCCGGAGTCGCCGCCAAGCACGGCATCGGCCTGGTCTGCGCGCACGCCGGTCGCGTGACCCCGCGCACCCGCCCGCACCGCATCGCCTACGCCGACGTGGTCGCCGACGTCATCGGCTACACCGTCGACCTCGCCGAGCGCGCCGTCGCGGCGGGGGTGCCCAGGGAGTCGATCCTCATCGACCCGGCGCACGACTTCGGCAAGAACACCTGGCACTCCCTGGAGGTCAGCCGCCGCCTGGACGAGATGGTCGCCACCGGCTGGCCGGTGCTCGTCGCGGTCTCCAACAAGGACTTCGTCGGCGAGACCCTCGGCGGCCTGCCGGTGGACGAGCGCCACGCCGGGACCATGGCCACGCTGGCGGTCTCCGCCTGGCAGGGCGCCCGGGTCTTCCGGGTCCACGACGCCGCGTCCGCCCGCGCCGCCCTGGCCACCGTCGAGAGACTGCGCCGATGACAGTGTCGCCGCCGCTGCTGCCGCCGCCGCTGCCGGTGGTGACGCCCGCCTCGCCTCGCACCGCGAGTACCCCTTTCCCGCGGGCGCCGAGCCGCCCGCCGCAAACACGGACGGGAGCCCGACCCATGCCGGAAGAACTGCTCGACCACCTCGTCTACGCCACCCCCGACCTGTACGGGACCGTACGGGAACTCGCGGGCCTGCTCGGCGCGGAGCCCGTCGAGGGCGGGCGCCACGTGGGCCTGGGCACCCGCAACTACCTGCTGGGCCTGGGCGGGCGCCGTTACCTGGAGATCATCGGCCCGGACCCCGACCAGCCCGATCCCGGCCTCGCCCGGCCGTTCGGCCTCGACCTGCTGCCCGGCCCGCGCCTGGTCACCTGGGCGATCCACCCGGACGACCTCGACGCGGTCGTCGCGCGGGCCCGCGAGCGCGGGTACGAGCCGGGCGACGTCCACCCGATGTCGCGCCGCACCCCGGAGGGCGAGCTGCTGGAGTGGCGGCTCACGTCCTCGCCCGACGACACCGGCGACGGCCTGGTCCCGTTCCTGATCGACTGGGGGAGCACCGCGCACCCCGCCGAGCGCGGCCTGCCCGTGGTGGAGCTGACCTCGCTCACCGCCTTCCACCCCGACCCCGCGACCGTCGCCGGGTACCTGTCCGCGCTCGGGACCGAGCTGGAGGTGGCCGCCGGTGACGAGCCCCGCCTGGTGGCCGTGATCGGCGGGATCAGACTCTCCTAGAGCGTCGTCCCGGCCCGGGGCCCCGGCGGCGGTGGCGGAGAATCCGGGTTCAGGCCGCCGAGACGGGCTCGGTGAGGGTGTCTGCGGGCGCCTCGGCGCGGCGGGGGACGGCGAGATAGGACAGGGCGAGACCGGCCAGGCTGAGGAGCGCCCCGGCCAGCCCGCTCCAGCGCAGGCCACCCGCGGCCACGACGGCACCGCCGATCGCCGACCCGGCCGCCGCCCCGAGGTTGAAGGCGCCGACGTTGACCGCCACCGCCAGCGTGGGGGCCGCACCCGCGTACCGCAGGATCAGTCCCTGCAGCGGTGCGATGGTGGCGGTGGCGAGCAGGCCGAGCGCCAGTACGGCGAGTACGGCCGACGGCTTCCAGGTGACCGCGAACGGGGTGAGGGCCAGCACCCCCGCCAGAGCGGCGAAGACGGCGCGTACGGTGGCGGTGGGAGCCCGGTCGGTGAGCCGGCCCGCGGCGAGGTTTCCCACGAGGCTGCCCGCCCCGTAGGCCAGCAGCAGCGCCGAGACCGCGGGGGCGGCGAACCCGGTGACCTGGGTCAGCAACGGTGCGACGTAGGTGAACACCGTGGCCACCCCGGAGAAGCCGACCGCGGTGGTGACGATCGCCAGCAGCACCGGCCGCCGGGTCACGACCCGCACCTCGTCGCGGACGCGGGTGGCCTGGGCCGCCTGCCGGGGCAGCACGACCGCCAGCAGCGCGGTGCCCGCCAGCGCCAGCCCGGTCAGCACCGCGAACGGGACACGCCAGCCCGCCCCCTGCCCGAGCAGAGCCCCCAGGGGCACGCCGAGCAGGGTCGCCGCGGTGAAGCCGGAGACGACCGTGGCGACGGCCGTTCCCACGCGCTCGGCCGGGACGACACTCGTCGCCGTCACCAGGGCCAGGGCCAGGAACGCGGCGTGACTCAGTGAGGAGACCACCCGGCCGGCCAGCAGGACCTCGTACGAGGGGGCCAGCGCGCTGATCGCGCTGCCGGCGGCGAACAGCAGCATCAGCCCCAGCGCGAGGGCCCTGCGCGGCAGCCGTATGGTCAGGGCGGTGACGATCGGCCCGCCGATCACCACTCCGAGCGCGTAGGCGGTGACCGCCTGCCCCGCCGCCTCCACCGAGACCCGCAGGTCCGCACCGACCTGCGGCAGCAGCCCCGCGACGAGAAATTCCGAGGTACCGATGACGAAGACGCTCGCGCACAGCGCGGCGAGGATGACAGAACTCTTTCGCATGCGGCGACGTTAAACTCTCACACGTATGTGAGAGTCAACCGGCAGTGAGGGAGATCACATGCGCATCGGGGCCCTGTCCCGGCGGACCGGGGTGAGCCAGCGGCTGCTGCGCTACTACGAGGAACAGGGCATGCTGCGGCCGGTCCGGCGGCCCAGTGGCTACCGGGAGTACAGCGAGCAGGACGTCGCCACCGTGCGGCGCATCCGCAGCCTGCTCACCGCCGGCCTGAACACCGCCACGATCGCGAGCGTCCTGCCCTGTGTCCGCGACGACGGCGAGCGCCTCGTGCCGACCTGCTCGGACCTGGTCGCCCACCTGTGGCGCGAGCGTGACCGGATCAGCCACGCGATCGAGGAGTTGCGGGCGTCCCGAGCCATGCTCGACGCCGTCATCGTCGCCGCCCCGCCGGAGGTCGCCCGCACCGTCACCGGCCTCGTCGCGACGGAGGGCGTTCCCCCCTCGCCCGGAGAGCCGATCGGTGACGCGGGAAGGACGGGTTCATCCTGAGAAGGGACGGGCCGGGCGTCCGGGGGAGAAAAAGGATCGGGCCACCCTTGGGGGGGAAGGGTGGCCCGATCGCGAGGCGAGGGTGCCTCGTGCTCAGGAAGGTCTACGGACTCGAAGGTCTACGTGCTCGAAGGTCTACTGTGAGGTGATCTTGACGTCGTCGAACCCGGCCTCCACCAGGCTCGCCCCGGAGGCGTCGGCCGCGTCCACGACGACACGGACGACCTGCCCGGCGTGGCCGGAGATGTTGGCCGTGGCGGTGGCCCAGGCGGCGGCGCGGTTGGACGCGGCACCGGTCTGGTTCAGCACGGTCGTGGTGGTCGTGCCGACCACGCGGACCCGGACGTAGTCCGCGCTGCTCGCGTTGTTCAGATGACCGAGATACCAGGAGAAGGACAGCGTGAGCGTCCCGCTCGCGGGCAGCGTGATCGCCGGTGACTGGGCGCTCGTCACACCGCCGTCGATGTCGCCGTCACCCGCGCTCGACCCGGCCGCCGCACCGCTGACCAGCCCGTACGTGCCGCTGGGGGTGGTGCCGGGCTGGGTGATCACGCCGCTCGACGTCTGTCCGGGGTCGCCGCGCTCGAAGCGGCCCGTCGTCGCGGTGTCGGTGCCGCCGGGGTTGACCGTCCAGCCGCGCTCGGCCTCGAAGTCGTCGGAGTAGACCACGGTGGGCTGGGGGCCGGGGCCGCCGCCGCCGACGTACAGCAGCAGGTTCGGCGATCCGGTGCCGGGGCTGGTCACCACGCCGGGCGTGGCGTTGGCGACGATCGTGTCGCGCACCTGCGCCGGGGTGGCGGTGGGAGTGCCGCTCAGGATCAGCGCCGCCGCGCCCGCGACGTGCGGGGAGGCCATCGAGGTGCCGTTGATCGTGTTGGAGGCGGTGTCGTTCGTGTTCCAGGCCGAGGTGATGGCCGAACCGGGGGCGAACAGGTCCAGGCAGGTGCCGAAGTTGGAGTAGGACGCGCGTGCGTCGGTGCTGGTGGTGGCGCCCACCGTGATCGCGGCGGGAACCCGCGCGGGGGAGCGGGTGCACGCGTCGGTGCTCTCGTTGCCCGCGGCGAGCGCGTACACGACGCCGGAGGCGATGGAGTTGGAGACCGCGGTGTCGAGCGTGGCGCTCGCGCCGCCGCCCAGGCTCATGTTGGCCACGGCCGGCTTGACCGCGTTGGCGGTGACCCAGTCCACGCCCTCGATGATGATCGAGGTGGAGGTGGTGCTGCCGCAGCCGAACACCCGCACGCCGATCAGCGTGACGGCCTTGGCGATGCCGTACTGGCCGCCGCCGACCGTTCCCGAGACGTGGGTGCCGTGGCCGTTGCAGTCGGCCACGTCGTTGTCGTCGTCGTAGACGTCGCGCCCGGCCTGCGCCCGCCCGCCGAAGTCGGAGTGGGTGACCCGGATGCCGGTGTCGATGATGTAGGCCCGCACGCCGGAACCGGTGTTCGGCGCGGTGTAGTTGCCGTCGAGCGGCAGGTTCCGCTGGTCGACCCGGTCCAGGCCCCACGAGGAGACGGCCTGGTTGATCAGGGTGAACTCCTGGTCCTGCTCGACGTAGGCGACGTCGGGCCGCGCGGCGATCCGCCTGGCCTGCTCCTCGCTGGCCCGGACGGCGAAGCCGTTGACGGCGCGCTGGTAGACGGCGCTCACCTGCGCGCCCTCGCCCTCGGCGACCTCGCGTGCCTGGCGTTCGCGGTCGACCCGGCTGAACCGGCTCTTGAGGACCACGATGTAGCTGTCGGGGACCGCGTTCGCGCTGTCCGCCTTGACGATGGAACCGGTGGAACCCGTGGAATCGGTGGATCCCGTGTGCTGCCGCGCCGAGGCCGGGGTGACCGACCCGAGGGCGAGCAGGAGTGCGGCGGTGACCAATCCCGCTAATCGGAGGGTGGGGGCCTTGCTCATGTTCGCGGACCTCCTGGAGGGGGTGGGCCCGGTATCCCGGTCGGGGATCCCGGGCGGCGGTGGAGCGTCCCCATCGTCGGCCAGCGCGATATTTACTGCAATATCATGACAAGGGTAAATCAATTTGTTATGTAGTTGTCCGTACGCGATCGGGAGTGGATAGCGGGCGATCAGGAATAGATGACGGAGAGGAAGCGGATCAGGATCGCCTCCCGCCGGTCGGCGGGGAGGGCGTCGAGGACCGCGTTGACCACGGCCATCTCCGGCTGCCCCGAGCCGCCCAGGTCCACCCCGACCGCCGTCGCCAGCTCGCCGAAGGCGGCGTCGTCGAGCGCGTCCAGGTCCAGGCCCGCCACCAGCTCCACCAGTCCCTCGGGCAGCTCCGCGGGACCCCGCTCGCGCGCCGCCTCCGTGGCCTCCGCGATCACCTCCAGCATCGCCTCGACGCCCCGCATGGTCACCCCGGTCACCGTGATGTGGATGTTGGCCGGGATGCCCGCGTAGGACAGCTGCGGCTGCAGGAACCAGCCGCGCTTCCTGGCCTCGTCCGACAGCACGAAGACGTCCACCCCGTCCTCGTCTCCCGTGGAGCCGAAGGCGACCAGCGCCGACTCGGGGTCGCCGAGCACCCGCAGCCCGGGGATCTTCGCGATGCCCTCGCGGAGCTCGCGGGCCGCCGCCAGGGTGGTGCGGCCGAGCTCCAGGTAGCCCTCCCTGCCCAGGGCCTGGAAGGTGGCCCACGCGCCGCCCAGCGGGCCCGCGGACTTCGAGCTCTGCACGGTGGCGTTGATCACCGTGTAGCCGGGCCACGAGGCCGAGGCGAAGTACGCCCTGCGCCGCAGCGCCGGGTCGGCGAACAGCACGACCGAGGCGCCCTTGGGCGCGTACCCGAACTTGTGCAGGTCGCAGGAGAGCGACGTGACCCCGGGAACCGACAGGTCGAACGGCGGGACCTCCGCCCCGGCCTCGCGCAGCCACGGCAGCAGCCAGCCGCCCACGCAGGCGTCCACGTGGCAGAGCACGCCGCGCGCGGCGGCGATCCCGGCGATCTCGGCGATCGGGTCGATCACGCCCTGGGGGTACGACGGCGCCGAGGCGACCACCAGGACGGTGTCCTCGGTGATCACGGCCTCGACGTCCGCGGGGGAGGCCCGGAACGTCACCGGGTCCACCGGTACGGCGTCCACCACGACGCCCAGGTAGTGCCCGGCCTTGTGGAAGGCGGGGTGCGCTGTCACCGGCACCGCCATCCGGGGGCGGCCCGCCGTCTCGCGGGAGTCCCGCGCGGCCTTCACCGCCAGCATGATCGACTCGGTGCCCCCGCTGGTGAAGACGCCCGAACCCCCGCCGAGCAGCTCGGCGACCGCGCCGACGACCTGTTTCTCCATCTCCACCACGCTGGGGAAGGCCGTCGGGTCGAGGGTGTTGACCTCCAGCATCTCGAAGTAGGCCCTGGCGGCGGCCTCGTGCACCTCGGGCCGTCCGGTGTCGTAGACGTACGCGGTCACCTTGCCGCCGCGCACCGGCAGGTCGTCCCGCTTGAGGCGGGCGATCTCGGCCAGCAGTTCGTCGGTGGTACGGCCCTTGTCAGGCAGGCTCATCGGTCTCCTCGGTGGTACGGGGCTCGTGCGGGCTGGAAGGACGCGGCCCGCAGGGGCTGCCGGGAAGTGCCAGCATCACACGAAATCACACGAAATCGTGCCGTACGAAGATCCGATTGCGCGCACCGGCCCGGGATACGGGACGGGCGACCGGAGCACGGGACGGGGCGGGAGTCCGGGCGGGGCAGGGGCACGAAGCCGGGAGGGGAGCGGGGGCGGGGAAGGGAGTCCGGGCGGGGGCACGGGGCCGGGAGGGGAGCGGGAAAGGGAGTTCAGGCAGGGAGTCCGGGCGGGGGCAGGGCACGGAGGCCGGGAGGGGAGTCAGGGGCGAGAGGCGGAGGTCAGGGCGAGGGCGGCGAGCCGGGCAGGGCGGCGACGCGGTGGATCATCTGGTGCAGGTAGGCGCGGAACCGCCGCAGCACGGCGGGATCCTCCGCGTCCTGGCGGTTGCCCTCCCGGTCGAGGACCCCGCCCTGGCAGAAGCCGTGCACGCACCACACCACCGACCAGAAGGCGTACTTCATGTCGACGCCGGCGTCCACGTACCCCGCCTTCATCGCGGGAGTGATCACGCTGGAGACGAGGTCGATCTGCGGCTGGATGTACTTCCGCTCCAGCTCGGTGACGTCGCTGGCGTCCGCGAGCCAGCGGTGCATCCAGAGGGAGGGGAACTCGGGGTGGGCGACGCAGAAGTCGAGGTAGTGGTCGACGATCCGGTGGACCACCAGCGCCGTCCGCTCGGGGGTCACCGCGGATATCCCGTCCAGCGCCTTCACCAGGGACGCCCGCTCGGCCCGGTACTCGCGCTCCATGATCTCCAGATAGAGCTCCCGCTTGCCGCCGAACTCCTCGCCGAGAGCCTCGACGCTCAGCCCGGCGGCCTCGGCGACCTGGCTCGCGGACGTGCTGTCGTACCCCAGCGCGGCGAACAGGCCGGTGGCGACCCGCAGGATCAGCTCCCGCCGGCTGCCGTCAACGGAAGTCATAAAGGCGACGCTAGGTCCCGGGCGATCGCCCGGCCAAGCGGGTGAGGCACAAGCCTCGGTCAAGATAGCGGAAGCCGTACGACCGCGCGGAGGCCCGGAGAGGCGTCCTCCAGGTGGACCGCGCCGCCGTGAGCGTGGACCGTCTCGCGCACGATGGCCAGGCCCAGCCCGGCCCCGCCCTCGTCGCGGCTGCGCGCGCTGTCCAGCCGGGTGAACCGGTCGAACACCCGCTCCCGGTCGGCCTCGGGGATGCCCGGCCCGTCGTCGGTGACGGTCAGCACGGCGTCGGCCCCCTCGGCCCGCAGCTCGACCAGCACGGGGGCGGAGGTGTGCCGCAGCGCGTTGTCGACCAGGTTGACCAGCACCCGGCTCAGGTCCAGCGCGTCCCCGGTGACCCTGATCTGCCCGCCCTCCGGCCGCCTCCCCGGCCCGCCCGCGGGGTCGCCGGCCGCGCGAGGCCCGCTTTCCGGCCCGTCGGCCGTGCCGGGCCTGCCTGACGGCCCGCCGCCCGCGCGGGGGCCACTCCCCGGTCCGCCGCCGGGTGCGCCGGGTGCGCTCCCCGATTCGTTCCCCGGCCCGTTCTCCGGTTCGCCCGCGATCCGTACCGTGACGGCCTCGCCGTAGCGCTCGACGGTCTGCGCGACCAGCTGGTCCAGCTCCACCGGCTCCCCCCGCGCGGGTGTGCCGCCGCGCTCGTCCAGCCGGGCCAGCGAGAGCAGGTCCTCGGCCAGCCTGGACAGGCGCATCGTGTCCTCCAGCACCCCCTCGGCCGTCTCCCGCCAGTCCTGCCCCTCGGGATGGCCGAGCGCCACCTCCAGCTGGAGCCGGATACTCGCCAGCGGGCTGCGCAGCTCGTGCGCCGCGTCCGAGACCAGGGCCCGCTGCCGGACACCGGCCTTCTCCAGCCGGGCCAGCATCGCGTTCAGCGTCGTGGCCAGGCTGTGCACCTCGTCGCGTGCCTCGGGCACCGGCAGGCGGCGCGAGCGGGCGGTGTCGGTGATCTCGTCCGCGCCCCGGCGCAGCGCCGCGATCGGCCGCAGGGTCCCGCCGATGATCACCCAGCTGGCCCCCGCGAGCAGGACGAGCAGCAGCGGCGTACCGACGATCAGCACGTGCCCGGCCGTGGAGATGCTGGTCTGCACCTCGCTGAAGGGACGGGCCGCGATCACCGTCTGCCCCCGGTCGGCGCTGAGCACCCGGACCCGGAGCATGTGCGGGATGCCGTACGGCTTCCCGTCCAGGAAGCGCGCCTCGCCCCTGCCGATGGCCGCCGCCCGGTCCCCGGCGTCCAGCAGCGGCACCAGCCTGTCGGTGCCGGTGGTCGTGTGGGTGATCCGCCCCGTGCCGTCGATCACCTGCAGGAGCGTGCCGTCGGGCGAGGTCATCTCGTCGGGCAGCCGCCCGGCGTCGGCCAGCGAGATCGTCTCCCTGGCCCGCTGGTAGATCGACTCGTCGATGGTGGACAGCAGCGCGTTGCCGAGCACGGTGATCATCACGTAGGCCGAGACCACCAGCGCCACCGCCAGCACGGCCGAGGCGACCGCCGTCAGCCGGAAGCGCAGGCTCTGGCGCCGCCACAGGCCGACCGCGCGCCCTCCCCCGTGCGCGGCCGCGTCGGCAGGGGAGGCCGTTCCGGTAAGGGCTCCGGTGAGGGAGGCCGCGCCCGCCGGGACACCCGCACCGGGCCGGCCCCGGCGGGCGCCGGGGGCCTGCCTGGACCGGGAGGCCGGGTCAGCCGCCATCGCCGGCCAGCCGGTATCCCGCTCCCCGTACCGTCTGCAGCGCGTTCCGGGAGAACGGCACGTCGATCTTGCGCCGCAGGTAGCCGACGTACACCTCGACCACGTTGGGGTCGGTGTCGAAGGTGTCCCAGACGTGCTCCAGGATCTCCGTCTTGGAGACCACCTCGTCGTGGTGGCGGATCAGGAACTCCAGCAGCGCGAACTCCCTGGGCGTCAGCTCCACCGGCGTCTCGCCCCTGGTGACCCGCCGCCGCGCCGGGTCGAGCGCGAGGTCCCCGGCCCTCAGCACGGACGGCCGCCGGTTCGCCCCGCGCCGCAGCAGCGCCCTCAGCCTGGCCACCAGCACCACGTACGAGAACGGCTTGGTCAGGTAGTCGTCGGCGCCGAGGTCGAGCCCGTCCGCCATGTCGTACTCGCCGTCCTTGGCCGACAGCATCAGGATCGGCACCCAGTTCTCCTCGGCCCGCAGCTGCTTGCAGACGTTGTAGCCGGAGATCCTGGGCAGCATGATGTCCAGGACCACGACGTCGTACTCGCCGTGCCTGGCCTGGTGCAGGCCGTCCTCCCCGTCGTGCGCGAGGTCGACCGCGAACCCCTCGGCCTGCAGGCCACGTTGCAGAGCGGCGGCCATCCTCCGCTCGTCCTCCACGACGAGAACCCGCATGGACTGCCCCTTCCACCATCTCGGACGTGCCCATCCTCGACCACCCGGCCTGAGAGGCGGCTGAGAAGCCTGTGAGCCCTCTCAGTCTGTCTCAGCTTCGGCACAGGACCTGTCACGCAAGCTGCTGATGACAGGGATCGACGGCATACCGTGGAGGAATGAGATGTCTGAGCAAGCGAGACGGGGGCGCGCGGTGAGGTGGGCCGTACCGGTCGCCGCGGCCGCGCTGGTCGCCGGAGCCATCGGAGCCGGACCGGTCATCGCCGCCGTACAGGGGGATCCCACGCTGCCCGAGCGCACCGCGGAGCAGCTGCTGGCGAGCGCCGCCCAGGCGAGCCAGAGCGGATTGAAGCCCATGTCGGGCACCGTCATGCAGACCGCCTCGCTCGGTCTGCCCAGCCTGCCCGGCCTGCCGGGCGCGGGCGGATCCTCGCCCGCCGCCCTGCTGGCGGGCTCGCACGAGCTCAAGGTCTGGTACGGCGGGGAGGACAAGGTCCGCTTCGCCCTCCCCGGACGGATGAGCGAGACCGACCTGATCGTCAACGGTGACCAGGTCTGGCTGTGGCAGAGCGAACTCAACAAGGCCACCCGCGTCAAGGCGGGAAGCGAGGGGGGCGCCGGGGAAACCGGGGGCCCCGGGGGCCTCGGGGGCGAGAAGCCGGGCGCCGGGGTCGGCGACGCGCACAGGGCGCTGCCCACGGCGACCACGCCGCAGCAGCTCGCCCAGGAGCTGCTGAAGCGGATCGGCGCCGACACCACGGTCAGCGTGACCAGCACCGAGAAGGTCGCCGACCGCGCGGCCTACCAGCTCGTCCTCGCGCCCAAGGACGCCTCGTCCCTGGTCAGGGAGGTCAAGCTGGCGCTGGACGGGGAGACCTTCGTCCCGCTGCGGGTCCAGGTGTACGCCAGGAGCGCGGCCGAGCCCGCCTTCGAGGTCGGTTTCACCTCGGTCACGTTCTCCCCGCCCGCGGCGGAGAACTTCGCCTTCACCCCGCCCGCGGGGGCCAAGGTCGAGGAGACCTCGATCGGCGAACTCGCCAAGGAGGGCGGCGCGCGGCAGGGCGAGAAGTTCAAGGAGGGCGAGAAGATCGGCGAGAAGGCCAAGATCGTCGGTGGGGGCTGGACCACGGTCGCGGTGATCCCCGCCTCCGAGACGGAGAAGCTGATCTCGGCACCCCGGGGTGAGAGCTCTTCCGGGCAGGACGCGGGCTCTTCCGGGCAGGGCGCGGGACAGGACGCCGGTGCGATCACCGGTGCCCTGCTGCGGTCGGCCAAGCCGATCAGCGGCCCGTGGGGCAGTGGCAAGGTAATCCAGACCAAGCTGGTCTCCGCGCTGCTGACCGACGACGGCCGCCTGCTGGTCGGCGCCGTCACCCCGGAGAAGCTGTCCGAGGCGGCCGGTCAGAAGTGAGCTCGGCGCCGGGAGCCTGACGCCCCCGTACGGGGGCGGCGCCGGGCTCCCGGCGGGATCCACAGGCGGGGTCCGGCGGCGTGAATCGGGGACGCCGTCCGGGCCGCGCGCGACGTTCCGAGAATCCAGGAATCCAGCACGTCAAGCAACATCCAGCGGACTCGGCGTACTCGCCGGTTCATGAGTGTTCAGGGGCGCTCGTGAACGTCCAGGGCGCGAGATCCAGCCGGGACGGCCGCGCGGCCGTCCCGGAACCGACGAGCAGTGGGGGAGAAGTGCCGATCGTCCAGAACGTGAGGAACAGCGGGAGCGAGGAGAACCGGACCGGCGAGGTCGGGGAGGGCCCGGCGGCCGTGACCACCGAGAGGCCGGCCCCGAGCCCGTCCGACGGGGGGTTCGCCATCGTCACCAGCGGGCTGACCAAGCGCTTCAAGGGCGGCCAGGTGGCCGTGGACTCCCTCGACCTCGCCGTCCCCCGCGGGTCGGTGTTCGGCTTCCTCGGCCCCAACGGCTCGGGCAAGACCACCACGATCCGCATGCTGCTCGGCCTGGTGGCCCCGACGGCGGGCGACTGGCGGCTGCTCGGCACCTCGATGCCCGGAGGGGCGGGCGGCGTGCTGCCCAGGGTGGGCGCCCTCGTCGAGGGACCGGCCTTCTACCCCTACCTGTCGGGCGAGGCGAACCTGCGCCGCTACGACGCCGCCGACCCCTCGGCCGACCCGCGCACCGTCCAGGCCAGGATCGGGTACGCGCTGGAGCGGGTGGGCCTGGCCGCCGCGGCCCGCAAGCGCTACCGCGCCTACTCGCTCGGCATGCGCCAGCGGCTCGCCATCGCCGCCGCGCTGCTCGGCCCGAGGGAGCTGCTCATCCTCGACGAGCCGACCAACGGCCTGGACCCGCAGGGCACCCGCGAGGTACGCGGCCTGGTCAGGGAGATCGCCGCCGAGGGGACGACGGTGTTCGTCTCCTCCCACCTGCTGGTCGAGGTGGAGCAGATGTGCTCCCACGTCGCCGTCATGCGGACCGGGCGGCTCGTCGCCCAGGGGTCCATCGCCGAGCTGCGCGCGGGGGAGACGGTCAGGATCCGGGTGGAGACCCCCGACACCGTCGAGGCGGCGGCCGTGCTGGCCGGGCTCGGCCTGCCGGAGATCCGTCTCGGCGACGGCGACGTCAGCGCCGCGCTGGGAGCCGACACGCCGGAGCGGGTGTGCGTGGCCCTGGTCGCCGACGGCGTCGCCGTCCGCGGCCTGGCCGTCCAGCGGCCCAGTCTTGAGGACATGTTCGTGGACCTGACCGGGGAGGGATTCGATGTCGACGGTTAGCGGGAAGGAAGCCGTGTCCACCGAGAACGCCACACGCGCCACACGCGCCACCCCCGGCCGGCAGCCCGCCACGGGGGCGGGCCTCGCGCCGGAAACGGGGGCGGGCCTCGTGCCGGAAAACACCCTCGTGCCGGGAACGGCTCTCGCGGGCGGCGGGCGCGCCTTCGGAAGCGCCTCTGGAAACGCCTCCGGGAGCCCGGCCCCCGCCGGGCGGGCGGTGGGCGCCCCCCGGGCGTGGCTGCGGCTGCTCGGCTCGGAGACCGGCCTGATCTTCCGGCGGCCGAGGAACCTCGCCATGCTCGCGGTGCTCGCCGTGATCCCGGCGCTGATCGGGATCGCGTTGCGGACGTTCGGCGGATCCACGGGCGACGGGGACGGCGGAGGCGGCGGAGGCGGCGGGCCGGCGATCTTCGAACAGGTCACCGGGAACGGGCTGTTCCTCACCTTCGCCGCGCTCTCGGTCCTGGTGCAACTGCTGCTGCCGGTCGCCGTCGCGGTCGTCGCCGGGGACTCGATCGCGGGGGAGGCGGGCATCGGCACGTTGCGCTACCTGCTCGCGGCCCCGGCCGGCCGGACCCGCCTGCTGGCCGTCAAGTACGTCGGCGTGATCCTCTTCTGCCTGGCCGCCGTCACCGTGGTGGCGCTGTCCGCGCTGCTCACCGGCCTGTTGCTGTTCCCCGCCGGTCCGATCACGCTGCTGTCGGGAGGGACGATCCCCTTCCTCGACGGCGTGCTGCGGATCGGCGTCGTCGTGCTCTACGTCACCGCGGGCATGGCCGCCCTGGCCGCCATCGCGCTGGCCCTGTCGACCCTGACCGAGGTGTCCATCGGGGCCATCGCCTCGACCGTGGTCGTCGTCATCGTGGCCCAGGTGCTGGGAGTCATCCCGCAGCTGTCGGTGATCCGGCCGTACATGCTCACCGAGTGGTGGAACGGCTTCGACGGCGTCCTGCGGGACCCGATGGCCACCGGCGACATGGGGCAGGGCCTGCTGGTCTTCGCCGCCTACGTCGTCGTCTTCGGCTCCATCGCCTGGGCGCGCTTCACCGGCAAGGACATCACCGCCTGACCACGCCCGCCCCGGTGCCCCGCGTCCCGTGAAATGCGGGCGTCCGGAAATCGTACGGAAGAGGTCGTACGGAAGGGGCGCCGGACGGTTCGCCTTCGACGCCCCGGCGGTCCGGAACCGCGCGACCGCCGGGGTTCCCGTCCCGTCACCCGTACCTCTCACGGTGTTTCCGGCTGTGGAGGAGTCGACGGGAAGGTTCAATGCTCGGGGGAGACCTTGAAGCCCTGCCGTCGCGCGTAGGCGCTGAGCCGTTGCTCCCAGGCCCTCAGGCCGATGTCGAGGTTGGTGGCGTGCGAGAGCGACCGTCCCACGCTGCCGGCGAAGACGCTGTTGGCGTAGAGCTGGAACGGCAGGTACTGCCAGCCCTTCGCCACCTGCGCGGAGCCCTCGCTGAACAGCCTGTTCGCCCGCTGACCCCCCAGGATCGGGATCTCGACGTCGAGGAACCTCTCGCTCTCCAGCAGGCCGGTCGTCGCGGGGAACACCCCGGAGACGGTGTTCAGTGACCTGACCGCCTTGGGATCGGAGTCCAGCCATCGGGCGAAGCCGTAGGCGGCGAGCTGGTGCTCGCTCGTCGCGAGGACGGACACGCCGGAGCCGCCGTTCTCCGCGTTGACCGGCTTCCCGGTGTCCCAGCGCGGGAGGGGCGCGGCGCGCCACACGCCCTTGGTCCGCGGGATCGCGCCCTGGATGACGCCGGGCGCCCAGGCGCCCGTTATCCACAGCGCGTATTTGCCGCTCGCCATGTTCTTCCACCACGGGCCGGTCCAGGTCACGGCCGGGTCGACGAGCTTCTCGTGTGACAGCCGCGTCCACAGCCTCGCCCATCGCCTGGTCCCCTTGTCCTGCAGGTCGATCCGGATGGTCGTGGCGTTCTCGATGCCGAACGGCCGCCCGCCCGCCTGCCAGATCAGGCTGTCGGCGATGCCGGAGTCGGTCGGGTCGACGCTGGTGATGAAGACGCGGGGGTCCTTCTTCCTGATCGCCTCGGCGACCGTCACGAACTCCTTCCAGGTTCTCGGCGGTTTCAGGCCGAGCCGGTCGAAGACGTCCTTGCGGTAGATCATGGTCATCGGGCCGGTGTCCTGGGGGATCGCGTAGACGCTGCCGTTGAGGTCCACCTGGTCCCAGGCCGAGGAGGTGAACCTCCGCGCCAGGTCCTCCGCGCCGTACGCGTTGAGGTCGGTCACGGCTCCGGAGAACGCGAAGCGGGGCAGCGCGAAGTACTCGATCTGCGCCACGTCGGGAACGCCGGTGCCGGTCCTCAGCGAGGCCCGGAGCTTGGTGTACTCGATCCTGGAGCGGCCCGCGTCGACCAGGTTGACCTTGATCTTGGGGTACTCCCGCTCGAACAGCGCCACCGTCTTCCCGAGGCTGGGCACCCACGACCAGAACGTCAGCGTGGTCGGGGTCCGCAGGGCCCTCGCGATGTCGGCTTCCTTGACCTCGGGGAGCGGGGGCTGCGAGACGTGATGGAGGGGCGGTGTACCGCAGGCCACCGGGGCGAGCAGGGCGAGGGAGAGCGCGGCGACCGCTGTGACGCGCGTGCTGTGCCGCATGACGGGGACCTCCATGAGGAGTGGGAGAACGCCGCCCGGCGGCCTTGGCCGGCGGAACAGGCGGTGCCGCGGGAGAGGGAGGCGCGGGGACGGCACGGGAGGCGTGACTCAGCAGACATACCGGTGGAACGCCGCCCTGAGCCGCGAACATTTCCGCGACGCGCGGCCGGGCGCCCCGTCCCACGGCCCGGCGAGGTGCCGGCGCGGCCGTAAGAGGGCGGGAGGGCGTGTGACGCGGCCTCCCGGCGGGAGGGGGCGGGAGAGGCGCGGCGGCACCGGAGGAACGCGGGACGGCGACGGAAAACGCGGAACGGCCCCGGGAGGCCTCCCGGGGCCGTTCCGCGCGATCGGAAGAGGATCGGAGGGAGATCGAGGATGGTCAGAAGGTGGTCATGAGACGGTCAAAAGGCGACTCCGGAGACGGTCGTCAGGAGGCGCGGCCCCGGCGCAGGCCGAACGCCGCGACCACGAGCCCGGCGAGCCCGAGCACCAGACCGGCCCCGCCGAGCAGGCGGGCGGTGCCGTCCGAGCCCTCCGAGGCGGCGACGGGGGCCACCGACGGCGTCGACACCGCCGGGGCCGAGGAGGCGGCGGCCGAGGGGGTGGCGGAGGCGCCGTGACCGGCTCCCTCGGCGGAGGCGGGGGTGAGCTTCAGCGTCGGGGCCGGGCGCTCGGCCTCGGAGCCGTCGGCCTTGGGCTCGTCCGCCCACTTGACGACCTCGCCGCCGCTGTAGGTCTGGGTGGTGGGGAAGACGAGCTGGTCGGTGTCGGTGGGCAGCGTGCCCATGGACACCTCGAACTCCTGGAACTGGCCGGGGTCGATCTTCCCGCCCGACCAGGTGACCTTCGTGACCGCCTCGGTGAGCTCGCCGTACTCGGTGGTGATCGGCTTGGGCAGCTTGCCCTCGACCACCTTGACGTCCCAGCCGGGCACCGGCTTGACCGAGACGAAGGCCAGCGGGTGGTCGGTGGGGAAGGTCACCTCCAGCTTGGTCGTCGAGGCGTCGTCACGCTCGTTCGGGACCCGGAAGGCGACCTTGGTGAAGCCGCCCTGCTCGGCGGTGCCGGGGTTGATGGTGACGTGCGCGAGGGCGGGAAGGGCGAGACCGAGGGTGAGGGCGGTGACACCGGCGGTGACGGCGGCCAGACGGCGGAAGGCGTGCGAGAGCGACATGAGGGTTTTCTCCACTTCGGAACGTCAAGGATTCGGGATTTACGGGGTCGGGTCAGGCGGCGGGAAGCGGAGGACCGCGCCGGCTGACGGAGTGACGGAGGACGGCACGCGCGGCGACGGGCGTGACCGGGGCGTACGCGGTGCCCGGCGGGGCGGTGACGGCGGCCGGGGACCACAGCGGAGGGAGGAACATGGCGCCGAGGCGGCGACCGGCCGAGCGGAGCAGCACCCACAGGGCGCTCTCGCCGCGGGCCAGCCACCACCCGGTGATCAGGGTCGCGGTGAGGTGCGCGACGAGCATGCCGAGGTTCTCGCCCAGCCCCCTGACGTGCGGATGCGGGGGCGGGACCCCCGCGGCGCCACCGAGGGCGAGCAGCTCGTGCAGCGCCAGCTGCAGGGCGGCGAGCCCGGCGTTGATCGTCACCATCGACCGCTCGCGCCCGGCGAGCAGCACGGCCATCACGACGACCGCCGCTCCCGCCGCGCCCACCACCCACGGCCGCGGCCAGGAACCGCCCGCGGCCACGTGGCCGAGGACGGCGAGTGCCAGGCAGACGGCCGAGAAGGTGGCCGCGCGCGTGAGGCGTAACGGGAGGCGGGCGCGCATGGTGACCCATATGTTCTCACGCTCCGGGGTGTCTGCCGTTCTGGACTTTTTGTCGCTATGGTTGCCGCGACCGTGACAGGTCCTTCAAGCCGAGGTGGTGGCGATGCGGCACGTCGTTGGGGTGCTTGTCGGGCTGTTCGCGGCGGCCGTGCTGCTCTTCGGCGCGGGCTGGGCCGTACAGGAGGCGGGGGCGAGCCTGGTGCCCCTTCCGGCGGAGAGCGGTTCGAGGACCTGGATCGCCCTCGGGGTGATGGCCGGGATCGGTCTCCTGATCGGCCTGGTGGTCGCCGGTCGCGTCTCCCCGCTGGCGGCCTTCGTCCCGTCGATGGTCCTGCTCGCCTGGACCGTGGTCTACGCCCTGGACGTCAGGCGCGCCATGGGCCTGGTCCCCGACGATCCGGCCTTCCACGAGGTGCTCCTGCAGGCCGGTCGCGGCATGGGCCTGCTGCTGACCACCGGTGTCTACGCGCTCCTCGGCGTCCTGCTGTTCCTGCCGGTGCTGATGCCCTCCCGCTGGGCGCCGCGCTTCCGGGACGACGAGGAGGAGTACGAGGAGTCCGACGCCCAGGGCTACCGCTGAGTCCTCGCCCCCGAGGCCGCGCTCATCACCGAGGCTTCCGGTCACCGCGCCGATCACCGGGGCTTCCTATCACCACGGCCTTCGATCACCGGTGCCGTGGTCGGTCACCGCGCGTCCGCCGGTCCCGCGCCGTGACCCCGGTCACCGCCGGCGGTGACCGGCCCAGGTGAACGGGCCCTTCGTGCCGACGCCCTCCCCGTGCGTCCCCTCGTCGAGGGCCCCTTCCTTGGGGGCCTTGCGGGCCTTACGGGGGCCTTCCTCGCGGGTGGCACCCTTGACGGCGGATTCCCTGCCGGCGGACTCCTTGCCGGTGGATTTACCGGTGGACTCCCTGCCGTCCGCTCTCCTGGAGGGCGGGACGGTCTTCCCCGGGCCGGCGCGCTGGACCTCCGGGTCGGCCCCGAGCGGCCGCGTGTCCTCCGGCGGGAGCCTGAGGACGAACCTGGCCCCTCGCGGCGAGTCCTCGATCAGCAGGGTTCCCTGGTGGGCGTGGGCGATGTCGCGGGAGATGGCGAGGCCGAGCCCGCTGCCGCCCGAGTCGCGCAGACGTCCGTCGTCCAGGCGGGTGAAGCGCTCGAAGACGCGCTCGCGGTCGGCGGGCGCGATACCGGCGCCGTCGTCGACCACGGCCACCACGGCCTTGCCGTCCTCGAAGCCGACGGAGACCTCGACGCGGCTGTCGGCGTGCCGCCGCGCGTTGCTCAGCAGGTTGCCCACCACCCGGATCAGCTGGATCCGGGAGCCCCGGACCTGTACGCGGGCGGTCACCTGGACCCGTACCGGCATCCCGGTGCCCTGGGCCGCCTCCTCCGTCACGAGGTCGCCGAGGTCGATCAGCTCCTGCGGCGCCGGGTCGGCGGCGCGCAGCCTGGCCAGCTGCAGCAGGTCGTTGACGATCGCCTCAAGCCGGCCGCTGGCCGTCAGCGCCCCCCGGATGGTGTCGCGCGGATCGATGTCGTCGGGGTAGAGCAGGGCCTCCTCCAGCTGCACGCGCAGGCCGGCGATCGGGGTCCTGAGCTCGTGGGAGGCGGTGGAGGCGAAGCGGCGCTGCTGCTCCACGGCCTCCTCCAGGCGGGTCAGGGTCTGGTTGGCGGTACGGGCGAGCAGCGCGATCTCGTCCTCGCCCGGGGGGATGGGCACCCGCAGGCTCAGGTCGCTCACCGTTATCTCGGACATCCGCGCGCGTATCGCCGCCACGGGGCGTAGCGTCCGCCCCACGACGCACCAGGTCATCCAGGCCGCGAGGGCCAGCAGGATGAGGACGCCCGCGGCGATGAAGTACTCCAGGTGGTGTTCGTGCAGGATGGCGGGCTCCTCCAGGCCCGCGTAGACCACCGGGGAGTCGGCCGCGGGGGAGACCCGGATGGCCATGACCATGACGGAGCCCTCGGTCAGCTGCTGGAACCGGTCGTCGGCCGGGGGGCGGCTCGTGCTGATCGGGGCCATGCCCATGGCCTGCCTGCTGGAGTTGATCACCGTGCCGTGGGAGTTCACCAGCTGGACGAGGTCGACCGGGGCGGTCGCGGGGATCGGGTCGGGGATGTTGCCGATCCGTACCAGCGCGCTCCACTGGCTGGCGACCCGCTCGGCGTTGCCGAAGCCGTCGTCCTGGATCCGGTAGCGGATCGCCATGTCGATGCTCGTGCCCACCAGGGCGAGGATGACCAGCAGCAGCATCGTCGTGATGATCGTGTAGCGCGCCTGGATCGAGCGCATGCGCGGCCCCTTCATGGCGACGTCAGCGCCGCTAGGCTGCCCAGCAGGTTCAGGGCGTGCGCGGAAGGGCTTCCCGGCTCGGCCTGGAAGACGATCAGTTTCTGGCCGGTGGAGCCGTTGATGTTGAACAGCTCGTACGTGAGCGTCAGGTCGCCGACGTCGTGGTGGTGGAAGCGCTTGGTCGCGACGTTCCCGCTGAACACGTCGTGGCGCGCCCACATCCGGCGAAAGTCCTTGCTCTTGAGCGAGAGCTCGCCGACCAGGTCGGTCAGGTACGGATCGTCGAGGTCCGCGCCCGCGACGGCGCGTAACTGGGCGACCTTGAGGCGGGCGGACTCCTCCCAGTCACGATAGAACCGGCGGGAGCCCGGGTTCAGGAAGAGCAGCCGGAGCAGGTTGTCCCGGTGCGCCAGCCCGTCGTAGAGGGCGTCGGCCATCTGGTTCGAGGCGAGCACGTCCATCCAGCGGCTGGTCACGATCGCCGGGGTGTAGGGCCAGCTCCGTATCAAGCGCACCAGCGCCGGTTTGACCCGTTCCGGCTGGTCGGCGGTTCTGGACTGTCGCGGCCCGGGGTGCGCCAGCTCGTGCATGTGCGTCGCGGCGTCGGCGTTGAGGTTGAGGACCTGCATGAGAGCGCCGAGCACCCGCTCGGACGGGTGACGTTCCCGTCCCTGCTCCAGGCGTATGTAGTAGTCGGTGCTGACTCCGGCCAGCATCGCCACCTCTTCCCGGCGCAGCCCCGGCGTCCGCCGGGAACCAGCGGGCAGGAGGCCCACTTGTTCGGGGGTGGTGAGTTCGCGCCGAGCGCGAAGGAACTCACCGAGGAGATTGTCGCTGTCCATAGCATTAAGGTATGCCAGAACCCATTTGACATGGTGGCAGTATTACTCCCACTGACGCTCTCGAGACTTGACGAACGCGCTGGTGGGAGCCTCTTTACAAGGTTTCTTTCCGATCGTTTCCCGCTCCGGATCGATGATCGTCGAATCTCGTTCGGTGGCGTTTTACCTTTGTCGCTCCGATGGCATTATCGGCCAGGCGCGGGGGATTCCAGTGGTAAAGGGCGGAGAGGAACGGTTATCGCGAACCGGTTTTTCGTATGGAGAATGCCCGGGGGGTCAAGAAGGTTCCAAACGCGAGCGAAGGGTGCTCCCGTGCCGACGGGATCATGGAAATGTGATTAAGGTCACACTTGTCCTGCCGGAGAATCTTGGCCGCGCATCTTGACCCCCTGCTCGCGGGTGCAATAAGAGGCCGTCCCCTCCGCTCGGGCGCGGGGTCCGGCGGGTCAGCCGGAGTAGAGGCGGGCGACCACCTCCTCGATGGAGTCCCCCTCGGGGGCGGTGGCGCGCAGGTCGTCGAGGGTGCCGTCGAAGGCGAGGCTGCCGTGGTCGATCAGCATCACGCGGCGGCAGAGCTTCTCGATGTCGCCCATGTCGTGGGTGGTGAGCAGGACGGTGGTGCCCCGGTCGGCGTTCAGGCGCCGCAGGAAGTCGCGCATGGCGGCCTTGCTGACCACGTCCAGGCCGATCGTGGGCTCGTCGAGCACCAGCACGGTGGGGTCGTGCAGGAGCGCGGCGGTGATGTCGCCGCGCATGCGCTGGCCGAGGCTGAGCTGGCGGACCGGGGTGGTCATGAGGGCGGCGAGGTCGAGGAGCTCGGTCAGCTCGGCCAGCCTCCGCCGGAAGTCCGTTTGATCTACTTTGTACAGGTGTCGGATCAGCTCGAAACTGTCCCGCAGCGGCAGATCCCACCACAAAGTCGTCCGCTGGCCGAACACCACCCCGATCCTGCGCGCCAGCGCCGTGCGGCGGCGGGCCGGGTCGAGCCCGGCCACCCGGACGCTGCCCGAGGTCGGCGCCAGGATGCCGGTGAGCATCTTGATCGTGGTGGACTTGCCCGCGCCGTTGGGCCCGAGGTAGCCGACGAACTCCCCGGCCTCCACGGTGAATGACAGATCCCGTACGGCGTGCACGGTCTTCCTGGTCCCGCGGCGGCCCACGGTGAACGAGCGGCCGACCCGGTCGAGTTCGATCATGTGTCAACTTCCCGTCGAGCGATAACGGCGGATGCCCGCCCGCCAGGCGAGGGCGGCGACGGCGGCCAGGAGGACGGCCGCCAGGGGTGAGGCGAAGCGGAGCCAGTACGGCAGGCCGAGGGGGTCGTCGCGGTCGAGCACGAACAGCGCGGGCTGCCAGTTCACGAACGCCAGCGGCACGACGAAGGTGACGCCCTTGACGAGCTCGGAGCCGTAGACGCTCAGGGGGTACTGGGTGAGGGTGCCGCCTCCGTAGGTGAAGGCGTTGGCCACCTCGGGGGCGTCGGTCAGCAGGAACTGGACGGCCCCGCCGAGGGCGAAGACCGAGGTGAAGATGACGAGCCCGCACACGACCATCAGCGGGATCATCCAGACCCTGTCCCGGCTCAGGCCGAGCTGGGGCAGGGCGACGGCGAGCACGACGGCGGCCTGGGCCAGCCTGCCGAAGCGGTGCACCCCGAAGCGGTCGACGGCCATCTGGGTGAACGCGCTCGCCGGGCGGATCAGCATGGTGTCGAAGCCGCCGCTCCTGATGTGCTGGCTGAGCCGGTCGACGTTGCCGAAGAGCATGTCGGCGAGCGCGAAGGACAGTCCGGCGGTGCCGTACAGGAACATCACCTCGGCCAGGTCGAATCCGCCCAGCGAGCCGGTGTGCTCGAAGATCACCCAGATCGCGGCCACGTCCAGCCCGTTGATGACGAACGAGCCGACCGCCATCATGATCAACGATTTCGGGTACTGCGCCGAGGCCCTCAGCCAGGTCCAGGCCAGCAGGAGGTACGTCCTCACCGTCCGCCTTCCCCGGCCGTCTTCCCGGCCGTCTTCCGCCCAGCGGGTCCGTGGTCCCCGTGGTTCGCGTTGTCGTCGTCACCGTCGTCACCCACCCTGGATCACGACCTTCCTGCGGGCCGCGCTCGTGGCCAGGGCTCCCAGGGCCAGCAGCGCCACCGCCCACGCGGCCTGGAAGGCCAGGGCCTCCAGGACGTCGCGCTTGCCGAGGTAGAGGTCGGCGGGGACCTGGACCATGGCCGACCAGGGGAGCGCCCGCGCCAGGGTGCCGAGCCAGCCGGGGAAGAGGTTGAGGGGCAGGACCATGCCGCTGAGGAAGAAGGTCATCACCAGCGACATCGTCTGCACGCCCCGGTCGTCGATGACCCAGCAGGCGGACAACGCGACCAGGTAGCGGAGGGCGAAGCTGACGATCACCGCGAGGGTGAAGCCGGCCGTGAAGGACAGCCAGGTCAGCGGATCGGCGGGGAAGACGAGGCCGAACAGCGCGGCGCCGACGGCCGTGGGCGGCAGGCTGCGGGCGAGGAAGAGGTACGAGGCCCGGCCGAGGTCGTCGGCGAGGCTCCACATCTGCAGGGAGGCGGGACGGAGCAGGTCGAGGGCGACGTCCCCGCTGCGCACGCGCTCGGAGAGCTCCAGGCCGCCGCCGAAGACCTGCATGGGGCCGATGAAGGCCTGGCTGAGGAAGCAGAAGGTCACGGCGTCGGCGAGGTCGTACCCGGCGAGACCGGGACGGGCCTCCCAGAGGGCGATCAGGACGTAGGCGCGGAGGATGCCGAAGACGGTGTTGGTGAACGCTCCGGCGACGGCGGCGGCACGATAGGTGGAGTGGCGGCGGAAGCCGTACCCGGCGATGCGCGCGTAGAGCAGGAAGGCTGCCTCCCTGAGGGTGTCAGGACAACCCTCCTATCCTCCTGGGCGCTCCGGGGCGAGGCAACGGATTTTCGGTGGCACCGAGCGGACCGGGGCGGGTCGCGGGGACGTGGCACGGGCCGTCGAGGCGACCGTCCGAACGGCCCGGTCCGGGGGTTCGGGGAGCGGTGACGTTCGGTACGCGGACATGACCTCAGGGTGACATGTACTTGCGTGATATGTAGTTGTAATCTCCCCGATATGTTCAATCGCCGATAGAAGTCCACTCTGGGGGGAATGTCCTTTTATGGAGGTCCCCCATGCGCGATGAGATCAATATGGATGTCAGTCCGGTCTACCCCTTCAGCTGGCAGGCCGCGACCCTCAACGCGATCATGCGCGGCACCTTCAAGCCCATCTCCGACCTGCTGCTGAGAAACGACGTCGGCTTCGCCGCGGCCTCCCGCATCGTCGCGCTGGCGGGCAGGGTGCCTTTCCGCCTGCCCGTGCACGTACGCGTGACCCCCGACGAGGCGGGGGCGTGCCCGGGGGAGTGGGTTCGCGCGGGGGAGGAGCTCGACGAGGGCAAGGTCCTGCTCTACTTCCACGGCGGGGGCTACTTCGCCTGCTCTCCGGCGACCCACCGGCCGATCACCTGGCGCCTGTCGGCCGCGACCCGGCGCCCGGTGCTGGCGGTCGACTACCGCCAGGGCCCCGTCCACCGGCCGGCCGAGGCCCTTGAGGACGGCATCGCCGCCTACCGATGTCTGCTGGAGCACGGGTACGACCCCGCCGACATCGTCTTCGGCGGGGACTCCGCCGGGGGCCACCTCACCCTGGCCACGCTCCTGGCGCTCCGCGACCAGGACATGCCGCTGCCGGCCGCCGCCGTGTGCCTCTCCCCGTGGGCGGACCTGACCGGCGCGCCCCGCAGGGTCAACCGGCTGCTCGACCCGATGATCCCGGCCGGCCGTGTCGACTGGCTCGCCCGGCGCTGGACCGCGGGGCTCGACCCCCAGGACCCGCTGCTCTCCCCGGTACTCGGCGACTACACCGGCCTGCCCCCGCTGATGATCGTCACCGGCTCCACCGAGGTCCTGCGCGACGAGGGCCGCCGGGTGGCCGAGCGGGCCCGTGCCGCAGGGGTGCCGGTCATGTACGAGGAGTGGCCCCGCATGCCGCACGTCTTCGCGATCCTCGCCGACGTCGTCCCCGAGGCCCGCGAGGTGTATCCGCACATCGCCCGCTTCCTCGCCGCGACCCAGGACCTCGTGCCCGGCCGCGCCGGCTCGAAGCGGAGCCGCGCCCCGTCCGCCCTCGAACTGCCCGACCTGCCCGACGTCCCCGTGCCGGATCTCTCCGGCCCGGACCCTCTCCTGCCGGGCCTCGCCGAGACGCTTCCCCTCCCCGAGGACGTCTCCGCCCCGGCTCCGCGCAAGCCGTCCGCCCGCTCGCGTTCCGCCGCCTGAGGCGTATCACGGCGTACCAAGAGGCACGTCCGCGAGGCGGCGCGCGTCCTCTTCCCGCTGGTCACATCGTTCCGCCCCATCCCAAGGGCATCCCGCACACCATGGATTCCTTACCCTGAGGGATCATTCGCCTTACCTCTCATATCCCTTCTGACCGGTCGGGAGCGAAGAACGCCCGAATCCCGCCACAGTGTGCTTGCCGTAGCCCGCGCACGAGAGGCTCAACGAGGATGGCACGTGGGGGAGCAGGTCCCGTGAACGGCATGCCGACCGGTGTGCGGCCGCTGACCGTCGGGGACCCGGTCATCATCGGCCGCTACCTGCTGCTCGGCCGCCTCGGGGTAGGTGGGATGGGCATCGTCTACCTGGCCGAGCATCCGCAGGGCGGGGTGGTGGCGCTCAAGACGCCGCACCCGATGCATCTCAACGATGCCACGCTCCGCGCCCGTTTCGCGGAGGAAGTGCAATTCTCCCGGAGAGTGGTGCCCTTCTGCACCGCCGCGGTGATCGAGGACGGCACCGACAAGGACCGCCCCTACCTGGTGTCGGAGTACGTCCCCGGCCCCGCGCTGTCCCAGGTGGTCTCCGCGCACGGCCCCCTCACCCCCGACCTGGCGTACGGCGTCGCGCTGGGGGTGGCCGCCGCGCTGGTCGCTGTGCACGAGGCGGGGCTGGTCCACCGCGACCTCAAACCCGGCAACGTGCTGCTGTCGGACACCGGCCCCCGGGTGATCGACTTCGGGATCGCGAGGGACGTCGACGTGCTCGCCGCGCACACGCAGGCGGGGCAGGTCATGGGCAGCCCCGGCTGGGTCGCCCCCGAGCGGCTCACCGGCGGGCTCGCGCTGCCCGCCTCCGACGTCTTCGCCTGGGGCTGCCTGATCGCCTACGCGGCCGCCGGCCACCACCCCTTCGGCGCCGGGGAGGCGGACGTGCTGACCCGGCGCATCCTGGTCGAGCCGCCGAGGGTGGCCTCGGTGCCCGCGCTGCTGCGCCCGGCGGTCGAGGCGTCCCTGGCCAAGAACCCCGCCGAACGGCCCAGGGCCGCCGACCTGCTCGGCGCGCTGCTCGCCGCGGGCGGCGTGGGCGACCCGTGGGACCTGCGCGAGGCGGTCGCCGAGGTGCTGGCGGAGATCTGGACGCCGGTGCCCTACGCGCCGGGAACCGGGAGGGTGCGGCTCGCGGACGTGTCTCCGCCGCCCTCGCCGTCCCCCTCCTCCCCGTCCCTGCCGTCGTCCTCGTTCCACGACGAGCCCTCGGTCCCGGTGCGGGTCTCCGGGAAGGGGGCCCGCAGGGCCGGGCCGCGCAAGGGCGCGCACCTGTCGCAGGCCGGTTTCGCGGCGCTGGCCACGGTCTCCATGGCGGCGGTCACCGTGGCCGCCGCGACCGGTGGCGGCGGGTCCGACCCTCTCGGCGGTCCCGGCGTCCCCGAGCCGGTGCCGCTCGTCCTCCCCGCGGACGGCACGCCCACCGCCTCCATCTTCCGCGACGGCACCCGCCCGCCCACCGGCAGGCCGCGGGTGCCGACACCGACCGCCCCCTCCACCGTCCAGGTCACCACCACCAGGACCGTCTCGCTGCCCACCACGGGCATCGACGGCCGCGACGGCCGGGAGGATTCGCTGCCGGAGCGTCCCGGGGGGCCCCGGGGCTCGGGCGACTCGCCCGACGACGGCGACGACCCGCGAGACTGCGCGGACGCGACCGCCAAGGGCAAGGGCCGGGCCAGGGACTGCCCGACGGCCTCAAGCGACCCCAAGCCCTCCTTCACCCAGATCCCGCAGACCGGCGACGGGGAGAGCCCGTCCCCGACGCCCACCGCCCCGGCCCCCTCGGGGACGACCATCACCCCGCACCCCACCCCGGGTCCCTCCCTGCAAATAGGCTGAGTCATCCTTTTAGGACGATTTACAGGGAGATATCGGTGCATCGGTTAAAGTAAGCGCCGCGAATCGAGGCGGAGGGGGGATACCGATGGGCGGGCCTGTGGCCGGTGCGGTGGAACTGAGCGGCGTCGGGGTCCGGGTGGTCGGCCGTACCCTGCTGGACGGCATCGGCTGGCGGGTCGGATACGGGGAGCACTGGGTGGTGCTCGGCCCCAACGGGGCGGGGAAGACCACGCTGCTCTCGCTGGCCGCCGCCGTACGCCATCCCACCGAGGGGGCCGTCACCGTGCTCGGCCAGCGGCTGGGCCGGGTCGACCTGCGGGAGCTGCGCCGCCACATCGGCCTCGTCGCGGCGAGCCAGCGTCTCGTCGACGAGGAGCTGCTGGAGGAGGAGGGCGCCACCGCGCACACCGTCGTCCTGACCGGCCACACCGGGACCAGCGCCCCGCTCTGGGACCGCTACGGCCCCGCCGAGCACGAGCGCGCCCACCGCCTGCTGGCCGACATGGGCTGCAAGGACCTCGCGGACCGGCTCTTCCGCGTCTGCTCCCAGGGGGAGCGGGCCCGCGTCCGCGTCGCCAGGGCGCTGATGGCCGATCCGGTGATCCTGCTGCTGGACGAGCCGTTCGCCGGTCTCGACCTGCCCGCCCGCGAGGACCTGATCACCGCGGTGGAGGACCTGGCGGCGACCCGCCCGGCGCTGACCACGGTCACCGTCACCCACCACCTGGAGGAGGTCCCGGCCACCACGACCCACGCCCTGCTGATGCGCGACGCCCGCGTCCAGGTGGGCGGGCCGGTGACGGAGATCCTGACCGCGGAGAACCTGTCGGAGTGCTTCGGGCGCCCGCTGCGCGTCGACCACCTCGACGGCCGCTGGTCCGCCCGCGCGGTGCGGGTCTGAGAGTCCCGCCGGTCCGTTCCGCGCGGTGCGCGGCTGAAAGTTCTGCCGGTTCGCCCGCGCGGTACGTGGCTGAAAGTCCCCGCTGGTCCGTTCGCGCGGTGCGCGGCTGAAAGTCCCGCGCCGACAAGGGGTGATCTGCGGGAAAAGCGGTGTTATGCGGGTGATCTTCCCGGTACGGTGTCACGCATGGCGACCAAGTTGAACCAGATCCTCGCCGTGGAGAAGGGCGTCAAGTCCGACACCCAGCGCAAGGTGACCGACGCTTACCACACGATCCAGAAGAACGCCCTGCTGTCGGGCCTCTCGCGGACCTACCAGCCCATCGACGACGAGGGCGAGCGGCTGCCCCCGGAGTCGACCCGGGTGCAGGTGCAGGGCGAGGACCTGCTCAAGCAGGTGGGCGCCGCGCTCACCCGGCTGTTCGACGTCACCGCCACCAAGGACTGGGCCAACTGCGCCGCGCGGGCCGACGTGAAGGTCGACGGCTCGACCCTCCTGGAGGACGTGCCCGTCACCTATCTCCTGTTCCTGGAGAAGCAGCTGGTCGACCTGCACACCTTCATCGCCAAGCTGCCCGTCCTGGACGCCGCCGAGGCCTGGACGCTGGACCAGTCGACCGACTGCTGGCGGACCGAGCCGGTCAAGACGACCCGTACCAAGAAGGTGCCCCGCAACCACGTCAAGGCGGAGGCCACCGACAAGCACCCGGCACAGGTCGAGGTCTACCACGAGGACATCGTCGTCGGCTTCTGGACCAAGGTCACCTTCTCCGGGGCCGTGCCGCAGAAGCGGGTCAACGAGCTGCTGGAGCGGGTCGGCAGGCTGCAGAACGCGGTGAAGTTCGCCCGGGAGGAGGCGAACGGCACCGAGATCACCTATCAGCGCGTCGGTGAGAAGGTGCTGGGCTACCTGCTCGGGTAAGATCACAGGACTCCCCGCTGGAGCGCGGGGATGCGCGAAAGCGCGAAAGCTGAAACTGAACCGTCAGACTGACACGCGGCCACAGTGGGGGTTCGAGACCCTCCCCCGGCACCACCTGCCGGGGTAGCCCAACAGGCAGAGGCAGCCGCTCACGCTCAGACTCTCGCTCCAGGCTCAGCATTCGCCGCCGGGCGCCGGATCGAACGGATACGGGCGACGATGGTCGAGTGCGGGTTCGAATCCCGCTGGGTGCTCCACATGCGCCTATAACTTAACGGCAGAGTGCGACCTCATCATGAGTGACCCGGATCCTTAAACGTGCCGGTGCCGCGATATGGCGGCACTCCAGGCCCTCGGGGAATGGATACTTCCCCGGGGGCCGTCGCCTTCCCCGTCCGGGGTCGCCTTCCCCGCCCGAGGCCCGAGGCGGCCGGGGGAGGGGCCGTCAGTCCTTCTTTCGCTGGCGGATCAGACCCATGAACCCCGGGCTGGGCTTGAACCTCGCGGTCCAGGTCTCCGCGATCTCCAGCGGCTCCCCGGTCTGCGGGTTGCGCCCGCTCCGCGCGGGCCTGTGCACCATCTCGAAGGACCCGAACCCGGGGATCGCCACCTTGTCCTCGGCCGCCACGGCCGTCTGGATCGTGTCCAGGATCGCGTCGAGAGCCGCGGCCGTCTGCCTCCGGGTGAGCCCGGCCTCGGCGGCGGCCTTCTCGATCAGCTCGCGCTTGTTCATGGGAACAGTTAACGCCATCACCACCCGGTGAATCGAGCCCCGTCCGCCACCCACGGCGTCCGCGCGCCCGTGTGGTCGCCGCGCGGGTGGGAGGGCTCCTACGGTGACCGGGCCTCAGCGCGGTCCGGTGTCTCGCGCCGGTCGCGCGGGTGCCCGCCGTTTCGGTGGCGGGCACCCGTCCTCGTTCAGCGGTCGGGCTGGGCGGCCAGCCTTTCCGCCTCTGTGTGCAGTGCCTCGACGAGGATGAGCTCCAGAAGGAGATCTTCGTCAATGAGGCCGATCAGAACATCCATCGAGCCTCCCTGACTACTTGACGCCCCAGCGGACGCAGAAGTTGACACACGTACCGAACAAGACTCGGGCGTGATCCAACGTTGATCGTTCGGATACTCGGGGGTCCGCTACGCCGGGACCAGCTGTGCCAGATCGACGTGCTCCCCGACCTCACGGATGCTCATGCAGTACGCCACCAGGACCCGCCGCCCGTCGATCCGGCGGGTGACCAGCAGGCAGGGGCCGTCGTGGACCACGATCGCCTCAACCTCGATGCCCTGAGGGCTTCGCCAGATACCCATGAGCCCGAGGCTACGGAGAAGCGGGTAAGGGCGGGGTAACTAAACGGGCATATCGTGATACACGGCATGGAGACTGTGGATCTATATGTATGTCTCCTGATGATTAACCTGGCGACTTTGGGTAGCAGGACGCTGGAATTACCGTCATCAGGGAGAAAACACCATGGCTTTGCCCAAGCTCACCCCCGAACAGCGTCAGGCCGCCCTGGTCAAGGCCGCCGAGACCCGTACAGCTCGCGCCAAGCTTCTCGCCGAGGTCAAGAACGGCGCGCTCAGCCTGGAGCAACTGCTTGGCCGTGAGGACGACATCGCCAAGCGCATCAAGGTGTCGCAGGCCCTGCGCGCCCTGCCCGGAGTCGGTACCGTCAAGGCCGCGCAGCTGATGGCGCAGGCCGACGTGGACGAGGCGCGCAGGCTGGGAGGCCTCGGTACCCAGCAGCGCCGCAAGCTCATCGAGGCCGTCGGCCGCTGAGATGCCTCCCGCCGTCCACCGCCCGCGTTCCCGGGAAAGGTCGCCGGGAACGCGGGCCGTGGAGAACGGGAGGGCCCACCGGAGCGCGGGGCGCGGGTGGGCCGGGGAACGGGGAGGCCCCGCCATACGGACTCGGGGGGAATCCGTGCGGCGGGGCCCGTCGGCCTGGTCGTCGAGCTCGTCCGGGGAACCGTCCCATGCCCTGGAACTCGTCCTGACGAGCCCGGTCCGGAGAGTCAGTGAGCCTCCGCGAACTGCTGCTCCTCCGTCGACCCCTTCAGGGCCGTGGTGGAGGAGTCCGGCGCGACGGCCGTGCTGACCAGGTCGAAGTATCCGGTGCCGACCTCGCGCTGGTGGCGGGTGGCGGTGTAGCCGCGCGCCTCGGAGGCGAACTCGGCCTCCTGGAGCTCGACGTAGGAGGTCATGCCGTCCTCGGCGTAGCCGCGGGCGAGGTCGAACATCGAGTGGTTCAGTGAGTGGAAGCCCGCCAGCGTGATGAACTGGAACTTGTAGCCCATGTGGCCGAGCTCACGCTGGAACTTGGCGATGGTCGAGTCGTCCAGGTGCTTCTTCCAGTTGAACGAGGGCGAGCAGTTGTAGGACAGCATCTGGTCGGGATACTCGGCCTTGACGGCCTCGGCGAACTCGCGGGCCACGTCCAGGTCCGGGGTCGAGGTCTCCATCCAGAGCAGGTCGGAGTGGGGCGCGTAGGCCAGGCCGCGGGCGATGCAGGCGTCCACGCCGTTGCGGACCCGGTAGAAGCCCTCCGCCGTACGGTCGCCGGTGGTGAAGGCCTGGTCGCGGGGGTCGACGTCGGTGGTCAGCAGGGTCGCGGCCTGAGCGTCGGTCCGCGCGATGACCAGGGTCGGCACGCCCAGCACGTCCGCCGCGAGGCGGGCGGCGCTGAGGGTCTTGATGTGCTGGCCGGTGGGGACGAGCACCTTGCCGCCCAGGTGGCCGCACTTCTTCTCCGAGGCGAGCTGGTCCTCCCAGTGCACCCCGGCGGCGCCCGCGGCGATCATGCCCTTCATCAGCTCGAAGGCGTTCAGCACGCCGCCGAATCCGGCCTCGGCGTCGGCCACGATCGGCGCCAGCCAGTGCGGGGCGTCCCCGTCGCCCTCCGACCAGGTGATCTGGTCGGCGCGGAGCAGCGCGTTGTTGATGCGCCGCACGACGGCCGGGACCGAGTTGGCCGGGTAGAGGCTCTGGTCGGGGTAGGTCTGGCCGCCCAGGTTGGCGTCGGCGGCGACCTGCCAGCCGGACAGGTAGATGGCCTTGAGCCCGGCCTTGACCTGCTGCACGGCCTGGTTGCCGGTCAGCGCGCCCAGGGCGTGCACGTAGTCCTCGTTGTTCAGCAGGTCCCACAGCCGCTCGGCGCCGAGCCGGGCGAGGGTGTGCTCCTCCTGGACGGAACCCCTGAGTCGAACCACGTCCTCGGCCGTGTAGGTCCGCTCGGTCCCCTTCCAGCGAGGGTCGGTCTCCCACTCGCGCCGCAGCTCGTCTGCGGCTCCCTTGAGGCGATCATTCATAGTGTGACTCCTTTTCGTCCCCTGGGTGGCCTACTCCGAGTGTGTGCCTCGGCGAAACGGTCAAACAAGGTCGACTCGGACGAAAGAATGGAGATTATTCTCCTAGGATCAATACTCATCGGTATTTGGAGGGGAAGAAGTTAATAGTTTTCTCTATGGACTAGACCAATTCTTGTGCCGGGATCAGGTGTCCGGATGCCGGTGCCCGGGTTGGCCGACCAGACGTCCCGGGGAGGAGCGCGTCGGACGCTCCGGGGGGCGGGCGTGGCGACATCCGCCCCGGAGACCCGGCCTGGAGATGAAATTTCCTCGGAAATTTCGTTTAGCATCGGGTCATGGCATCTTTGGTGGGTGAAGAACCGCTTTCCTTGACGCAGGAGCTCGATCTCATCGCGTTCGGCCAGCGGCTGAGACACCTGCGCAAGCAGCGCGGCCTCACCCTCTCCGACCTGGGCGAACGCGTGAACCGCGCGCCCAGCCAGCTCTCCCTGCTGGAGAACGGCAAGCGCGAGCCGAAGCTGTCGCTGCTGAAGTCCCTCGCCGCCGCGCTCAACGTGCCGATCGAGGAGCTGCTCCGCAGGCAGGCCCCCAACCGGCGGGCACAGCTGGAGATGGCCCTGGAGGAGGCGCAGCGCGACCCCCTGTACGCCGGGCTCGGCCTGGCCAGGCTGAAACTCTCCGCGCGCGTCCCCAACGACGTGCTCGAACACATCCTCGGCCTCTACGGGGAGCTGCGGTCACGCCAGGCCAGGGGGACCGCCACCCCCGAGGAGGCCCGCGCCGCCAACGCCGAGCTCCGCGGCAAGCAGCGTGAGCAGGGCAACTACTTCGCGGAGATCGAGCAGGCCGCCGCCGAGGCGCTCGCCGCGGTCGGCTACCGGTCGGGCGCGCTGTCGCAGAGCACGGTCCAGGCGCTGGTCAACCACTTCGGCTACACCGTCCAGACGGTCCAGGACCTGCCACGCACCGTGCGCTCCATCTCCGACCTGCGCAACCGGCGCATCTACGTCAAGCACGAGCAGGTCGGCATGCACACCCCGCGCACGATCCTGCTGCAGACCCTCGGCCACCTCTCCCTGGGCCATCACCGGCCCCGCGACTTCGCCGACTTCCTGCGCCAGCGGACCGAGGCCAACTACTTCGCCGCCGCCGTCCTGGTGCCCGAGGCCGCCGCCGTGCCGTACCTGCGGGAGGCCAAGAAGGACCGCGCGCTGAGCGTGGAGGACCTGCGCGACGTGTTCGCCGTCTCCTACGAGATGGCCGCGCACCGCTTCACCAACCTGGCGACCAATTTCCTGGACCTGGTCTGCCACTTCGTCCGCAACAACGCCGACGGGATCATCTACAAGGCGTACGAGAACGACGGCATCGTCTTCCCCGCCGACGAGCAGGGCGCGATCGAGGGCCAGCGCATGTGCCTGCAGTGGTCGGGGCGCCAGGTCTTCCTGTCACCCGACCGCTTCTCCGTCCACTACCAGTACTCCGACTCGCCCACCGGCACCTACTTCTGCCTCGCCCACGTCGACATCTCGCGCGAGCGCGACTTCGCCATCACCCTGGGCGTCCCGTACCGGGAGTCGCGCTGGTTCCGCGGCCGGGAGGTCACCACCCGCACCAAGTCCGGCTGCCCCACCGGCGACTGCTGCCGCCGCCCGCCCGCCGAGCTGACCCAGCGCTGGGAGGGGTACGCCTGGCCCTCGGCCCGTGGCAACTCCCACATCCTGGCCGCGCTGCCGCCCGGGTCCTTCCCGGGGGTGGACGAGGCCGACGTCTACACCTTCCTGGAGCGCCACGCCGCGGGCTGAACGCGCGGGACGTTCGGTCTCACCCCGTGGGCGGGGCCGTCCGGTGCAGCGTGAGGGACGGGTGGCCGTGGAACTGGTAGGCGCCCGCGCTGTCGGGGGCCTGCGCGCGCATGGACCGCAGCACCTCGGCCGGCGGCTCGCCGGCGAAGCAGCGCCGGTAGAACTCCGGCGCCGGCCCACCGGCGGCGGGCCAGAGCGGGGCGACGACCGCGCTCGCGCCCGCGAGCAGGAACGCCTGGGCGTTCCCCGGCTCCTCCAGGAAGACGAACGGGGACCCGGCCAGATCGTGTCCCAGCGCCTCGGACGCGGACCCGCCGTCCGTGAAGTGGACGACCTCGGCACCCTGGCCGAGCAGGCCCAGGACGTCGCCGAGCGCGGGGGAGACCTGCGTGGCGCCGTGGTCCGTCACCAGCGGATGCGCCCGCTCCTCGCCGTACACCACCACGACGCGGTCGGCGCGCGCGCTCGGGGGAGGGGGCAACTCGGGGCGCCGCCCGCCGAGGGGCCAGCGGCCGGTCACCGTCTGGCAGTTCAGGTAACCGGGGAGCGAGGGATCGTACGGCTGCTCAAGCACGGCCAGTTCCCAGGGCACGTGCGGCTCCTGGGAGAGGAACAGCACGCTCGGGCGGCGCGGCGCCACCCGGCCGGCCACCGCGTTCAGCAACTCCCAGAACCCCCACGGCACGCGCGAGCCGACCTCCCGCCCCAGCTCCTCGGAGAGACGGCCCCGCCCGGTCAGCCGCCCGCCGAACTCCGAGGCCCGCGTGCCGAGGTCGCAGAGCTCGGCACGGTCGGGGGTGACGAAGTGCGGCGACTGGTAGGTCCACCACAGCCGTCCCGGCCTGTCGCCGTGGACGATGATCGCCGTGACGTCCGCGGGCTCGTCCATCAGGGCCGGGCGGATGCGGGTACCCGAGACCGGCTCCAGCGCCTCGTGCCCGCTCAGGCTGCCGGGCGAGCCGTGCACCGTGATCGCGCGCAGGCCGAACCCGATCACCTGGCCGCGCACCGCGTAGGCCGCCTGGATCTGCCGGGAGACCTCCGGCTCCTCCTGGGCGAGGGCGACCAGGTTGACCGCGGCGCGCGGGTACGGTGCCGTCCCGTCGGCGCGTAACCGCACCCGCCACCCGCCGGGCGCGTCGAAGCCCTCGGCGACGATCTGGATGTCCAGGTCGAGCGGCTCGCGCGGTATCGCGGTGCCGTCCTGCCCCTGGCCGGGGGCGACGCCGATCGCCACCTCGGCACCCCAGCCCGCGACCGCCTCGGCGGGGGACTCGATCAGCGGGATCCCCTTCCACTCGGACCCCGGCGCGGTGGCGGCGGGCGTCTCCTTGCGCCGCCTGCGGAAGGCACCGGTGAGCCGGTCGAGAACCGAGGGTCCCCGGGCCCCGGTGGGAGCCGGGGATCCGGCGGGCGGCTCGGGCGGTGTCGGCGGTGTCGGCGGTGTCGGCGGTGCCGGTTCCTGGGGTGCCGACGAGAGCGGACCCTGCGGTGCCTGTGAAGCCTGCGGTGTTCCCGGCGGCGCCGGGGGTTCCGGGGAGGGGGGCTGGGGCGCCTGCGGTCCGTGGGACGGCGGCGCCGGGGGGAACGGCGACGGGAACGGCGACGGTCCGGGGGATACAGGGGACATGGGAGGAACGGGGTCCGCGGCCTGGTCGGGGTGAGACCAGTCGACGCTCATGGCACCGGTGGACGGCATGTCGTCGTGATCGCCGTCGCGCGGGTCCTCGCCCCGGTCCCGCGGTGCCCGCCCGGGGTCCGGCGCCGGTCGCTCCCGCTCCTCCGCGCCGGGGAGCATCCAGTCAGGGGTGTAGGCGGCGGTCCGCGGGGCGTCGTCCGGATCCCAGCCGGAGGGGTCCGCGCCGGAGGGGTCCGTGCCGGAAGGGTTCGTGCCGTTCGGCGGGGCCGTGCCCCAGGAGGGCGGCGTGGGACCCGCGCCGCCCGGCGACGGAGGGCTGAGGCTGCTCCCCCCGCTCCCGCCGCTCCCGTGCGAGCCGGGCTCGGCGCCCGCTCCCTGGGAGAGCAGGGGGAGCACCTGCTCGGCGGTGATGCCCCGGTCCAGGCTGAGCAGCGCGGTGAGCCGGTCCCAGGCGGGACCGTACTCGGCGACGAGCATGATGACCGCGTCGGCCAGCTGCTCCGGGGGCCGGCTGCCCGCCTCGGCGAGCAGCGGATCCAGCCGGTCGCGAAGCTCGCCGGAGGCGCCGCCCATCAAGCTGTCGAGCTCGTCGCGGACGCCGCGCGCCGCCCGCATCACGGCTACCGGGTTCATGCCGTCCCCCCTCGTTCCGGACTGGACTGATCTTCCCACCTGCGCGGCGGGGACGGGAGCCGGTAGGTGTGCGGAATCGGCGCCACATAAGGTGATACCCCTAACCACCGAGGTGATGGAGAGGACGGGTCGTGCTGCCTGAGGTCGAGGCGTGGCTACGCGGGCGCACCTCATCCTCGGCCGACTGGGCGCTGCCGGAGCTGCTGGCGGCCAAGGGGAGGACGACGATCAGCGTCGTGCTGCCCGCCCGCGACGAGGAGGAGACGGTCGGGGAGATCGTCGCCGCGATCCGCCGGGATCTCATGGAGGCCGTGCCGCTCGTCGACGAACTCGTGGTCATCGACTCCCGCTCCGTCGACGACACCGCCGCACGCGCCGCGCGGGCCGGGGCGACGGTGATCGCCCAGGACGAGGTACTGCCCGACCTCAAGCCGCTGGACGGCAAGGGCGAGGCGCTCTGGAAGTCCCTCGCCGCGACCTCCGGCGACCTGCTGGTCTTCGTCGACGCCGACCTGCGCGAGTTCCGTACGTCCTTCGTGACCGGGCTGCTCGGCCCGCTGCTCGCCGACCCGGCGGTGGTCTACGTCAAGGGCTGCTACGACCGGCCCCTGCAGAACGTGCAGAGCGGCGGCGGCCGGGTCACCGAGCTGGTCGCCCGCCCCCTGCTCAACCTGCACTGGCCCCGGCTGGCCGGATTCGTGCAACCCCTCGCGGGTGAGTACGCCGGGCGCAGGTCCGTGCTGGAGAACGTCCCGTTCGTCACCGGCTACGGGGTGGAGCTCGCCCTGCTGATCGACCTGCTCGATCTCGCCGGTCTCGACGCCCTGGCCCAGGTCGACCTGGGCCGCAGGGTGCACTCCCACCAGTCGACGGAGGCGCTCGGCGGGATGGCCGCCCAGATCCTGCAGACCTCGTGGTCGCGCCTGGAACGCCAGAACATGATGGTCTCCCTGCACCGGCCCTCCCCCCGCCTGGCCCAGTTCCGCCGGGGCGCGGACGGCCACCAGGTGAGCGTCCGGGACGTCGCCGTCGCCGAACGCCCCCCGATGATCACGATCCCGGCCTACCGCGCCGGCCACCCCGCCCGCTGACCGGGCCGTACGGCCGGAAGCCCGGCGGCGAGCACATCGGTGGCCCGGGGGAGGCTGTCACGAGGAGGGCCTGGCTCGCGCTCGCGGTCCCGCGAGGGGCGTCCCCGGAACCGGCGTTCCGGGGGTGCTCCGGACGGTGCTCCGGACGGTTTTCGGACGGTTTTCCGGGCCGGGCCCGGAGCGCGTCGGTCACGAGCCCAGCAGTGACGCGTAGCGCTCCAGGTCGACGTTGCCTCCGCTGACGATCACACCGACCCGCTTCCCGCCCAGCTCGGCGGCGAGGTTGCGGACGGCGGCCAGGCCGAGGCAGCCGGTGGGCTCGACGACGATCTTCATGGCGGACCCGAAGAGCCTCATGGCGTCGACGAGCTCGGCGTCGGTGGCGGTGACGATGGCGTCGACCTCGCGGCGGATGATCTCGAAGGGGTAGGCGCCGAGGTGCTGGGTCTGCGCGCCGTCGGCGATGGTCTTGGGCGTGTCGATGTGGACGATGGAGCCCTCGCGCAGCGACCGCCGCCCGTCGTCGCCCGCCTCGGGCTCGACCCCGTACAGCGCGCAGCCGGGTGACAGCGCCCGGGCCGACAGCGCCGTACCGGAGAGCAGGCCGCCCCCGCCCAGGGGTACGAAGAGCGCGTCGAGGTCGCCGACCTCCTCGAACAGCTCCTTGGCCGCGGTGCCCTGACCGGCGATCACGTGGGGATGGTCGTACGGCGGGATCAGCGTGAGGCCGCGGTCGGCGGCGAGCGCGCGGCCGATCTCCTCCCGGTGCCCGGTGTAGCGGTCGTAGCGGACGACCTTGCCGCCGTACCCCTCGGTGGCGGCCACCTTCGAGGCCGGCGCGTCGTGCGGCATGATGATCGTGGCCGGGATGTCGAGCAGCCGGGCGGAGAGGGCGATCGCCTGGGCGTGGTTGCCCGAGGAGTAGGTGACCACGCCGGAGCGCCGCTGCTCGGGGGTGAACCGCGACAGCGCGTTGAACGCGCCCCGGAACTTGAAGGCGCCCATCCGCTGGAAGTTCTCGCACTTGAACACCACGTCGGCGCCGACGCTCTCGTTGATCCGGCGCGAGCGCAGCACGGGGGTGCGGTGGGCCTGCGGCGCGATGTGGGCGGCGGCGCTCAGGACGTCGTCATATGTCGGTGGCGTCGGTGACGGGGACATCGGCTGCCTCTCCTGGGTCGGCACGGCTACGGACTCGAAGCCTGGCATCCCCGCCGGACGGCCGGTGTACCGGGGGAGGGTTCCCGCGCCGTGCGGGACGTCTTCGGCGGGTGACCGTTCACGGTGTCGTGAAGCGGTGTCATGAGGCGATGTCGTGAGGCGATGTCGTGGGACGACGTCGTGGAGGGGTGCGGTGAGAGGCGTTGTGGAGTGGTGTCCTGGAATCGGCTCGGACACGGTCGGGCCGTCCGGTCTAGCATCGGGTCGTCCGCGGTGTGACAGGCAGGCGGATTCACTGTCCGGACAGTTCCGGAAAGTGACAGCGAAGCGGTGCGATTCTCTGTGTAGGTGGTGTTGTTGTGGCAGTCGGTACGATCCTTCGTTTCGATGAGGTACGCGGGTACGGTTTCATCGCCGCCGTCGGCGGGGGCGAGGATGTGTTCTTCCACGCCAACGACTTCGGTGAGAGCCGGCACGTCGTCCAGCCCGGTCTGCGGGTGGAGTACGAGGTCATGGAGGGCGAGCGCGGTCTGAAGGTCTCGACCGTCAGCCTCCTGGACCCGCCGCCGGTCCGGCGGCCGGTCGTGGCGGTGACGCCCCCGGTCGCCGGTGTGGCCTCGCAGCAGCTCGGTGACGACGACGGCGTGTGCGACGTGCTGTCGGCGAAGTCCTTCAACGGCGCGGTGACCGAGTTGCTCATCGAGCACGCGCCCACGCTGACGGGCGCGCAGATCGGGCAGGTCAGGCAGCGTTTCCTGGCGTTCGCACGGTCCCACGGCTGGGTCGACGACTGAGGCGGGCCGACGTTTTCCCGGCAAGCCGATTCCCCCCGGTGAGCAGGCGTCTCCCCGGCGGACCGGATGTTTCTCCGGCGGGCCCGGGCGGGCCGTGGCGCGGTGGGTGTGATCCGGAGCGGTGCGGCTTGCGCGTCCTGGAGGGCGCGCAAGCCGCGGTGGGGCCGGTGGCCGGGGGTCAGCCGAAGGAGAACCAGTTGATGTTGACGAAGTCGGCGGGTTGCCCGCTGCTGAAGGTGATGTAGACCGTCTGGGTCCCGGTCACCCCGCTGATGTTGGACGGGATCGTGCGCCAGCTCTGCCAGCCCCCGGTGTTGCCGAGGGCGAAGTCGCCGATCGGGGTGGCCGTCGGGCTGCCGAGGCGCACCTGGACCAGCCCGCTGACCCCTCCGGCCGCCCCGGACGCGACGCGGGCGTTGAACTGCGTGGCCGCCGTGCCGCCGAAGTTCACGCCGTCGAAGCGCAGCCAGTCACCGTTGCCGATCTGCGCGACGTTCTGCCCGCCGCCGCTGTCGGTGGTGGTCTCCAGCGACGTGCCCGACTGCGCCTGGTATCGCTCGGCCTGGATGGTCGAGCGGGCGTCCACCCCGCCCGGAGGAGGCGTGATCGTCGGGCTGGGGCCGGGGCCGGAGCCGCTCTGCCAGACGGCCACGTAGTCGACGAGCATCGGGCGTCCCGAGACCGTGGCGGCGGTCGGGGTCGGCCCGGCCAGCGCGTTGGGGAACGCCCCGCCCATGGCCACGTTGAGCAGCAGGAAGTAGCCCTGGTGGCCGGTCATGTTGTTCCAGGTCGTGGCGTCGAACTGCGACTGGTTGACGCTGTGGAACTGCTGCCCGTCGACGTACCAGCGCAACTGGTTCGGGGTGACGGCGCGGTCCCACTCGAAGCGGTAGGTGTGGAACGCCGACTGGCAGGAGGAGCCGGGGCAGGCTCTGCTGGCGCCGAGGCCGGTGGTCTCGTTGCAGGGCCCGCCGGGGTTCACGCCGCAGTGGAGCACGCCCCAGACGGAGTTGATGCCGTTGACGTTCTCCATGATGTCGAACTCGCCGATGCCGGGCCAGTTCCAGTAGTTGCCGCGGTACGGCGCTCCCAGCGCCCAGAAGGCGGGCCAGTATCCCAGGGCCGCGCTGCCGGTGACGTTGGGCATCTGGAGGCGGCTCTCGATGCGCAGGACGCGCCCGGCGGCGGGCTTGAAGTCCGAGCGGCGGGTCTCGACGCGGCCCGACGTCCACTCGCTCCCGCTCTTGATCGGGGTGATGCGCAGGTTCCCGCCGCCGTCGAGGCTCAGGTTGGCGGGGCTGTCGGTGTAGCGCTGGACCTCACCGGTGCCCCAGTTGGCGGGGCCGCCCGGGTAGGCGTGACCGGTGTCGACGATCCAGTTGGCGGACGAGGGCAGCGATCCGGCGCCGCCGTTGAAGTCGTCGCTCCAGACCAGGGACCACCCGGAGGGGGTCGCCGGTACGGAGGCGTGGGCGGCGATCGCGATCAGCGTCGGCACCAGGGCGGCGGCGACGACCGAGATCCATCCGAGAGAGCGCTTTCTTCGCGGGGGGTTGCTCATTCGGAACCTCTCACAGGGCGAACGAGAAGGAACGGCCGAACGTCGCTGCAGCGTAAAGACCGATTGTTTTCACTGTTACGCGAAGGTTAAGTTTGGTCAACACCTCCGTCGGAAAAAGCCTGAGAGCGCTCTCAACAGTTGGCCGCGAGGTTCGGGGGGCCGCCGCGCACCGCGGGACGGATGCGAGGTTGGTGCGGGACGGACGCGGGACGGACGCGGGGCGAACTCTGAGCAGGCACGGGAGGGGCTCGGAGCAGGCGTGGGACGGATGCGGGGCGGGCGTGAGAGGGGTGCGGGGCAGGCGCGGGGCAGGCGTGGGGCGGTGTGGCTCACAATTCCTGACACTCTTTCGTTGGATGCGCACCATAGTTCTGTTCATATGGGACAAAAGCGGCTACTCTCGACGAGAATTGACCTTGAGCGGTCGAAATCGCCCGCGGTTCCCTTGGCCTGTGGGCCTTCGGTGGAGAGCAGAGGTGGCGATGGCGCGCTGGTTGGGCCAGTTGCTCGTACTGGCCGTTGTCGCCGGCGTCGCGCTGACCGCCCTCGCGACGCCCGCGTCCGCGCACGGCCAGCTCGCGATGTCGACGCCGGCCAAGGACAGCACGGTGAAGGAGCCGCTGGAGTCGCTCGCGCTCTACTTCACCGAGAAGCCCGCCCCGAACGCGTACTTCACCGTCACCACCCCCAGCGGTGCCCGCGTCGACGAGCCGTGGTCGCACGGGGGGCCCAAGCGCCTCGACGAGCCGGTCACGGAGTACAACCTCGTGGACGGCAACTGGCAGCCGAGCCTCTACCACACCGGGTTCCCGGCGATGGTCCCGGTCGCGTACTGGCCGGAGCAGGGCCTGTACGTCGCCCGCTACGTGTCGGTCGCCTCGGACGGCGAGAAGGTCACCGGAGAGGTCAAGTTCACCTACAAGGGCAAGATGTCGGAACCGCCCAAGGGCTGGAAGGCTCCCACGAACGAGCCCGACCCCGCGCTGCTCAACCCGGCGGAACCCGGTGTCACCGCGCCGTCGGCCGGACCGGCCGTGCCCGCCACCTCCCAGGCCACCCCGCAGACCACGCCCCAGGCCGCGGCCTCGAACGCGCCACAGGCCACCTCGGGCTTCGACCTGTCGGTGTGGCTGCTGCCCATCGCCCTCGTCGTCGGAGTGGGGTTCATGGTGGTCCGGGCGGCACGGCGGCCGTCGCCCCGCGACGCGGAGGTCCGGCGGCGCTCCACCGGGCCGCCCGGGAGAAAGCCCCCGGGCCGGCCCGCTACCACGCCGGGCAAGGCGCGGAGCGGCAAGGCGGTCAAGACCGCCAAGCGCCGCTGACCCGCCCGGTCCCGCCCGCCCCCGTTCCCCCGGCCCCGCCGGTGTCCCGCCGTCCCGTCCCCGTACCGATTCGCCGTCCTCGCCACCGTGCCGGCTCGCCCGCCTCTCGCGCCGGCCTGACACCCACCCCCAGGAGAACAGTCATGACGTCCCCCCTTGCCCGCCGCCGCTCGCCGTTCGCCGTGCTCGTGCTCGGCGTGACCCTGCTGATGGCCGCGCTGACGGTCACGGCCTGCGGCTCGTCCAGCGCGGCCCCCGGCGCCTCGACGGTCAAGGAGATCACGGTGACCATCGCCGGGCGGCAGGTGACGCCCCCGCCCGGACGGATCGACGTGACCAAGGGCCAGACGGTACGGATCACGGTGACCGGTGACGCGGCCGACGAGGCGCACGTGCACGGCTACGACAAGGCGGCGGACCTGAAGCCGGGCACCCCCGCGACGATCGAGTTCGTCGCGGACCAGGACGGGCTCTTCGAGGTCGAGACCCACCACTCGAAGCTGCAGCTCTTCCAGCTCGTGGTGCGCTAGGCCCCGTGATGCTCCTGGCTCACGGCATCGGCGGTCGCCAGGACCTGCCGATCCCCTTCGAGGCCGCGCTGACCGGCGCGATCCTCGCCCTGCTGGTGTCGTTCGTGGCACTGGGCGCCCTGTGGACCGAGCCGCGGCTGGGCGGTGACCTCCGCCGCCCCCGCCCGCTCGCCTCCCTGGTCCAGGGGGTGGTGTCCGCGCGGGCGTGGCCGTGGTTCTGGCGTGCCGTCGGGCTCGTCGCCGCGGCGTACTTCTGCGTGGGCCTGCTCTTCGGCCCGGACAAGGTCGAGAACCCCACGGCGGGGGTGTTCTACGTCCTGTTCTGGGTCGGCCTGGTGCCGCTCTCGCTGCTGTTCGGGCCGGTTTGGCCGGTCCTCAACCCGCTGCGGACGCTGCACCTGCTGGCCTGCCGGGGACTCGGGCGTGACCCCGAGACCGGGCTGCGCCCGCTGCCGGGCGGGCTCGGCTACTGGCCCGCCGCCGCCGGTCTCCTCGCCTTCGTCTGGCTGGAACTGGTCGCCCCCGAACGGGCCACCCTGCCCGTCATCGGCGCCTGGCTCGCCGTGTACGTCGTGTTCATGCTCGGCGGAGCGGTGCTCTTCGGGTCGCGCTGGTTCGGCCACGCGGACGCGTTCGAGGTCTACAGCACCCTCGTCGGCCGGCTCGCCCCGGTGGTGAGAGGCCCCGACGGCGTCGTGACCTGGCGTAACTCCCTCGACGGGATGGCCGGGCTCCGGCCGGTGCCGGGGCTGACGGTGCTGGTGGTGGTGCTCCTCGGCTCCACCATGTACGACAGCCTCTCCAACGCCCCGATCTGGGTGCGCTTCGTGCAGGAGAGCGCGGTTCCGGCCCCGGTCGTGGGGACGGTGGGCCTGCTCGTCGTCATCGGGCTGGTCCTCGCCGCGTATCGCGGCGCGACCTCACTGGCGGGCCGCTGGGGGGCGGCGGAGCCGGGTACGACGGCGGGCGAGCTCGCCCACGCGGTGGTCCCGATCGCCGTCGGGTACGTGGTCGCCCACTACTACACGCTCCTCCTGCTCGAAGGCCAGCGGACCCTCTCCCTGCTCTCCGACCCGCTGGTCAACGGCGCCGACTGGCTGGGCACGGCGGGGTGGACCGTCCAGGCGATCGGTACCTCCCCGGCCGGGATCGCCATGCTCCAGGTGACGGTCATCGTCGTCGGTCACGTGCTCGGCACCGTGCTCGCCCACGACCGCGCGCTGGCCCTCTTCCCGAGGCGGACCGCCGTCATCGGGCAGATCCCGCTGCTCGTGCTGATGGTGGTCTACACGGTGGTGGGCCTGCTCCTCCTCTTCGCGGGCTGACCCGCCCCGCCTGTCGCCGGACCCGCCCTGTTACCGGACCGGTCGCGGAGTGGGGACCGAGGGCGGGGCGGGGGCCGGGGGCGGGGCGGGGGCGACGGTCATCAGGGTGAGGTGGTAGGCCTTGAGGATCTCGCGGATCGGCTGGAAGTAGGTGACGGTGTCCGTGGCACCCGTGCCGCAGTCGCCCCAGCCGCCGGAGGTGACCCCCTGGGCCTGGTCGATCGAGACGAAGGCGCCGCCGGAGTCGCCCCGCTCCGAGCAGACGTTGGTACGGGTCAGCTCGAAGATCTTTCCCGTGGGGTACACGGCACTGACGTCGCGCTGCAGGATGAGGCCGCAGTGCCAGCCGGTCGTGGAGCCCGACCGGCAGACCGAGGCACCCTCGATGGCCGTCGTGGCGCCGGCGACGGGCACGGTGGTCCCCGCGCCGCCGCTGCTCACCTCCGCCGTGGGCACCCAGTCGTCGTTCACCGCGATCCACGCGAAGTCGCTGACCGGGAAGGTCGAGCCCCGGAAGACGCCCTGCGCGACCTGGTTGAAGCCGGTGGTGACGTCGCCCTTCCTGCCGCAGTGGCCGGCGGTGACGAACCCCCTGTGATCCCCGCGGGTCACCGGGAAACCGACGGAGCATCGGCCCGTACCGGTGTAGTAGGCGTCACCGCCCTTGAGGCCGTACCGGGGACGCTCCGGGACGTGGAGGGGACGGTTCGGGACGCGCAAGGGGCGCGGGTCCTCCTTGGAGGCCAGTACGACGACCAGGTTCGCGTCCACCCCGATGGACTTGATGACGTTCTGGGTCACCGGGGCGTACCTGGACAGGACGACGACCTTGTTGCTCCGCACGTCGACGTAGCGGACGCTTCCCCCGGCCGGTCGGGCGGGCAGGGCGTCGTCGAGTTTCCGCTTGACCGCCTTGAGCGTCGCCAGCGACGCGCGGACGACCTCGGCCCTGGCGCCCGCGGAGACGATCGCCGGGATGTCGGCGGCGCTGGTGGTGGCGACCACGAGGGTACGCGCGGTGGTGCCGGTGAACCAGGAGCCGCCGAAGCGGCCGCCGAGTTCCTCGCGCAGCCGCGCCTCGACCGGTGCCAGCCGGATCTCGTTGCGCGGCCGGGCCTCGGCCTGCCTCCTGGTGAGACCGAGGTCGCGCTGGAGCGCCTCGATGACACCCGGCGGCAGGTTTATCGCGGGGGGAGTGCTCTCCGCCCTCTGGGGCGGGGCCACCGGGGTGAGGACCGTCGGGATGACGGCCGCCGGGGTGAGGACCGCCGGGGTGGGAACGGTGCCCGCCGGCCGGGGCGCGGTGTCGCCCGGCGAAGGTGCCGGGACGGGGACGGGGACGGGGGAGGGGGCGGCGCCCGCCGCCCAGCGCGCGGCGAGGGCCGGAAGGGGCGTCAGGGTGAGCGCGGTGATCGCCAGGACGCACCCGGTGGCGGCGATGTGGTTGCGGGACATGTGATCTCTCCTCGGCCTCTGCTGTGAAGCGTGAGGGGGGAGGTCGTCCCGCGTCGCGAGTCGGCCGCGCGACACGGGAGGTCGTCCCGCGTCGCGGCGAACCGTACGACACGGGCATCGCCACCCTAATCCAGTCACCACCGGTTCCGGCCGGAGCGGCCGGACGCCACGCTGCGCGCCCGCCCGGTTTGCCGTGGGACGTGCTGGAGATGAAGGGGCAGGCGGGAGGGCCGGTGTTCTCAGGACGGCCGGTGACCGCGCCTCGTTCCCGCGAGCGGGGCCGAGGACAGGAGACAGGTCCACCTATGTTGAGGGAGGTCGTCATGCCGCGGCACAGCCGGTTGGGCAGGTTCGGTGTCTGGAGCGGGGCCTGGGGCAACGCGTTGCGCGGCGACGGCCCGGCCGACATGGGCGAGTTCGGCGACGCGGCGGCCGAGCTGGACGCGCTGGGGTACGGCACCATCTGGCTCGGCGGCAACCCGGCCGTCGACTACGCCGTCCCGCTCCTCGACGCGGCCCCTCGCGTCACCGTGGCCACCGGCATCCTCAGCATCTGGGAGTACGGGGCCGCCGAGGTCGCCGCCCGGCGGGCCGCCCTTGAGGAGCGGTATCCCGGGCGTTTCGTCCTGGGACTCGGTGTGAGCCACGAGGGTTTCGCCGAGCGGTACGCGCGCCCGTACTCCGCGATGCGGGAGTATCTGGACGCGCTCGACTCCGCCGCCGATCCGGTGCCCGCGCAGGCGCGTGTCCTGGCCGCCCTCGGCCCCAGGATGCTGGAGCTGGCCAGGGACAGGTCCGCGGGCGCGCACCCGTACCTCGTCACCGTCGAGCACACCGCCCGGGCCCGCGAGATCCTGGGGGAGCACGCCCTGCTCGCCCCCGAGCTGAAGGTCGTCCTCGACCCCGACCTCGACAGCGCCCGCGACAGCGCCCGCGGCTATCTCCGCCTCTACCTGAAGTTGCCCAACTACACCGGCAACCTGCTCCGGCTGGGTTTCGGGGAGGACGACTTCCGCGACGGCGGCAGCGACCGGCTGGTGGACGCGGTGTTCGCGCTCGGCGACGCCGACGCCGTCGCCGGGAGGGCCGCGGACTTCATGGCCGCGGGAGCCGATCACCTCGCGATCCAGGTGGTGACCGGCGACCCCTTCCGCGACCTGCCGCGCGCCGCGTGGCGCCGCCTGGCCGAGGCGCTCCCGCTGGACGGCTGAGACGGGCCCGCTGAATGGCTGAGACGGGCCCGCGCCACGGCCCGCGCGATCGTCACGTTCGGGCCGGACCGTGTTCGACGCCGCCGCACCAGACGCGGACGATGTCGCGGGTCGCGCGGATGTCCGTGACGGGGTCGCCGTCGACGAGGACCAGATCGGCGCGCAGCCCGGGGGCGATCGCCCCCCGGTCGGTGAGGCCGAAGTGACGTGCCGGCAGCGCGGTGGCGGCCCGCAGGGCCTCGGCGGGGCTGAGGCCCGCGGCCACCAGCAGTCGCAGCTCGTGGTGCATGCTCTCGCCGTGCGGTGGGTGGAAGGGGACGCCGGGCGTGGAGTTGGCGTCGGTACCGGCCAGGATGGGCACCCCGGCCCGGTGCAGCAGCGCGACGCTGCGCAGCGGGCCGGCGAACATCCCGGCCATGCCGAGGGCCGTCATGGCGCCCTCCACCATGGCGAGCGTGGGGACGACGACGCGACCGTCGGCCGCCGCCCGGGCCACCTGGACGGCGTCCAGCGGCGGTCCGGCCGGTACGTGGGTGATGACGTCGGCGCCGGCGTCCAGGGCCATCAGGTAGGCGCCGGCCGACGCGGCGTGGGCGACGACCTGCCTGCCCTCCGCGTGTGCCGCGCTCACCAGGGCGCGGGCCGTCGCCTCGTCGGGACCGCCCGCGCCCGGGGCCTCAAGGACGATCTTGATGTAGTCGGAGCCCTCCGCGAGGCGGGCGGCGACGTATTCCTTGGCCCGGTCGGGATCGCGCACGATCGCGTCGTCGGGCCTGCCCGGGATGTTCACGTGCGGCCCGCCCGGACCGATGGCGGGTATGCCGGCGCTGCGGACGTCCGCCAGCCCGGGCAGGCCGCGCAGCGAGGCGAGCAGCTCCGGAGGCCAGGTGCCCATGTCGAGAGCGGTCGTGACGCCGTACCCGGCGAGCTGTTCGAGAGACTCCCGGCCGTGCAGGTGAACGTGGGCGTCGATCAGGCCGGGCAGCAGGGCGGCCCCGCCCGCGTCGATCGTGCGGGCACCGGCCGGGTCGGTGCCGATCGCGGTGCCGATCACCGGGCCGTCGATGACCACGGTGCGCGGTTCCGACAGCCGCCTGCCGTCGAAGACGCGGGCGTTGGTCAGGACGGTCTTCGGCTCGCGGGATGTCTCGCTCATGTGGCACCCATCATATAAGGAACAACTTTGTTCTCTAAGGGAGACTACATCGATCCGGGAGCCGCCGGGCCCGCTATACAGGAGTCATGAGCACGCCTTCCGCGGACACGGCCGCCGGCCCGGCGCCGAAGGGCAGGGCGACCCGGCGCCGGGGCGACGCGCTGACCCGCGCGATCTACCTCACGACCCTGACCGAGCTGGCCGAGACGAGCTTCGAGGAGCTCGGGTTCGACAGGATCGCCTCCCGGACCGGTACGGGCAAGGCCTCCCTCTACCGCCGCTGGGCCACGCCCGCCGAACTCGTCATGGACGCCCTGACCGATCCGGTCTCCGGTTTCGGCGAGCCCGCGAAGCCGGAGACCGGCGCGCTGCGCACCGATCTGCTGGTCCTGCTCCGCGGCCTCGCCCGGGCGCTCGACGAACCCCACGGCCGGGCCCTGCGCCCGCTGATGACCCAACGCTCCCGGCACCCGGAGCTGTACGAGCGCGTCCGCGCCCTGATCCTGCGGCCGCGTCAGGAACTCCTGCTGAGCCTGCTGCGGGCCGCGGCCGACCGGGGCGAGGTCCGCCCCGCCGCCGTCACCGATCGCGTCGCGGCCGTCGGGCCACGCCTGGTCGTGGCCGAACAGATGGACACCGGCGCGGTCTCCGCCGCGGACGTCGAAGCCATCGTCGACGAGGTGCTCATGCCGCTCATCTCCACCGCACCGGGCCGCTGAACGGCGGCCACGCGCGCCGTAGGACGTCGGCTCCCGGCGTACGTGCCCGGTCAGCCGATGCGGAGCGGGAGCAGGAGTGTGCGCGGCCGTCGGCCCACGGCGTACGTGAGCGGTCCCGCCCCGTGCCCGGTCAGCCGATGCGGAGCGGGAGGGTGCGTGGCCCGCGGACCTGGCCGGTCGCCCAGGTCACCGCCGCGGGGTCGTCGAGGCTGAAGGCCGGGTTCCGCTCCAGCCAGACCTCAAGGGCGACCCGCAGCTCCATGCGGGCCAGGTGCGAGCCCACGCAACGGTGGATGCCCAGGCCGAACGCGGCGTGCCGGTTGACCTCGCGGTCGATGACGACCTCGCCCGCCCGGTCGAACTGGGCCTCGTCGCGGTTGGCCGCGGGGAACGACAGCAGGATCCAGTCGTCGGCCTTCATGTCGACGCCGTTCCAGTGCATGTCCTCCTTGACCAGCCGCGCCATCGTGACCGGCGCGTAGGCCCGGAGGAACTCCTCCATGGCGGTCGGCAGCAGGGCGGGCTCGGCGACCAGGCGCTCGCGGTCGGCCGGGGTCTTGGCCAGGTGCCACAGCGACGCGCCGATCGCGCTCCACGTCGTGTCGATGCCGGCGATGAGCAGCAGCGCCATCGTGCCCGCGACGTGGAGCGACTCCAGCTTCCGGCCGTACAGCTCCGCGTTGATCAGGTAGGTCGTGAGGTCGTCCCGCGGGTTGTCGATGTGGTCGCGGATCTGCGCCAGCAGGTAGTCGAACAGCATCTCCATCCGGGGGATGCGCTCCTCGGGGGGCAGGTTGACGCCCTCCAGCGCGTTCTCGACGAACTCCCGGAACCGCGGCCCGTCCTCGGGCGGGAAGCCCAGCATGTCGGCGATGACGCGCGTCGGGATGTGCTGGGCGTAGTCGCGGGCGGCGTCGATGACGTCCTGCCCCTCCAGCGCGTCGAGGAGCGAGTGGCAGAACGCCCGCGTCGCGGGCTCCTGCCTGGCGACCGTCGTCTTGGTGAACATCGGCAGCAGCAGCTTGCGCGCGTCGTGGTGGAAGGGCGGGTCGGAGGAGATCGGCGGCGTGCCGCCCACCGGCGCCACCTCGGGCGGCGGCCGGAAGTTGCTCACGATGATCGACCGGGAGGAGAAGTGCTCGGTGTCGTAGGCGATGGCCGCGACGTCCTCGTAGCGGGTCGGCAGCCACGCGCCGCCGAACCGTTCGGTGTGCGCGATCGGGCAGCGCCGCCGCAGGTCGTCCTGGATCGGGTACGGGTCGGCGGCCCACTCCGGCTCGGTGTGGGAGAAGTCGGTGGCCCAGTCGGAGACCGGTCCGGTGACGACGGCGTTGCGCACGCCGTCGGGGCGGTCTCGCAGCCTCTCCTCGAACTCCTTGTGGCCGAAGCGGTCATCGACGGTCATGTCGCGCCTCCTGGAGGATCTCGATCGTTCTTTCCGGGCAGTTCGCCACGGCAAGGCGCGCCGTCTGCTCCTCGTCCGGTGGTACGACGCCGTCGCCGACGACATGCCCGTAGCCCTCGTCGTCCTCGCCGAACAGGCCGGGGGCGAGGTCGTAGCAGCGACCGTGTCCCTGGCATCGTTCGGAGTCGATCCTTACCTTCATCGTGGCGCTCCCCTCTGTGCGGTGCTGTCGGCAGGGGCCAGGGCGGCGACGACGCGGGTGAGCAACGCGGCCCACTCCTCGTCGTCGACCGTGTGCAGGTCGGAGGTGACGAGCGCGCTGCCCATCGCGAGCAGCAGGCAGAAGTGCGACAGCGCGTCCGGCGACAGCGCGCCGTCCAGCTCGCCGTCGTTCTGGGCGGCGCGGACGAGCCCGGCGAGCCAGTCGGCGCGCTCGCCGACGTAGTCGCGCATCGGCCGGGCGACGTCCTCGTCGCGGCGTGCCGCCACGAGCGCCTCGACGATGAGGGAGCCGTGGGCGTCGGGCCGTCGGCGCGGGAGCCCGCGGCCGACGACGGCCAGCAGCTCGGTGATCGGCCGGTCCGGGTCGGCGGCGAGCAGCTTGGCCAGCAGCAGCGGCCCGTGCGCGCGCAGCGCGACCACCAGCAACTCGGCCTTCGAGCCGAAGTGGGCGTACAGGGCGCCGTTGCTCACCCCCGCCGCCGAGGCGATGTCGGCCACGCGCGTGCCGTCGTAGCCGCGCAGGGCGAAGGCCTCGGCCGCCGCCCGCAGCAGCCGCTCCCGGGTCTCGGTGGCGGTGACACCCGCGATACGCCCCATAGGCCAATTAAAAGAACGTTCATTTGATATGTCAACAGTGGGGTTAGCCCCTGGTGAAGTCGTCCGGACTCACCGAACCTGACGGTTCGGCGCGGATCTTGACGGTTGACTTGATGGTGGGAGATCGAAGGCGACGGTTGGTCCGCGTCCTCGGCTCCTGGTTTCCTCCGCCTGATCGAGGTGCGGCCATCGCGGCACGATCATGTCCCTGCCCGGCCTGCCCGCACCTCGTGGCGCCACGTGGTCAGCCCGGAGTCCCGGCCCGTGGCGGCAGCCGGGTGCGAGCGGCATGCCGGCGGGGCCGTCGTGCCCGCGATTTCCGCTCCGGCTCGGCGGCGACTTCTGGCGACGGCGGCCAGGCACGGTTCGGGGCACCGCGGCCGGCTCGGCGGCCAGGCGTGTGTTTTGGGCCGCCGCAGCGGGCTCAGCGGCCGTGGGCCCAGATCAAACCGTTACGGCCGGAAGGTGCCGCGCCGACCGCCCAGATGGAACCGCTCCCCGGCTGGACGGCGAGGTCACGGACGAACGCCTTCCGGTTCGGCGGAGCCGGGAAGGCACCCGGCTCGACACCGTCGGTGCCGATGTGCAGGAACCGGCTGCCTCCGCCCTTGGCGTCGTAGACGACCCAGGCCCCGCCTCGGCCGTCGGGCTCCGCCTGGGCGCGCGGCTGGAGGCCCGGTTCGTCGCGGACCTCGAAGGTGAAGCCGCCCAGATAGCCCGACAGCAGCAAAGTCTCACCGCAGAAGGAGCGCCTCGCACCGCCGCACGGCCAGGCGACCCAGCCGACGGCCATCACCCGGCCGGTCTCACCGTCGACCGCGACATCCGTCAACTCCGAGATCTGGCCCGAGCGTGCGGACGGAATCGCGGGAAGCGCGACCGCGCGCCAGGCCGTGCCGGTCCAGCGGGCCAGGGCCGCCCTGCCCCGTACCGAGCCCGCCGCCCACTTGCCGTCGAGTCCCTTGACCACGATCGGTGTGTCGACCTTGCGCCACACCGACCCGTCCAGGCGCCGCAGCGTGGACCGCGCCTTCCACCCGGCGCCACCGGCCGCGGGGAACGTGTTCGAGTTCTCGACGACCCACAGGTTCTTGCCGATGGCGTACGCCCGATCCACCCGGCCATGGCGCCATCGCTTGACCTGCCAGCGCCTGCCGTCCCACCGGGCGTACCGCGACGCGCCGAACGCCCAGACCCTGGTGTCGGACGCCGACGCCAGCCGCTTCACCCGGAAGCCCGGCCCGGTGACCCGCTTGAAGGTGGTCCGGCCGCCCTTGAGCAGGAGCGACCCGGTGCCCCTCGTCCCGGCGACCCAGACCGCCCCGCCCGGCGTCACCGTCACCGCGTCGTAGGAGTCACGGGGGTGGTCGTGGACGACGCTCCACCGGCCGGGCGGCGCCACGGCGTGGGCGGTGGCCGGTCCGGTGGCGACGAGGAAGGCGAGGGCTGCGGCGGTGCCGCGAAACAACATTCCCATAAAGGTGAGACGCGCCTTTGGGGGGAAAAGTTGGCACGGCGGCGGGGCGGAAGGTGGCGAGATCCGGACCTGTCACCCGGCCGGCTCCGCTGGGCGCGAGGGGGACGGGTCGAAGTCCCGCTGGTCGAAGTCGGCCGCGCGGTCACATGCACCGTGAGATCAGCCGCCACCGCCGACTTCGACGACCCGTCCGGCGAGCGGTCACGCACACGTATTTGACGGTGAGCGGGTAGCAGCGCCGGTCGCTGTCGTCCTCGCTGACGCCGGACATGAGACAGGCGCCGGGGGTGTGGCTAGATCGGGAAGTGGCCGCGGCGCCAGTGCCAGTGGCGTCCGGCCTTCAGGTGGTCGACGATCGCGCGCTGGAGCACGGTGCGGCGCGGCAGCCGGTCGAGCGGCGTGGTCAGGGTGCGGAACACGAACCGCAGCACCTCGACGTCGGCGTCAAGCCCTTCCGGCTCCTCGTAGGGCTTCAGCTCGAACCTCCGCTGGAACCGGACGATGTTGGAGTCCTCGGGCAGGTACTCCTGCAACTGCGGGTCGAGCAGCCACGAACCGCAGGCGAACTCCGTGTAGTGCTCGTCGGGAAAGTGGCGCGGGAAGAACGCGCGGGCCTCGTCGAGCGACGCCGTGACCGCCTCCGGGGTCATCGGCCCCGACTCGGGGATGTGCAGGTCGATGGTGGCGCCGCCGCGGTGGTACTGCAGCCGGCCCAGCTCGTGGACGGCGCCGCGCGCGTGCAGCGTCAGCCAGCTCTGCATGACCGGCCACCCCTCACGGCGCATCCGCCGGTCGACCGCGAGGTTTCGGCCCAGGTCCGCGAGGGTCGTCCACGACACGGCGTCGGCTATGCCGTGGTCGCGGTGGTATTCCATGACGACGTCGACCAGGGCCAGGTACGCGTACACGTAGAGATGCCGCCAGGCGGGGCCCCGCTCGCGCGGCAGCTCCGGACCGGGCGGCAGCCAGACGTGGCCCCCGAGATCGGCGCGGACCAGGGCGATCGAGCGGTCGAGCAGCCAGCGCAGCTCCGGGGTCCACAGCGGGGAGCCGGGGTCGGGCCAGCCCGCCATGATCTCGGCGGCGTCGTCCGGCCGCACCGCGAGCCGGTCGAGGATCGCGGGCGCGTCGGCCTTGGCGGGCAGCGGGGCCGACGGCCGTTCGCCGGCGAGCCGGTGCACGCGGTCGACCTCTTCGGTGGGTACCCCGAGCCGGGCGGCGGTGGCGTCCAGATCCACGCGGACGATCCTACCCGCAGGCGGCGAGGGGGCAGCGGCTTGTTCCGCTTCAATGCGGCTCGCTCCGCCTCGGTGGCCGAGACCGCGCTCACGTTGGGTATCTCGCGTTGAGTATGGGGATACTCATGGCTTTTGCCGGGTTGTGACGGACGCTGAGGCAACTTTCCCGAATATGCCGAGGTGTCCCATGACCATCACGACGAGAAGACGGCGGTCGATCGCCCTCTCGTTCGCCGGAGTGTTGCTGGCCGCGCTGTTGCCGGTGCTGACCGCCCTGCCCGCCGCGGCCGCCACGACCATATCGGTGACGTTCAGCATCGACTACTTCCAGCGGTTCGAGATCCCCGACGACGGGATCGCCGAGGAAGGGGAGTTCCTGCCCGAGGTCAGGATCGGGGACGCCGCCGGGACCCAGCGCAGGGCGCCCGTGTCGGACGACGTGTTCCGGCCGAGCCAGGCTCACTTCGGCGACCAGAAGTGGGTGTTCACCCAGAACGTCACCTTGCAGGACGACCAGACGAGGATCCCGGTCCTCGTCCGCATCTGGGACGACGACGACACCGGCGGCCTCGGCGACGACAGGATGGACGTCTCGCCGGCCAACCGTGACGTCGAGCTCAACGTCGAGTACGACCTGGTCACCGGCGGCTGGTCGGGTGACGGGGTCGAGCCGGCCGCGCCGTGCGACAACGATCGCGAGCTGGGACAGACCTGCGCGAAGGGCGACGGCGACTCGAACTTCCCCGAGTTCGGTGACGGCAAGGAGGTCAGGATCGGCTTCAGCCTCGAACACTCGCCTCTCGTCGACCGGGACCAGGACGGCATCCCCGACCTGGTCGAGCGTTTCGGCGTCAAGGACGTGAACGGCGCGATGATCGCCGACCTCGCCCGGCTCGGCGCGGACCCCTGCCGCAGGTCGGTCGTCGTACAGCTCGACTACATGACCGGAGCCGCGAACGGCCACTCGCACCAGCCCAAGCAGGCCGCCGTCGACGAGGTCGTGAACGCCTACGACGCGGCGGATCTGCCGAACACGGCCGCGCAGTCCTGCCCCTACCCGGGCGTGCACAAGCCCAAGGGCATCGACTTCGTTCACGTGCCCGGCAGTCCGGTCACCGAGCAGCCGACCATGACCGAGGACGACGCCGCGTTCGCGACGGCGCGACAGGCCCACCTGCACCACCGGCTGCGCCCCTACGCCCACTACGCGATCCTCGCGCACGACCTGCAGAACGCCAGCCGGACCTCGGGCCGCTGCTGCTCCGACGTGAAGGACTTCGTCGTCACGCTCGGGTCCTGGCGGCTGCCTGGCGTGTCGGCCGGGGCGAACGGCGTTCTGGAGACGATCCCCGCCGGCGACGACGTGCTCGGCCGTGGCAGCGAGATCACCCCGGGCGCCGACGGAAACCTCGACTCCGTCCCGGCGGGCAACGACGTGATGACCGGCACGTCGATCTTCCCCGGGCCCGGCGGCGTCCTGGAGACGGTCCGCGCGGGTGACGACGTGGAACTCGACATGACCGTCGACGTGGGCCCCGACCGCGACACCGACACCACGGCGAACAACACGTTCCCCGCCGACGACGAGCAGCTCTACGACCTCGGGGCCGGTTCGGAGTACGCCCAGGTCGGGACGGTACGCGACCAGTCGGGCACGATCATGCACGAGCTGGGACACGCGCTGGGCCTGGAGCACGGCGGCGACGAGAAGACGAACAACAAGCCGAACTACCTCAGCGTGATGAACTACAACTTCGACCCCGGCGGCATCCCGATCGCGCCGCCCGCCCCCCGGCTCAGGGACAACATCGACATCACCGGCGCGCAGCGCCGCCTCGACTACTCCAACGTCTCGCTGCCTCCCCTGGACAAGACGGGCCTGGACGAGTCCAAGGGGATCGGCGACGGCACCGACTTCACGTTCTGGACGGACCCGACCGGCCGCTATCGCGTCGGCCGGGGCAACGGACCCCTCAACTGGAACTGGAACCTCACCCCGGCGGGAGCGCCGATCTTCGACGCCGTCACGGTGCCCGTCGACATCAACGCCGACGACGACGCGCCGGCCCCGCGCAAGACCACGCTGTTCGGTTTCCGCGACTGGAACAACCTCAAGTACCGCGCCGGCACCCTGTCCGACGGCACGGCGAACACCGACCACGGACACGAGATCGACTTCACCAGGGTCATGCGGCGGGAGACCGAGTTCTTCCGCTTCTACGATCCCGACCTCGCCGTCTCGAAAACCGTCGACCGGGCCGACGCCCTGCCCGGCGACACGCTCGCCTACCGCGTGAAGACGGACAACGTCGGCACCGGCGCCGCCACCTCGATCGCGCTGACCGACACCCTGCCCGACGGCACCACGGTGACCAGGACGACCCCGTACCTCGACGCGGCCAGGTCGGCGACCGAGACCTTCGACCACCGCGTCCCGTGCGACGTCGCCGACGGGACCGTCCTGACCAACACGGCGGCGGTGACCGCGAAGGACGCCGGCGGCGACCCCGAGGTGAACACGGCGAACAACACCGCGAGGGCCACGACCACCGTGCACGCCCCCAGGCTCACCCTGACCAGGGGCGCGCCGCGGACCGTCAACGCCGGTGAGGCCATGACGATCGACCTGACGGTGACCAACTCCGGCAGCGGCGCCGCCACCGGCGTGACCCTCACCGACACCCTCCCGGCCGAGGTCCACTACAACCAGGCCCTCGACAGGGGAACCGGTCCCAGACCCTCGTCCGTGACCGCCAATCCCAACGGCACGACCACGCTGAACTGGTCCCTCGGCACGCTCGACGGCGGCCAGAGCCGCGGGATCCAGTTCACCGCGCGGCCCGGCCTGCTCTTCGCCGGTGGCAGCACGATCTCCGGCACCGCCGTCACCACGTACCGGAACGCGAACGGGTGCGTCTACACCCCGGTGAGCGCCACGGCCTCCACCCAGATCACCGAGGTCACCCCGACCAGGAACCCCTGGCCGCAGCTCACCTGGCAGTTGCACGGCGACCGGCAGAGCGCCGAACTCCTGGCCCGCGTCCAGGCGACCGACACCCGCTTCGACGGGGCCGACGGCTCGGCCCCCGACGGCGTCCTCACCCGTGCCGAGGTGAGGGACGTCTTCGGCCTCTCGCTCAGCCAGTCGCAGCTCCTGCGGGCCCAGCTGCTGACGACCTACCTCAACCTCGCCGACCGGCGCGTCAACGCCGCCACGAGGATCGTCTCGCTGGTGGCGGCCAGGCTGGACCTCCGCTCCGTGGGCCAGGCCGTACGCCACGCGCACACGACCCTCAAGCTCCCCGACAACCTCGCCAACCTGCTCAGGTACGGGGAGGCGAAGACCCTGCTGACCGAGATCAACCTCAACCTCAGCGAACGCTACTGACCCCTGACCCCGGCATTCCGATCGCCCGGTGCCCGTCCAGATCTCCTGGACGGGCACCGGGCGACGTTCCGCGGCAGGCGTTCCGAAGCGAGCGCTCTACGGCGGGCGTTTACCGTGGGCGTCCGGCGGGCCGGGTCCGGGGCTTCGCCGCCGTCAGCGGCCGAGGGCCCGGTCGACGAGCTCGCGCAGCCGCTTCGCCTCCTCGGAGTCGCCGATCTGGCCGAGCTTCAGCTTTCCGGCGATGGGCGTGAACCACCAGGCGGGGAGGACCACCGCCGCGCGGCCCAGTGCCGCGAGGGTGGCGGGGGTGTCGTCGAGGGCCCTTCCCTGCACCAGCGAGAACAGCTCGCCGGCGAGGTAGCGCTGGGTCTCGATCGTGACGCGGCCCGCCGGCCTCGCGAAGAACTCGACGAGCAGCGGCACCACGCTGCCCTTGGGCCGCACGTTCTGGACCGCGAACGCGCAGTACGAGGCCACGATGCTGTTCCGGTACCGCGCGATGCCGGCGTCCTCGGTGTTCGTGACGCGGGCCAGCGCCTCCAGGTGCTCGTGCACCGTCCCGAGCGCGAGCGCGGCGAGATCGACCCGCGTCTTGTCCGGCTCCTTCGCGCCCGGGGGCGTGCTGGCCGCCAGGTGGCCGAACGCGTAGAAGCACTCGACCATCGTCTCCTTCGACTCGTGGCCGGGGTTGATGCGCACGTACGGCCCCGGGATGCCGCCGACGTACGACGTCCGCAGGAACGAGAAGCTGTCGCGCCGATCGATCGTGACGAGGTTCTTGAACAGGTCGTCGACCTTGCCGGTGGGCGTCCCGCGCAGAAGCAACGGGATGCCGTCCACGTACGAGGACCCCTGCCTGCGGTCCGACCGGTCGATCGGCCAGCAGAACTCGTCCACGAACTTGGCGTTCCCGGCGGCGCTGCGTATCAGCGTCAGCTCGTCGCGATGACCGTGCCTGAGCATGTGGATCACGAGCTGCGCCTCGTCGTGCCGGGCGAGATCGAGGTCGAGGTCCTGCAGCAGCGCCTCGGCCCGCGCGAACGCGGACGCGAGGTTGCCCTTCATCGACAGCATCGTGAGATCACCGGCGGCCACCTTGCCGGTGCCGAACGAGGCGTACTTCTGGAAGCTCTTGCACAGGAAGACCTCCAGCCTGCCGTCGGCGACGGCGTCCTTCAGGCCGGAGAGCACGACGTCGAGCTGGGTCTGGCCGCCGGGCGACTTGGGCGCGACCTCGATGGTGGTGTCGAGTATCAGCGCGAACGGCGCGTCACCCGTCTTGTGCGTCTCCAGGCCCTTCAGCACGTCGACCACGAGTTTGGCCGCCGACGGCGCGTCGAAGGGCGTGCTCGGGTTCAGCGCCGCGATCAGGACGTCCTCGCTCGGCGTCGCCGTCTCGCCCTTCTTGAGCTTGCCGAGCAGCAGCCCGGTCTCGAAGTAGTCGATCTCCTCGGTGGGACGCGAGACCTGGTCGTGGCCCCGCGACGACAGCGCGATCCACAGTGCCGTCCCGAGCGAGTCCATGCCGCTCGACATGAGGTGGCTGTCGAGCTGGATCCGCGTGTCGACCAGCGGCGCGATGCTCGGCGCCCGCTCCAGCAGGACCTGCCGCATCGTCTCCCGGTAGTCGGTCCACGTGTAGTTCTTGGCCGTGGCGACCACGATGCCGATCTCGTCCATCATGAGGTCGGCCGCGCGCATCGCCACCGACGGGTTCTCCTCGTTCTCCACGACGATGTCGAGGAGCCGGCTCAGCGAGCCCAGGGCGTTGGCGGTCAGCGCGTCGAAGCGATCCGGGCCGAGCTCGTCGGTGAGGCCCAGCACGAGGTGCTCGACCATGGCGCACACCGGCGCCAGCCCGCCCTTCCCTCGCGCGATCTCCTGCAGGCGGGAGAACGGGCTGCAGGTGACGAGCTCCACGAGGTCGGCCCGCGTGTCGACCGTGAAGTCCGTCGGGGGCGGGTTCTTGCCCGTGTCCATGAGCTCGTAGAGCTGGTATGCCGACGGCGTCGCGCCGAGCTCCTCCAGGATGACGTCCCACGCGATGCCGGTGTGCTTGTCGGTGCCGCTCAGCACGCTGATGCCCGACGTCCCGGCGAGCGGCGTGATCTTGAGCCCGGACAGCACCTCCGGGCCCACCATCATCCCGAGCTTGCGCAACACGCGCGGGCTGTTGACCAGGAGGTCGCCCGGCCCCGGCTTCCCGCTCACCCGCAGCTTGTTCAGGAAGTCCTTCAGGGTGTCGCGGAAGTTCGTGCGCCAGTAGGTGGCCGCGAGCTGGTTCTGGGCCGACAGGCCGCCCTTGTCGAGGCGCTGGGTCCTCGCCGCGCGGAAGCCGATCTGCTCGACGATGTGCTCCTGCGTCGTGTCCGCCACCTTCGGCCCGAGCTCGGCGCGGCGCTCCTTCGAGTACGCCGCCTTGCCGCCGATGGAGTTGACGAGCTCCAGCGCCTCCAGGAGGTGGCCCACCGACGAGGCGTCGCGCACGTCGTCGGTGCGCCGCTCCAGCTCGACCAGGTCGACGGTGACCTTGCCCGCCGCGGCGAGGTCGAGCGCCTCGAACTTCTGCCGGTCGCGGCCGTGAGGGGTCGTCGCGGGGACTTCCTGGAGCTTCTTCGGCGGCAGGAGGTCGAGGCTGTGGAGCACGTCCCCGCTCTGTGGCACCGGCTGCTCCTTCGGCGTCTCCAGCGTCGAGTGGGCGAGACGGACCGCGGCGGTCGCCTTCAGGAAGCCGCGGGCGACGTCGCCGCTGAGCCGGGACGCGACGAGCCGGGACATCGCGCTGCGCTCGCGCGCCGAGCGCTTGGCCAGCGTCTCGGCGATGAGCCGCATGGACGCGAGCGCGTCGATCAGGCTCATGTCCTCTTCCAGCGCCTTCGCCACCGCCCCGGTGGTGGTCGCGTCGGGCTTCGCGACGAACGCCTGCCAGCCCTTCGGCAGCGCCACGGGAGTGGTGGCCTGCGATTTCCGCTGGGTGCCGGTGGTGGAGGCCGAATCGGAGTGCGACATTGTGATCCTTCTTCTTCCGGGAAAGGTGGAAGCGATCTACCGGGGAAAGGTGGAAACGATTCGCGTCCCACCGCGCTGCCTTTGCGTGTGGATTCCCGCGGAACTCCCGAAGCCTCCACCCCGGTAATCAAGAAGGAATTGCAGGACGATTTACATGCCCTTTTTGTCGCGAATATCCGTGCCTGCCGGGCGGACCGTCCGGGAGGACATCCGAACGCGGCGGGCATGGGCGTCAGCCGAACCGGTTCCACCGGACCCGGGGTCGGTGCCGGCCGCCCCGTACCGCGCGAGTGCCACGGAGAAGTCCGCCTCCCACAGGCCGCCCACGAGCGCGGCGCCCAGCGCCGCAGGGTAGACGCGGGTACGTTCCCGCAGGTCGGCGAGCTCTCCGGTGGGATCGGCCAGCACCCGGCACAGGGCCACCTCGCCGGCGTAGGCGTGGGAGTAGAAGCCCAGCGGATGCCCCGCCTGGACTCCGACCTCGTAGTTGCCCTCCCGGCAGCCGGCCCAGACCCGGTGGACGCGGTTCAGGTCACGGTAGATCCAGTCGACCCGCCGGCCGTCGACGGTGAGCCAGCCGCCGCCGTCGACCCAGGGGCCCCAGCCACCCGGCTCGGTCAGCTCGGTCGGCTCCCCGGTCTCCCGCGCGGCCAGCGCCCGCAGCGCCGTGACGTCCAGGCCGCCCCGGTAGTACAGCCCCAGATCTATGTCCGAGTCCGGGCGGTGCGTGCCACGGGCCCGGCTGCCGCCGAGCGCCACCGCGACCACCCCGGGGACCTGTGCCAGCCGCCGCGCGAGCGCCTCCAGCGCCGTGTCGTCCATGGAGCCGTATTCGATCACACAGCGGAAGGGCCCCTCCACCGGAATCGGCGGAGGGGCCCTGGGGCGACGGGATCAGCCCGGGAGGACCGGAAGGATCACCGGAGGGTCAGCCCGGGGGGAAGTTGCCGTTCTTGGCGACCGGCAGGGCGATCTGGCTGGCGCCGCTGAGAACGGCCTGCTCGATCGGGAGACCGGCGAGGACGGGGTTGATGTGCCGCAGGGTGAGCGAGACCGCGGGCAGGGCCGGGGTGGAGAGGTCGAACTTCTCCAGGTCGATCCACCGGACGACCTTGAGCACCTCGTCCGGGATGACGTCACCGGCCTTCTGCACCGGGACGCACAGCTGGCGGGCGTTGAGGACCACCGCGCCGTGCGTGGGGATGATCGGGGTCAGGACGGGGTTGAGCTGGCGCAGGGACAGCTGCTGGTTCAGCGGGGTGTTGGGGGTGATGCCGTAGCACTTGAGGTCGATGTGCCGGATGAGCGACAGCACCTCGGCGGGTGGGTTCACGTTGTTCTTGATGACCGGCACGCACAGCTGCTGCGGGGTGTTCAGGGAGACCTGCGTGCGCGGCAGGCTCTGGAACAGCGGGTTGAGGTGGCTGAGCACGAGGCCCGTGGTCACAGTGGTGCCGGAGATCCTGTAGCAGGCCAGGTCGATGAACCTGATGAAGTTGAGGGCGGACGAGGGCGGAATCTGGTTGTTCTTGGCGACCGGGACGCACAGCTGCTCGCGCTGGCCGAGGAGGACGGTCTCGACCGGCAGGTTGGCGAGCACCGGGTTGATGTGCCGCAGCGTGAGCGTGGCGGCGGGCGGCTGGTACGGGCTGGTCTTGAAGCATTCGAGGTCGAGGAAAGCGGTCAGATCCTTCGGTGTCGGCAGCGCGAGGGCGCTGGCGGGCGGCACGCACAGGAACGCCACGGAGAGCATCGCGACGACGGCGGACGTGAGGCGCCGGATCATCGTTTTTCTACGTCCGCGAATTCCGGTTACGGATCGGTCCATTGTGGCTCCAAAGGCTGGGGGGTGGGCCTTCTCCACGCAGAGTGTGTGCCGCCACGGCCGGACTTTCAATACGGTCGTTCACCTTTTTGTCACACTCAAAATTCGGGCCGACGGGCCGGGGAATTATCATCGGGCATAAAAGCCGTGCCGGTTCGCCGGCAACCGAAATGCGACGGCTTTATCGAGGAGCTGTCAAGCCGACGGCGCAGGTCGTTGGAAAGGCGCCCCGAACACTGCCGGAGGGTTTCGTCACCCCAGGTCGGATCCATGACCGCCGGCTCGCCTTCCGGCGAGCCGGCGGACCCGGGAACGTCGGCGCCCGGTCGAGCGACGTGGCCCGCCATCTCGTGGCCGGGAATGCGAGGGAAACCGGCCGTCGAGGAGCCGGTGGTCGCTGCGACACATTCCCGTGACCCCGACCGCGATGAGAACCTCGTCCGGACCCCGTTCGAGAATGGAAACTCTTCGATTCGCAATGGTCGCCGGTATCCGTATATTCGGGCTGCGCGCATTCTCGTGACACCTCCTCGCCCCTGCCGATCCCCGGTCCGCTCACCGCCGTCACGTAAAGGTGATCCCGGTGAGCGGGGGACTTGTCGGCGGTGACCGAACCGGTTCCGCTCACGGGTCCGCGCTGACGCGCGCCCGGCACGACTGTGGCGGCGCGCGACGAGTCGATCGACTCGATCGACGACGCCACGTCGTTTCCCGACCGCCCCCCGGCAACCGCGGTGGGCTGTCGGAGATCTTCCGTCCCGGTGGGTGAAAGGGCGCTTCCCCGCCGTGGGGACGGGCTCCGTTTTCTGGCCGGTGTTCGTCAAGTGCACATCTCGCGTGTTTGGGCATGAGCGACAAGGTGATGCACTCCACTGACGCTGAAGTACGGGAACGAGACGAGGAGCGGGCCTTGAGGGTTTTGATCGTGCTGACCTCGCATGACGAGCTGGGTGACACCGGGCGCAAGACCGGGTTCTGGCTGGAGGAGCTTGCCGCGCCGTACTACCGCTTCAAGGACGCCGGGTGGGAGATCACGCTGGCCTCGCCGAAAGGCGGGCGGGCGCCGTTGGACCCGAAGAGCAATGAGGAGCAGTTCAAGACCGACCAGACCCGCCGGTTCGAGGCCGATGCCGATGCCGAGGCCCAGCTGGAAGGGACGGTGCGGCTGGACACGGTGTCCGCCGACGACTTCGACACGGTCTTCTACCCGGGCGGGCACGGCCCGTTGTGGGACCTGGCCGAGGATGAGGCGTCGATCAGGCTGATCGAGCGGATGGCCGCCTCGGGCAAGCCGTTGGCTCTGGTGTGCCACGCGCCGGGCGTGTTGCGCCATGCCAAGAGGCCGGACGGTCGCGCGCTGGTGGCGGGGCGGAGGGTGACCGGCTTCACCGACAGCGAGGAAGAGGCCATGGGCCTGACGAAAGTGGTGCCCTTCCTGGTGGAGGACGAGCTGGTGGCCAAGGGCGCCGACTTCTCCAAGGCGGGCGACTTCGAGTCGTACGTGGTGACCGACGGGCCGCTCGTCACCGGGCAGAACCCGGCCTCCTCCGGAACGGCCGCGGCCGAGCTGATCGCCCTGGTCGGCAAGAGCGGAGCCTGACACGGTCCGGTGCTGCGCCGCGCCACCCCGGGAACGGTCGCCGAGGTGCTCGGCCTGACCCATCACGCCACGGTGTGCGTCTCCTCACGCCACGACGTGTATCCCCTCACGCCACGGCGCGCACCGAGCTCGCCCGCGTTCTCATCGACATCGCCCGTGACCACGGCTTCACCGAGGTCCGACCCGGCCGCACCACTCACAGCGATAGTCAGGCGGGCTGGATCTGGGTCAGCTCCACCAGCTTGGTGACGGTGTTCCAGTTGCGGGTGGTGGCGACGACGCCGTTGGGAGGCGATTTCATCAGGGCTTCCGCGAGCTTGGAGCGGCCCAGGCCGTCCGGGACGTAGAGGTAGAGCGCACGGTCGCCGAGCCGGAACTCGTCGGGAAGGTGCCTCGCCGCGTCGATGGAGGCCAGGTGCGACGCGGTGACCGGCTCGGAGAAGTACGTGACGTGCAGCTGCCTGCCTTCGAGCGAAGCCGCGGGGAACGGGCAGCCGTCGGCCACCGCCTTCAGATACGCGTGATCACGCACCAGGACGTCGACGCCGAAGCCGAACCGCTTCTCGATGGCACGCTCCAGCTCCGCCGCGAGCGCCTTCTCGTCGCCCTGTGCACTGGTGAAGACGGCATTGCCGCTCTGCAGATAGGTGCGTACGTCGCCGTGGCCGAGCTCGGTGAGCAGCGCCCGCAACTCGGCCATCGGGACCTTCTTGTGGCCGCTCACGTTGATGCCCCGGAGAAGCGCCGCGTACGCCTTCGTCGTCACCCCCACACATTACTGACGATCAGACTTGATGGTGCTGGTCAGGAGGGGTGTACGAGCTGGGACACCGACAGCGGCCGACCAAGATCCGATGCTCTTCCCCGGGAGCCTCTCGCATGCCGTCCCATCCGTCGTCGATCTCGCTGTCCACCCGCAGCCTCGATCACCTGGCCGGGCCGATCCACGTTCGCCGACCGGCGCCGCGGTCGCGGTGGCGTCGCCTTCCCGCTGGTCGGCAGGCGCTGCGGGCGTTGGCGCGCCTACGTAACGGCGACACTCCCGCCCGGCCAGCACCCGGGTTCGGCATCGGCGCCACGACCGCATGTTTCCCCGTCAGCCTTTCGTACGTAGCGCTGTACGGCCCGGGCTCAGATCGCGCCGGCTCCTGGTAGAGGGTGACGGCTTCCTGGACAGGGGGCCTCTCTGGTCAGACTGTCGACGCAACTTCGGTTGACGATGATTCGAACTGACCGAAGACTCGAAATGAGGGATCGCGTGAATTCGGAGCGCGGGCCGCGCCCCTGGGTGCGGTCTGAGGTCCCAGGGGCGCGGCCGCGTCAGTTCGAACGCGACCTTCCCGTGCCTACTTCTTCGGCACGTACAGCCGGATGTTGTCGATGCGGGCCTGGCCCTCACCGACGTTCGTGTACGGCTCACCGATGACGAAGTAGTCGGGGTAGGCCGAGCCGGCCGGCCACTGGTTGTCCCACGTCTTGGAGCCGAACGCGCCCTGCGCGGTGTGCGACGTGTTGAACTGGCCGCCGTACTCCTCGGCGTCCACGTTGTAGTGGAAGATCGGGACGTTCGCCCCGATCACGCCGGCGTCGTCGTCGATGAAGCCCCGGGTGAACCGGTAGGTCTGCTTGCCGACGTTCTTGAAGACGCCGCTCACCTCTAGCGTGTAACCCGCCTCGGTGCGCTCGATGGCGAACGCGTAGTCCTTGTGGGGCATCAGCTCGGGCCGCAGCTCCACGGCCGACTTCTGCACGCCGGAGACCGGCCGGCGGTCGCAGCTCGTCACGAACGTCTGCGACTGACCGAGCGAACCCGTGAAGTAGAGCATGTTCACCGTGGTGCGGTTGCTCGTGTCCCAGGGGTACTTCTCGCCGGTCAGCGAGTTGCAGACGTCGTAGCCGTTCGTGTTCCGGGACGGGGCCGGGCTGAACTGGTCCATGAGCACCTTGCGGTGCCAGTGGTACATCGCCAGGTTCCGGGGCATCGCCGGGAAGTCCAGGATCGACATGAAGTGGAACGCGTTGTACGCCTCGTTGCTGTCCTCCCGCACGGAGCGGGTGGCGCAGGGGTCGGCCGGGTCGATGTCGTTCGGGTCGCCGACCCAGGGGTAGAACGTCTTGCACTCCCCGAGGGTGTACCCGTTGTACTTGCCGTCGTAGAACAGCGAGCCGTTACGCAAGCCGCCGAAGTCGAGCGTCTTGAGGTCGTACTCGATGCGGTAGTACTTCGGCAGCGGCTCGGTGTTGCGGATGATCGCGCCACCTGTGTAGTGAGGCACGGCGATCTTGGCGACGGCGCCTGCGGTCTCCAGCTTCTCCGTCTTGATCGACGGACGTTCGGCGGCGTCGGTGTAGCTGTCGTCGACCCGCCCGCCGCTCTCGCGCGTGGAGAGGGACGCCGTGAGCCAGCCGTCCTTGCCGAACTCGGTCTCCTGCCGGTAGGTCCGCATGGTCGCCATCGCCGCGTCGAACTTCGGACCGAGCTGAAGGCGGTAGAGGTCGCCGTTGTCGTCGTTGAAGTCGTCGACCGGCTCGCTGTAGTCGTCGAGCACCCACGGGCTCGCCTCGGTGCGGATCTTCTTCTCGAACGGCTCGTCGTACTTGAGCCGCCAGCGGATGGGGGTGGGTTCCGGCTCGGGATCGGCGGCCGCGCACGGCGGGGTCACGCCGTCGTCGTCCTGAATGATCGTCAACTTCACGTTGTTGAAGGTCACCCCGGTCGTGCCCGCCTCGACGCGGAAGTCGGCGCCGCCGTTCTCGCGGTTGGCGAACCGGGCGTCCATCAGCTCGAAGCCCGCCGTCTTCCACGTGTTCGACCCGGTGCGGTTCACCGAACCCGTCCCGGCGTACGCGCTGCTGGTCGAGTCGTACTGGACGCGGAACGTGGCCCCGCCCTCGTCGAAGTACTCGACCTGCAGGCACGCGACGAAGGCGCCATCGAAGGCGACCGCGTCGTCGACCTGGAAGTACATGTGCTGCGCCGGTGCCGAGGTCTGCACGGTCTTGCGCGCGCTCCGCCCGCCGACCGTCACGGGTGCGGTCGTGCCGTCACCCTGCTCGATCTGGCGGAGACCGTTCTCCTCGTTGACCTCGCCCAAGATGATCGAGGCGCTGGGCCCGTCCGCGGCGGACGGCGTCGCGGTGGCCGACATCGCGGTGGCCGACATCGCGGTGGTCGGTGTCGCGGCGAGGAGCAGAGATGCCCCCAGGGTGACCACGCCCAGGGCCGCCACGGCCGAGCGACGTCTGCGATTGCGAGTTGTTGCTTTCATTGCGCTTCCTTCTTCATTGAGCAAGGCGTCCGTTCGTGCCGCTCCGGGCCTCGGGGCCGCGCGTGAGGCGCGACCCCCGTCACGGGTGCCGATGTGCGCTGGTTGGGTTCACTCGTCGGTCACGCTCGCGCGCGGCAACTCCTTCCCGCCACCATCGGTGAGCACGAGCGTCGCGGTCGCACCGGACTCGACGGGTGCCGGGAGTTCGCGCGAGACGTACGCGTCACCTGTGAGTCGCACTCGTCAGCGTGCTTCCGGTCGAGCCGTCGACCAGGGCGGCCGTCACGTCCTGGCCGACGAGGGTTGTGAAGCTGTGCCGGCGGACGCCACCGTCCCCAGCGGCTCGAACGCCTTGGTCGTACTCGACGATTTCCTCGTCGTCGGCATTTCTGTCGTCGCCATTCGAATAACTCGAATCCTCTTCGATTTGGTACTGACCACAGCCTTGATAAATGCGAGACCCTTTGTCAAGGGTTTCGATTCGTGAACTTTCCTGGCTGATCGACGGATTCCCAACCGGGAATTCGAGCATGTCGAATCGACGGTTCATCTCGACACCGGCGTGGGCCGTCGACGGTCGCGGCCACGGTGATGGGCACCGCGGCAACCGGTTACGCCGCTTGTCGCGAGGGGAGACAGACCCCCGCCGCACGTCGAGCGCGAGCCCGGTCACCGGCGGGCGGCGTTCGAAGGCCGTCAGGCGCGCGCTTGCTCGTGCCGACCCTGAGGTTCACCCGGTGGACCTGGCCACCGGCTGCGTTGTCAATGGCCGGTCGCCAAGCGAATCAGAACAATTCGAGGAGAGCCTCGCATTAATTGTGAAAAGGCCTCCAGATCGCTGCGGAGCGGGATTTTCCCGATCTCGTCCGTGTGGCAACGGCGAACTTCAGCTGTCCTTCACGAACCGCCCTCATAGGCGTTCGTGTTGACGTGCGCCGGCCTCGATTCAACCCAGCGCGGACGGCCGGACCCCGCCGCCCGCCGCACCGGCCCGCCCGCCGTACCGAACACCGCGCCGACCGTGAACGCACTGCCGCCCGCTCCGCTCGTGTTCATCAGGAACGCTCGAATGGTGGGAGTGACACCTCTGCCGTCCCGCTTCCGACGCGCGGGCCTGGCGGCCCTGTGCTTCGGGTCGGGTTGCCGCCGGATGACATGGTTACCAACAGCGAGAGCGACCTACCTTCGCCTTCGCTATCAGGTGTCCCCGGCCTGTCGTAGCCGGTCCAACGCGTCATTGACCAGGCGACCGAGGTTTCCCAGTTCGTACACCATCCGGTGATGCTCGTTGTCCTCCCAAGCCCTGATGGCCGCCCCGAGGTCGCCCGACCTCCCCGCAGTGATGACGATCTCTTGGCCGTTGACGCGCTTCGTGGCCGCATCGCCCAGGATGACCCAGCCGTACACGGTCACATCCCACGAGCGGCCAGGATCAGGTCAACCACCTTTCCCGGCTGTTCCTGTCCGACAGCCTGAAGATCAGGGCCGTTGCGGATGGACACCAGGTAGCACCCCGAGCGTGACTCCATGGTCACCGTGACATCGCGCCGGCCTTGGGGCCCGATCACCGCGAGTTCCGGCGGGTGTCGCTTCACCCACGTCCGGGAGTCAGGTCGGTTCGGCCAGGTGGGGAGGTCCACATGGTTGCCGTAGAGTCCGAGGCTGATCGTGTTGTGGCGGTGGGCACGAATGCCGTGCTCGGTGAGAAGTCGGTGCACGACGGCCAGAGCCCTGTCCTGGCTTTCCGCTGTGGCGTCGGTGATCACCTCGCCGCACTCGTCGCCACCCTGACTTTCGCTCTGCCTCTCTGTTTCGCCTTGCGTCACTCTCATAACACCCGCCTTTCCTCTCACAGGTGCGCGCTCTTTGGGGCCCTCATGGTTCCGACCCGTTTCTGAGAGCACCGGCAAGGGCATCGCTTACAGCGATAGGAGTGCTAGGGGAAAGATCGCTCACAGCGATACGCTCACTCGGTGGATGTGCGGACTTTCCCAGATGCCCTTAAAGCGATCATGGAGCAGCGAGGGTGGACCCAGACCGATCTCGCCCGTGAGCTAGGTGTTTCTCAGGCATGGGTCTCCGAGGTGTCCCGAGGTCAGAAGGACACCGGCATGGCGAAGGCCATCAACCTGCTGGCGCGCGTGGGCTGGGAAATACGCATATCGCCCAAAGTGGAGGAGTCCGTGGAACGCAGGGAATTTCTGGCAGCCGCCGCATCCGTTATCTTCGTTCCTTCTACCAGTGCGAATCCCTATCAAGACCCCAACTATGTGAACACGTTGGCTACGTCACTTGCTCGCAGCCGCTATGAACTTGGCGGAATTCCCCTCATGTCGCGTGCGTCAAGTCACATGCAGCACGTTGACAGAGTATTGAAAGACGTCAGCGAGCAGCCCCTGCAAAAAGCGGTTTCTGAACTCATGTATCAGGTCACCCTCGTTCTGTATGACGCAGGCAAGCTTGCCCAGGCCGACCGGACCGGTGGAATCGCGCTTGACCTCGCACTCCGAGCCCAGGACTTCAAGAGCCAGGCCCGCGCGTACGACAGCCTGAGCCGGGTCAGTCTCTACCGAGGTGATCACGCCCGAGGAGTCACCTACGCCCAGCGAGGACTACTGGTCCCGGACATCACCAGCAGCCAGCAGGCATCTTTGAACATGCGCCTTGGGCGCTCCCTTGCGCTCATACCGGAGCAGAAAGCAGCGTCCCGGAACGCGCTTGATCGCGCGCTCAACGTCGGAGGGCTTTCCCCCTTCGGAGAGGCCGCCTTGGCGGGTGACGTCGGCATAGGGCTGAGCCACCTTCGCGAGTACGGGGAAGCCGGAACACTGCTGAACGAAGCGGCCAGCACGATCGGGCAATGGTCACCGCTTTTCCGAGCACAGTACCTGGGACGGCAGATACAAACGGCGCTGAGGGCTTCCGACCTGTCTTTCGCAGCCGATCGGATGAACGAACTGGCGCGAGCGCTCCCGTTCGTCGCTTCGGCGAGAGTCAACAAACGGGTTCACGAAATACTCCGAGCGTCCCTCAAATGGAACGCCACCCCGGAGGTACGGCAGGCGCGCGAACACCTGCAATCCATGATTTCCCCTGAAGCGTCATCACCCGCCGTATGACATCGGGTCTCATGGCGTGCCCGTTCTTTCGGAATCCTGCGGACAGTGGTGATGGGTTGCAGATTCAGTCCTGTCCAGGAGGGGGCGCCGTCTTCTTGCTCAGCCATTCCAAGTAAGGGGTCGAACCACCGTCGATCGATGTGAAGGTCACCTCGGGATTGTTCCACGGATGCTCGGATATCAAATGTGATTCCAGGTCCGGGTAGCGCTCCACGGTCGTCCTCAGGAAGATCTGCCACTCTTCCCCTTCGCCCGTTTTCCCCTCATGCCAGAAAACAGACTGTGCAGGTCCGAGGACTTGGCCCGATGCTGCCAATTTCGCACGGATGGCAGATCTGAGAAGATTCATCGCCGCATCACGGCTGTCCGCTGTGGTGGAAACCTGAAGGTAGCCAGTCATGCGGTCAAGCCTAGATCAACTCCCCCGGATCCGGTACGGAAGAGCGAAGACGGCTTCCGGGTGCCTGGAACGCATCTTTATGAAGTCCCTCCACTTCACGATGAGCCCGTTCTTTGGCGGCCTTGCGGACAGTGGTGATGCGTTGCCGTGCCGGCTCAGTTGTCAGTGGCCGCTTCCGGCGTAGCGCTGCTCGGCCAGGGGGAGCGTGATCTCTTCGGCAGGCGGGTTATGCTCGTGGCGCGGTTGGTTCTCCCGGGGCCGTGGTGGTGCCGGGAGTCGTAAGAGGGAACCCGGTGTGATTCCGGGACTGCCCCGCAGCGGTGAGTGGGAACGAACGCCGTCATTGGCACTGGGTGTGTGTGCATCTGGGAAGCGACGGTCAGTAGGAAGTGTGTAGGACGCCCGCGAGTCCGAAGACCTGCCAGTCGCTCGTGCGCCGTCCGGTGTGCGGTGATCCGTGGCCTCGTGGGAGGGCCTGGGATGCGTCTTTCGCATGTCCTCGCTCGTGGCTGTGGGTCGGCATGGCATGAGCCGAGGGAAGGACGCCATGAGCAAGGTCACCACGACCGTTTTGGGGTACCCGCGTATCGGGGGCCGTCGCGAGTTGAAGCGGGCGACGGAGGATTACTGGGCCGGGCGCACGGACGCCGCCGGTCTGAGAGAGACGGCCGCTGGTTTGCGGCTAGGGGTGTGGCGGGAGTTGTCGGGGGCGGGGTTGGATGGGGTGCCGTCCAACACGTTCTCGTTGTATGACCAGGTGTTGGACGCGATCGCGTTGGTGGGTGCGGTGCCCGAGCGGTTTTCCGGGGTCGCGGACCCGTACTTCGCGATGGCCCGCGGCGCCGAGGGGGTCGCGCCGCTGGAGATGACCAAGTGGTTCGACACCAACTACCACTAGTTCAGTCGCAAAGGCAACTATTCACGGGGGAGCGGTCGGCGTAGCAGCTCATTGAGCGATCGATGCTCTGAGCTGCCGGGACGTCTGGGCAACCGGCCATGTAGGTCCCTGAGTTACATGATCGAGATCGCGTTGGCGGGTCGATCCGCGAGGACTTTCATTACAGGGTCAAGGCAGTCCGCCTGCGGCGGCCTGCGCGCGTCGGGCGGTCGCTGGCCGCGCTGCGGCTCTTCGGCCGGTCGCGACCAGCGCCACCCACGCGCTATCCCGCTTGGTAGCCGGACAGCTAAAGCTCAAGGACCTGCCCGCGTTTAGTCATTTAGTAAGTCCGATTTGCGGTTAGAGTACGGACCTTAATCTCCTACCTCATGGCAGCCTCACCCAAAGCTGTTCCGCCGACCTCACCTGGTTAGCGTTGCCTCCTTTGCTGTCGGTGTGCATCGTTAGCATGCGGTTATGAGCACGAAGCGACCTGCTATACCCCGTGATCTACGACGACGCGTCCTCATCGAGGCTGGCCATCGCTGCGCAATCCCGACCTGCCGTGCCACGCCGGTAGAGATCGCACATATCATCCCGTGGGCAAAAGCAAGAAAGCATGAATTCAAAAACTTAATCGCCCTATGTCCAAACTGCCACACACGATTCGACGACCCAAATAACCCTCTCGATCGCAAGGCTATGCGGCAATACAAGGCCAACCTTAACCCGCTTTTGTTTAATTTTGGAGGGAGATCTGATCAGATCGCGCTGGCCTCTTCCTATCAGGAGTTCAGGGCAAACTTCGCTGCTTGGGTTTTTTCCACACAAGCGCTCGGCGCCGCGAAGGCGAAAGCGAATTCCTCCGCCGAAAAAATCGCAGAGCTCAGAAGAGAATCAATCGAACGATTTGCGGACGCCATGGTTTCGTCTATAAGTTTTAAGTTAGTCTGGGAAAATACCAAGGTGCCCGAAATTGCCGGAACGATCATATGTCATGTCGCCGATTGGTCTGATGAAATCTTTGAAAGCCCTTGTCCTTCTTTCGTAGAACTGACTGAACGTGATATTTCGGAGGAACTTTCTGAAATTTCATCGGAGCTGCATCTTTCTGTTTGTGAGGAGATTGGCATTTTGGATGCCGAATTCTGATGCTAAATGAATGGATTTCAATGTTCTCGGTATCTCTCGGATTCTCTGAGACGATCATCTGATTGTCACTGGCGGCTTCAGGTAGAACTAAGGCGTCAGCGCTTCGCGCCGTTGCACGGCGGGGCACGCCCACCCGCGCCGGACGGACATCGGGGCCGGGCATGCGGCCTGGAGGCCGGTCCCGTCCCGCGCCCGCCCGGCGCGGGTGGCCGGACCCCGCCGCCCGCCACACCAGCCTGCCCGCCGTACCGAATGTGCTCGCCGACCGTCAACGCGCTATCACCAGCCACTTACCGCTGCAGCAAACAGCTGGGATATTCGGCACAACCGAAGGTTCACTGCATTTTCCTCGACAACAGCCAGTATTACAGGCTCATCGAACTGTGAGTTTGCCTTTAAATCCTCATTTCCCCTATGAGGGGCCGTAAGCACGAAGGCCGTGACGATCGCTCACTTCGAATATCACCGCGCTCAGTCGGGCGATCGGCTGCCGCGTCCCTCCTTCGTCGGGACTTGCCATCGAATGACTATGGCAACGCAAGCGATGCAAGCATTTTTCTATGCCGTATCGTCAGCTCTGTAATCCGAAGGTACTGTGTGTTTCTGTCGACTCTCAGTGCTTAACATTCAGATTCTAATCCTAGAGGCTTGCACCTTCAATCGTAGCGATTATGCTATCTGCTTCTTGCTTGACCTGCGGATTGCGGAGCCATGCGCGAATTAAGCTGTGAATCAAAAAAGCTTCATGATGACCCAGGCGCGTTGCCAAAAACTTCAATTTGTATTGATGGTCGAGGTTGGAACAGTCAGAAATGGCGGAAAGGAGGTGGTCAACAGACCTAGCAAGTATTTCAGATAGCCATTCCAACTCTAAAGTCGCATTGTTTAAAAGCTCGTCCTCCGGCTCTTGGCTGCCAGGTAAAAAGAGGATTTTAAGGTCGCTGGACTTTTTTGCCAGCGACGAATCTCTTTGATCTCCGTCTAGGATTGCAAATGATTTGAATTGGGAAGATCGTGCGAATACGCGTATTCCAGATAGTACTTCGGAGGCGCTTCCAGCGGAAATTATCTCCAACTCACGCAATAACCAAGGTGCTAGCTCTCCGCACAAGGACTGAAATAAGGTCTTCGCGAACTCGTCCTCCACTAAGACGAAAGCCTTTACTGGTGTTTCGATGCCAACGGAATCTCTTATTTGAGCTCTAGAATTCGGTGTGATTACTCTGATCTTTTGTCCATTCCTGACGCACATTCTAATATTTTCAAGTGGGAAGCGACCCAGGACTTCAGGTGAATGTGTTGCCACAAGCAGTTGTGCTTCTTTTGCAAGTGTTCGCCTTGCGATTTCGTCAATCATGGGTCGCTGACCCATGCTGGAAAGGAAGCTCTCGGGCTCATCCACCATGATCAAATCCCCGGGTTCTAAATATGTTGTCATCGTCCAGTTTAAAACATAGTGAACCCAAATTTCTCCAAGGCTCATTTTCCCACTGTCTATAATATGATCGCCGCTGGTTGCTATTACATAGGGGCAGCACTCTTCGTGCGTATCAGCAGTGCCTTCTGAGATGACAACAGGATTAACGGTAACTTGATCATAGTTACGCCCAAGTATATTTCTTATGCCGTCGAGATCTACGCGACTTAATTGATAGATGGAGCGCTCTTTGGAAACAAAACTGCCGTTGCGCGGATAGTCATCGTACAATATTTGCAATTCACCGAAAGCGCTAATTGCGCTATTGTAGATAGCTATTGAATTGCCGCCAAAGTCATCCTTCCATATTTCGTGGCGACGTTTTGCTGGCCACGTCAAATCTATAGTCCGTGTTACCCTAGAATTAAGTTTCCTCACGGTTATTTCAACTATAGACTTTAGTGCGCTGCTAGCTCTGTCCCCATATAGAGTGTCGACAAATAGTGGTGGTGAGTAACTTGGGATTAAGTAGCCCAAAGAAGCTTCTATTAAGCGCAGTAAGACTGTCTTTCCGGTGCCGTGAGAGCCGACAACAGCCGTTGCCCGATTAAGCTCGATCACTTGTGGTTCAAAGACATCCGATTCGAAAATCTTAATAGATTCAACCTGAACTGGTGCCCGAGTTTCCAGGAGACGCTGCCATCGCTTGATCCGGGCATCGTTGTGGTTCGAAGTGTCGGGCATTTTGAGATCATAACGTCTTACTGCTGTATCTCGGGGAAGTTTAGAAGTTTCGCCCGCTGCGACCGCCGGCCCCAACCGCTACGCGGCCCCTTTGGGGTGCTTCGCATTGGCGCCGGCCGTCTCCACTCCCGCACATGGTTCGCCGGGCTGCGATCAGTGTATTTCTGGCAGGCGTGGTGGCGTGAGTCCCTCCAGATCTCACGCCACCACGCCGTCTAACGGGCACTTCCAGACAGGAGCCCTGTCCAGACGGCCCGAGCTTCACTGATCGAATAGATGAAGGTGTCATGGACTTCGGGACTGCGATCGAGTTGGACGGTTCGCCGAATGAAAGCCTGCCCGCCACCCTCGTACAGTTCGTAGGCCGTGGCGCGGCACAGGCAGGTCCACAGCACCGGGCGAGCCCGCTCAAGCACCGAGTCCGCGTACGGTTGCCGCCATTCCAGCCGTACGTGATCCCGCTGAACCATGGCCACGTGCGGGCTCACGCACTCGTCAAGCAGGATCACAACGCGCCCCCGCCGCCAGCTCGGACGGGGGATGAATCTCACGCAGTTCCGCATAGCGAAACGCGATCCGGCGAGCGGCCCGGACAGCGTCCATCGCCGGGTGCCAGGCGTAGACGGGCCGGTGACGTCGGGCGTCCCAGCCGGTACGCCACCAGTAACGATCGTCCTTGCACCAGACGACCAACCCCACCCAGACCGACACCAGTGCCAGGCCGTACCCGTCATGAACGTCAGCCTTGATGCCCAGCCGTCCCAGTTCGGTCCGAAGCTCCTCGGCCGCGTCGACAGGAGTCAGCGCGGCAAGATCCATACCGGTCATCGACGGATTCATGTACCCAGTGGACCGCCCGTGGCCGAGGGAGCATAAGCGTGTGATCGACCGTGGATATGGGAGCCGGTTCACACCCCGTGTGAAAGCGATCCAGTCGTGACAGTCACCCTGAGTAGATGACCTGTCCGGAACACGCGAGCCTGTTTACACTCCGTGCAAGAGCGGCAGCCCACGGAAGGCAGGTCCATGAGCGAGCCGAACATCCTGCTTGACGCTCTGCTCGCCGAGGCGGGGATCTCACACTCCGGGCTCGCCACGCGCATCAACAAGGCCACATCCACCGCCCGACGCCCGACCCGTTACGACCACACCGCTGTCGCCCGATGGATCAGAGACCGGGCGATCCCCAGAGGAGACGTACCGGAAATCATCTGCGAGATCATCGGGGACAAGGTCCGTCGGTCCCTGTCGCTCACGGACATCGGCATGGTGCGGACCGGAACAGGCCACGACGAACCGGATTTGCCGCGAGCAGTTGATCAGGCCGTCGCGTTGTGGCGTGGGGATCTCAGCAACAAGGTCTTCCTGACGGGTGCTTTGATGATCGACGGACCGGCCGCCGTGGCGCCTGTCTTCGAGTGGGAGAACCCTCCTCACGAGCTGGACGTCTCCCACCGAGGCCCACGCGCCGTGAGTATGAATGACGTCCAAATCCTCAAGGACGCGCGCAACCGCTACGAACAGATGTACCGCCGGGTTGGCGGCGTGCCGGTACGTCCACGCATCGTGGCCTTCCTCAACGCCAACGTGACACCCCTGCTGAAGGGCGGTCATGACGACCGCACCGGCCGGGAGCTGTTTCGGGCAGCCGGTGGCTTGGTCGCGCTCGCGGGCATCTGTGCCTACGACTCCGACCGCCAGGCACTTTCTCAGCGCTACCTGTTCCACGCCCTGCGGATGGCCAAAGCATCAGGGAACCTGGCGTTCGGGGGTTACGTGGTCGCCCTGCTGGCGAATCAGGCCATGTCCCGGGCGAAATACCGGTACGTCCTCCAGTACGCCGAGACCGCGTTGCGCGGCGCGCGTGGTCACCTGAGTCCAGCCCTGGTCACTGACCTACACACGCTCCAAGCCAAGGCATACGCGCGAATGGGAGATCGGGCGAGCTGTCATGCGCACCTGCGCCGTTCGGAGGCCACTGCCGCTCAAATCCGCCACGACAACGAGCCACCCGAAACCGGATACGTGCAGCCGGGCTTGCTGGAGTGCCAGCACGCGGAAGCTCTGCGACGGCTTGGTGACCTCATGGCCGCTCAAACCTATGCCGAGGAAGCGCTTCGTTCCGCCGATACCTGCCATCTGCGCGGCCAGACTCACCGGTTGGCGACTCTCGCCCTTGTCCTGACTGAACGCGGCGACCTGGATCAGGCCGTCACTACCGCTGAGATGATGCTCGACCGCGCACAGGGCATGGAGTCCGAACGCATCGCCGAACGGGTCGCCATGGTGGCCGACGCTCTACGGCCCTTCGACGCCCGCGTGGTCGATGAGTTTCTGACGCGGGCGCACCAGCAGGCACGCGTGCCCTTGTAGCGTGGTGCCGAAATCAGGTAACCACGCTGGGAGCACGCCGCATGCGCTGGCAGGTCCACTCCGAAGAACCTCTCTACACCGACCGGTGGCTTGATGTCCGGGTGGCGGATGTGGAGCTTCCCGACGGCAGGCACCTGGACCACCGGCTGATCCGTACCGCGCCAGGAGCCGGGGCCGTCGTCACCGACGATCGGCACCGGGTGCTGCTGATCTGGCGGCACCGCTTCATCACCGACTCCTGGGGTTGGGAGATCCCCATCGGCAAGATCGAGGACGATGAGGAACCGATCGCCGCCGCCGCGCGGGAAGTCGAGGAGGAGACCGGATGGCGGCCCGTGTCGTTGCGCCCGCTGCTGTGCGTCCAGCCGACCAACGGCATCTCCGACTCGGTCCACCACATCTTCCGTGCCGACAGCGCCACCTACATCGGCCCGCCGACCGAGACGTGGGAGGCCGAGCGCATCGAGTGGGTCCCCCTCACCGACATCGGCGACCTGGTCGGCAAGGGCGACATCGTGAGCGGCACCAGCATGGCCGCGCTGCTGTACGTCCTCACCAAGTCGTAGAAAGCGAAGCGTTCCGTGCATGGCTGAAGACAGATGTCAGCCGGAGCCCAGATGATCACGCTCACGAGCCATTCGGCGAGCGGTAGTAATGCATTGTCGAGCCAGCTCCGCCCAGAAGGGTTCGCCGTGTCGGTGGCCGCTTCCGGCGTAGCGCCACTCAGACAGGGTGAGCGTGGTCTCTTCGGCAGGATCGGGCAGGCCGAGGATCATCCGAGCTTGCGCGGCCCGGTAGTCGGCACGGGTCCGGCGGAGCTCGCCGAGAGTCGTGGAGTAGTAACGGCTCTTGGTGGAGAAGTGGCCCCGGTAGCCTAGCATGTGCGACCAATGCCGTAGTGGGAGCAGCCGGTATTGAGGCAGACGGTTCAGGGTGAAGCAGGTCAGGATCATGCGTCGGGCGTGTTCGGTCGCGTCGAGTCGGGGGATGTCCCGAGCGTCACGGATGCGTCGGTCCACCGTGCCCGCCGACTCGGCGCCCTTGGTCGCGTACTTGGCCACGTACGACGCCACCCGCTGATCACTCACACCGTCCAGGTCGGTGGAGAGGTAGACCGGTCGCACGTCGAGTTGGTCACCCCAGCGCAGCAGAACCGGGGGAGGAGCATCCGGCGACTGTTTAGAGGCAGGCACCACGATCTGTTCGGCGGCTTGCCGGATCGCGGTGTCCAGCAGCGGGACGGTTGCCCAGTCCGGGGGAGGGGAGGCAGGACCGTCCGGGCCGTCGAGGCGGATCACCGCGTGGAAGTGGACCAGGCCGCGCGCTTGGTACTCGGCGACCTTGGCATACGACAGGCGCAGCACCTCCCGCAGGTGAGCACGAGGCACGCCGAGCTGCCGGGCCAGGACAGCGGGGAGTGCCTGGGTGAAGCGGCGCCACAGCTCTCCCGCGTGAGCGTTCCACAAGACCGCGCCCTGGTAGTCGTAGCAGTCCACGCAGAGCGGTTGCCCTGCTTGCGGGTCATCGCGGTCATGGCGTCTGCCGCAGCCCTCGTATCGGCCATGGGGGCAGGTGGGGGAGTCGCGCCGGGGACGGCAGGGCAGGGTCTTGCCGTCCTTGCCTGTGCGGTGAGCGTGGACCGCGCCGAAGGAGGGAGCGGTGAAGGTGGCGAACACCCGGGGGTGGCCGCCCACGTCTTCGGGGACGCCCTTGCCGCCGCGTAGGCCGGAGATGATGAGGTGGTAGGTGTCGTCTTTGTAGACCGCCGAGCAGGCCGCGCATCGGGAGGCGCGACGGTTGCCGCAGGCGGTGAGTAGGAACCCGGTCGGTTCGTCGGCCGTTCGGTAGACGTCGAGGATCTCACCGGTCGCGCCGTCGAAGGTCAGGCGTTCCCCGTGCAGGCGGACCGGTTGGGCACAGCCGCCCGTGGCGTAGACCATGCGTTGCCACCGGGCGAAGTCGGGCATGGTCGCGCGTTGCAGGGCGGCCAGGATGTCAGGGGCGAAGGAGGGGGCCGGGTTCACGCGGCCCCCCTCTCGGCTTCGAGGGACGGGGGTTCGGCGCGAGTCGGCCCGTCGGCCAGCTCGATGCCGTGGATGGCGGCGATGCGCCGCCATTTCTCGGGTGACCACCGAGGCGACTCGGCGATCTTGCGCTTGGACCACTCCCGTACAAGCGCGGCGTGCGGTACCAGTTCGGGAGGTACCAAAGGACTCCCTTCTCTCTGCGGAGTTCCCACGCCATTTCGGGAAAAGGCAGGTGCCATCGGCAGGCATACGGAAAAGACATGACTGCGCAGGAACGGCACTCGTCAGCGAGATTGATGGAGTGTCGAGGTCGCGCGACGGTGAACCAGTGAGCGCTGCCTGTACTGCTGGCCTACCGCTGGCCGGGTCCCCCCAGCGGAACGGCTCTCGTCTTCATGGTGCCCGGTGGCGTACTGCGCTCGAATGTGTCGCGTCTGGTCTCTCGCTGCTTCCCGAAAGACGGGGGAAATTATCTATGGTCATTTTGCCACGGTGACCGGGAAATTATGCGTGCGGGAATTTCCGCCGGGACGTCCTTCGAGCCGTCCCCTGTCGTCCGGTGGCGTCCGGCTGCGTCCACTGACGTCCGGCTGCGTACGGCTGCATCTGATCGTCAGGGGCAACAAGTAAGGGAGCTGTCACCTGTCGGTCAGGTGCTCAGCTCCCTTGGAGGCGAGGACGTCCCAGGACGTCTTACTCCATCCACACCGGTTCGAGGAGGTCGGGGTCGAAGGTGGCCCGCCCCTTGCCCGCCGGATACACGATCACCGCGTGCAGCATCTCCCGGACGTGCGCCCTCTTCCGGGACAGCGGTAGTCCACCCTCCGCTTCCGGGAGGTACCAGCGCCGCCGGATCTCCTTGATGTCGGTGACCATGCTCGCCCGCTGGCGTTCCGCCCGTCCCGTGATCTTGTTCTTCTCCGCCCGCAACCGGGCGATGTCGCTTTCCAGGTCGGCGGCGTTGCGGAAGTAGAGGTTGTTGGAGATGTTCCGCGCCCGCCACTGCCGGGTCAGTTCCTCCAGTTGCTCCTCCACGTCGCTGAGTTCCTCTTCCCTGGTCCACAGCGGAGCGTCGTCCACGTCCGTGTACTGGGCGAGTTCCATCTGACCGAGCACGAGTTCCGAGATGGCGAAGTCGACCAGATCCCCGCGTCGCGCGACTCCGCCGCAGCCGCCCACGTCCTGACCGGGACAGAAGTAGATGTGTCGCTTGCCGTCCTTCGTCTTCCTGGTCCTCAGCGGTACGTTGCACACGCCCCCGCCCTCGACGGGACGACCGCAGCGCAGCACACCGTTCAGCAGGTAGCGATGCTCTCGGTAGTCCAAGGGGAGGGGAGCACCTACGGCGCCGCCCCGCTTGACGGTGTGTCCCTTGCGGGCTGTCGAGGATGTCCCGTACGGCCAGCCACTCCTCAGGGGTCAGGGTCGGTTGCCATTCCCCGGTGATCGGGTCGTCGCTCGTGTCGTGGACCAGTTCGCTCCGCAGCTCCCGGTAGCCGCACATGCGCGACCTGGCCGGTGCCGTCTGAGCGCGTTTGCCGGTCGTTGCCCCGGGAGTCTTGATACCTCGTGGTGATCCGTGCTTTCCGGGGGAGGCGGGTGGTGGCTCTGCCGGAGGGTGGGGGCGGGTTATGCTCGTGGCGCGGTTGGTTCTCCCGGGGCCGTGGTGGTGCCGGGAGTCGTAAGAGGGAACCCGGTGTGATTCCGGGACTGCCCCGCAGCGGTGAGTGGGAACGAACGCCGTCATTGGCACTGGGTGTGTGTGCATCTGGGAAGCGACGGTCAGTAGGAAGTGTGTAGGACGCCCGCGAGTCCGAAGACCTGCCAGTCGCTCGTGCGCCGTCCGGTGTGCGGTGATCCGTGGCCTCGTGGGAGGGCCTGGGATGCGTCTTTCGCATGTCCTCGCTCGTGGCTGTGGGTCGGCATGGCATGAGCCGAGGGAAGGACGCCATGAGCAAGGTCACCACGACCGTTTTGGGGTACCCGCGTATCGGGGGCCGTCGCGAGTTGAAGCGGGCGACGGAGGATTACTGGGCCGGGCGCACGGACGCCGCCGGTCTGAGAGAGACGGCCGCTGGTTTGCGGCTAGGGGTGTGGCGGGAGTTGTCGGGGGCGGGGTTGGATGGGGTGCCGTCCAACACGTTCTCGTTGTATGACCAGGTGTTGGACGCGATCGCGTTGGTGGGTGCGGTGCCCGAGCGGTTTTCCGGGGTCGCGGATCCGTACTTCGCGATGGCCCGCGGCGCCGAGGGGGTCGCGCCGCTGGAGATGACCAAGTGGTTCGACACCAACTACCACTACCTGGTTCCCGAGCTGGGCCCCGAGACCCGGTTCCGGCTCGACTGGAGCAAGCCGCTGGCCGAGTACGCCGAGGCGCGGCGGCTGGGCGTCGAGACCCGGCCGGTGCTGGTCGGGCCGCTGTCGTTCCTGCTGCTGGCCAAGTCCACCGAGCCGGGCTTCGCGCCGCTGCGGCTGCTGGACGGCCTGCTGGAGACGTACGCCGAGCTGCTGGAACGGCTCGCCGCGGCGGGGGTGGCCGAGGTGCAGCTGGACGAGCCGGTGCTCGCCGCCGACCGTACGGACGAGGAGCTGGCCGCGCTGCGCCGGGCCTACGCGCGGCTGGGCGAGCTGAGCAGCCGTCCCCGGCTGCTGGTGGCCACCTACTTCGGGGAGATCGGGCCCGCGCTGGAGATCCTGGCCCGCAGCCCGATCGAGGCCGTCGGCCTGGACTTCGTCTCGGCGCCCGGCAACCTGGAGGCGCTGGCCGCCGCCGGCGGGCTGCCCGGCAAGACCCTCGTCGCCGGGGTCGTCGACGGCCGCAACGTCTGGCGTACCGACACCGCGAAGGCGCTGGCGACCTGCGCCGCGCTGCTCGGCCTGAGCGACCGGCTGGTGGTGAGCACCTCCTGCTCGCTGCTGCACGTCCCGCTCGACCTGGACGCCGAGACCTCGCTGGACCCGAGGCTGCGCGAGCGGCTCGCCTTCGCCAGGCAGAAGGTCGACGAGGTCGTACGGATCGGCAGGGCGCTGAACGGCGAGGAGGTCGTCGCGGGGGAGAGGAGCGTCGAGCGGTTCCTCAACCCCCGGGTGCGGGCTCGGCTGGACGCCCTGGGCGAGGGCACCCCGCGCGCCCCGCACGCCGAACGGCTCGCCCTGCAGAACGCCGACCTGGGCCTGCCGCCGCTGGCGACCACCACCATCGGCTCCTTCCCGCAGACCGGCGAGGTGCGCCAGGCCCGCGCCGCCGTGCGCTCGGGCGAGATCGACAGGGCCGGGTACGAGCGCAGGATGGAGGCCGAGATCGACCGTGTCATCGCGCTGCAGGAGGACATCGGCCTGGACGTGCTGGTGCACGGCGAGCCCGAGCGCAACGACATGGTCCAGTACTTCGCCGAGACGCTGGAGGGCTACGCCGCCACCGAGCACGGCTGGGTGCAGTCGTACGGCAGCCGCTACGTCCGCCCGCCGATCCTGTTCGGCGACGTCTCCCGTCCCGAGCCGATGACGGTGCGCTGGGCCTCCTACGCGCAGTCGCGGACGAAGAAGCCGGTCAAGGGCATGCTCACCGGGCCGGTGACCATGCTGGCCTGGTCCTTCGTCCGCGACGACCAGCCGCTGGGCGAGACGGCCAGGCAGGTGGCGCTCGCGCTGCGCGACGAGACCCGCGACCTGGAGGCGGCGGGCATCAGGATCATCCAGGTCGACGAGCCCGCGCTGCGCGAGCTGCTGCCGCTGCGGCGGGCCGACCGCGGGGCCTACCTGGAGTGGGCGGTCGCCGCGTTCCGGCTCGCGACCAGCGGGGTGGCCGACAGCACGCAGATCCACACCCACATGTGCTACTCGGAGTTCGGGGAGATCATCGGCGCGATCGGCGACCTGGACGCCGACGTGACCAGCGTCGAGGCGGCCCGCTCCCGGATGGAACTCCTGGACGACCTGCGCGACTTCGGCTACACGCGCGGTATCGGGCCCGGTGTGTGGGACATCCACTCGCCCAGGGTGCCCTCGACCGGGGAGATCGAGACCGCTCTTCGTACGGCCGTGGCCACGGTGGATCCGGCCCTGCTCTGGGTCAATCCCGACTGCGGCCTGAAGACCCGCGGCTACCCGGAGACGGAGGCCAGCCTCAGGAACATGGTCGAGGCGGCCCTGCGCGTCCGGGGGGAGACGGCCTGACGGCCTGACCGTCACCGTGTTCGAGGGGCGTGACCCTGTCCGGGTCACGCCCCCTCCTCGCCGCCGTGCGCCGTCCGCGCCTGACCGTCTCCCGAATCTTCCGTGACTCGAATATTTACTGTTAGGAAACTTTCTTTTATATTCGAGTCAACCCCCCAGCGAAGGAGCAGGATATGCGCAGAACGGTCACCTTCCTCGCGATGGCGATCACCGCCATCGCCTCGACCGTGTTCATCGCCTCACCGGCCAACGCGCACGGCTACATCTCGTCTCCGCCGAGCCGTCAGGCCATGTGCGCCCAGGGCCGGGTCACCGGCTGCGGCGACATCATCTACGAGCCCCAGAGCGTGGAGGGTCCCAAGGGCCTGAAGAGCTGCCACGCCAACGTCGCCCGGTTCTCGCAGCTCAGCAACGAGAGCAAGGGCTGGCCGGCGACGAGCGTGGGCAACTCGGTCACCTTCAACTGGGTGCTGACCGCCCGCCACGCCACCAGCACGTGGGAGTACTTCATCGGCAACACCCGGATCGCGGTGTTCAACGACGGCGGCAGGCAGCCCGGCGCCACCGTCTCGCACAACGTGAACCTGGGAGGCAGGACCGGCCGTCTGAAGGTCCTCGCCGTCTGGAACATCGCCGACACCGCCAACGCCTTCTACTCCTGCGTCGACCTGCAGCGCTAGTCCAGGCCGATCCACGACCCACCGAAGACCCGCGACCTCACGGTCAGATCTGATCGCGAAGGCCCGGACCCCGCAAGACCTGAACCGCTCCCGCGCCCTTCGTGGCCCGACGGCGTCCCTCGCCGTCTCCGGCCCGATGGGCGCGGGAGCGGTTTCGCCGTTCCCGCGCCCTCCCGTCCCGTCTCTCCCCTTGGCCCCTTGCCCGGCCAGTCCCTCCCCGTGAACCCGTGAACCCTGCATGCTCGCCCCCGCGACCCCGCTGACAGACTCCCGAACAGTAGGAGAGAGGTCACCAAGGGCGACCGTGGCGTCACGGAAAGGATCTCCCGTGAATGGGATCCGGAATGGCGGGTGTGACGTCGTGGACATAGCAGCTCAAAGTGTGCAACACGGCTTTTCGCCTGCGCTTTAATTGCCAAAACCTCGGTGATTCAACTCAAGGGCAATGGGGAACAGATATCGTGCCTCCAGGGTTCCCGGCGCCCGTCGGGGCAGGGGTCGGCACTGTAGGGGTGGGCGGTGGCTCGTCGCACAAAAAGAATCACCGATGTCGCCACGGCGATTCTGGTGGTTTTAGGAATCCTGGTCGGACTTCCGGTGCGAATGGTCGAGGAATATCTTCCGGACACGGTCGTCGAGCACCGGATCGAATGGGTCGCGATTTTCGGATTAACCGCCTCCCTTGTCGTCCTGCTGGCATGGATGACGCCGAAACTGAGAGAGTCGCGCACGCGCGGCGGGCTCTTCCTGGTGCCGGACCGGCAGCCGGGCTGGGTGCGCAGGACCGAGCTGGACGACGTGGTCTCCACCCTGACGATGAAAGGCTCGGGCACGGTCGGGCTGACCACCGGCCTCGCCGGGGCGGGCGGGTTCGGCAAGACCTCCCTGGCCGTGGAGGCGTGTCACGGCGACGAGGTGCGCAAACGGTTCGGCGGCGGCGTCATCTGGGTCACCGTGGGCCGCGACCGCGCCGGTGCCGACATCGCGGCGCTCGCCAACGACGTCACCGAGGCCGTGCTGGGCGTCCGGCCGGAGTTCTCCAGCCCCGAGCAGGCCGGTCACCGGATGGCCGAGGCCCTGGCGGAGCGGGGCCGCGTGCTGCTCGTGGTCGACGACGTGTGGAGCCTCAAGCAGCTGCGCCCCTTCCTGTCCGCGGCCGTGCGGTCCCGGGTGCTGGTGACGACCCGGCTGCCCAGGGCACTGCCCTCGAAGGCGATCGCGATGATCGTCGACGAGATGGCGCCGAGGGTGGCCGTCCAGGTGCTGAGCCGGGGGCTGCCGCCGATGAACCCCGGGGCCGTCAGCGACCTGGTGGGCCTGACGGGGAGATGGCCGCTGCTGCTGTCCCTCGTCAACGCGCGGCTGCGCGACGAGCACGCCACGGGGACGAACGCCGACGTCGCCGCGCGCCGGGCGGCCGAGCGGCTCGGCCGTACGGTCCCCGCCGTCCTGGACGTCACCGCCGCCTCGCAGCGGGAGACCGCGGTGCTCGCCACCGTCGAGCACAGCCTTGAGGCGCTCGGCGCGTTCGACCGCGCCCGCTTCCTGGAGCTGGGCGTCTTCCCCGAGGACACCGAGATCCCGCTCACCGTCGTCGAGCTCCTCTGGCGGGGCACCGCGGGGCTCACCTCCAAGCAGGCCGAGCGGCTCTGCGGAAGGCTGCAGGACCTCTCGCTGGTCGGCAGGCGCCACACGCGGGGGGCGGCGCCGTCGATCACGATCCACGACGTCGTCCGTTCCGCCGTCCGCTCGGAGGGGGGCCTGGGAAAGGAGCGCGCCGAGGCCGCCAACCGCGACCTCCTCGACGAGGCGAGGAGCCTGATACCCGACGACGACCTCACCGCCGACGCCGAATGGTGGAGGCTGCCCAAGACCGTCCCCTACCTCTGGGACCACCTGCTGTTCCACCTCTCCGAGGCGAGGAGATACCGGGAGCTGGAGTCGCTCCTGCACGACGTGCGGTGGTTCGTCGCCCGCGTACGCGTGTTCGGGGTGGCCGCGGCGGAGTCGGACCTGGCGCTGTCGACCTCCCGTTCCGTCGCCGGGGTCCGCCGGTTGATCGCCCGCAGCGCCCACCTGCTCACCCCCTTCGAGTCGGACGCCGCCTCCACGGCGAACCTGCTGGCCCGCCTCTACGCGTTCCCGCCGATGCGGGCATCGGTCGAGCGCTACAGCCAGGAGAACGAGACCACCTTCCTGAGAGCCCGCTGGCCGCTGCCCGACGACGGCGCCACCTGCCTCCTGCGGACCCTGACCTCGGCGACGAGACGGCTCGACGAGGTGTCGGTCACCCCGGACGGATCGCGGTTCGTCGTGCACGCCCGCGACGGCGGCGCGCAGATCTGGAAGGTCGACGGCACCACCCGGACCACGCTGGCCACCCACGGCAGACGGGTGCACGAGGTCGTCGTCGCGCCTGACGGTTCGTGGCTGGCGACCCGTTCCGGGAGCAGGAGGGTGCAGATATGGGGGATCGGCGGCACCGAGAAGGCCGTCCTGCGCAACGGGATGGGAAGACTCGTCAGGATGGTGGCCGCGTCCGACGGCTCGTGGCTGGCCACCCTCTCCGCGAGCGGGAAGGGCCGCCTCTGGAACCCCGACGGCAGCAGGCGCGCCGTCCTGCGCAGCGGGATGGGAAAGCTCGCCGGGATGGTGGCCGCGCCGGACGGCTCGTGGCTGGCCACCCTCTCCGCGACGGGAGGGGCCGTTCTCTGGAGCCCCGACGGAGGGAAGCGCCTGGTCCTCAGGAGCAGGGTCAGGGTGAGGACCAAGTCGCGAAGCCTGAAGGACGTCCTGCGGATGCGCGGCTGGAGCCAGGAGGACGAGAAGGTCTCCGGCAGGAACAGGCCGATCGGCAAGGTCTCCAGGATCGCCGTCTCACCCGACGCCTCGTGGCTGGCGACCCTCTCGGGAGACGGGAGCGTCCGCCTGTGGGGAATCGACGGTGTCGAGCGGGCCGTCCTGACGGGACACACCGGGGCGGCGTCCGGGATGCGGATCTCGCCCGACGGCTCGTGGCTTGCCACCTGGGCGTCCACCGGTCCGGTGCGCCTGTGGGAGGCCGACGGCAGGCAGCGGGCCGTCCTGGCGGGTCACGCGGGTGCGGTCCGGCAGGTGGTGATCGCGCCGGACGGGAGTTGGCTGGCGACGCTTTCCGGTGATCGGAGTGTGCGGTTGTGGGAGGCCGACGGTGCCGAGCGGGCCGTCCTGGCGGGTCACGCGGGTACGGTCCGGCAGGTGGTGATCGCGCCGGACGGGAGTTGGCTGGCGACGCTTTCCGGTGATCGGAGTGTGCGGTTGTGGGAGGCCGACGGTGCCGAGCGGGCCGCTCTGACGGGTCACGCGGGTACGGTCCGCCAGGTCGTGATCGCGCCCGACAGCGGCTGGCTCGCCGCCTGCTCCGACGAGGGGACGATCCGGATCTGGCAGTCGGAGCGAACCGCGCGGCAGAGCCGCAGGGGCCGGACCGGGACGGTGCGCCAGGTGACGATCTCCCCCGAGGGAAGCTGGATCGCCACGCACTCCGGTGACGGGTCGGTGAAACTCTGGAACGAGGACAGGATAGAGGGGGCGACCCTCACCGTCCCCCTGGAGAACAGCCACCACGGCGCGATCTCGCCGGACAAGACGTGGCTCGCCGTCTGGTCGGCCGATCACGTCGTCCGGATACGCGGCGCCGGTGGCCGCAGGCGGGCCATCCCGACGGGGCACGCGGGCCGCCTGCGCGGAGTGGCGATCGCCCCCGACAGCACCTGGCTGGCCACCTGGTCGGCCGACCGGACCGTACGGCTGTGGGGCGCGGGCGGCAGCAGGAGGGCGGTGCTGGCCGGTCACACCGGGCCGGTGCGCGAGGTGGCGATCGCGCCCGACAGCAGCTGGCTCGCCACCTGCTCCGAGGACGGCACCGCCCGCGTGTGGTGGGCCGACGGCACCGAGCGCGCCGTCCTGGTCGCGAACGTCAGGGCGACCGCCCACCTCCTCATCTCCCCGGAAGGCGGCTGGCTCGCGACCCTGTCCATCTACGGGAAGATCCAGCTCTGGAAACCGGACGGCCGCAGGTACGCCACCCTGAGAAACCGGGTGGAGGACATCGGCGAGATCACCGTGGCGCCGAACGGCAGATGGTTCGCCATCTTCTCCGCCAACGGGACGGCCGGCCTGTGGGGAGCCGACGGTAAGGCGCGGGCCGCGCTCAAGGGGTGCCCGGGACCGGCCCGGGGGGTGACGATCGCCCCCGACGGCACCTGGCTGGCCGCCTGCTTCGACGACGGAGACGTCCGTGTCTGGTCGGCGGGCGGCAGGGAACGGGCGAGGCTGTCCGGCGGCGAGGGAAGGATCCGCGGCGTGGCGATCTCCCCGGACAGCAACCTGCTCGCCACCTGCTCCGACGACGGCACCATCCGGGTGTGGGACAGGTACGGCGAGTCGTCCGCCGCCGGGGCCAGGGTCGAGGCGGGCCTCAACTGCCTCGCCTGGTTCCCCAGCGGCTTCGCCCTGGCCGCGGGCGGCGACCAGGGCCTGTACGGGTTCGACCTCTACCCTCCGCCCGGATAACGGCCGGCCGCCCCTGCCCGTACAGGGGCCGCCCGTCCTCCGCCCGGTCTCCTGCTCTCCGCCCGTCTTCCGCCCGTCCTCCGCCCGGACAGCGGCCGGCCGCCCTCCCGTTCGAACGGCGGCCGGTGCGATCGTCACCGGGTCACCGACAGTCCTTCACCGGGTCATCGGTAGTCCTCCGGGGCGACGCCGTCGACGCCCTTGCTCTGGGTCGCGCCGTAGTAGCCGCCCCAGTCGGGCCGGGAGCCGTCGGCGTCGGTGAAGCCGTACTCCTTGACCAGCTGCCAGGTCGCCAGCGACCGCCCGCTCCAGCGGTCCACCTTGGGGTCGGCGGCGAGCGCGGCCACCGCGCGGCCGAGATAGACGGGTGTCTCCGACAGCGCGAAGTAGGGATCCTGCGCGATGCCGTCGCGCCAGGTGTCCTCGGTGACGCCGAAGTGGTCGAGCATCGCCTCCGACCGCAGGAACCCGGGCGTGATCGCGAGGGCGGTGACACCGTGCGGCCGCAGGTCACCCGCCTGCGCCCGCGCCATCCGGATGACACTCGCCTTGGCCAGGTCGTAGAAGAAGGTGCCCCGGTAGTCCTGCTCGTCGGTGCCGTCGGTCACCTCCACGACCAGGCCGCGGCGACGGGCCACCATCAGCGGCAGCGCGTGCCAGCTGGTGATGATGTGCGTGTGCACCGCCTGCCGCTGCAGCTGCAGGCCGCCGTCGAGAGGCTGCTCCCACAGCGGCTTGTCCCACACCGTCAGCGGGTCCCCGCCCCAGACGTTGTTGACCAGGATGTCGAGCCTGCCGTCCTGCTCGCGGTCGATCCGCGCCACCAGCTCGCGGACCTGGTCGACGTCCAGGTGGTCGGTGGGGACGGCGATGCCGTGACCTCCGGCGGCGGTCACCAGGGCGGCGGTCTCCTCGATGGTCTCGGGGCGGTTCATCGGCGATCTCGCCGCCGCCGTGCTGCGGCCGGTGACGTAGACGGTCGCGCCGGCCACGCCGAGCTGGACGGCTGTTCCCCGGCCCCCGCCGCGGGTGGCCCCGCTCACGAGGGCGACCTGCCCCGCCAGCGGCTTGTCCGCCCCCGGCTCACCTGTCCCCGGCTTGTCTGTCACGAGCTTGTCCATCACTGGTTGGTTTGTCACCGGCTTGTCCGTCACCGGTCCTCCTTGTCGCGCCGATAAGGGGTGAGCAGCGTGCTCAGGTCCCGGCGGAGCGCCTCGGCCAGCGGCTCCGATCTGGTCATCGCCCAGGTGAGCTGGGTGCCGTTGCGGATGGAGTCGACGGCGGCGGCGAGCGCGTCCACGTCGGCGTCCTTCACCAGGTGCCCGCTCGCCACCGCGGACCCCAGGTAGGCGGCGAACTCGGCGCGGACCGCCGCGTCGTGCTCACCCAGGAGCCCGCGGAACTCGGGGTCGGCCAGCTCCAGGTGCAGGAACGCCAGGTGGTTGGCGAACTCCTCCGGCTCGGCGTCGCGCCCGGCACTGCGTACCACCGCCCGGATCAGCCCCTCCACCGGATCGGCGGCGGACTCGAACGCGGTCCGCATCCGCTGGACGAACGCCTTCTCCGCCAGCCCCCACCGGACGAATCCGAGCAGCAGGTCGCGCTTGCTGCCGTACCGCCCGACGAGCACGCCCGTCGAGACCCCGGCCTCCCGGGCGACGTCGGCCAGCGTCAGCCGGCCCGGCCCCACCCGCCCGACCGCCGCGGCGAGCGCGACCATGATGCGCTCCTCGCTGATCGTGCGCGGCCGCCCCGCCATGAACCCTCCCCATTAAATAATGAACAGTCATTATTTATAGCACGCGACAGCGCCGCCGGACCGTGGCCGTGGCCCGGTGAGCGAGGTCAAGGTTCGGTGAGCGAGGCCGGGCGGGTCGGTTCTTCGCCGTCACGGTCCGCTGTGGGGCGCCGTCCCGCCGGGGCGCCCCACAGCGGAGATCCTCAGGAGACGGCGAGTTCCGTGACGAGGGCGGCGGCCCGTTCGGTGGTGAGCCGCCCGTCGGCGACCACGACGGTGATCGCGCGGTCCAGCCGGTCGGGGACGGCCAGCGGCGCGTCCCAGGCCAGGGCCGGTCCGACGCCCGGATACTCGTCGACGCGGACGAACCACGGGTCGAGCCCGAGGGTCTGCACGAACAGCAGGCTCCAGTCGTCGGAGGTCAGCGCGAGCCAGGGCGAGAGGCCGCCGTGCACGGCCCGCTCGCCGGAGGCGCCCTCGGCGAAGACGTCCAGCCCGGGGGAGTCCTTGGGCGCGCGCCAGAAGAACCCGCCGTAGCCGGCGCCGGTCCGGCCCTTGCAGGCCGAGCTCTGGATCGACAGCGGCTCGCCGGTCCGGTTGTGCAGGGTGAAGGTGACGTCCAGCGCCCAGGCGCCGGCCAGGGGGCGGGCCGTGAGGGTCCGCTCCTCGGCGGCGAGGACGGCGCCGTCGGGTCCGGCCCAGTCGAGGCGCTCGGCGAAGCCGCCGTCCACGGGACGCAGCGAGCGCCGCCGCTGCCGCCCGTGGTTGGGGAGGATCCTCGGGCCGGCGCCGCGGACGTAGGTGGAGCCGCCCCAGAAGTTGACCCCGTTGACGTCCGCGATCGCCACGCCCGCGCCGAAGTGGTGCACGTGGTCGTCGGGCTGGGTCTCGGTCACGACCGTCCCGCCGAGGGTACGGACCGGATGCAGGTGGGGCCGGGGCGCGTCCGTCGCCCGCAGGTCGCCCCGCTGGACGTAGGTCGCGACCTCCCGCGAACCGGCGCGCAGCACCGTCTCCGGCCAGGTGGCGGGCCGGGGACCGAGACCGCCGGGGAAACCGACCTCCGACAGGGTCTTCAGCTCCGCCGCCGCGCGCACGGCGAGGCCGTCGATGCCCGGCAGCACCAGCCGGGACGGCTCGATGCGGGAACCGTCGACGGGCAGCGGGTCGGGCGCGCGCCGGATCTCGTCGAGCAGCCGGGTGAAGCCGCCGGTCCGCTCCAGCGGCACCAGCAACTCCTCGCCCTCCCTGACGTGCGCCAGGAGATTGCCGAGGAGGTCGACCCGGTCGAAGCCGGTGCGTACGCCGTCCACCTCGATCTCGTCCAGGGTGTAGAAGAGCAGGGCGGAGCGCGTCTCGCCGTGCAGGTGCAGGTAGGGCTCGGTACGGCGGTCGCCGCAGAGGCTCACGGTGATCGCGATGACGGTTCCGCCGGCGAGGCGGAGCCGCGCGCTGGAGGTGTCGTCGGAGGAGATCGCGTTGGCCCGGTACAGCTCCAGCTCGATCTCCTCGATCGAGGAGACCGCGTCGGCCCCGGCGACGGCCAGCGCGGTGGCCGCCGCGTGCGCGAACGGGTTGGTCAGCGCGCCGTCCATGACGTCCACGCCGTCCAGCCTGCGGTGCCCGGCCCAGGAGGCGCGCGAGTAATAGGTGTACGGGCGCGTCCAGGTCCCGGCGACGCCGATGCCGCGGATCGGCTCGCCCAGCAGCCCGGCCGCGGCGGGGACGGCGGCCGAGCCGAGCGACTGGAAGCCGACCTGGCACGCCAGCCCCGTCTCGGCCACGGCGGCGGAGATCCGCTCGAACTCCTCCACCGACGGCGCGGGCGGCTTCTCCAGCAGCACGTGCGCCCCGGCCCGCAGGGCGGCGACCGTGAGCGGCGCGTGGGTGTGGATCGGCGTCGCGATCACCGCGACCTCCGCCCCGGTCTCGGCGATCAACGACGGCAGGTCCACCGACCACGGCACGTCGAGGCCGGGCGCGGGGCGGGTGTCGCAGACCCCGGCGAGCTCGGCCCGGCCGGTCGCGGCGAGCCGCCGGACGTTCTCCACATGGTTGCGCCCGTGGCCGTGGATCCCGGCGACCACCACGCGTACCGGCTTCACGGCACCCACCTCGTCGGTGCCCCGGTCGCCCGCAGCTCCGGCCCGGCGATCTCCACGGGGAAGGGCTCCGCGAGCAGCCCGAGGTCGGTGAGCGCGGCGTCCTCCACCCGCTCCACCATCGCGGGGTGGTGCAGCGCGAGGGCGAGCTGGCCCGACAGCTCGGTGAGCAGGTGCGGGTAGACCGGGACGCCGAAGGCGCGGGCGAGCCCGGCGATCCGCAGGAACGGCGTGATCCCGCCGACGCGCACCAGGTTCGGCTGGACGACGTCGCAGGCGCCCGAGGTCAGCAGGTCGCGGAACCCGTGGACGGTGGCGACGTTCTCGCCGACCGCGACCGGGACGCCGACGCTCCGCCGCAGTTCCACCTGGGCGGCCAGGTCGTCGGCGGGCAGGGGCTCCTCGATCCAGAACAGGTCGTACCTCTCCAGGGCCCGCAGCGCGGTCCTGGCCCGGAGCAGGTCCCAGCGCTGGTTGGCGTCGATCATCAGCAGCCGGTCGGGGCCGATCACCTCGCGGACCATCGCCACCCGCTCGACGTCCTCGGCGAGCGAGGGGCGGCCGACCTTGATCTTGACCGCGTCGTATCCGGTGGCGACCCACCGTTCGGCCTGCGCCCGGAGTTCCTCCGGCGGGTAGTGGAGGTTGACCCCGCTGCCGTAGACGGGGACGCTCTCGCGCCGCGCGCCGAGGACCTCGACCAGCGGGCGCTCGCCGCAGCGCAGGTCCCACAGCGCGAGATCCACCCCGGCCATGGCGATCGGCACGATCCCGGCCCGGCCCGCCTCGCCGAGGTGGGCCGACAGCCAATCCCAGACGAGCTCCGGATGCGGCGGCAGGCCGATCACCGCGTCGCGGACGTCGTGCTCCAGCAGGGCCTTGACCGCCCGCGCCCCGATCTGCGGCGTCCACGCGAGCCCGGTGCCCCGCCGCCCGTCGTCCAGCGTGATCGTCACGAGCAGTACGTGGTTGAAGGGCACGTCCGCGCCCCAGGGGCGGGTCAGGGGCACCGAGCGCAGCGTGACCGCCAGATCCTTGATCATGGCGCTACCAGGGCGAGTCCAGACTTGATCAGCGCTTCGAGCTCGGCCTCGTGCTCGGGGGCCACCGGGACCAGCGGCGGCCGGACCGCGCCGACGTCCAGGCCGCGCAGCCGTACCCCCGCCTTGACCAGCGACACCGCGTAGCCCGGCACCTTGGAACGCAGCCGCACCAGCGGGGCGTAGAACTCGGTGATCAGCCGTTCGTCGCCGTTCAGGTAGGCGTTGGCGATCTCGGGCGCGAAGCAGAACACCGCGCTGGAGTACAGGCCGACGCCCAGGGCCCGGTACGCGGGCTGGGTCAGCTCGGCGGTCGGCAGCCCGTTGAAGAACAGGAAGTCCGGGTGGGCCTCCCGGACGGCGAGCACGATCCGCTGCATCCGGTCGATGTCGCCGAGGCCGTCCTTCAGCCCGATGACGCCGGGGATCCCGGCCAGCGCGACCGCCGCCTCCGGTTCGAGCGCGATCGGCCCGCGCTGGTAGATGATCACCGGGAGCTCGGCGGCGACCGCCCGCACGTACTCGGGGAAGCCTGGCCCCTGGACGAGGTACGGCGGCATGAGCAGCAGCCCGTCGGCGCCCGCCTCGCGGGCGGCCCGCGCCTGGGCGAGTGCCGCGCCGATCGGCCCGCCCGCTCCGGCGAACACCGGGACGGTCCCGGCGACCGTCTCCGTCGCCACCCGGACGACCCGGGCGTGTTCGGCCTCCGACAGCGCGGTGAACTCGCCGGTCCCGCAGGCGGCGAACACGCCGCCCGGCCGGTGGTCGAGCCCCTGCCGGACGTGGTCGGCCAGCACGCCGGGCGCGAGCTCGCCGTCCGGGCCGAAGGGGGTCACGGGGAAGAAGAGGACACCTTCGAGATTCATGGTCGGGGTCTTTCTTTCTGGAGAGTTCAGGAGAGTTCGGTGCGCCAGCTACGCTTGGCGGTCCAGCCGAGCAGTCGCTCCGCCTTGGCGGAGGAGAAGGCGGGGGCGGTGCCGGTCAGGTGGGCGGCGAACGCCTTCGTCTCCGGTATGACGGTCGGCAGCAGCTCGGCCAGCGGCTCGCGCGCCAGGGCGTCGGCCGCGCCCGCGAAGAAGACCTCGCCGTTCGTCTCCAGCAGCGGGAGCCTGGTGAGCAGCGTGTCGACGAAGTCGCCGGCGTCGCGGGCGTCGAGGTAGTTGAACAGGGAGACCCCGCCGATCTCGGGCCGGTTCAGCCGCTCGGTGATCGTGTGCCCGGACTGGGTGGGCGCGCCCTCCCACTCCTCGGGCGCGACGACGAAGCAGGGGCGGACCGCGGCCATCCGGGTGGTCTCGGTGGTCCGGGCGAACGTCCGCATGGTCTGCTCGGCCACGACCTTCGAGAGGTTGTAGGCGTTCCAGGGCTCCGTCGGGTGGTCCTCGTCAAGGGGCAGGTAGGCGGGGGTCCAGCCGCCGGGCGCGCCGTACCCGATCACCGTGGGGCTGCTCGCCACGATGAGCTTCTCCACGCCGAGGGCGACCGAGGCCGCGCAGATGTTGAAGGCGAGCTGGGTGTTGACCCGGAACGTGGTGGGCTCGGAACGGCTGAACGGCACCGCGATGGCCGCCAGATGGACCACCGCCTCCGGCCGGAACCGCGCGATCACCGCGTGGGCCTCGCCCAGGTCGGTGAGGTCCGCCGGAAGGGTCGAGGCGGCCTCGCGAGGGGTGCCCGGCGCGCTGTCGACGCCGATCACCTCGTGTCCGGCCGCCGCGAGCGAGGTGACCACGCTGCGGCCGAGCCGGCCCGCGCTGCCGGTGACGAGCACTCTGCTCACCGTGTGGACTCCTTTGGAAGACTGCAATCAGTTGCAGTAAACAATCGCGTCCGGCGGGACAATACGTCAAGTGAGCGGGGTCAATCACCGGCAACCGGTCTCATTCTGGTTGACCGACCTGCAAACGATTGCGTTAAGGTGTGCGGCATGTCAGTGACCATCCGGGACGTCGCCCAGGCATCGGGCGTCCATGTGTCGACGGTTTCCCGGACCTTCTCGGCACCCCATCTGGTGAACGCCGAGACCCGGACCCGGGTGCTGGCGGCGGCCGAACAGCTCGACTACCGGCCCAACCGGGCGGCCCGCTCGCTCAAGACGGGCCGCACCAACAACATCGGGCTCATCGTGGCCGATCTGGCCAACCCGTTCTTCCCCCCGCTGATCAAGGCCGCGCAGGCCGCCGCGCGCCGCCAGGACTACCACCTGTTCGTGGCCGACACCGGAGAGGACCCCGTCGAGGAGGAGAACCTGGTCCTGGCCTTCTCCAAACAGGTGGACGGCATCGTGCTGTGCAGCCCGCGACTGTCCAACAAGGCCCTGGAGAAGCTCTCCGAGCAGGTCTCGTTCGTGCTGGTCAACCGGCGCATCCGCGGGCTGACCACGGTCGTGATGGACGTCGCGAACGGCGCCCGCGCCGCCATGGAGCACCTCGTGGGGCTCGGTCACCGGCGCGTCGCCCTGGTGGCGGGCCCCGCGGGCTCGTGGACCAGCGCCGAGATCCGCAAGGCCGTCTCGGAGATCCCCGGTCTCGACACGGTCGTCATCGGCCCCAACTCGCCCACCGAGGAGGGCGGGATCGCCGCCGCGCCCAGGGTCGCCGAGGCGGGGGTGACCGGCGTGCTCGCCTACAACGACCTCGTCGCCATCGGCCTCATCGAGGGGCTGGAGGTCCTCGGCGTCGACGTGCCGGGCGACGTCAGCGTGATCGGCTTCGACGACAGCATCACCGGGCGGCTGCACCGTCCCAAGCTCACCACGGTCGCGATGCCCGCGAGCGACGCGGGCCGGATGGCGGTCGATCTGCTCATCCAGTCGATGAGCGCCGCGACCGTCCTGGAGACCCACCTGGTGGTCCGCGAGTCCACCGCGCCGCCCAGACCTTCCGGAGGCCACCGGGTGACCTGAGCCTTCCGGGCCTTACGGGGCCCGCCACGTCGCTCAGGCCTTCCGGAGGCGACGACGCCGTCTGAGTTCCGGCTCACCGTGCCCGGCTGAGCCTCCGCGCCCTCTTCTCTCTTCCGGCCTGCCTGGATTTCTTCGGTCTGGCCGGGTCCCTTTGGCCTGCCTGGCTTTCTTCGGCCTGCTCGGCTCTTTCGGCCCTGCTCGGCTCTTTCGGCCTTGCTCGGCTTTTTGGCCTGCCCGGCAGAGCCATGGTCCGGTGGCGCGGGCGATTCCCGCGTTCGCCTCGTTCCCGAGTTCCTGCGTTTTCGGGCTCCCGCGTTCCCTGGCCTCTTCACGAACGTGGCGGCTTCGGCGGAGGGCGCCTCTCCCGTCCCGTTGAGTCCCGTTGAGTCCCGTTGAGGCCCCGGCTTCCCGGGGAGGTCTCGACGCCCCGCGACGCACTGGCGTCCCGTGCGCATCGAGGGGCGTCCGCGAGAGGGGCGCGCTTCGCGCGGACGCCTCGCCCGGAGGGCGGCCACCAGGCGTTTCCCACCCGCCGCACCGGAGAAGGATCACGGTCCGCAACTGCAATCGGTTGTACTAACTCGTGTTCGGGCGAGATTTTTCCATCCGGCCCCTGACGAGGGATAGCCCGTCTGAGCTGCGATAACGACAAAACCGAAGGTTACGATTCGTGAGCTAGCTCACTGCAAAGGGTTGACGTCTTAGTTTGTGAAGCTATAGGAAAAGCGCATCCCATTCACAACTCCCCGAAGGGCCAGTGATGACGCTGAGTCCCGCTCCGGTGGGGACGGCCGAGGTGCCGGTCGCGCCCCCGGAAAAGGCGGGCGCCCCCCACCCAGGGCGTCTCAAGAGCCACCGCAGCCGATCGCAGGCGCGGGCGGCCTATCTGTTCCTGGCCCCTTGGTTCGTCGGCCTGTTCGCGATCACGCTCGGCCCGATGATCGCCTCGCTCTACCTGTCGTTCACCGACTACAGCCTGCTGACCGAGGCCAAGTGGGTCGGGTTCGACAACTACGAGAAGATGTTCGTCCAGGACGACCGGTTCATGGCGTCGCTGCAGGTGACGACGACCTACGTGCTGGTGTCCGTCCCGCTGCAGCTGGCCTTCGCCCTCGCGCTGGCGCTCGTGCTGGACAAGGGCCTGCGCGGCCTGCCGTTCTATCGCTCGATCTTCTACCTGCCGTCGCTGCTCGGCGGCAGCGTGGCGATCTCGATCCTCTGGCGGAAGATCTTCGGGACCGACGGCATCGTCAACTCGTTCCTCGGCCTGTTCGGCTACGAGGGCCAGGGCTGGGTGACCAGCCCCGACACCGCGCTGTGGACGCTGATCGTCCTGCACGTCTGGACGTTCGGCGCCCCGATGGTCATCTTCCTGGCGGGCCTCCGGCAGATCCCGCAGAGCCTGTACGAGGCGGCCTCGGTCGACGGCGCCGGCAGGTGGCGGAACTTCCGCTCGATCACCCTGCCGCTGCTCACCCCGATCATCTTCTTCAACCTGGTGCTGGAGGTGATCAAGTCGTTCCAGTCGTTCACCCAGTCGTTCATCATGAGCGGCGGAAACGGCGGGCCGGTCGACTCGACCCTCTTCTACACGCTTTATCTCTACATCAAGGGCTTCAAGAACTACGAAATGGGTTACGCGGCCGGAATGGCCTGGGTGTTGTTGCTCATCATCGCCGCGCTGACCGGTGTCAACTTCCTCATGTCTCGATTCTGGGTCTTCTATGGCGACGACAAGTAAGCGCGTGCCGGTCCTGTTCCGGCCCGCCCCGCGCCTGCTCAGGCACGTCCTCCTCATCGGTGCCGGGCTGTTCATGCTCTACCCGCTGCTCTGGATGGTCTCCAGCTCGTTCAAGCCCGAGGAGCTGATCTTCCGGGAGCCTGGGCTGGTGCCGACCGCGGTGACGGCGGAGAACTACACCGAGGGCTGGGGCGACCTCAAGCACTCCTTCGGCTACTACCTGTGGAACTCGGCGGTCCTCACCGCGCTCGCGGTGCTTGGCAACCTGGTCGCCTGCTCGCTCGCCGCCTACGCCTTCGCCCGGCTGGAGTTCCCGCTGAAGAAGATGTGGTTCGCGATCATGCTCGGCTCGATCATGCTGCCGCACCACGTCACGGTCGTCCCGCAGTACATCGTGTTCGCCAAGATCGACTGGATCAACACGATCTGGCCGATCGTCGCGCCGAAGTTCCTCGCCACCGACGCGTTCTTCATCTTCCTGATGGTGCAGTTCATCCGCACCCTTCCCCGGGAGCTGGACGAGGCGGCGGCGATCGACGGCGCGGGCTACTGGCGCACGTTCATCCGGGTGATCATGCCGCTGTGCGTCCCGGCGCTGGCGACCACCGCGATCTTCACCTTCATCTGGACGTGGAACGACTTCTTCACCCAGAACCTCTACCTGACCAACTCCGACAACCTCACCGTTCCCGTCGCGCTCCGGCAGTTCATGGACTCCAGCGGCGAGTCCTCCTGGGGCCCGCTGTTCGCGATGTCGATCATCTCCCTCGGCCCGATCTTCGGCTTCTTCCTCGCGGGCCAGAAATATCTCGTCCGCGGCATGGCGACCACCGGTCTCAAATAACCCCTCCTCATCCCCCATCCCCCCGGAGGTATCTCGATGAAGCGCATCCTGGCGGCCACCGCCATAACCCTGATCGCCGTGTCGGCCACCGCGTGTGGCGGCGGCGACGGCGCCGGCGAGTCCAGCGGGAAGACGAAGGTCGTCTTCTCGTACTGGGGCAGCGACGCCCGGCAGAAGCTGACGGAGACGGCGATCGCCGCGTTCGAGAAGAAGAACCCGACGATCGACGTCGAAGGCGACTTCTCCGACTGGGACAGCTACTACGAGAAGCTGGCCACCAAGACCGCGGCCGGCGACGCCCCGGACGTCATGTCCATCGAGATCCGCGGCCTCGCCGAGTACTCCGGCCGCGCCACCCTCGCCGACCTCAACGGCAAGGTCAACACCACCGACCTCGACCAGGAGGTGCTCAAGGCCGGTCAGGTCGACGGCAAGCAGTACGCCATCCCGACCGGCGTCAACACCTTCCCGATGATCGTAAACAAGGCGGCGATCGAGAAGGCCGGCCAGAAGGTCCCCGACGACACGAGCTGGACCTGGGACGACTACATCTCGATCTCCCAGCAGGTGACCGAGAAGGGCGAGGGCAAGGTATGGGGCACCGAGTACAACGAGAACCCCGCCTTCCTGCAGCTGTTCGCCGCCCAGCGCGGTGAGCAGTTCTACAAGGACGGCAAGATCGGCCTGTCGGAGCAGACCATCAAGGACTGGTGGGCCCTCCTGCGGAAGATCATCACCACCAAGGCCGGTCCGGACGCCGCACTGATGCTGGAGACCGGGACCAAGGTCGACCAGGCCCTGCTCGCCACCAACGCCAGCGCGTTCGGCAGCTGGTGGAGCAACCAGCTCACCGCGCTGAGCAAGGGCTCCGGCCAGGAGCTCGACCTGCTGCGGATGCCGAAGGCCGAGGGCGCGACCACCGCCGGGATGTTCCTGCAGCCGGCGATGTACTACACGATCTCGTCCAAGACCGAGCGGGCCGACGCCGCCCAGAAGTTCGTCGACTTCCTCGTCAACGACCCCGAGGCCGGTGCCATCCTGCTCAGCGACCGCGGCCTGCCGACCAACGCCAAGGTCGTCACCGCCATCAAGGACAAGCTCACCCCGACCGACCAGAAGGTGCTGGCCTTCATCGACTCGATCAGGAGCGAGCTGAGCCCGATCTCGATCCCGCCGAAGGGCGCCATGGAGATGGAGGACATCCTCAAGCGCGCCACCGACTCGGTGCTGTTCGACAAGACCTCCGCCGACGAGGCCGCGAAGGCCTTCCTCACCGAGGCCAACGCCGCCATCACCAAGTAACCGGCGGCAGCCGGGATCCGCTGACGTGCCGTACGGCTCGCGCCGAGCCGTACGGCACCCCACCGTTCCTCTCATGGAGTGCTTGATGCGATACGCCTTCGTCGGGCTCGGCCACCGGGTGCAGCTGTACATCGACGCGCTGCTCGGGGGGTGGAGCGACACCGGTGAGATCGTCGCCCTCTGCGACGTCAACCGGACCCGGATCGGCTACTACCTCGACCGGATCGGCCGCGACGTCCCGTGCTTCGCGCCGCACGAGTTCGGCGAGATGCTCCAGCTCGCGGACGCCGTCGTGGTCGCCACCGTCGACGCCACCCACGCCCGTTACGTCGTCGCCGCGCTGGAGGCGGGCAAGGACGTCATCGTGGAGAAGCCGCTGTGCACCACCGCCGAGGACTGCGCGGCCATCACCGAGGCGGCCGAGCGGAGCACCGGGCGGCTCGTCGTCACCTTCAACTACCGCTACTCGCCGCGCAACAGCGCCGTCCGCCGGCTGGTCGCCGACGGGGCGATCGGCGACGTCACCTCCGTGCACTTCGAGTGGGTGCTGGACACCATCCACGGAGCCGACTACTTCCGCCGCTGGCACCGCGACAAGGCCAACTCCGGTGGCCTGCTGGTGCACAAGTCCACCCACCACTTCGACCTGGTCAACTGGTGGCTGGCCGACACCGCCCGCTCCGTCCACGCCCTTTCTGCCCTGCGGTTCTACGGGGCCGAGAACGCCCGCGCCCGAGGTCTGCGCGACCGGCCGGGACGCGCCCACGGCGCGCCGGAGCTCGGCACCGACCCCTACCTCCTCGACATCTCCGCCGACCCCAGGCTCAAGCGCCTCTATCTGGACGCCGAGCACGAGGACGGCTACATCCGCGACCAGGACGTGTTCGACGACGGCGTGACCATCGAGGACAACATGGCCGTCCTCGTCGGCTACTCCCGGGGGGCGGCGCTCACCTACTCCCTCAACGCCCACGGCCCCTTCGAGGGCTACCGGGTGGCGATGAACGGCACCGAGGGACGGCTGGAGCTGGAGGTCGTCGAACGCGCCTGGACCCCGCCGCGCGCCGCGGTCGACCCGACCGCCGCCGACAAGGCACACGCCACCGGCGCCTCCGAGCGGCTCGTCCTGCGGCGGCACTGGCGGGAGCCCGAGGAGATCACCATCTCCTCCGGGGCGGGCGGCCACGGCGGCGGCGACGCCCTCATGCTGGACGACGTCTTCCGTGGCGCGGGCGAGGACCCCCTGGGCCGCCAGGCCGGGCACCGCGCGGGCGTCGCCGGCGTGATGGTCGGGGTCTCGGCCAACCGGTCCGCCGCGAGCGGCGGCCCCGTCCTGCTGGAGGACGAGGGGACCCGGTACGCGGGCTGACCCCCTGGGCGAGGAGGTCCCTCCGGCTCCGGTGCCCCGGCGGCCACCGTAGAGTGGGCCGGTCCGCAGGGCTTTTCCGGAAATGGGTCGAAATTTATGGATGAAAAGCTGACGTTGATGGCCGTGCACGCCCATCCCGACGACGAGGTGATCAGCACCGGCGGGATCCTCGCCAGGTACGCGGACGAGGGCGTCCGTACCGTCCTGGTCACCTGCACGAACGGCGAGCAGGGCGACGGCCCCGGCGGGGTGAAGCCGGGGGAGCCCGGCCACGACGAGGCGGCGGTGAGCGCGCTGCGGCTGGAGGAGCTCCGCGAGTCGGCGGCCCACCTGGGGATCTCCCACGTGGAGCTGCTCGGCTACCGCGACTCGGGCATGGTCGGCTGGGCCGCCAACGACGCGCCCGAGTCCTTCGCCAACGTCCCCTTCGAGCAGGCCGTCGACCGGCTCGTCGCGCTGATGGAGCACTACCGCCCGCAGGTCGTCGTGACCTACGACGAGAACGGCGGCTACGGCCACCCCGACCACATCCAGGCCCACCGGGTCGCGGTGGCGGCGGCCGAGGCCAGCGGCATTCCCGGCAAGCTCTACTACACGGCCGTTTCCCGCGAGCGGATGGCCGAGCTGTTCGAGTATCTCCGCTCGACCGGTGACGCCCCGGAGGACTTCGAGCCCTCCGACGACTTCGGCGTCCCAGAGGAGCGGATCACCGCCGTGGTCGACGTGTCGGGCCAGGTGGAGCGCAAGCTCAAGGCGCTGGAGGCGCACGCGAGCCAGGGCGACAGCATCTTCTTCCTGCGCATGCCCGCCGAGGCCCAGCACCGGGTCTTCGAGCAGGAGACCTTCATCCGCCACATCAACCGCGTTCCCGCCGCGGCCGACCGCGAGGACGACCTCTTCGACGGCTTCCGCTAGCAAGACGGCGTCCGCCGGGGAGGCGCGTCCGGGGCGGGGGCTCTCCACGAGGCGGGCCGCCGTCACGGACAGACCCGCCGGGGGCTACGGTGTCATACCGAAGTCCGGAAAAACCTGGTTAACCGCTTCTCATCACCTTTACGATCTTTTCTCTGGTATGCAACTCTGCAAACCCGGGGGAGTAAACGGTATGCGTGATCGACGGCTCGTCGCGCTGATCTTCTCCGCGACCGCGATCCTCGTCTTCGGCGTGTACGGGGTGGTGGCCGCCCCGGGGGCGGTGGTGGCCTCGCCGTCGCCGCGCCCCACGCCGGCCGGCGACGCCGACGACGCGAAGAACCCGGAGCCCGGGCCGGCGGTGACGAGGGCCGGGAACTCGCCGAGCCCGGTGCCCGTCTCACCGCCACCGAACCTGGTCACGCTCACCCCGGTCACACCGACCCCGCAGGGCGGCCCCGAGACGACCGCGGCGAACTACCTCACCGCCTGGCAGAACGGCGACCTCACCGGCATGGCGGGCATGGTCGTCGACCCCCCGGTGGATTTCGGCGTCCGGCACCGCGGGTTCGACGCCGACCTGCGGGTCTCGTCGCTGTCGCTCACCCCCGGCGAACTGCGCCGCCAGGGGGAGGAGGCGGCGGAGATGTCCTTCAGGGGAGTACGGAAGGTCAACGGGCTGGGCGACTGGCCGTTCGACTCCTTCCTGCGCCTGGAGCTGCGGTTCGGGGTGTGGAAGGTGCGCTGGAGCCCGGAGACGATGCACCCCTCGCTCAAGGACGGCGGGAGCCTGCGGCTGAGGGAGACCGAGGTCCGGCGCCCGGCCACGCTGACCCGCGAGGGGGATCCGTTCCCCCGCGACAGCAGGGCGGGCCACTACTTCGACGGGCTGAGCGACACGGCGGCCGGCCTGACGCTGGAGGAGAGTCCCTCCGGCAAGGTGTTGCTCGCCTCCGAGCCCCCGCCCGAGTCGGGGACGAGGACCACGATCTCCCAGCCCGTGCAGGCCGCCGCGGCCCGCGCCCTGGACGGTGTCGAGCAGGCCGCCGCGATCGTGGCCGTGGACGTCCAGACGGCCCAGGTGCGCGCGGTGGCGGACACGCTGGGCGGCAAGCAGGCGTTCGGCGGCCTCTACCCGCCCGGCTCGACGTTCAAGGTCGTGACCGCCGCCGCGCTGCTCCGCGCCGGTCTCACCCCGGACTCGCCGGTCGCCTGCCCGGCCAGCTACACCATCCCGAACGGCAGGAGCTTCAGCGACTCCGACGGCGTCGACCACGGCGGCGTGTCCCTCACCACGGCCTTCGCGCTCTCCTGCAACACAACCTTCGCCCAGCAGACGTACGAGCGGCTGCGCGACGACCGGCTGCGCGCCGAGGCGGCCGACCGGTTCGGCTTCCGCGAGAAGCCGGGGCTGAGCACCTGCCGGATCCAGCCGTACGGGAGCCCGGACCAGCTGGGGTCGGACGCCATCGGCCAGAACTCGGTGCAGGCCAGCCCGCTCTGCATGGCCGAGGTCGCGGCCGCGGTCGCGAGCGGCGTCTGGAGGCCCGCCATCCTGACCGAGACACCTCCCGCGGACTCACCGGCCCCGGTGCCGCTGGACGAGGGGGTGGCCGCGGGCCTGCGGACGATGATGGGCGCGGTGGTCACCCAGGGAACGGCCGCCCAGGCCGGGCTCCCGCCGGACACCGTGGGCAAGACCGGCACCGCCGAGGTCGAGGGCGGCGGGGACCACGCCTGGTTCATCGGCTACCGGGGCTCCCTCGCCTTCGCGGTGTTCGTCCGGCACGGCGGCGCCGGGGGCAAGGTCGCGGCGCCGATCGCCGCGAGGTTCCTGAACGCCCTCTGACGCGCTCCCGGCGTTCCGGATACGGGGGACGGGGGACGGGCTACCGTACACAGGGTGTACGTGAAGATCTGCGGGCTGCGCGAGCCCGGACATGTGACGGCCGCCGTAGAGGCGGGAGCCGACGCCATCGGGTTCGTCCTCACCAGGAGCCCGCGGCGGGTCACCCCCGCGCGGGCGAGGGAGCTGGCCTCGGAGATCCCCCCGCACGTGCTGACCGTGGGGGTGTTCGCCGGTGAGCCCTCCGAGGAGGTCAGGGCGGCCACGCTGGAGGCGGGGCTGCGCGCCGTCCAGCTGCACGGCGACCACCCGCACGAGGACTTCACCGCGCTGAAGGACCTCGGGGTCACGCTGGTGCGTGCCGGGGCCGCGAGCGCCGACCTGCGCTGCGGCGCCCTCGACGAGGACCTGCTCATCGTCGACGCGCCCAGGCCGGGGTCGGGGGAGCCGTGGGACTGGGCGGCCGTGCGCGGTCGCCCGGAGGGCCGCTGGATGCTGGCCGGTGGGCTGGATCCGTCGAACGTGGCGCAGGCGATCGCCGCCGCCCGGCCCTGGGGGGTCGACGTTTCGAGCGGGGTGGAGGTCGAGCCCGGGGTGAAGGACCCCGGTCTCATCAGGGACTTCGTCACCGCCGCCCGACGCGGCTGAGCGCCGCCGGGCGGGTCACCCGGCACCCCGTCCGAAGGCTGGGCATTTGAGAGCCGGGAGCGGAGCCGGTGCCGTTCAGCGGGTCCCGGGCAGCTGCGGGTAGAGCGCGGTGAGGTCGCCGGAGAGCGCCGCCTTGGTGCCCGCGCTGACCGCGTCTGCGAGGACCTCGTACCGCCCGGCCTCCAGGCCGTCGAGGGCGGCGTGGGCGACGACCGAGGGGGCGCTCTTGGGGGCGTCGACGTGCGCGGCCATGTCGGTGTCCATGTATCCGACGTGCAGGGCGGCGACCAGGATCTTCTGCTCGGCGAGCTGCAGGCGCAGCGCGTTGGTCAGGGCCCAGGCCGCCGACTTGGCCGCGGAGTAGGCGGCGCTGCCGGGGAACGAGATCCAGGACAGCACGGACAGGACGTTGAGGACGGCCCCGCCGCCGTTGCGGGCGAGCGCGGGGGCGAAGGCCCGGCTCATGGCGAGCGTGCCGAAGTAGTGGGTCTCCCTCTCCAGCCGGAAGGCGTCGAGGTCCCCGTCGGGGAGCCCCGCCTTGGTGGAGGTCCCGGCGTTGTTGATCAGCAGGGTGACGTCCGGTGCCAGGTCGGCCGCCGCGCGTACGGCCGCCGGGTCGGTGATGTCCAGCGCGACGGGAACCACGCCGGGCGTGGTGATCGTGCCGGGGTTGCGCGCGGCGGCGTAGACCTTCGACGCCCCGCGTTCGAGCAGCGCCTGGACGAACCGCTCGCCGAGCCCGCGATTGGCGCCCGTGACGAGGGCGACGGAGCCGTTGATCTGCATGGTGTTCCCAACCGTGATGGTGGGAGCGGACGCCACGGGACGGTCGCGCGTCGCGGGGTCGTTCATGAGGTTCCCCGAGGTCTGAGTTGGAAAACCCAATCTAGCGTAGACTGGAACCATGCCCACGAAGACCGGACCCGTACCCGAACCGCGCTGTTCCGTCGCCCGGAGTTTGCGGGTGCTCGGCGAGCGGTGGACACTGCTGATCGTCCGGGACGCCCTCGCCGGTCTGACCCGGTTCGCCGACTTCCGCGACTCCCTGGGCATCGCCTCCGACCTGCTCACCAACCGGCTGAACGCGCTGGTCGAGGCGGGTGTCATGGAGCGCCGCCCCTACCGGGAGCCGGGGGCGAGGGCTCGCCACAGCTACCACCTGACCCCGGCGGGGGAGGAGCTGGTGACGGTGCTCGCCTCGCTCCAGCAGTGGGGTGACGCCCACCGGCCCCACGAGGCGGGCCCCTCGCTGCGGGGGCGCAGCCGGTCCACCGGGCGTCCCGTGCGCGTCGAGTTCGTCGACGACGCGGGCGCGCCCGTCCCTCGCGAGGACGTCGACCTGGTCTTCCTCGGCACCTGAGCGGCCTTCCCGGATCCGGCGTTGCCAAAGTCGTCAACCATCTTTACTATATAGACAACCTCATTGACGATATCGCCTCGCGACGCGATCGCCGAGGACCCGGAGAACAAGAGAGAAGGCCCCCATGTCCCACGCCGTCTTCGTCACGCACACCGCCGAGAGCGCCCCGCCCGACGCCCGCGCCACCATCGAGGGCGTACGGCGGAAGTTCGGCCACGTCCCCACGCCGGTCGGCCGGATGGCCACCTCCCCGCAGCTGCTCAAGGGGTTCCTGGCGGCGAGTGCCGCCTTCGAGCAGAGCACCCTCGGCCCGGTCGACCGCGAGATCGTCGTCATGACGGTCGCCACCCGCAACGGCTGCCACGTCTGCGTGGCGATGCACACCGCCACGCTGGCCGGGCTGGAGGCCCCGGCCGAGCTCGTCGAGGCGCTCCGGACCGGCAGGCCCCTCCCGGACGCGCGGTCGGAGGCGCTGCGGTCGTTCACCGTCGCCGTCATGGACCGTCGCGGCGCAGTGGGCGACGAGGAGACGCGGGCGTTCCTCGACGCGGGCCACAGCGCGCGGAACGCCCTTGAGGTCGTCCTCGGCGTCGGCGCGTACACGATCTCGACCTTCGCCAACCGCCTGACCGACGCCCCCCTCGACCCGCCGTTCCACGCCTTCGCCTGGGACGGTGACGGCGACGACAGGTGAGCCCGGCCCGGCCCGCCCGGTCAGCGGGAGCGGCGGGGGCGGCGGACTCCGGCGACGGTGCCGAGTGTGCCGGTTTTGGTGCGGTACGCCTCGATGCCCAGCGACGATATGAGGGCATTATCAAGAAAAATCACTGTTTCTTGGGCTCGTTTCGCGAAGACGATCACCGTCCGTACGTTCCGCCCCGGCGGACACGGGAACGAACACCGGATCGGCTGGACGACATATCGCCAGGTCGTGAGGCGCCCGCACCGGCGGGCGGCCGCACGCCGGGCGCCAAGGACGTGACGCATGCATATCGATCTCACCGGTAAGACGGCGCTGGTCACCGGATCCACCCAGGGCATCGGGGCGGCCATCGCCACGGGTCTCGCGCGGGCGGGCGCGACGGTCGCCGTCAACGGCCGCAAACCCGACAAGGTCGAGGCCGCCGCCGACGCGCTGCGCGCCGAGGTCCCCGGGGCGCACGTCGTCCCGCTCGCCGCCGACCTCGCCACCGAGGAGGGCGCGGAGCGCGCCACAGACCTCCTGCCGGACGTCGACATCCTGGTCAACAACCTCGGGATCTTCGAGTCGAGGGACGCCCTGGAGGTCACCGACGACGAGTGGCGCCGCTACTTCGAGGTGAACGTCCTGTCGGCGGTCCGTCTCACCCGCGCCTACCTGCCGGGGATGACGGCGCGCTCCTGGGGCCGGATCCAGTACATCGCGAGCGACTCCGCGATCGTCACCCCCATCGAGATGATCCAGTACGGGATGTCCAAGACCGCCCTCCTCGCCGTCTCGCGCGGCTTCGCCAAGAAGGCCGCGGGCAGCGGCGTCACCGTCAACTCCGTCATCGCCGGTCCCACCCACACCGGCGGCGTGGAGGACTTCGTCTACGGGCTCGTCGACCGGGACCTGCCCTGGGAGGAGGCCCAGCGCGCCTTCATGCGCGAGCACCGCCCGCAGTCGCTCCTGCAGCGGCTGATCGAGCCGGAGGAGATCGCCAACATGGTCGTCTACCTCAGCTCACCGCAGGCCTCCGCCACCACGGGCGGCGCCCTGCGCGTCGACGGGGGGTACGTCGACGCCATCCTCCCCTGAGCGCGGCGAGCCGATGCCCCCGCTCTTCCGGCGGGCCGCCGGCCGCCTGACCGACGCCGCACCCGGCTGGCTGGTCGAGACGGTGCGGCCCGCGCCCGCGTCGCCACGATGGTGGCCGATGCTGCGCATGGCCGTGGCGGTGACCGTCCCGCTCCTGCTGGGGTTCGTCTCGGGGAACGTCGCGGCCGGCCTGCTGCCCGCGATGGGCGCGATGAACGCCGGCATGGCCGACCGGGGTGGCCCGTACCGGGTCAGGATCGTCCTGATGGGCGCGGCCGGTGCCGCCGGGGCGCTGGGGTACCTCGTCGGGTCCGCGGTGCGCGGCCACGGCTGGTGGATCGTGCCGGTCATGGTGGCCGTCGCGGTGGTGTCCGCGCTCGTCAGCACGGGCGGGGCCACCGGCTCGGCCGCCGGGCTGCAGCTGCTGGTGATGACGGTGATCGCCACCGGGATAGGGCTGCCGGGGGCGTCGGAGGCGAACGCGCTGGCGTTCCTGCTGGGCGTGCTGTGGGTGATCGTGCTGGCGGTCGCCGACTGGCCGTTCCATCCCCGGGCGCCGGAGCGGGGCGCCGTGATCGAGGTCCACCAGGCTCTCGACCGGCTGTTCTGCGATCGCGACGCCCCCGCGCTGGCGGCGTTCGACACCGCTCTCAAGCGCGGCTACGACGTCGTGCTCGGCGCCCGCTCCCCGGCGGCGGGCCTGGATCCCGGCCGCACCCGCCTGGTCGCCCTGCTGAACCAGGCCTCGCTGATCCGCAACGCGCTGCTCTCGCTGCGCTACGAGGGACGCGAGCCGCCCGCCGAGGCCGCGTCCGCCGTCAGGGCCGTCGCCGGGGCGCTCGCCGGTGGGCCCGCGCCCCGGATGCCGCCCTGCGAGCCCGGCTCGCCCGCCGTGCGCGCCCTCTACTCCGCCGTGCGGGGGTCCGTCGAGCTGGTGTCCGGCGGCGACGTCGCGGCGGAGCAGCTGCCCTACGAACCGGTCGGCTACCGCTCCCGGGTCCTGGCCGTCCTGGAGCAGATGTGGCGGGGCCACCTCGTCCGCGTCTACACGGTCCGGCTCGCGCTCTGCATGGGCGTCGCCGCCGCGTTCAGCGCGTCCGGCCGGCTCGAACGGTCCTACTGGATGATGCTGACCGTCGCGCTGGTGCTCAAGCCCGACTTCGGGTCGGTGTTCGCGCGCGCCGTGCAACGCGCGCTCGGCACCTTCGTGGGCGCGCTGATCGGCACCCTCCTGCTCGTCCTGGTGCCGTACGGCCCGCTGCTCCTGGTCCCCGTCGCCGTGTGCGCGGCGCTCATGCCGTACGGCCTGCAACGCAACTGGGGGCTGATGTCGACCTTCCAGGCGTCTCTGGTCCTGCTCCTGGTGGACCTGCTGACCCACGGAGGCCCGGACCTGGGCAGGATCCGGCTGCTGGACACGCTGATCGGATGCGTGATCGTCCTGGTGCTGGGATACCTGCCGTGGCCGGCGAGCTGGGAGGCGCCGGTCGGGCCGAGGCTCGCCGACGCGGTGGCGGCCACCGCGAACTACCTCCGGCACGCGTTCGACGCGGGACACACCGGCAGGGCGCGGCTGCGCCGAGGGGTGTACGACGCCCTGGGCGACCTGCGGACGGTCTTCCAGCGGGCCGTCGCCGAACCACCCGTGATCAGCCGGCGCGTCACCACCTGGATGCCCGCGATGGCCGCGCTGGAACAGGTGGCCGACGCGATCGCCGTCACCGTCGCGTGCACCGAGCGCGGCGCGCCGCCACCGTCGGAGGCGGCCGTACGGGCGCTGGCGGGCCACCTGGAGGGCATCGCCGGGGACATCCGCGAGGGAAACGACCCCGGCGACCCCGGGCTCTGCGTCGAGGAGGCCCTGGAGCGGGTCCACTCCGCCGTCCGGAGCCTGCGCGACACGGTGTCGGGTGACCGGCAGAGGTGACCGGCACCGTGCCGCGTACGAAGTCGAGCGAGAACTATATGAACAGGCTCAGCAGCAGGACGAACACCAGGCCGGTCACCGAGATGATCGTCTCCATCACCGACCAGGTCTTGATGTTCTGGCCCACGGTGAGCCCGAAGTACTCCTTGACCAGCCAGAAGCCCGCGTCGTTGACGTGGGAGAAGAACAGCGAGCCCGCGCCGATGGCGAGCACGAGCAGCGAGGTCTCCCCGACGCCGAGGTTGGCGACCAGCGGGGCGAGGATCCCCGAGGCCGTGACCGTCGCGACGGTCGCCGAGCCCGTGGCCAGCCGGATGAGCACGGCGACCAGCCAGGCGAGCAGCAGCACCGACAGGCCGCTGTTCTCCACCCACGTGGCGATGAGGTCGCCGATCCCGGTGTCGATCAGCGTCTGCTTGAAACCGCCGCCGGCGGCCACGATCAGCAGGATGCCCGCGATCGGCGGCAGCGACTGCTCCAGGGACTTCGCGACCGCCTTCCTGTCCATGCCGGCGCCGAGGCCCAGGGTGAACATCGCCACGATGACGGCGATGAGCAGCGCCACCAGCGGCGTACCGAGGAAGTCGAGCACGGTGCGCAGGACGTTGCCCTCGGGGGCGAGGATGTCGGCGAGGGCCTTGCCCATCATCAGCACGACCGGCAGCAGCACGGTGGCGAGGGTGACGCCGAACGACGGCCGCCGCGTCTCCTCCGCCTCGGGCCGGGTCTCGTAGAGCTCCGGCGCCGGTACGTCCACCCAGCGGGCCGCGTACTTGGAGAACAGCGGCCCGGCGATGGCGACCGTCGGGATGGCGATGAGCACGCCGAGGCCCAGCGTGATGCCGAGATCGGCCTTGAGCGCGTCGATGGCGACGAGCGGGCCCGGGTGCGGGGGGACGAGCCCGTGCATCACGGAAAGGCCCGCGAGCGCGGGGATGCCCACCCGGATCAGCGAGACGCCTGAGCGGCGCGAGACCAGGAAGATGACCGGCATCAGCAGCACGAGGCCGATCTCGAAGAACATCGGCAGGCCGATCAGCGCGCCCACCGCGGCCATCGCCCACGGCAGGGAGCGGGGGCTGGACCGGCCGACGATCGTGTCCACGATCTCGTCGGCCCCGCCGGAGTCGGCGAGCAGCTTGCCGAACATCGCGCCGAGCGCGATGAGCGTGCCGACCCCGGCCGCGGTGCTGCCGAACCCGTCGGTGAAGGCGGCGATGGTGTCGGTCATCGCGAGGCCCGCGACGGCCCCGACCGCGAGCGAGCCGAGGGTGAGGCTCAGGAAGGGGTGCAGCTTGAAGTACGTGATCAGTACGACGATCAGCGCGATGCCGACGAGCGCGGCGGGGACGAGCCTGCCGGGGGAGGTGGCGGCGGGTTCGGCGAGCGCGGTCAGGAGGGGGCTCACCTCGCGCTTCCGGCCTCGTCGGCGTCCCGGTTCCCGGGCGTCGCCGTCGTCTGGTCCGTCGCGGCGAGGTAGGCGTCCACGAGCTCGTCGACGGGCTTGGCGAAGTCGAGGACGATCCCCTGCTCGTCGGACTCCAGGGGCTCCAGGGTCTTGTACTGCGACTCGACCAGCGAGGCGGGCATGAAGTGCCCCGAGCGATCGGCCACTCTCCGGCGTACGGCGTCCATGTCGCCGTGGAGGTGGACGAAGGTCACCGTCGGCGCGGCCTCGCGCAGGATGTCGCGGTAGTTTCGTTTGAGTGCCGAGCAGCTCGCCACGCCGCCGGTGGCGGCGTGCTCGGCGAGCCAGGCGCCGATCGCGCGCAGCCAGGGCAGCCGGTCCTCGTCGTCGAGGGGGATCCCGTCCGACATCTTGGCGATGCTGGCCTCGCTGTGGAAGTCGTCGGCGTCGGCGAACGGCAGCCGTAACCGCTCGCTGAGGGCGGCGCCCACGGTGGTCTTGCCGGAACCGGTCACCCCCATCACGACGAGCAGCGCGGCGCCGGGGGGTGGTGCGGCGGGATCCTGAGCGGGGTTCATGGAGACGGCCTCCCATGTCGATCTTCGCGACAGCCTGACTGGATCGGTGATCTAACAACCCAGACCTAACGGTGATAAATCATATTTTGTAGTGTTATGTCTTCACTTGGGGTGTTCGGTCGCTGTGCGAGGTAACGACCGGACGACTATGGGACTGCACCGGAGCGCCCCGAATAAACTCGGCGCGCCGGCCGCGTCGGGTCACCTCGCCGCCGGTCAGGTGCCGGAACGCGGAAAGCCCCGGCTCCGCGCGAGCCGTCAGGCGGGCCGGGGGAGCCGGGGCGAGGGAAGATCGTCAGGTGGGGCCGGGGAGCCCGGACGAGGGGACGGCCCTCGAAGGAGGAACCCGGAAGGGCCGGCGGCGCGTCAGGACTTGCGGGCGACCCCGCAGAACTGGGAAACCTCGGCGGGCTCGCCCCACGGGGTGTGTTCCTGGCGCCATCGCGAGCAGGAGACCACGCCGGGCTCCAGGAGGTCCAGGCCGTCGAAGAACGAGACGAGGTGGTCACGGCCGCGCGCCACGATCGGGGTGCCGCCCCGCTCCATGAACCGCCGCATCGCCTCGTGCATGGCGTCGCCGTGCACCTCGGCGGTGGCGTGCGCGATCACCAGGTAACTGCCCGGCGGGACGGCGTCCACCAGCTCCCGTACGACCTTCGCGGCCTCTTCGTCGTCGGTGAGGTGGTGCAGGATCCCCAGCAGCATCAGCGCCACGGGCTCGGTGAGGTCGAGGGTCTCCGCCGCGGCCCGCAGGATGTGGTGCGGGTCGCGCAGATCGGCGTCGATGTAGGTGGTGGCACCCTCGGGGCTGCTGACGAGCAGGGCGCGGGCGTGGACCAGGACCAGCGGGTCGTTGTCGACGTAGACGACCCGGGACTCCGGGGCGAGCCGCTGCGCCACCTCGTGCGTGTTGTCGGCGGTGGGCAGGCCCGTGCCGATGTCGAGGAACTGGCGGATCCCCGCGTCGGCGACGAGGTGCTCGATGCAGCGGCCGAGGAACGCCCGGTCGGCGCGGGCCGAGTCGACGATGCCGGGGATGAGCCCCTCGACCATGTCCCCGGCCTCGCGGTCGGCGGGGTAGTTGTCCTTCCCGCCCAGCCAGTAGTTCCAGATGCGGGCCGAATGCGGCCGGTCGGCATTGAGTTCCACGGGCTGCCAGTCGGATTCGCGAGAGGTACTCATGGGGGCGGGATCCGTTCATGAGGTATTCGCATCGAATGGGACGGGAGGTAGTGGATCACAAATGCGATGTTCGACGCAAATCAACTGCGTATCCACAGTCATCGTGAAATCCGTACGTGACTGCCATTTCGCGTGATGGAGAGGGACGAACCTCCCACGCTCTCCGAGGCACGGAAAGGCGGCGATCCAGGGGCGCGGCCGCCGCGACACGAGCAAGCCGCTCTCCGCCCGTCTCTCCTTGGGCACCTCTTTCTACGGAGTATTGGAACGAGATATACGACATTACAGACACCCAAAAGGCGTTCCCGAAGGGCGGGACTTTTCGCCGCGATGAATGCGCGGCCCGAGGGCGGGGCCTCACGGATCCGGCCGGGCGCGTACGCGGACGGCCGCCTCCCGCGATGTGGTGACGAGCGGATGTCCGGAACGGGGCCGGTGGCTCCGACGCGTCGCGAGGGAGCCCCGGCCCGTAGAGGCGGTCCTGGTGGGGTACGGCCCTGTGGAGTGCGGCCCTGGGGAAGCGTGGCCTAGTGGAGCGCGGCCCGCTTGTCGGCCGCCACCACGGAGACCCACACCATCGCGGTGATCGCGCCGACGGCCAGGGTGAGGGAACCGGCCCGCCCGCCCGACATCGCCCAGCCGTCGCCGAGGGCGAAGGCCAGGCCGCTGAGCCGCGAGGCCATGGCGAAACCGGGGCGACCCGCGCGGGAGAAGTGACGGCCCAGGACGAGGCAGGCGACGATGAGGGCGGTGAACGCGATGGACCCGGTGATCATGTGCATGAGCGCGTGCCAGCTCAGCGTGCCCGTCTGGCCCAGGGGGGTGCCCGCGGGGAATCCGTCGCCCGGGTCCATCATGAAGACACCGGCGGCGGCCATCGCGACGCCGTTGACCAGGATCAGCCGGGGCGCCCACGTACCGCCGGGCGCGCCGCGCATGACGCGGCGAAGGCCGACCGCCCCGGCGACCGTCAGGGCGCCGCTGAGCAGGAAGGTGGCGATCTGGAGCCAGCCGAGGTCGCCGGTGGCGAGCATGCTCAGGGGGTGGCGCGTCAGGTCGAACCCCTCGCGGGTGAAGGCCTGCGCCAGCGACACGACCGCGAAGAGGGGAGCGACGGCGACGGAGCAGGCGAGCAGCACGCGCGTCGCGGGGGTGACGGATTCGCCGGTGGAGCCGGTGGAGCCGGTGGAGCCGGTGGAACTGGGGGAGTCGGTGGCGATGCCGGGCCGGATGGCGGTCATGTCTGTTTCCTCTCGGTGCGACGGTGGTCCGTCGCCGTTCTCGGTCCGCCGGTTCGCTCGGCCTCGCCGACGCGTCGAACGGGAGGGGAGGGAATCGACGCCTCCCCTCCATGGCGCCTCTGAGCTGCGACTACCTGGATCGGGCCCGCATTCCCTGTCACATCGCATTCCCTGTCACATCGGGCCGCCGCCCAGGTCGGGCGGCGCGTGTCGATTTCCGGCCGATCCGTTCGACGCGTGACCGAGGACCGGCGAGGATCGGTCACCTGACCACCCGAAGGAGATATGGCGATGCGATTCCTGATGACGACCAAGGGCGGCGACATGGCACCCCCGACCGAGGCGATGCACGCCGAGATGGCCGCCTTCGTCGAAGAGATGATCAAGGCGGGAGTGGTGCTGGCGACCGGCGGCCTGGACCCGGCCGGCACCCACATCTCGTCCTCCGGCGGCGAGATCACCGTCACCGACGGGCCGTTCACCGAGGCGAAGGAGGCGATCGTCAGCTTCGCGCTCGTCGAGGCGCGCTCGAAGGAGGAGGCCGTCGAGCTGGCCCGGGGCTTCTGGAGGATCGTCGGCGACGGCGAGGGGGACATCCAGCGGGTCTTCGGCCCGGAGGACTGACCGGGCGCTTGCGTACCCGGTCCGGAGGGTGCTCTGATCGAGCGCGTGATGTCCGGGGACGCCCACCGCGCCGTCGACGCGGTCTGGAAGATGGAGTCGGCGAGAATCGTCGCCGGACTCGTCCGGATGGTGGGCGATGTGGGGCTGGCCGAGGAGCTCGCGCAGGACGCGCTCCTGGCCGCCCTCGAACAGTGGCCGGGGGCGGGCGTCCCGGACAACCCGGGCGCCTGGCTGATGGCCGTCGCCAAGCGCCGCGCCATCGACCACCTGCGCCGCGAGGAACGGCTCGGCCTCAGGCACGAGCGGCTCGCCCACGACCTCGCCACCCGGCGGGACACCGCTGTGGCCCCCGGGAGCGCGGGGTCCGCCGAGGCCGACGTCGACGCGGCCCTCGACGGCGAGGTGGGCGACGACATCCTGCGCCTGATGTTCGTCTCGTGCCACCCGGCACTGCCCGCCGAGTCCCGGGTGGCCCTGACGCTGCGACTCCTCGGCGGGCTGCGCACCGAGGAGATCGCGCGCGCGTTCCTCGTCCCCGAGCCGACCGTCGCGCAGCGCGTCGTCCGGGCCAAGCGCACCCTCGCCTCCCTCCGGATCCCCTTCGAGATCCCGGAGGGCCCTGACCGGGAGGCGCGCCTGTCATCGGTCCTCGGGGTCGTCTACCTGGTGTTCAACGAGGGGTACGCGGCTAGCGCCGGCGACGACCTGATGCGCCAGGACCTCTGCCAGGAGGCGCTGCGCCTGGGCCGCCTGCTGGCCGGACTCGCGCCCGGCGAGGCCGAGGCGCACGGACTGGTCGCGTTGATGGAGCTCCAGGCGTCGCGGTCGGCCGCCAGGACGGGAGCGTCGGGGGAGCCCGTCGCGCTGCACGAGCAGAACCGAGGGCGCTGGGACCGGCTCCTCATCCGCCGGGGGTTCACGGCCCTGCTGCGCGCCAGGCAGTGCGCCGCGCCCTTCGGCCCGTACGTGCTGCAGGCCGCCATCGCCGCGTGCCACGCGCGGGCCCGTACGGCGGAGGAGACCGACTGGACACAGATCACCGCCCTCTACGAGGCGCTCGCCCGGGTGCTGCCCACCCCTGTCGTGCAGCTCAACCGCGCGGTCGCGCTGGCCATGGCCCGGGGCCCGGAAGCGGGCCTGGCGCTCGTCGACACGCTGGTCGGCGAGCCGGTGTTCAAGGGCTACCACCGCCTGCCCAGCGTGCGCGGTGACCTGCTGGCCAGGCTCGGCCGCCACGAGGAGGCCCGGCGGGAGTTCGAACGCGCCGCCGCCCTCACCCTCAACGGCCCGGAACGCGCCATCCTCACGGAACGCGCCGCGGCCTGCGCCGACATCACCGCGCGGAGAACGGGTGGACCGGGAACGGGCACTCCGGGAAAGGCCGTCCCGGGAAGGGACACGCCGGGGACGGCCGTCACCCTGGCCGAGGCCGCGACCGCCTTCCTCGCCCGTGACGACCTGGACGCCGCGACCGTCCGCTCCTACCGCCAGACCATGAACCGGCTGCGCCGTGACCTCGGTGACGACATCCCGCTGCCGGACGTGACCGCCGCGCGGGTCGCGGAGATCTTCGGCGCCGCGTGGGGAGACGCGGCCCCCGCCACCTGGAACCGTCACCGCGGGGCCGTCCGCTCCTTCTCCGCCTGGGCCGCCGCCGAAGGTCCGTTGACCGCCGGTCAGGGGTCATCGGTCGCCGACGCGGGCCCGTCGATCGCCCAGGGCCCGCCGACCGCCCACGGGTCGTCGACCGCTCAGGGGTTGCCGCCCGCTCATGGGCCGTCGAGCGCCCAGGGATCGTCGACCGCTCAGAGGGCATGTCCTGCCGCTCAGGGTCCGTCGAGCGCCCAGGGGCTGTCGACCGCCGGCCGAGAGGTGCCGGTCGCCGGTCAGGGGGCGCCGGGCGGTGGCCCGGGCGGGGGAGTGCCCCGCGACCTGGCCGCCGGGCTCGGGCGCAGGCCCGAACCCCGGGGGCGCACCCGTCCCATGGACCGGCCGCGGGTCGAGGCGCTCTGGGAGCGTCCGGACATCGCCCCGCGCGAGCGCGCCCTGTGGCTGCTGCTCCACGAGAGCGCGGCCGGGGCGGGCCCGGTGCTCTCGCTCAACGTCGAGGATCTCGACCTGGCCGGGAGACGCGGGAAGGTGGCCACCGGATCCGGCTGGGTGCACTGGCGCTCCGGTACCGCAGAGCTCCTCCCTTACCTCGTCGCGGGCCGTCGCCGGGGCCCGCTCTTCCTGTCCGACCGCAGGCCCGGTCCCGGCCGTCCTCCGGCGCCCGGCGACCTGTGCCCGGAGACCGGCCGTCGCAGGCTCTCCTACGAACGGGCCGAATACCTGTTCAAGCGGGCCACCGGCCACACCCTGGACCAGCTCAGGGCCCGATAGGGGCCCGCCCGGCGTCTCCTCCCGCCGGGCGGACCCCATGGCACGTCACACCCCCCTTTGCTCGCCGGGCGCCGCGAACTGGACGAGGAAGGGCTGCGCGCCGGAGATCCGGACCCGCTGCACGCGCAGCGGGACGAACCGCCGCCGGATCCCGGCCGCGATGTCACCGGCGTCGGGAAGCAGGACCACCGCCATGCCGCCGGGCGCCAGGACGCGGCGCAGCTCCGCCCACCAGTGTGAGGAGGAGCCGGAGAGCCGGCCCCGCGCGGTGACCTGCCCGTTCCAGGGGGGATTGCACAGGACACGGTCGACGCCGCCGCCCGGTAGCGGCAGGTGACCGGCATCGGCCCGGTCGATGGAGATCGGCAGCCCCGCCGCGTTCTCCTTCGCCGCCCGCAACGACTCCGAAGCCAGGTCGAAGCCGTGGAAACGGGCGTGCGACTGGTGCAGCCCGGCCTCGATCAGCAGGGTCCCCGCGCCGCAGCAGGGGTCGAGGACCGTGTGACCCGGATGGATGTCGGCCATCCGTGCCATCGCGGCGGCCAGCGGAGGATGCAGGGTCCCCGGGATGGAGTGCCGTTTGTAGGCACGCCGGTGCAGGGGCCGGTCGGTGATCCTCAGCATGAGGGTGGCCCGCGTGCCGTCGAGGGTCAGCCGCCACCCGCTGTGCGCGGGCGGGGGTCCGGCGCCCGCCCGCCGCGAGTGGTAGCCGATCCCCAGCCGCCGCGCCAGGACCTGACCGACGGCGTCCTCGGCGTCGTACCGGTTGAAGGTACGCCTGCCCAGGAACGACGCCGACACCTCGACCCCGGTGACCGCGCCGGAACCTCCCTGCTCCTGCCGCAGCCGCATCAGCGTGCCGATGTCGGCGGTGTCGGCGAGCAGGGCCAGCTCGGTGAGGTCCCGCTTGGTCGTGCCGATGTCGGGCCGCTGCGCGGCGAGCAGGAACACGTCGTCCGCCGTGCTCAGCCCGAGCGCTCGCGGCCCCGACCGGAACGTGCGGAAGTGGACTTCGCGATGCCCCAGACGGGTGACCGTTCCGAGTCCGAGCTGGAGTATCTCGGCCGCGACCGTCGGCTCCAGCCCGTGAACGCACCGCGCCACCAGGCGCGCCGCCGTCACGAGACGGCGAGGGCGCTGGGACGCGGTGCGGTGAGAAAACTCGCGCGAATGCGCATAGTGATCGTTCTTCTCCCACGTCAGCCCGGGACGGCGCCACGCCGCCCCGCGTCGTCGACGACGGGGTGTGCCTCGCTTCGCCGACGGGGGCTCAGCGCAGGTTGAAGAAGAACGAATACGTCATGCCGGGAATCCTAGCGATCGGAGCCGCGTACGCAATCGATATCGGAGGCGCTCGCCGGCAGGAGGGGAACGCCACCGGCCATGGGTGCTTCGGCAGGTGGGCGTGCTGTCGAGGGCATCGCCGGATCCCGAGGCCGGAGCCCGGAGGGTGGGGGAACGACCGGTGCGCCGGTGCCGGAGTCCGGCCCGTCGGGTCGCCGGGAAGTGTGGCGTGCGGCGAGGTCGTCTAGCGCCGGGGCGGGTCGGTGACGCTCGGGGTGGGGCACGGGAGGTCGCGAGCCGCCGTCACCCGCACCTCCTCCGTGCAGGCGGCGGGCACCCGCGGCTCGTTTCGTGCGCGGGACGGGCATCGTGCCGGCGCGTGACATGGATCGCGGAAAGGGCCGCCGGGAGCGCCCGGAAAACGACGGGGAACAGAAATACTGTTATCCCGTTCTTTCAGGATATTTCCTACTTTCGGTGATTGATCGGGTGAATCAATGGGGCGGACGATCACGGTGTCGGTGTCGGTGTCGACGGCGCCCGGCCGGTCGGCCGCCCACTGTCGTGTTCCTCGCGGTTCCCCGCGAGCCTCTTCGCGAGCACGACGGGTTTTCGCAAAGCGCGTCAGGCAGGATCTTTCCCCAATCCCGGGAACAGCGATCCGAATGGCGCCGTACGGGCGGGGGCACATCCCCCACATGGCCGACACCGCCATCATCGACATCGACGGCACCCTGGTCGACACCAACTACCAGCACGCGCTCGCCTGGTTCAGGGCGTTCGGGCGCTACGACGTGTGGCTGCCGGTGTGGCGCATCCACCGGCACATCGGCATGGGCGGGGACCGGCTGGTGGCCGCCCTCGCCGGTGACGACGTCGAGCGGCGGCACGGCGACGCGCTGCGCGACGCGTGGGTGGAGGAGTTCGACGTGTTCCTCGACGACATACGGCCGTTCGAGGGAGCCACGGAACTCCTGGACGAGCTCGGCGGGCGCGGGTTCACCGTCGTGCTGGCCTCGTCGGGCAAGCCGCAGCACGTCGAGCACTTCCTCGACCTCGTCGACGGCCGGTCACGCTGCCGCGCGTGGACCACGTCGGAGGACGTCGAGGCGACCAAGCCCGCGCCCGACCTGCTGCGGGTGGCACTCGCCAAGGTCGAGGGCGCGTCGGGTGTCGCGGTGGGAGACTCCACCTGGGACTTCCTCGCCGCCGGCCGGGCGGGCATCCCCGGCATCGGGGTCCGCACCGGAGGCTTCTCGCCCGAGGAGCTTCGCGAGGCCGGGGCCGGCCACGTCTTCGACTCCCTTCCCGAGCTGATCGGCAATCTCGGCCGTACTCCGCTGCGCGCCCCTCCCTGAGCCGCGTACCCCCTGGGAAGGGAGACTTCGTGTCCGGAGAGGTCCCGGCCCTGGTGCGGTACGCGGATCCGACGCGGTCCCGGGCCTGGGACCGGACCTGAGACCGGGCCCGGGGCCGATCAGCTCCAGGGCAGTGTGCCGCGCCTCGCCCAGTAGTCCTCCGGCTCCTCCGCCAGCCCGGCGAGCCGCCGCTCCAGCTCCGCGTCCCACACCGTCCCGGCCGCGGAGAGGTTGTCGCGCAGCTGTCCGGCCGAGACCGCGCCGCTCAGCACCACTCCCGCCCACGGCCTGGCCAGTACGGCCGCGAGGGCGAGCGCGTCCGGCGTGGTGTCCCGCTCGCGCGCGGCGGTCACGAGCGCGGCGGGGGCCGCCCGGACGGTCAACCGGCCGTTCGCCACCCCCTCCTTGACGATCACCCCCATCCCCGCCTCGTACGCCCGCCCGAGCGCCTCGCCCGCCGAGCGTTCCAGCAGGTTCCACGTCGACTGCACCGTGTCGAACAGCCCGGCCTCGATCGCCCGCCCGACGGTGTCCGCCTGGCGCGGCCCGCTCGTCGACAGCCCGACCGCGACCCCCTCGGCCCGCAACGCGCGCAGCCCGTCGAGCACGTCCTCGTCGTCGAGCACGCCGCTCTCGGCCGTCGCCGAGTGGATCTGGTAGAGCGAGAGGTGCTCGCCGAGCAGCGCGCGGGTCTGTTCCAGCTGGACGCGGAACCGGTCGGCGGTGAGCTCCTTCACCTCGTGCCGGTCGGCGTCCAGCCGCCAGTCACCGACGTAGGCGTATCCCCACTTCGAGCCGACCGTGACGGTCCCCGGGGCGATCCCGCGTTCGCGCAGCCACCCGGCGAGGAACTCCTCCGCCCGCCCGTACGAGCGCGCCGTGTCGAAATAGCGCACGCCCGCCGCCCACGCCGCGTCGAGCACGGCCCAGGTGCGCGACCGCATCGCGGCGACGTCCCGGTCGCCGCCGAGGTCCTCGGCGCGGCCGAGCGTGATGTAGGCGGGACGGCCGAGGGCCGCCAGCCCCAGGCCGAGCGGTGTCACGGACAGGGCGGTCTGGCCCAGCGGGCGTCGGACCAGCGCGTTCATGGCGCCAATATAGCGACCACGCTGCTCGGGGCGTTCAGGGCTTTCTGACACGGGAGAGGCCGTGATCTCCGACGTACCGCGCCGCGTCGCCCCGTCTCACCGGCCACTCGTTGTGCCGGCGGCGGCGGGTACCATCGCCGGGGCCGTTCACCGCTTTGTATATTGAAATGGTGCCATATTTTCTTTTTCTTGCTTTGGAGGTTTGGTTTCTTCCGGAAATTCGCCATCCCGTGGAGCGGGGAGTCTTGACCCGCTTTCTTTGAAAATCATACAATTCTTAGACTTATGTGGATATGGGGCTAAAGATAAAGCGGCGGCTCTACGGGGACGCGGGGAGACGCTCCGGCCGGAGTGGTTCTGGAGGGCGTATGGGGAAGTGGCGGGCCGCGGTCGTCGCGGTGCTGGCGCTGTTCGTTCTGGGCGCGGGAGTGCCGTTCCAGGTGGCGGCGGAGAAGTCGTACGAGGTGTGGCTGGTCGACCAGTCCAACACCAACGGGCTCGCCCACGGTGGCACCGTCAGCGTGTACTCCGGACGTGACGTCACCAAACGGCTGTCGTCGGCGCGGCCCGTCCACGTCCTGGACCTGGGCGGCGCGACCTCGTCCCTCTGCCTGGCGAGGACCGGCAGCGTGCCCGTACGCCCGCACATGATCGTTTTCAACAAGGCCGACACCCACGCCGCGCTCGCCTTCGTCGCCAGCGGCCACGTGGTCGTCTTCGACGCCCGCACCCGGCAGCCGCTCACCTGCCTTCTCACCGAGACCGGAGCGGGAGGGGTACGGCAGGCCCACGCCCTCTGGCCCACCGAGGACGACAGATACCTGATCGTCTCCAACCAGAACGGCAAGAAGCTGGAGCGCGTCAGCACCGACTACGCCTCGAACACCTTCGTCCAGCAGCCCGCCGCGACGGTCGACCTGGCCGGTTGCGCCACTCCGAACGGCGCGCCCTGCCAGTCACCCGGGCTCCGGCCGGACAACGCGCCGATCTGCCCGTTCATCGCCTCGGACAACGGCCCGGTCTTCGTCAGCCTGCGGGGCGGCGGGATGCTCGTGGTCGACTGGCACACGACGCCGATGTCGATCGTGGGGGAGTACGACGCGACCAGGATCCCGGCGAACGGCTGCGGGTTCATCGAGGCGAAGGGCACCGTCTTCGGCAACGGGGGCGGGGGCACACCCGCCAACCTCGACCAGTTCAGCGTCTTCAGGCTGCCGATGAGCGGCTACTCGCCCGCCAACCCGCCCAACACCCCGGCGGTCCAGGCGCTCTTCAACGACGACTCGCCCGAGCGCGACGCCCACGGCGTCCTCGCGTCCGCGGGGGAGCGTCACGTGTGGGCCGGTGACCGTGACGCCAACGTCGCCGAGGTCTTCGACGGGTCGAGCGGCGCCCACGTCGGCACCGTCGACCTCGTATCGCCGTTCAGCGCGGACCCGACGGTCGACCTCTTCGCCGTCTCCCCGGACCACAAGTGGGCCTTCGCCTCGACCCGGGGACCGAACCCGCTCTCCGGGGACCCGCACTCCTCCCACGGGAGCGACCCGGGAATGCTGGTCCTCAAACTGACCGGCAACGGTAAGAAGGGCACGGTCGAGGGCCTGATCCGGATCTCCAACGTGGACGCGGGCGGTGTCCAGCGGGCCGACGCCCACGGCATCCGCGTGCGCCGTACGAACTGACCGGACGGAACGGCCCGGCCGGGTTCCGTGTGCGGGCTGGCCAGACCGGACGGTTCCGTGTGCGGTGTGCGAACCGGCCGGACCGGACGGTTCCGGCCCGGCCCTGACGCGAGATCTGACGCGCGGGAGGGGCCGTCCCGGTCGACCGGGACGGCCCCTCGGGGGGATCGGTGTCAGCTGGGGTTGGCGGCGTGGGTCAGGGTCTCCCAGGCGACGAAGAGGACGTTCGTCCCGGCCGGGCGCTGCTGCTCGGTGAGACGCTGCGTGTTCGTCATCGCGATGCCCAGCCGGGTGTTCAGCGCGTTGAAGCCGACCTCGGTGATCGGGCCCAGCCCGAGGTGGAGGGTGCCCCCGCACAGTGAGGACGGCACGGCGGCGCCGAGCTGGTACTTCGCCTGCAGGCCCAGCGCGTGGCGCAGCCGCTCGCTGATCTCCGGGTAGAGGTCCTGCCCCTGGATCCGGGTGGTCTCGGCGAAGTGCGAGATGGCCGACAGCCCGTACCCGGTGTGGGTGAAGTCGCGGCAGGTCTCCTGGGTGAGGCCGTCCATGAAGGTGGACTGGCCCTGCCAGTAGTCGATGATCTCGGCGCGGGTGTCGATGCCGCTCCCCGGAGGCGCCTTGGGGAGCGCGCCGTCGGACGAGACGTAGATGAAGGCCGGCACCCGCCCGCGGAACTTGGCCACGGCCCTGTCGTAGCTCGTCCGGTCCTCAAGGAAGACGGAGATGCCGAGCGCGGCCTCCATCATGCTCAGTTCCCAGTTGCCGTTGCTGTTGGAGCCGTTGATGATCTTCGGCAGGTAGACGGTCCGCAGCATGGTGGAGAAACGGGTGACGGAGGCGGCGGACCAGCCGGTGTAGGTGTAGCGGATGATCTCGGCGGCCCTGGGCCACGAGGATCCGGCCCATCCGGTCTGCAGCGGGGCGTTGCTGTTGGTGTGGTCCCTGATCACCGCGGACCAGGCGTCCATGATCTGGATGGCCTTCTGGGCGTACCTGCTGTCCTGCGTGACGTACCAGGCCAGCGCCATGGTGTACGCGGCGAGCGCGTCCTGGCGCTCGTCGGTGCAGCCGTTGTTGGGGTTGGAGTAGGAGCCGCACTCCACGATCGCGCGCGGCTTGGGGGTCCGCGACAGCGACGCCAGGGAGTGCCCCATCATCTGGTCGAAGGCGCCCTTCCACGGCTGGGCGCCGGCGTTGACCTTCGCGCGGATGAAGTCGAGCTGGGGCCTGCTGACCAGGACTCCCGGGTGGGTGAAGGTCGCCGGGGCGGCCTGCGCCCGCGTGGCGGGGAGGTTCGGCGGCGGCGCGGCGCCGGCCGCGGGGGCGGAGAGGGTGGTGACGGCGAGCGCCGTGGCACCCAGGATCGCGGCTGCCGTCGTTCGGATGCGTCTGAGCATGTGGAGCTCCTCGCTGGCCTGACAGGCCAAGGGGGTGGCGAGAGGTCTCGGCAGGGGGCCTTGATGACCGCCCATCCAACCGACCCCGACAGCGATCCGTCAATATCTTTAGGAAAGTTTCCTAACATTTAAAGGTCTTGCCGGGCGTCCCTGTGGCCTCCCCTCCGGGCGTGCCCGAGCCCCTCGCCCTCGGTCCCGGTGGTCCGGTGTGGCCCGTGCGTGAGCTTGATGTGGGCGGGTGTCGCGGCCGATGCCGCCGGGCCTGTTCCTTCGGACTCCTTCAGGCCCGTTCTTCCAGGACCGTTCCGCGCTCCGGCCTGTTCTCCGGTGAGGGCGGTGCGACGCACTCGTGGCCGGCGGCTCCCCGGTCGAGGATGTCCTCGTACACCCCGACCTTGTGGTTGATCAGGTCCAGGCAGCGGTTGAGCCGGTCGAGCTGGGCGGTCACCCGCTCCCGGTGCAGGCGCAGGAGGGCGAGCCGCTCCACCTCGTTGCCGTCTCCCAGCCTCACCATCTCCGTGTACTGGCGGATCGCGGGCAGCGGCATGCCGGAGGCGCGGAGGATGATGCAGAGGGTCAGCCACTCCACGTCGTCCTCGCCGTAGACGCGGCGCCCGCCGGGGTCGCGCCGTACGGGATTGGCCAGGATGCCCTCGCGCTCGTAGAAGCGCAGCGCGTGAACGCTCAATCCCGTGCGCTCGGCGACCTGCCCGATGCTCAGATCCGTTGTGCCCGTGCCCGTGTCCGTGACCGTGTCCATGGCGTCCAGGATACGGACTTGACCTAGAGTCGACTCTAGATCCTACGATGCGGGGCGTCGCGACATCACGTCCGGAACGACCATCAAGGGAGCACGACCCATGCGTTATCGCGTCCTCGGCGGCACCGGCATCGAGGTGAGCGTCCACTGCCTCGGAGCCATGATGTTCGGTGCCGTCGGCAACCCCGACCACGACGACTGCGTCCGCATAATCCACGCCGCCCTCGACCAGGGCGTCAACTTCGTCGACACCGCGGACATGTACTCCGCCGGCGAGTCCGAGGAGATCGTGGGAAAGGCGCTCAAGGGGCGCCGTGACGACGTCGTGCTCGCCACCAAGGTTCACTTCCGGATGGGGAAGGGCCCCAACCGGAGCGGCAACTCGCGGCGCTGGATCATCAAGGAGGTCGAGGAGAGCCTCCGGCGCCTGGGGACCGACTGGATCGACCTCTACCAGATCCACCGCCCCGACCACTCGACCGACATCGAGGAGACGCTCTCCGCGCTGAGCGACCTCGTACGCCAGGGGAAGATCCGCGCCTTCGGCTGCTCGACCTTCCCGGCCGAGGAGATCGTCGAGGCGCACAACGTCGCCGAGCGTCGCGGGCTCCAGCGCTTCAGGACCGAGCAGCCGCCCTACTCGCTGCTCGCCAGGGGGATCGAGGCCGGGGTGCTCCCGGTCTGCCGTCGTTACGGGATGGGGGTGCTGACCTGGAGCCCGCTCGCCTCGGGGTTCCTCACCGGCAGGTACAGGAAGGGGCAGCCCATCGACCTCTCCACCGGGCGCGCCTCGCTCATGCCCGCGCGTTTCGACCCCTCGATTCCGGTGAACGCCGCCAAGCTCGACGTCGTCGAGAAGCTCGTCGAGGTCGCGACGGACATCGGCTGCTCGCTCCCCGAGCTCGCCGTGGCCTTCGCCGCGGCGCATCCCGCCGTCACCTCGGTGATCACCGGGCCGCGGACCATGGAGCAGCTGGAGGGACTGCTGAAGGGCGCCTCGCTCACCCTCGACGACGCGACCCTCGACCGGATCGACGAGATCGTGCCGCCCGGGACCAACGTGTACCACCCGGACGGGGCCTGGCGCCCGCCCTCGCTGACCGACACCGCGCTGCGCCGCCGCCCGCTCGCGGAACGCGCCGCGGGTTAGCCTCGGGCGTGGGTCAGCCTTAGACGTGGGTCGGCCTCGGACGTGGGTCGGCCTCGGACGCGGATTGGCCTCGGGCGCGGGTCGGCCTCGGACGCGCCCGGGGCGCGCCGCTATTGACATGGCAATGGCGGGGTAGCAAGCTGATCTCATATGTACAAATCGATTTGCGACACGGATGAGCCCTTCCCGCCGCAGGTGGTGACGCATGAGTGAGGTTCCCCGGCGGGTCCTGGTGACCGGGGCCGCGGGCAGGTTGGGACGGCTGATGCTCGACCTGCTCGCGCACCGGGGCGTGGCCGTCACCGCCCTCGACCTCCGCGACCCCGGCGGGCCGGTGGCGGGCCGGGTGGTCGTCGGGGACGTGGGAGACCCGGCGACGGTGCGCGACGCGCTCGACGGCGTTGACGCCGTCGCGCACTTCGCCGCGATCCCGGCCCCGGTTCTCGGCACGCCGGAGGAGGTCTTCTGCGGCAACACCCGGGCGACCTTCGTGGTCCTGGAGGAGGCGGGCCAGGCGGGGATACGCCGGGCCGCCATCGCGAGCAGTTACTCCGTGCTCGGCCTCCCCTGGGCCTCGCGCCCGCTGCACCCGGCCTACCTGCCGATAGACGAGTCACTGCCCCTGCAGGTCGAGGACCCGTACGGGCTGTCGAAGCAGGCCGACGAGGCGACCGCGGCGATGATGGCGCGCCGCTACGGCATGACGGTCGTCGCGCTGCGCTTCCCCCTGCTCGGCGGGCCGGGGGACAAGCTCGACAAACGTGCGCGGGAGTACGCGGAGGACCCCGGCTCCGGCGCCGCCGAGCTGTGGACCTACCTCGACGGCAGGGACGCCGCCCTCGCCACCTGGCAGGCGCTCACCCGGCCGATCGAGGGCTACCGCGCGATCTTCGTGACGGCCGAGGACACCCTGGCCCCGCAACCCACCGAGGAGCTGCTCGACCGCTTCCACCCCGGGGTCGAGCGGCGGGCGCCGCTGCCGGGCAGGGCCGTCCCGATCGACCTGGGAGAGGCCCGCCGCCTGCTCGGCCTCACCGTCCGGCACCCCTTCCCCGCGGCGGACGCGGCGGACGCGGCGGACGTGCCGGAGACCGCGTGACCCCTCTTCCCATGCCGGACGACGCGGAGGCCGCATGACATCCCTTCCCCTGCCAGAGACCCAGGCCCCCTGGCCCGCCAGGGACGCCCTCCGCGTCACGGGGGTACGGCCGATCGTCACCGCCCCCGAGGGCGTGCCCCTCGTGGTGGTCCGGGTCGACACCAGCGACCCCGGCCTGTACGGCCTGGGCTGCGCGACCTTCACCCAGCGCTTCCACGCCGTGGCCGCCGCGGTGGAACACCACGTCGGCCCCCTCCTGATCGGCCGCCACCCCGCCGACATCGAGGACATCACCAGGATGGTGCACTTCTCCTCCTACTGGAGGGGCGGCCCGGTCCTGAACAGCGCCCTGTCGGGGGTGGACCAGGCGCTCTGGGACATCGCGGGCAAGCGCGCGGGCATGCCCGTGTACGAACTCCTCGGCGGCCGGGTGCGTGCCGCGGCCGACACCTACCTGCACGCGGGCGCGGCCACCGTGGAGGAGACGATCGAGGAGGCCCAGGCGATCCTGGCGTCCGGATACCGCCACGTGCGGCTCCAGACGGGCGCGCCGGGGCTCGGCCACTACGGTTCGCCCGGCTCTCCGGGCGGTTACCCCGGCTCCCCGTACCCCGACGGGTGGGACGTGCAGCGCTATCTGCGCGACACCCCGAAGCTGTTCGAGCGCGCCCGCGCGGAACTGGGGGAGGAGCCGGGCCTGATGCACGACGTGCACTCGCGGCTCACCCCCAAGCAGGCGATCGCCCTCGCGCGGGCGCTCGAACCGTACCGGCTCTTCTTCCTGGAGGATCCGATAGCGCCGGAGTTCTACGACCGCCTGCCCGAGGTGCGCGAGGCCGCCCCGATGCCCATCGCGGCGGGCGAGCAGCTCAGCTCCGTCGCCGACGCGGCCAGGATCGTCCGCGAGGGCGGCGTCGACCTGCTGCGGCTGCACGTCTCGTCGGTGGGCGGGCTCACCCCCGCGCGCAAGCTGGTCGCGCTCTGCGAGCTGACCGGCGTGGGCACCGCCTGGCACTCGCCCGCGGACGTCTCGCCGGTGGGCGCCGCCGCCAACGTGGCGCTCGACGTGACCACCCCCGCCTTCCAGATCCAGGAGGGGCACCTCTATCCCGAGGCCGTCCACGAGGTCTTCCCCGGCACGATCGGCCCCGTCAACGGATACCTCTACCCGAACGACGCGCCCGGCTGGGGGATCGACCTGGACGAGACGCTGGCGGCGAAGTATCCGCCGCTCGAACACCTCCACGAGCGCTGGTCGGCCCGGGTACGCCGCCCCGACGGGGGCATCGAGCCGCCCTGAGAAACTTATAGTGGGTGTAAGGAGTGTGTCGATGTAAGATCTGCCCATGGTCCCGGCACCCTCCGAGGAGCGACCCCCCACGCGGCGTGAGCGGAGGAAAGGGGAGACGCGGCGTGCCATCGCGGGCACGGCACGCCGCCTGTTCGCCGAACGCGGCTTCGAGACCGTGACGGTGGCCGAGATCGCGGCGGTGGCCGACGTCTCGACCAAGACGGTCTTCAACCACTTCCCGGTCAAGGAACAGATCTTCTTCGAGGCGGATCCGCTCGGCTGGCCCGCTCCCGAGCGGGCCCTGAGGGAGCGCCTGGCGGGTGAGCGGCCCGTCGACGCGATCCGCCGCGTCATGGCCAGGCCCTCGGCGGCCGGTGCCGGGGAGGACGCCGACGACGACGCGGCCGATGACACCGACGACGCTGCTGACCTGGTCGACATGGCCGACGCCGCCGACGCCGGGGCGGTCGCCGTCCACGCGCGGATCTACCGGGACAGCCCGGCGCTGCGGTCGTACTCCCGGGAGATGTTCGCGGGGCAGGAGCGCGCGCTGCGCGAGGCGATCGAGTCCGGCGCGGGCGGTTCCGACGCGGGCGGTCCCGGCGCGGGGGGAGGGCTCGGGGCCGGGGTCGTGGCCGCGCTCGTCCTGGCGGCCGTGCGTGAGGTCTGGGAGTCCACCCTGCTCAGGATCGCCGCCGGTGCCGCCTTCGAGGACGCCGCGTCCCTCGGACGCCGAGAGCTGGACGCGGCCCTCGACCTCCTCTCCCACGACTCTTCCGGCCGTGACGCGCAGGGCCGTGACCTGCCTGGTCAGCACCCGCTCGGTCGTGACCCGCTCGACCGCGACCCGCCCGGTCAGGACCCGCTTGCCCGTGACCCGCTCGACCGTGACCCGCCGGACCTCGCGCGTGGTGGCACGCGGAGGGCCCTGTCCGCTCCTCACGCGGCGGCGCGGCTCCCGGCGGACGAGCCCGTACGGGAATCGCGGGGAGAACGGGGGGCGCGGGGGCGTGCTCCGGCCGGAGGCGGGGACGCCGCCACCGCAGACGCCTCCGCCTCGGACGTCCCGGTCCCCGGCGGGGGCGCCCCCGCCGGGGACCGGGACGTCCGCGGGCCGGTCCGCGGTGACCGTCCCAGCATCACCAGGGTCGCGCGGCTCGCGGGAGTGAGCGCGACCACGGTGTCGCACGCGCTGAACGGGCGCCGCCCGGTGGCCGAGGAGACGCGGCGGCGCGTGCTGGCCGCGATCGACCAGCTGGGATACCGGCCCAACGTCCTCGCCCGGGGGCTGCGCACGAGCAGGAGCCAGACGATCGGGCTGATCATCCCGGACATCACCAACCCCTTCTACCCGGCGCTGGCGCGCGGGCTCCAGGACGTGCTGGGACCGGCGGGCTACGACGAGATCATCAGCAACACCGACGGCGACCGGGAGCTGGAGCGCGCCGCCATCGACCAGATGATCGCCCGGCAGGTGGACGGCCTCGCCTTCGCGGTCTTCCACACGCACGCCGAGGACCTGCTGCCCGTCATCGGGGCGGGCATCCCCGTCGTACGGCTCGGGGGCCGCCTGGTCCAGGCCGGGGTCGACGTCGTGCACAGCGACGACGAGGGCGGGGCCGCCGAGGCCACCCGCTACCTGCTCGAACGCGGTTACCGCAGGATCGGCTTCGTCTGCGGCCCGCACGCGGAGGGACCGGCGGCCGAGCGCGTCGCGGGTTACCGTTCCGCGCTGCTGGCCGCCGGCGCGGACGCCGATCCCCGGCTCGTGGCGCACACGCACTTCAGCCGGGCGGGCGGGTCCTCGGGCACCGCCCGCCTGCTCGACCTGCCCGAGCCCCCGGACGCCGTGCTGTGCGCCAACGACATCATGGCCATCGGCGCGCTCGACACGGCCGAGGAGCGGGGGCTGCGCGTTCCCGCGGACCTGGCCGTCATGGGGTTCGACGACATCGAGGCGGCGAGTCTCGTCTCGCCGGGACTGACCACCATGGCCAACCCGGCCAGGGAGATCGGCCAGGCGTGTGCCCGCCGCCTGCTGGAACGGCTGGGGGGCGGGACGGCGGAGCTCTCCGCCGAGACGGTGATCCCGGCCCGGCTGGTCCGCCGCCGGTCTGCCTGAACACCCCGCCGCGCGTGCGGCCGTCCCTCCACCCTGGCGTGACCCTTGACACGCGCTGTGTTGCGTGTAAGTTTCGGAACCAATCTTAACGATTTGCGTGGACGTCGCCCCGTGATCCGGATCCCCACCGGGGCACGGGCGAGAGCCCGGACTCATCCTCCGCGACCCCCCTGAGGAAGTGACGATGCCGATGCCAACCGGCCCATACCGATCACCTGACCGCGCCCGCCGGGTGCCGGAGCCCGCCAGACGCGGGAGCACCGGACCGTCGTGCGCCGTCCGCGGCACACACGCAGCACACGCGGCGGATGCAGCGCACACAACGGACGCAGCGCACGCAGCGCACACCGTACGCATCGCACGCATCGTGGCAGTGGGGAAGGAAGCGACATGAGAGCAGGCAAGCGGGTCCTCGCCGCCGGTCTGGCGCTCGCGGTGGGACTCACCGCGGCCGCCTGCGCGGGCGGCGGGCAGAGCGGTGACCAGGGCGGCGGGCAGGCGGCCGGTCAGACGCTGAAGATGTGGACGTTCAAGCGGACCCACGCCGACGCCCTCACCAAGGCCGCCGAGCAGTTCAAGACCGAGACGGGCATCTCCGTCACCATCGAGGCGATCACCCCCGACGACGTGTTCGTCAGCAAGGTGCAGAGCTCCGCGCAGACCGGCGACCTGCCGGACGTGCTGGAGATGCACGCGGGCGGCGAGGACCTTGAGATGGGCTCCTCGGGCCTCCTGGTCGACCTGGCCGCCGACGTCTCCGACGCCTGGAAGCAGCGGCTGCTGCCGACCACCCGCGACGCCGGGCTGATGACCCAGCAGCGGATCGACCTCGCGGCCAACGACTCGCCGTACAAGCAGGTCAAGGCGGGCACCCTGTTCAGCGTGCCGTTCACGGCCGGGGCGTTCGGCATCGTCTACGCCAACAAGGAGAAGCTGAAGGCCGCCGGGCTCGACGCGGAGACGCCGCCGAAGACGTGGGAGGACTTCCTCGCCGCGCTCAAGGCGACCACCGACAAGGACCCCAAGCAGGGCGGTCTCTCCCTGGGCCTGAAGGTCAGCCAGACCGGCTACAACTGGGCCTACCAGCCGCTGGCCCACTCCTACCTGGGCAAGGAGAGGTTCCAGGCGCTGTTCGCCAAGGGCGCCGCGCAGGGCTTCGCCTCGCCCGACGGGATCAAGACGCTGGAGCTGTACAGTCAGCTCACCCCGTACTGGATGCCCGGCACCACGTCGCTCGGCATCGACGAGGCGGACATCGCCTTCGCGCAGGGCAAGTCGGCCTTCAACGTCGGCGGCACCTTCACCCTGGCGTTCCTCGCGCAGAACGGGATGACCCCCGACAAGGTGCTCGCCTTCCCGATCCCGCCGTCGTCCGAGGGGCTCAGCAAGGAGATCGTGATGGCGCCCCTGGCGCTCACCTCCCTCGGCGTCACCGCCACCAGCAAGAACCGGGAGGCGGCGGTCAAGTGGCTGGACTTCGTGACCTCGCCCAAGGGCGCGGGCGTCGTCGCGAAGAACTCGCTCGACCTGCCGGCGACCGACCTGGGCGCGGAGGCCGAGGCCCTGCTCGGGCCCGACCTCGCGTCGTTGCAGAAGTACTTCACCGGCGCCCCGGAGGCCACCTACGACGCCGGTGACACCACCTTCTTCCCCTCCGACTACGACCAGGTCAAGCCCGGGGACCTGATGGTCAGGCTGACGCCGCTCAAGGAGGTCACCCCGCAGCAGGCCGGGCCGGAGATGGACAAGATCATGGGCTCCATGTGGAAGTCCACCAAGTGAGCACCCTCACCACCGAGGATCGCGCGGGGCGGCTCCCTGAGGAGTCGCCCCGTCGCGGGCGCGGGCGCGGCCGGAGCCGCTGGGGGCGGTGGCTGACCGGGTGGGCCTTCGTCCTGCCCGCGGTGGCGCTCTTCCTGCTGATGGGGGTCTACACCATCGGCACCGGCCTGGCGCTGAGCTTCGCGAAGTGGAACGGGCTCACCCCCGAGTGGATATGGGTCGGCTTCCAGAACTACCTCGATCTGCTGTACGCCGACCCGGTGCTCGCCCCCGAGCTGCGCCGGGCCGCCTGGAACACCTTCCAGGTCATGGTGGCCGTCCCGGCGCTCACGGTGGCCATCTCGCTGCCGCTCGCGGTCGCGCTGAACTCCGTCCGGCGGCTGCGCGGGGTGCTCCGCTCGGTGTACTTCCTGCCCTACGTCACCAGCGGCATCGCGGTCTACTACGCCTGGCGCTACGTGCTGGAGCCCGACGGGGCGATCAACGTGCTCCTGGGGTCGGCCGGCCTGGGCAGCCTGTCGCAGCCGCAGGGTTTCCTCGGCAACCCGGACACCGCGCTCCCCACGCTGATCATGATTCTGGTCTGGTCGAGTGTCCCCGTCGCGACCCTGCTCTACCTCAGCGGGCTGCAGGCCATCGACCCCAACGTGATCGAGGCCGCACACATCGACGGGGCCTCGCCGCGCCAGGTGCTGCGCCGCATCGTCTGGCCGCTGCTGACCCCCCTCACCGCGGCCATCGTGCTGCTCGGCGTGCGGGACGCGCTGCACGGCTTCCAGATCTTCCTGATCATGACGAACGGCGGGCCCGGCGGGCACACCGACGTGCTCGGCCTGCAGGTCTACCGGCTCTCGTTCATGAAGGAGCTCGCCCAGACCCTGGGGATGGCGAGCGCGCTGGGCTGGCTGCTCTTCGCCGGTGCCCTGCTGCTCACCCTGGTCAACGCGCGCCTGCTCAGGAGGATCCGATGATCGGGTCACGCATCGTGAAGACCGTCGCCCGCACGGCCCTGGTGGCGTACGCGCTCATCAGCCTGTACCCCTTCCTGTGGATGCTGTCCGGCGCCTTCAAGACCAGGGAGGAGATCCTCCGGGGCGGCAACCTCATCCCGGAGAACCCCACCTTCGACACCCTGGTGTCCACGTGGAGCCGCCTGCACTTCTTCGACTACTTCCTCAACAGCCTCCAGGTCACCGCGCTGACCGTCGCCGGGGTGCTGGTGGTCTACAGCCTCGCCTCGTACGCCTTCGCGGTGCTGGACTTCCCCGGCAGGAAGGTGCTGTTCTGGTTCTTCGTCTCGCTGCTGTTCGTGCCGGGCATCACGGTGCTGCTCCCCGTGGTGATCCTGGAGAAGAACCTCGGCATCCTGGGCTCGCACCTGGGGCTGGTCCTGCCGTTCGTCAACGGCACCGCCCCGCTGACGGTGCTGCTGCTCACCAACGGCTTCAGCGGGATCCCCCGGGAGCTGCGCGAGGCCGCGCGGGCGGACGGGGCGCGGGAGTTCCGGATCTTCTGGTCGGTCTACCTGCCGCTCGCCCGCCCCACCCTCATCACGGTCGCGGTGCTGACCGCGGTGCCGACCTGGAACGAGTACGTCCTGACGCGGGTGTCCCTCAACGACCCCTCCCTCTACACCCTGCCGCTCGGCCTGGAGACCCTGCTGTCTGGCAATGTGCCGCACTACAACGAGGTGATGGCCGCGTCCCTGATCATCGTCCTCCCGGTCATCGCGCTCTTCCTCCTCCTGCAGCGCTACTTCGTCAACGGCCTCGTGGGAGCGGTCAAGGGGTGATCCCCGGTCAGGCGGCCCGCCTCCGGTGGGGTGGGGCGGGCCGCCTGACCGGTCCGGGGAGTTCCGGGGGGCTCAGAGCCGGGTGAGGCGTACGGCGTCGGCGACGATCAGTCCCGTGCCGGAGGTCCAGCGGCTCACGCCGACGGCGTTGTACGTCCCGGCCTTCAGGGCGAACGTCCCGATGCTTCGCCAGGCGCCGCCACCGGCCCGCTGGTCGACGTACACCGTCCTGCTCCCCGTGGAGGTGGCGACGATGTACGGGGCGGAGCCGTTGTGACCGGCGGCGGCCGGGTACCAGACCTCGACCTGGTAGGTGGCCGCGGCGGGGACCGCGAACCGGTACCAGGCGACGTCGCTCGCGGTCACCGGCTTCGCCTGGCGGTGGTCGGGGCCGTGGCGCCCCGCCGCGGCGGTGGAGGCGGTCCAGTTCGCGCTCGCGGTGAACGCGCCGGAGGTGGAGTTGTCGGCGGTCGCCGACCAGGGGGCGGTGCTCCCGGTGACGTACCGCATGTACTTGGCCCAGTCCCAGTGGGAACCCGGGTCGGTGTGCGTGGCGCCGGGGACCTGGTTGTGCCCGATGATGTGCGAGCGGTCCTTGGGGATGCCGTACTTGTCGCAGAGGGCGCGGGTGAGGGCCGCCGAGGCGCGGTACATCGCGTCGGTGAACCAGGAGGCGTTACTGACGAACCCCTCGTGCTCGATCCCGATCGACCTGGTGTTGTACGACCAGTTCCCCGCGTGCCAGGCGACGTCCTTGTCGCGGACCATCTGGGTGACGTCGCCGTCGGAGGAGCGGACGACGTAGTGCGCGGAGACCTTCGCGGCGGGGTTCTGGAACCAGGAGATCGTGCCCGCGTACGCCCCCTGGGTGACGTGGATGACAACCCGGTCGATCTTGGAACTTCCCGGCCTGCTCGCGACGGTCCGGTTCCCGGCGTTGGCGGCCACCCAGCTCGCGGCCGGGTAGTCGGGGCTCGGGGCCTTGGCGGCGAGTTCCCGCACGCCCTCGTAGACGCCGCGGTCGGCCTGCAGTTCCACGGCCGTCACGGTGACGACCTCGCCGCCCGGGGTGGTGGCCCGGACGCCCCTGCCGAGGAGGTCGTAGACGGTGTCGGCGTACAGCCTGGCCGTCTCGGAGCCGGAGGCGTTGCCGTACTTGGCCACTGCCGGGTACCACTGCCCGGCGTCCTTCCTGGCGGTGGCGTCGAGGCCGAGCGCGTCGGCGTGCGAGCGCAGCACCGCGGCGCCGCCGAGGACGTTGGCCGCGTCGTCCTTCTTCAGGGTCGCCGCCAGCGTGCCGGTCAGCTGGGCCGCGCGTTCCAGGACGCGCACGGCGGGGTTGCTGACCAGGTGCATGACCCCGTACCCGCCGCTCGCGCTCGGCTCGCCGTCGTGCCCGTCGAGGTGCGTCTCGGCGTACGCGAGCGCCACGAGCAGGTCGCGCGGCACGTCGTACGCGGCCGAGGCGCGAGCGAAGGCGTCCGCCAGGGGGCCCGCCGACCGGGAACTCGCGGCCTGGGCGGGCGCGAGGAGCAGGACGGCGAGAACGGCGGACAGGATCGCGGCTGACCGGCGGTGCGAGCGCGGCCGGGCGTTCTGCACGGAGTCTCCTTGGGATTCGGGTTTCCGGTCCCGTCCGGGCACCGGCTGATTCGGCACCGTAAAGGAGAATTGCGACAAATGTAAATAATCAACACCCCTTTGTTTGTTAGCGACAATTATCTTTTTCGATATGATATGCCGCGTATTTGCTGGCCGGTTGGTCGGCCGGTTGGCCGGCCGTTCGGCCGGGACGGCGGGGAGCGGAGGTCCTGGCGCGTCCCGCCGCGACGCGGGCGGGGGCTCGATGGCTTCGCCGCGACGCGAGCGGGGGCACCGCAGTTGCCCGGCCACGGCGGGTTCGGCAGCACTCCCGGAGCCGGATACACGACGCAGGCCGCCCGGGCGATCGTGCCCGCCGGGTTCGCCACCGTGATGAAGAGGTTGGTCGGGTCCTCCGTAAGTGAGACCTCGTTCACGCCGGTGGGATACCCGGCCAGCGCGGAGACGCCGTGCCAGGTGGGAGTGGTCCAGGGGTCCCGGACCTGGGTCGTTCCCGCGGTGGAGACGTACGCGGTGAACTCGGAGGAGCCCTCACGCGAGCTCACGAGGGCGTTGCCGGCCCCCGCGGGGCCGGTGGCGCCCGTCACGCCGGTCGGTCCCGCCGGGCCGTCGGCGCCGGCCGGGCCGGCCGGGCCCCGGGGGCCTTCGGGTCCGGTGGGTCCGGGCGCGCCGTCGGTGCCGGCGGGACCCGTGGCTCCCGTGGCTCCCGTGACTCCCTGAGGCCCCTCGGGTCCCGCCGGGCCCTGCGGCCCCTCGGCTCCCGCGGGCCCCGAGGGGCCGGGCAGCCCGTCCAGACCGTCGAGACCGTCGAGACCGGCGGGTCCCTCCGGACCCTGCGTACCGTCCGCTCCGGCCGGGCCGGTCTGTCCGGGAAGGCCGGGTGCGCCGTTGGCGCCCGCCGGACCCGTCCGGCCGATCGGGCCCTGGGCCCCGGCCGGTCCCGCGGGGCCGGTGGGGCCCGGCGCTCCCGCGGGACCCGCGGGTCCCTGAGGCCCGGCAGGACCCGGTGGGCCCGGGTCGGCCACGGTGCGCAGGCCCCTGGGCGCGGCCGTCCCCTGAGCGCCGGGCGAGGCCGCGGGATTCCGCCCGGCCGCCGGATCCGGGGGGCGGTGATCCTTGTCGCGATCCGCCGGCTCACCATCTGTTTCGACTCCGCGGACCCCTTGGGCAACACCGTGCCCTTCACGCAGGCCCGGCCGCGAGCCTCCTGCCGGTCACGCGAACATCCGGGGTCGCCACGCCGGCACGCGCACCGCGCGCCTCGCGGGCCGGAACAGTTCGTCCCCGTCCGAAGGCGTGACTTTCCGAAGGCGCCGGAGAGGTGGCGGCCCACGAGGGCGGTGACGAAATCCGATGGCGGATCGAATTGGACGGTATTCGTCTTCAGGGCCGAGGCGTCGGCGGGAGTTTGGCACGACGCCGCGAGAAAGGCTCCGGCGATCGTCGCCATCGCCGCCCACGCCTGGGCGTGTCCGCCGTGCTTCGAGGAAGAAATCCTTTTATTGCCGCTGTGAATCATCTTTATCCGTTTTACCCGCTGTTCTGAGGGGTTGGGATATCAGCACCGAAACGGTGATCAGCGGTAATTGCCCATTGGAATAAAAGATGGCGCGGGCGACTCTTTCAGTAAACCTTAAACCGACATAAAGGCGGCTCCAAATGTGCGGTCGTGTCTTTTGGGTCGTCGCCGGACGCCCGGCGCACAGTGCGCGCGTACCCCGGAATCGGCGCCCTGTGGAACGTCGGCGGAACGTCTAGCGGACCGCCAGCCGGCTCGCCTCGTCCTTGGAGATGCCGTACACGGCCCCGCAGAAGGTGCACTGCATGTCGTATTTCGTTCGTACCGGGAAAAGCGGGATGAAGAACAGGCTGAACTTGGTGACCCGCCGTGACAGCACCTGCGCCGCCGTGTTGCCGCAGTTGCGGCAGAGCAGGGTCAGCACCCCGAGCCGGTGGGCCACCGTACGCAAACCGAAGATGAGCATTGTCCAGACATACCCGGTACGGGCCCGCTATTCCCCGCGCCGTGTCACTCCTGCCATCCCCGCCGTCCCCGCCGTCCCCGCCGTCTCACCCCTTGTCCGCGCCCTCGTTGGCGCCGCGGATGAAGTAACGCTGGAAGATCACGAAGATGATCGCGACCGGGATGGTCGCGAGCACCGCCGCGCCGAGCTTGAGCGGATACTGGCTGCCGACCCCGAGGGAGCCGCTGACCAGGTCCGCCAGGCCGCGCGGCAGGGTGAAGAGGCTGGGGTTCTGGACGGCCACCAGGGTGTGCGGGAACTCGTTCCAGCTGCTCTGGAAGGAGATGATCGTCAGGGTGATGACGGCGGGGCGTCCCATCGGCAGCACCACCGACCAGAAGATGCGGAACCGGCCCGCCCCGTCGATCCGCGCCGCCTCCTCCACGCTCACCGGGATCGACTCGAAGAACTGCTTCATGATGAACACCCCGGCCGCGTCCGCGACGATCGGCAGGATCAGCGCGGTGTAGCTGTCGTAGATGCCGAGCTGGTTCAGCACCAGGAACTTCGGGATGAACAGCACCACCCCCGGGACCGCCATGATCGCGACGATCGAGGTGAAGAGGGCCTTTCGCCCCCGGAAACGCAGCCTGGCGAGCGCGTACCCGGCCAGGGAGTCGAGGAACACCCGGCCGACCGTGATGACGATGGTCACCAGCACCGAGTTGGCCAGCCACAACGGCATGCCGGTGTCGACGAACACCCGCTCGAAACCGGCCAGCGTCACCGGGTCGGGGATCGGCGAGAGCGGGTTGGCCGCGGCGTCGGGCTCGGTCTTGAACGAGTTGGCGACCTGGATGACGAACGGGTAGAGGAAGACCAGCGAGAAGAAGACGAGGACGGCGTACCCGCCGAAGGTGGAGACCAGCGAGCGGATCCCCCCGCCCGCCCCCTCCGGACGGGCAGGGGCGGAACGGGTCTTGACCGCGGACATCATGCCCTCCTCTGGCGTGACGGGGGACGCTTCGCGAGGCGCTTCGCGCTGCCGCCGTCCTTGGCGTCCCTGTCGCGCATGACCCACCGCTGGAACGCCGCCAGCGCCACGATGAGCACGAACAGGACGAACGAGATGGCGGCGCCTGAGCCGTAGTCCAGCTCCTTGAAAGCCGTCTGGTACGACAGGAAGGCCGGGGTCAGGGTGGTCTTCGCGGGTTTGCCCTGGCTCATCACGTACACCTGGTCGAAGACCTGCCAGGTGGCGATCAGGCCGAGGGTGAGCACGAGGAACAGGGTCGGCTTGAGCATCGGCAGCGTCACGTAGCGCAGGCGCTGGCGGGAGTTGGCGCCGTCCAGCATGCTCGCCTCCTCCAGGGTGACCGGGATGTCCTGAAGGGCCGCGAGGAACATCAGCATGAACGTGCCCGAGGTGGTCCACACGACCAGGATGATGATCGTGCACATCGCCACGCTGGGCCCCGACAGCCAGTCCCACCACGACAGCCCGAACGGGCCGCCGCCGGTCAGCGCCGCCGGGGGCGCCTCCGGGTCGACCAGGCCCACGGAGCCCAGCAGCACGTGCAGCACGCCCCGCGCGTCGGAGAACCACGGGGGCCCGTCGACGCCGACGAACGCGAGCAGCTGGTTGACCGCGCCGGAGTTGCTGAAGATGAACAGGAACAGGACGCTGATCGCCACCGAGCTGGTCACCGAGGGGAAGAAGAACGCGGTGCGGAAGAAGGTCTTGCCCTTCAGCAGCCGGCGGTTGACGACCAGCGCCAGGCCGAGTGCCAGGACCGTCTGGGCGGGCACCACCACCAGCACGTAGTAGAAGTTGTTGCGCAGGCTCGTCATGAAGTTCAGGCGGGCCAGGTCGTCCTGGGTGAACAGCTCGGTGTAGTTGTCCACGCCGACGAACGGCACCTGTGCCCGGAACGGGCTGCCCTGCCCGTTCCAGTCGGTGAGGCTCACCCACAGCGCCATCAGGATCGGCAGCAGCATGAACAGGGTGAGGATCACCACCACCGGTGCCACGAAGAGCCAGCCCGCGATGTTCTCCCTGGCTCTGTCACCAAGGCGGCGCGCGGGACGCCACGATGCGGTCGTTGTCTCGGCCACGTCAGTCTCCCTTGCGTCCGGCGCGCGGCCCCTGGAACGTTTCAGGGGCCGCGCGCCGGTCTGACTCAGTTGCCGAGCGCGGCCTGGGTGTTCTTCTGCAGGTTCGCGAGGATCTTCTTGGGGTCACCGGCGGGCAGCTGCTGGATCGCGGTGTCGAAGTCGGCGAGCACGCTGTCCATCTTGGGGGCGTTGACCGGCCCCTGGGCGTACTCGGCGCTGTCGACGAACGGCGCGTCCTCGGGGAAGGCCTGGGTGAAGGCGTCCTTGGCCGACTGGCGCGAGGGCATCACGCCGAACGCCTTGGCGAAGGCCATCTGCTGGTCGGCCTTGGTCATCGCCTCGACGAAGGCGATCGCCTGCTCCTTGTACTTGCTCTTGGCGGCGATGCCCCAGCAGGTGGTGAAGGACAGGGTGCCCTTGCCCTTGGGGCCGGCCGGCAGCTCGTGGGCGCTGTACTTGACGTCCGGGTAGTCGGCCTTCATCGCGCCCTTGATCCAGTTGCCCTCGATCGTCATCGCGGCCTTGGCCTTGCCGAACGCCTCGCCGCCCCAGCCCGCGTCGACCTGCTTGGGGAACTGGGCGAGCTTCTCCTTCAGCAGGCCCTGCACGTAGCTCAGGCCCGCGACGTTCTCCGGGGTGTCGGCGGTCGCCTTCTTGCCGTCGGGGCTCACGATCCAGCCGCCGGCCTCCACCATGAACGCGCCGACCCGGTCGCGGGTGTCGCCGATGACCAGCGGGGTGACGTCCGGCACCTTCTCCTTGAGCTTCCTGGAGACCGAGGTGAGCTGCTCCCAGCTGGTCGGCACGTCGGCGTCGGTGAGCCCGGCCTTCTTCCACAGGTCGTCGTTGACGATCAGCGCGAGGGTGGAGAAGTCCTTGGGCACGCAGTAGAAGGTGCCGTCGTGGGTGAACGTCTCACGCAGGCCGGGGTAGAAGTCGGCGGAGTCGGAGATCTTGTCCGCGTACGGCTCCAGAGCCCCGACGCTCGCGTAGTCGGCGAAGCGCGCGGCGTCGACGTAGAACACGTCCGGCGGGTTGCTCCCGGCGAAGGCCTGGCCGAGCTGCTGGGTCAGGTCCTGGGCGGGGGTGATCGTCGCGGTGCTGCCCGAGGACGCCGACCACGTCTTGGCGGCCTCGCGCAGCGCGTTCGTCTCCGCGTCGCCGGAGGAGCCGATGAGCACCTGCAGGCTGGCGGGCCCGCTGCTCTGCGGGGCGGCGCTCTGGCCGCTGGAGTCGTCGAAACCGCTGCCGCAGGCGGCCGAGGTCGCCAGGGTGCCCGCGGCGAGCGCGGCGAGCGCCGTGGTACGGAGGCCGTGCCGCATGGGCCGCATGGGCTGCTTGGTCGGCTGTTTCATCGTGGTCTTCCAATCTTCGCGGGGGGTGATCTGAAGGAGAGTCAGGTGGTCGCACGGTCAGGCGGTCGCGCGGTCGTGTGGTCAAACGGTCATGACGACTGCCGGAGGATCAGGGACGGCTGGAGCAGTACGTGCGTGCGAGGCCCCCCGGCCTCGGGTGCGTCGAAGGTGCCGGGGGAGGGCGGGTCGAACAGCCGGGTGAGCAGGCCGACGCAGCCGGCCGCGGCCTCGGCCAGCGGCTGGCTGACGCTGCTGAGCCCCACCGCCTTCGCCACCGGCGTGTCGTCGAAGCCGATCACGCGGACCGGCAGGCCCTCCTCGCCACCGGCCTGGCCCCCTACCGTGAGACGCCCCTCGGCCGTGAGGCGCCCCGAGGCGGTCAGCTGCCCCGAGGCCGTGAGGGAGCGGACGGCGTGCAGCGCGCCGAGGGCGAGCGAGTCGCTGGCGCAGACCAGAGCGGTGATCGGCAGCTCGGCGCGCAGCAGGTCGCGGGCCGCCTTCTCGCCGTCGGCCACCCCGTCGTCGGTGGCCTGGTCCAGTCCCGCCGGGTCGACCCCCGCGCCGGCGAGGGTCCTGGCCCAGCCGGACCTGCGGTCGTCGCCCACGCCGGAGCCCGGCGGCCAGCCGAGGAACCCGATCCGCCGGTGGCCCGCGTCGAGCAGGTGACGGGTGGCCGCCGCGGTGCCCGCCGCGCCGTCCACGTCGACCCAGGGATGCCCCGGATCGCTTCCAACAGCACCTCCCGTGTCACCCGTGTCACCCGTGTCACCCCATGGCCGCCCGAACGTGACGAACGGCAGCCGCCGCTCGCGCAGCCACGCGGGGCGGCCGTCGCCGTGGTAGGTGCTGGTGAGGACGAAGGCGTCGGGCTCGTGGCTCCCGACCAGGTCGTCGAAGGTGTCGATCTCCGAACGCTCGTCACCGGCCGCGTACAGCAGGATCCGGTACCCGGCGCGGGCCGCCGAGGCGGTGAGCCCGTGCAGGAACCGGTCGAGCACCGAGCCGTTGATCCCGTCCTGGTCCGGCTCGATGCGCGTGGCGATCAGTCGGGAGCGGCCGGTCCGCATCTGCCGCGCGGCCTGGCTGACCCGGTAGCCGAGCGTCTCGATGGCCTCCCGCACCCGGTCGCGAGTCTCCTCGCGGACCAGCTCGGGGCTGTTGAGCACGTTCGACACCGTCTGACGCGACACCCCGGCACGGCGCGCGACGTCGGTGATCGTCACCTTAGTAGCCATTTGTACCTTTCTGGGGGGTTTGAGCGTTCAAAGGGGCATGGTGCATGATTGGATCGTTCAAGTAAACGGAGCGTAATGGTTGGATCGTTCAAGTAAAGAGAGTGTTTCGCAATGTGCACCCCCCGGCCGTCGTCTGTCAAGACGTCACCGGCTCGACACGATCTCAGGGAGTAAGTCGTGCTCGACGACGCCTCATCCCCCACCCCGCCGGTGGTCACGGTGGCTGATTCCACCGCGGCCTACCGTCTTCAGCCCCTGTTGCACGACCTCGTCAGCACCGTGCGGGCGCCGACCGTCGCGCTGAGCGGCGGCGACGGGCAGATCCGCCCGGCCGGTGTCCAGGGCGTGTTCCACGCCGACTCCCGCGCCCTCTCGCAGGCCACCCTGACGATCGACGGCCGTGAGCCCGAGGCCGTCGGCCACGCGCCGCAGGGGCCGGGCGCCACCAGGTTCGTCACGCTGGCCCGCTGGCTGGGTGATCCCGTCCCCGATCCCACTGTACGGATCGAGAGGTTCCGGCAGGTCGTACCGGGTGGCATGGAAGAACGTGTCGAGATCGTCTCCAGCGCGACCATACCCGTCACCGCCGTCGTGAGCCTGGAGGTGGGCTGCGACTTCGCCCCCATCGAGGTGGTCAAATCCGGCGGCGACACCGCCGAGGCCGCGCCGGAGCGCACCGCGCCCGGTGAGATCTCCTGGCACTCCGGCGGCGTCCGGGTCGCGGTGACCGGCACGGGCGCGCGGGCCGAGTCCGCCGAGTCCACCGGGTACGCGCGCACCGGTTTCCTGCGCTGGCCGGTCGAGCTGGCGCCCCGCGGCCGGGTCACCCTGTCCTGGCGGGTCGAGGTGCACGACCCGCAGGCCGTGGTGACCGCGCCCGACCGTCCCGCCGAGTGGGCGGCGGGGGAGGGGGAGCCCCGGGTCGTCGCCACCGACCACCGGCTGAGCAGGCTCTTCGAGCAGTCCATGGACGACCTGCGCTCGCTGCGGCTGGCCGAGACCGCCGCCCCCGGCGACACCTTCCTCGGCGCGGGAGTGCCCTGGTTCCTCACCCTCTTCGGCCGCGACAGCATCTGGGCCGCCCGCATGCTGCTGCCGCTCGGCACGGAACTGGCCATGGGCACCCTGCGGGTGCTGGCCCGCAGGCAGGGCACCAGGATCGACCCCGCCTCCGGCGAGGCCCCCGGGAAGATCCTGCACGAGCTGCGCCGGCATGACTTCACGGTTGAGGGCAACGACCTGCACCTGCCCGCCGCCTACTACGGCACGATCGACGCCACCCCGCTGTGGATCGGTCTGCTGCACGACGCCTGGCGCTGGGGCGCCCCCGCCGGAGAGATCGCCGCGCTGCTGCCCCACCTGGAGGCCGCCCTCGGCTGGCTCGGCGGCCCCGCCGACCCCGACGGGGACGGGTTCGTCGAGTACGTCGACACCAGCGGCCGGGGCCTGGCCAACCAGGGCTGGAAGGACTCCGGCGACGCGCTGTGCTTCCACGACGGCCGCCAGGCCCAGCCGCCGATCGCCCTGGTCGAGGTGCAGGGCTACGCCCACCAGGCGGCCCGGCAGGGCGCCGACCTGCTGGAGGCGTTCGGCCGCCCCGGCGCGGACCGCTGGCGCGGGCACGCCGCGGCGCTGGCCGAGCGCTTCCGGGCCCGGTTCTGGGTGGACGGGCCGGGGGGGCGGTTCCCCGCCCTCGCCCTGGACCGGGACAAGCGCCCGGTCGACGCGCTGACCAGCAACATCGGGCACCTGCTCGGCACCGGCCTGCTCAACGCGGACGAGGAGGCCGGGATCGCCGACCTCCTCGTCTCCCCGGAGATGGCCGGTGGCTTCGGCCTGCGGACGATGTCGGCGGACGCGGGCGGCTTCAGCCCGCTGTCCTACCACTGCGGGTCGATCTGGGCGCACGACACGGCGATCGTGGTCGCCGGGCTGGCCCGCGCCGGGTTCGCCACGCACGCGGCGACCCTGGCCGAGGGGCTGCTCGCGGCTGGCGAGACGTTCGGCTACCGGCTGCCGGAGCTGTTCGGCGGCGACGACCGCTCGGCGCTCGGCCGGCCGGTGCCCTACCCCGCCGCCTGCCGTCCGCAGGCGTGGTCCGCCGCCGCCGCGGTGACCGTCGTGCACGCGGCCCTCGGCCTCTATCCCGACGTGCCCGGCGGTCGGATGCTGCTGCGCCCGCTCGCCGGCGCCCCCCTGGGCGCGCTCTCCGTACGCGGCCTGCGGGTAGCCGGGGCGGAGGTGAGCGCGGCCGTCGACCGGGAGGGCGAGGTCGTCGTGACCGGCCTGCCCGGGGGGATCTCCACCGAGAGGGCCTCGGCGTGAGCTCCCGGTCGGTGTGGGGTGGGATCGGCGGGTGGCACGTGCCGCCGCTGTGATGACAGCGGTGGTGGCGTCGGGCCGGGAGATCGTGATCACGTGTGAGGCGTCCCTGACCTCGCTGGTGTGCGCGCCGGCGCGCTTGGCCATGAACCGCCGGGCCGCGGGCGGGATGGCCTGGTCTGCGCCGGCGACCAGGTAGCAGGAGGGGATGGTCTTCCAGGCGGGCGCTCCGCTCGGCTCCCTGAGCGCGGCCAGGGCGGCCGGGCGCCGAGTGGCGGCCGTCAGCGCGGTGTCGCGGGCGCCCAGGCCGTCGGCGAAGGCTCGACCACGCGCGGGCGGCATGCCTCGGCCGAGGCGAGGACGGGATGATCAGGGCCACTGTCCCCGGTCTTCCGCGTAAGCTTTGGGGTGCTCTCCACCAGCTCGCGGAGAAGGAGCATTCGATCACCACGTCGGCCGGCTTCGCGGAGGTGCTGCGTCGTCATCGGCGTGCGGCGCGTCTGACGCTGGAGCGGCTCGCCGAGGCCTCGGGAGTCAGTACCCGGACGTTGTCGGACATGGAGCGTGGGCGTAGCAGGGGTCCCCAGCACCGGACCGTCACCGCGCTGGCCGACGCCCTCGGCCTGGCCGGCGCCGATCGCAGGCAGCTGGTCGAGCTGGCGCGTGAGGGCCGGCTACGTGATCACCGGGCTCGTCCGACCGGGTTGTGTGAGCTGCCGCGTTCGGTTGACGATTTCACCGGCCGTGCGGCCGAGCTGGCCTGGGCGCCGAGGCCGCCGCCTTGGAGGACCCGGCCCGGCAGGCCGGGCAGCTGAACCTGCTGGCCTGGGTCCACCTGGTACCGCGAGATGATCCGGAGACGACACTGCGCCACACGGCGCGGGCGATGGACCTGGCCACCCGCGGTGGCGCCACGGCGCAGGTCGCCCTGGCCCACCACCACGCGGGGGGCGCGCTCCGCCGGCTCGGGCGGTTCGACGAGGCCATCGTGTCGGAGACCCGGGCGGCGGAGATACACATGAACAACGGTGACATCGACCGGTACTGCCACTGTCTCGGCGCGCTGGGCACCTGTCTTCGCGACGCCGGGCGGCACGCCGAGGCGCTGGAGCGCTACCTTGACCTGCTGACTTTGCTGGACGACCGGTCGGGGGTGAGGCCGAGCGTCGCGGCGATCGTCCGGCCGATCGCGCTGGCCCGTGTCGGTGAGTGCCTGGCACTGCTGGGCCATCGGGCCGAGGCGATCGCCAAGCTCACCGAGGCGGTCGACCTCATGGAACGGGCCCAGATGCCCGCCCCGCAGGCCCGCGCCCTGGAGACACTCGCGGCCCTGCTGGCCGAGGAGGACCGGACCGGCGACAGCCGCCATACCTACGCGCGGGCGGCGCAGGTGTATGAGGCCGTCGGCGACGCCGAGGCGGGCGGCCGCTGCCGCGCCCTGGCCGACGCCGCGCCCTGACGGCCTCCGCGCCACTTCTGCGTGTTGTTCTGCCTGGTCGTGCCGGGTACGCGCGACTTGGATGGAGAGCACCGGGACACAACGCCGGGCCCGTCCATCCAGCCGCAGGAGCGATCATGACCACCATCGGCAACGTCGTGCTCGCGCACGGCGGCACCCTCCTCACCGCCGCCCTCGAAGAAAGCGCGACGTCCGGCCGCGGGAACGCCGCCCCCTCGGCTTTCGACACGGCTTCCGACCCGGCTTTCGCCGCAGCGCAAGGCCTGCCTGGCCGGAAGCGATCCGTCGGCAGATCTGACGGCACCCCCGGCTCACCGGTCCGCTCCTACCGGGAGTTCGCCGGACGCGATCCCGAGCGCGAGCGATCATGGCTTCATATGTCGGCGGGCCGGCCAGTGAGAGCACTTTTCGGGCGGGAGTCCGAACAGCGACGTCTCGGCGACTTCGTGGACGGCGTCCACGATGGCGGCGGGGCGACGCTGGTGCGCGGCGAGGCGGGAATCGGGAAGTCGTCCCTGTTGCTGGACACGGCGGGGGTCGCGGCCGCGCGTGGCATGCGGATCCTGCGGACGGTGGGTGTGGAATCGGAGACGCACATGCCCTTCGCCGGTCTGCATCAGGTGCTGCTTCCGCTCCGTACCGAGATCGGGGAACTGCCCGCCCCGCAGCGCGACGCGCTGGAGGCGGCGTTCGGGCTGACCGGGGCCCGGGTGCCGGACCCGTTCCTCATCGCCCTGGCGGCGCTGAACCTCCTGAGCGAGGCCGCCACCCGCTCGCCCGTCCTGCTCCTCGTCGAGGACGCTCACTGGCTGGACCGCGCCAGCGCGGACGTGCTCGCGTTCGTCGCGCGGCGGCTGGACTCCGAACCGATCGTGATGCTGGCCGCGATGCGCGACGGTTTCCAGAGTCCCCTTGACAGGGCGGGGCTGCGGGAACTGCTCCTCGACCGGCTCGATGACACCGCCGCGACCGCCCTGCTGGACGCCTGCAGCCCCGCCCTGGCGCCGGCGGTGCGCACACGGTTGCTGCGGGAGGCCGCGGGAAACCCCCTGGCCCTCGTCGAGCTGCCGATCGCCTCGGACACGCGGGACGGGAAGGGGCCCCTGCCGCCGGGGTGGCTCCCGCTGACCACCCGGCTGGAACAGGCCTTCACCGCCCGCATGTCGGGGTTGCCGCCGACCCTTCGGACCATGCTGCTGGTGGCCGCGCTCAACGACAGCACCGCCCTTTCCGAGATCCTCGACGCCACCGCGCTGATCACCGCCGTACCGGTCACGGCGGACGATCTGGCTCCCGCTGTCACCGTACGGCTGGTCGACGTGCACGAAGCCGGGGTGTCGTTCCGGCACCCGCTCATGCGTTCGGCGATCTACCAGGGGGCGAGCGTCTCCCAGAGGCACGCCGTGCACGCCGCCCTGGCCGACGTCCTCACCGGCCGGCCGGACCGCCGTCTCTGGCACCGCGCGGCGTCCACCCCCAGGCCGGACGAGAGCATCGCCGTCGAGCTGGAGACCACGGCCAAAAGCGTGCGACGCCGGGGCGACCTGCTGTCGGCCGTCGCGGCACTGGAGCACGCGGTCAGGCTCGGAGAGAATCCCGCCCGCCGGTGTGAACGGCTGGTGCGGGCCGCCGCGCCATCCCGGCCCAGGAGGCCGCCGAACTGTACGAACGCTGGACCATCCCCGCGCCGGGCAAGCCGTTGTTCGAGGCCGCCGTCGCCAACTTCTCCCCCCACTCGCCCGCCAAGGTCAACACCGGCAACAACACGCGGGGACCGTTGCTCCTGATCGCCGGCGGCGAGGACCGTACTGTCCCCGAGGCCGTCACCAAGGCGACCCTCAAGCAGTACCGGGACTCCACCGCGATCACCGACTTCCAGGAGTTCCCCGACCGCGGCCACTCCCTGACCATCGACCACGGCTGGCGCGAGGTGGCCGAGGCCTGCCTGGCCTGGCTCACCAAGAACGACCTGCGGACGCGCTGAAAGCGATCCGCGGCGTTGACCGCCATCACCGGTCAACGCCGCGGGCCGTCCGCGGAAAGGAATGCCATGGACCTGAAACTGCGGGGCAAGGTCGCGGTGGTGACCGGTGCCGGCAAGGGAATCGGACTGGCCATCACCCAGGCCCTGGTCGAGGAGGGAGTCCATGTCGTCGCCGGATCACGCCGAAGCACCCCCGAACTGGAAGAACTAGGCCAAAAGGGAAGCGTGCAGGTGATCGAGGTCGATCTCGCCACCACCGAGGGCCCGGCCCACCTCGTCGCCGCCGCACTGGCACATGGACGCCTCGACATCCTGGTCAACAACGTCGGCGCGGTCGCGCCGCGCCTGACGGGGTTCTTGGACGTCACCGACGAACAATGGCTGCACAGCCTGACGCTCAACCTGATGGCGGCGGTACGCGCCACCCGCGCCGCGCTGCCGGCCATGCTCGCGGCCGGGCACGGCAACATCGTCACGATCAGTTCGGTCAACGCCTTCCTGCCCGACCCGACGGTGATCGACTACAGCGCCGCCAAAGCCGCCCTGACCAACTTCTCCAAAGCCCTGTCGAAGGAGGTCGGGGCCCACGGCGTCCGGGTCAACACCATCAGTCCCGGCCCGGTCACCACGGACCTGTGGCTCGGAGACGAAGGCGTCGCCGCGACCGTCGCCCGCGCGAGCGGCACCGACCCCGGAGCGGTGGCCGAACAGACCGCCGCCCAAGCCGAGACCGGCAGGTTCACCCACCCGCACGAGATCGCCGACCTGGTACTGCTCCTGTCCGGCGACCGGGCGGGGAACGTCACCAGCACCGACTTCGTCATCGACGGAGGACTCACCAAAACCCTGTGAGACCCCCACCTCCGGGATCGGCGGCAGCCGGGGCCGGACACGGAGACCGGTCGCGGGGCGTTCTTCGGGAAGCCCGCGCGAACCGGTCTCGGCCAACGGCGCCACCGGCCGTCGCCCACGGTGTCGCGCCGTCGCGCCGTCGCGGTGACCTGCCCGACGTGCGGAACGGGAAGGGAGGTCGTGTCCGTCCCCGGCGGCTCCGTCCTGTGATCGGCGGCCTGCCGGTCGTCGGCCGGGGGAGAGGGGAGACGGGAGACGGAAGGCAGGTGGCAGGCGGAGGGCGCGTACGGTCGAGGGGTGTCAGTCACCGCGCAGTGTCCGTGACGGCGCCTGGCCGTATCTCGCGCGGTAGAGGGCGGCGAAGCGCCCCTGGTGCGGGAAGCCCCAGCGGGCCGCCACGTTCGTCACGGTGCACCTGGCCGGATCACCGGCCGCCAGCTCGTCGTGCACCCTGCCCAGGCGCACGTCCCTGAGGTAGGTCATCGGGGTCAGCCCGAGATGGCGGCGGAAGCCCTCCTGGAGTGAGCGGCCGCTGACCGCGACGGCACGCGCGACGTCGTCGGTAGTGAGCGGCAGGTGGGCGTGCTCGTCGATGTACCGCATCGCCCGGCGCACCACCTTGGGCAGGGCGGGGGGCCGGGGGGTGGTCAGCCGCTCCAGATAGTTGGACGGCTGCCCGGTGAGCAGGGAGGAGAGCATGGCGTTCTCCAGGTGGGCGATCGCCAGCGGCTGCGCGGCGAGCCCGTCGCCGTGCTCGGCCTCCCTGACGATCAGGTCGGCCATCGCCCGCCAGGCCCGCGCCCAGCCCGCGGTCATGTCCACGCCCAGGTCGAAGACGAGCGGGTGGTCCAGCCGCTCCCCGAGCATCCGCTCCAGGGCGTCCTCGACGACCGGCCGGTCGAACTTGACGATCAGCTGGGGGCAGCCCGCTCCCCAGCGCATGTCGAGGTACTCCGACGGAGACGGCAGGGACGCCAGGTCCGGTGTCGACACGATCTCCTGGCCGCCGCACCGGATCAGGCTGCGCCCGGCCAGCGGGATCTGCACCAGGAAGAAGGATTCGAGCTCCCCCGGCTCGATGCGGACGTCCGCCCCGTAGTCCAGGTAGTTCACCCGCACGGTGCCCAGCCGGACCGAGTTGAGCCGCGCGGCGAGCCCGGAGACGTCACCGGCGAGCTCCAGCCGGTGGGGACAGAACACCCGGGCCACCAGCTCGCGGGCCTCGTCGAGGTCCGCGGTGTCGAAGACCGGCCTGTTGCCGAGCGGGACCGGTCCTCGCGTCTCGCCCATCGACACTCCAGCCCTCTGCCCGTACGTCACCGCACGCGCCGTCGCGTGCGTACGGCGACGCGAGATCGCGCACGGCCGATTCCCGCATGGTCTACCTGCCGGACCCGGCCGACTATGGAGAAATACGCAAAGCCGCCGTGGAGCGTGTCCAACAGCGGACAGGCCTCACGGGCGCGCGGAGCCCACACGGCCGGCTGGCCGGAAGTGCCGACGGGCGCGCTGCGCTCGCGCGGGTCACCGCCGGGTGGGGGGCTGGCCCGGTTTTCGGAAGGCGCGTGGCCCGGCTTTGCCGTGGCTTTCATCCGCCGGTCCTACCGTGTGCTGGTGACGTCTTTTCACCGGTACCTCGCGGAGGAGGTCGCGGTCGACCACGCGGAAGGGCTCATCCCCCGGCGCGAGGCGCTGCACCGCCTCACCCTTCTCGGGCTGGCGGCACCCGCCGCGGGCGCGCTGCTCGCGGCCTGGAACACCGGAGGGAAGAGCGCCACCGTGTCGGCCGCCACGGGACCCGGCGCCGGTGCCGGTACCCCTACCGCCGTGAGACCCGGTGCCGGATCCGGTACGGCGACGGCGTCCGCCACGCCACCGGACGGCGCGTCGCCCGCGGGACCCTCGCCCCTGCCGACCGAGGAGATCATCTTCTCCGGCACCGAGAGCGGCGTCACTCTCAGGGGCGCCTGGGCGGCGCCCGCGCAGCCGCGGGGCGCGGTGCTGGTCGTCCACGAGAACCGAGGGCTCACCGATCACATCCGGTCGGTCGCCGGGCGCCTGGCGGCCGACGGCTACTGCGCGCTCGCCGTCGACCTGCTCTCCCGCGAGGGCGGGACCGCCTCCTTCGCGGAACCGGCGCAGGCCACCGCGGCGCTGGGCGCCATCTCCCCCGAGCGCTTCGCCTCGGACCTGAAGGCCGCACTGGGCGAGCTGGAGCGGGGCGCCCCCGGCAGGAGGCTCGGCGTCACCGGCTTCTGCTTCGGCGGAGCCATGACCTGGCTGCTGCTCGCCTCGGACGAGCCGCGCCTGTCGGCGGCCGTCCCGTTCTACGGGCCGCTTCCCGACGACGCCGACCTCTCCGGGTCGAGGGCCGCCGTCCTCGCGATCTACGCCGAGCGGGACGGCCGGGTCAACGCCACTCGCGACGAGGCCAGGACCGCCCTGGAGAGGGCGGGCCTGGAACACGAGATCGTGACGTTTCCCGGTGTCGACCACGCCTTCTTCAACGACACCGGCCCGCGCTACGACGCCGGTGCCGCCGCCGAGGCGTATCGGCGCGTCCTGGACTGGTTCGGCCGCCACCTGGCCTGAGCGCCCCGCGTCCCCCGCGCTCCAGGGTTCGTACGTGGCGGTGGGCTGCGGTCGCGTACGCGACCGGCGGTCCGGCGCGCCTCCCCGGTACGGGTGCCCGGACGGTTCGGCGGCCTTCAGCCGAGCTGCTGGGCCAGTCCGACGACGATGCCCTCGGGGCCGCGGACGTAGCAGAGCAGATAGCTGTCCTCGTATCGCGCCAGCTCGCCGACGAGTTCGGCGCCGTGGGGGCGCAGGCGGGCGACGACGTCCTCGACGTCGTCGACGGCGAACATGACGCGACGGATGCCCAGCGTGTTCGCCGGAGCGTCCTTGGGCCCGGCGCCGATCGCCTTCGGCGTGTGGAACATCGCCAGCTCGATCCGGCCGTGGCCGTCCGGGGTCCGCAGCATCGCGACGTCCTGCCGCACGTCGTCGATCCCGATGACACGCTCCACCCAACGTCCCTCGACCGGTGCCCTGCCCTCCAGTTCCATGCCGAGTTCGACGAAGAACGAGACAACGGCGTCGAGGTCGTCGACAACGATGAGGACGTTGTCCATCCGCTGGATCGGCATGCTGGGTCTCCTTGGTGCGGTACGGCCACGGTGGCCGCGTCCGTCCCGGGACGGAGCCGCCGGGCCGTTCTCGACATCCTCCGCGGCCTCTATTCGAGAACCTCCCGGCGTGGTGGTGCCCGTCACGCGCCGGTCGTACCGCGGTGTGCGGGGGCCGTGTCATGGGGACGACGACCGGACGCCCGCGCACCGGCCTCTCGTGCCGCTCGGCGGATCCCGCGGCGGTTCCGCGATGTTCCGGCGGCTCCGGGAGGGCTCTCGGCAGGCCCGGGGGAGGGTTCGCGCCAGGTGGATGGAACCCGCGCTGAGCGGATGGCACGGGCGGTGACGGCCGTCGTACCTTTTCACCAGGCGCCGCTCGATCGTTCTCCCGCTTCCTCGAAGCTCTCGTACTCTCCTCGAAAGGACACTCGCCATGCGCAGGATCCTCGTCGTCGGCGCCGGTCAGGCGGGCCTCCACCTCGCCCTCGGCCTGCTGCGGAACGGCTACGACGTCACCGTCGTCTCCAACCGGACCCCGGAGGACATCCGTGGCGGCCGGGTCATGTCCAGCCAGGCCATGTTCGGCACCGCCCTCGGCCACGAGCGTGACCTCGGCCTGGACCTGTGGGCGGACGGCTGCCCGCCGATCGACGGGATCCAGTTCGCGGTGGCCGGTCCCGACGGCGACCCGGCGATCCACTGGGCCGCCCGGCTCGACGCCCCGGCCCGCTCGGTCGACCAGCGGCTGAAGATGCCCGCCTGGATGGCCGAGGTGGAGCGGCTCGGCGGGAAGGTCGTCATCCACGACGCCACCGTGGAGGACCTGGAGGACTACGCCGCCCAGTACGACCTGGTCCTGGTCGCCGCGGGCAAGGGGCCGATCGCCTCGCTCTTCGAGCGGGACGCGCCGCGCTCGCCGTACCGCGCCCCGCAGCGGGCCCTGGCCCTCACCTACGTCAACGGCCTCGCGCCGCGGCCCGGACACTCCGCGGTGTGCTTCAACGTGGTCCCCGGGGTCGGCGAGTACTTCGTGTTCCCCGCGCTCACCGTCACCGGCCCCTGCGAGATCATGGTGTTCGAGGGCGTGCCCGGCGGGCCGATGGACTGCTGGGCGGACGTCAGCACCCCCGCCGGGCACCTGGCCACGAGCAGGCGGATCCTGGAGACCTTCCTGCCCTGGGAGGCCGAGCGCGCCGCGGGCGTCGAGCTCACCGACGAGGGCGGCGTCCTGTCCGGCCGCTTCACCCCGGTCGTGCGCAGGCCGGTCGCGACGCTCCCGTCGGGCGCCCGGGTCCTGGGCGTGGCGGACGTGGTCGTGCTCAACGACCCGATCACCGGGCAGGGCTCCAACAACGCCGCCAAGTGCGCGGCCTCCTACCTGTCCGACATCCTGGAGCGCGGCGAGCGGCCGTACGACGCGGAGTGGATGGAGCGGGTCTTCGAGCGCTACTGGCGCGACGCCCGGCACGCCACCACCTGGACGAACGCGCTCCTCGCGCCCCCGCCGCCGCACGTGCTGGAGATCCTGGGCGCCGCGGGCGGGCTGCCCGAGGTGGCCTCCCGCTTCGTCAACGGCTTCGACGACCCCTCCGACTACGCCGGCTGGTTCCTGGACCCGGCGGGCGCGGCCGAGTACCTGGCGCGGGCCGGGAAGTGAGGGGCCGTCATGAGATCCCTGCGCGACGCCCTCGGGCAGTTCGCCACCGGGGTGGCGGTGGTCACCGCCGCCACCCCGCGAGGTGACCGGCTGGGCGTGACCGTCAACTCCTTCACCTCCGTCTCGCTCGACCCGCCGCTGGTCCTGTGGTGCCTGTCCCGGCGGGCTCCCAGCGCGCCGGCCTTCGCCGAGGCCGGGCGGTTCGCGGTCAACGTCCTGGCCGCCGGGCAGGAGCGCCTGTCGCGGCGGTTCGCCACGCCGCTGCCCGACAAGTTCGCCGGGGTGGAGACCCGTCTCGCCCCGGGCGGGGTGCCGGTGCTCGCCGGGAACGTCGCCCACTTCGCCTGCCGCGCGGTGGCCACGTACGACGGGGGCGACCACCTGATCTTCGTCGGGGAGGTCGAGCACTTCCGGCGCGAGGAGGGCGAGCCGCTGGTCTTCCATTCGGGCGGCTACCGGGCGTTCTCCAGAGACGGTGACGCCGCCCATTAACGCGACCGACGACCGGGTGCTCGGCGGCCGGCAGATCGACGCCCTGATGAGAGGCGAGCCCCGTCCGCAGCCGGGACTGCTGGAAAGCGCGGACCGGCAACGAGAAGTTCTCGCACTCCTTGTGAGGGGACTCAGCACCCGGGAGATCGCCGAAGTGATGCGTATCGCCCCGAACACCGTCAAGACACACCTGAAGCACATCTACGCGAGATTCGGTGTCTCCAGTCGAGGGCAGGTGATGGACCTCCTTCGAGGGGGAGGGCCTCCGCCCACGCAGTGAGTGATCAGGGTTTCCCCCTGGTGGGAATGGCGCGGCGCCTCGGCGCTGGCCGACGAGCTGCACGAGGTCCTGGAGGCATCCGGAGAGCCCGGCCCCTACCTGATCGTCGGCCACTCGATGGGTGGGGAGATCGCCCGTTTCTACGCTGCCCGCCACCGCGACCAGGTCGCGGGGATGGTGCTGGTCGACGCGCCTTCCGAGCGCATGACCTGGATGGCCGAGGAGTTCGGCCAGTGGCGGTACGGGCCCCTGCGACACTGGCGGCAAGCCCTCACCTACGCCCTGACGCCGTGTGGCCTGGTCCGCGCCCGGCTGCGTCTGGCGATCCGAAGGGGCCGGGAACCGGACCTGCTGCGCCGGCTGCGGCAGCGCGTCCCGGCCGAACTGGTCGAGCTGGGCCTGGCGCTGGAACTGACCAGCGGGCAGCGCCGCGCGGAGGTCCAGGAGGACCTCGGCCGGACGGGAGTGGTCACGGCACTGAAGGCTGAGCGCACGCACTTCGGCGGCATGCCGCTGACGGTCATCTCCAAGGCCCCGCACCCGGCCCCCGGCACCTACTACTACGAATACCTCGCCGGCCGGTCGCCTGACGTTGCCGAGCGCTACAACCGCGTCTGGGCACGCATTCAAGCCGACCTGGCCGGCCTGTCCGACGACAGCACGCTGATCGTCGCCGAGCGGGCCGCGCACAACATCCAGATCGACGAGCCCGAGCTGATCGTGAAGGCCGTCACCGACATGTGCCACAAGATCCGCGACCATCAGCACCCGTAGGCGGCGACCAAGCCGGCCAACGAGCAGGGGTTCACGATGTCCCAGACCATGACCGAGCCGGACCTGATCACCCACTCCCCGGACGGCGAGTCGCGCGGGCTGATCCTCCGGGCCGGCGACGTCTTCCCGACGCTGCCGACCCGGCACGTCTTGTCCGCTCCGGCCACTTCTGCCGGTGACGCCCGGATCACCGCGGATTCCTCCTGTTCGGCGTCGGCCCGCCTCGACCGGCGTGATGGTGCGCCTGCAACCGGGCTATCGCGCTGTCCACGAGCCTGCTGAGTTCTCTCAGATCGCGTGCCTGGCGCGCTCGCTCCCCGGCCTCCCAATTCTCGATGGCCGCGTGAGTGGTGGGGAGGTTTCCGGTCGTGACCCTGATGTCTCGCCCGTTGGCCTCGCGGGTGGCCATGTCGCCGAGGATGTGCCAGTCACGTACGGCCACGGCCGTCCCCCCTCGTCGCCGCGAGAACCAGGTCCACCACCGCGTGCGGCTGGTCGGCGCTCACCGTCTGGGCCGCGACACCCGCCACGGGCAGGCGGACCAGGTAGCAGCCGGAGCGCGACCCCACGGTCACCGTCGCGACCATCCGTCCACCGTCGCCGTACGCGACCAGCTCCGGCGCGTGGCGCCCGCGCTCCGCCAGGGACAGTGGCCTGCCGTCCTGGGACAGCTTCAGGGTGATCGTGTGAACGGCGCGGGAGCGAACTCGCTCCGCCGCCAGCAGCCGCTGCACGACCGCCAGGGCCCTGTCGTGTTTCTCCCCCGTCGCGCTTGTCACCGGCTCGGCTGAGCGCTCTCCGGTGAACCGCGCGGTCGTCTGTCCGAGTGTCATGCCAATGACGGTAAGTAGCGAACGTCAGGGAGGCCAAGAAGTTTTCTTGAGTTTGCTCACTCTGAAGGCTTGTTGGTCAGCCGCGAGACTTCTTGGGTGATCAAGGAGCTTGCCTCGCGGCCGTAGACAGCAGATCTGGAAAATGCCTCGAACGCCTTTATGTACAGCTCTATCTCGTGGGGCTGTGTTATTTTCAGCTCGGCTGAATGGGTCTCGACCAACACCATTCGCTCGTCAAAAATCCAATACCCGTGCAGTGGTGTGACCTCAAATACCGCACGGACAGGAACGATGCCGATCCGAAGCCTGGGCAGGGTCATAAGGGTCAGCAGGCGCTCAAGCTGGTCGATCATTATTTCGCGCTCTGCGCCGTGGGTCTGCATAGCTGCATGGCCGATGATCATATGAAAGCGCCGGTCTCCTCGATAGAGAACCTTCTGGCGCTCCATGCGTGCCTGTACTCCGCTATCCAGATCATCTGGAATATCGTAGAAATCTATCGCTTTAGAAAAAATCAAACGAGCATATTCGGCCGTCTGGAGCAGGCCGGGGATCATGATGGGCTGAAAAACCCGGAAAAGATATGTCTCCTCCTCCCAGGCGATCGATCCTTCTTGGCGACGCTTGGTTCCGGACCGGAGTTGGCGTCGCCACTCAACATACTGAGTCTCGATATTTCTGACGGCAGCTATCAGGTCTGAAACGTGACGTTCAAAACCGGTATGCAGGCACCATGCGTGAATGTCGGCCTCGCTTGGTGCCTGCTTTCCATACTCTATCTTCGAGACCTTGCTGGATTGCCATCCCGCAAGAGAGGCTAGCGTGCGACCGGTCAGTCCTGCGTCTTTCCGTAGGTCGCGGAGCCGTGCCCCGAGGGCCTCGCGGGCCTGGTTCGCGTTACCGGCCAAGATTTCCACTCACACTTGGTTCAGGGATTCGATGAACTCTTGGCGGGTCAGTGAGTTTTGCCAGGCGACTTCGCGCCAAGCCTTGTGTTCTTCTATCCTTGAGGAGTCCGTGATGACTTCCGCCCCAAGAAGGCGGTCATCGTCATCGAAATGAAGCAATGCTATCCGATTCGAATCGAACAGCCACGCGTCGAGTTGCGGCAAGCCAAGATCAATCGCTTGCTCGCGGTCCATGTATCGGATCTCCTCTCCGGCGGCCAGGTTTCCCTGGACACTCCAGAGCGCATAGCGTGAGTAATCCTTCAGGGGAACGGTCACGATCCGCACCCTCTGGAATCGCCTGCCCTCCGAGGTCTTCGCCCTGATGAATTCGAGCCATGGACGGGATCGGATGTACTCCAGATCAGGGTCACCGTTCATGAACCTTTTTATGGCATCCTTCTCGTCGAATGAGTTGTGGCGGTCTCGCGACTCCTGGCGGTAAGCGGTATGCGTGAACGAGTCGAACAGGTTTTGAAAGTCCTGTCCAACCACAAGGCTTGCCATTGTTCACTCCGTGAAATACTTGATCAGTTCCTTGGGAATCTCCACCGCGGTTTCGTCCGAGGCCAGGTCCCGGAGTCCGCCCAGCGCGTCAGCGTCAGAGACGATCGTGCCTTGCACGACGTAGGTGTCACGGTCGGTCGCGTAGACGGTGGGGCAACCACCGTCGTCCGAGGTCGTACCCGGGAAGCGTAGCTTCATGATCGGCCTTTCGGGTAGCGTTGCCGAGGTTTTCTCGGTTTCTGCGATCCGCGGTCGCGAATCCCGCAGCGTCAAGCCTTTTCCGAACATTCGCTGGGATCGGCGCAACGTCGAAGCCGGTGCTGGCGACAAGCCGGACAATAGCCGTCAATTGCGAAAACCAGCAGGTCAACGCCTACTGAGCGGTGATTTTGGTGATTGCTCGATGAGATCGCGACCTGTCTAGCATGGAGGGTTATGAAATACATGCTGCTGATCTGTGGTGACGAGACCGCGGAGGCCCATGCCCAGGACGGGTGCGGCGGATGGTCCGAGGAGATGGAACGTCGCGGGGTGTTGCGGGGTGGCGCCGGGCTGCGGCCACCGGCCGACGCCACGACCGTGCGGGTGCGTGACGACGCGGTTCTGCTCTCCGACGGCCCGTTCGCCGAGACCAGGGAGCAGGTGGGCGGGTTCTGCATGATCGAGTGCGCCGACCTCGACGAGGCCATCGAGATCGCCTCGAAGCACCCGGCCTCCGGCTACGGCTCGATCGAGATCCGGCCGCTCCTGCCGTCGTGACCGGGAACGGCATGACCGGGGATGGGGTGGCCGGGGGCGGTGTGACTGGAAACGGCGTGACCAGGGGCGGGATGACCGGGGACGGTGTGGCGGCGGAGGTCGAGGAGGCGGTCGCCCAGGCGTTCCGGGACGAGTGGGGTCAGGTCGTGGCGACCCTGATCCGGGTCACCGGCGACTGGGACCTCGCCGAGGAGTGCGCGCAGGACGCCTTCGCGGCGGCCCTGCGGCACTGGGCCGGGGACGGGGTCCCGCGCAGACCCGGCGCGTGGCTAACCACGGTCGCGCGCAACCGCGCCGTCGACCGGCTGCGCCGCGAGGCGGTCGGTGCCGCCAAACTGCGAGAGGCCGCCGCCATGTCGTACGAACCCGAACCCGCCTGGCAAGACGACGGCGTGCCGGACGACCGGCTGCGGCTGATCTTCACCTGCTGCCATCCTGCGCTGGCCCTGGAGGCCCGGGTCGCGCTCACCCTGCGCACCCTGGCCGGGCTGACCACCTCGGAGATCGCCAGGGCGTTCCTGGTCGGTGAGCAGACGATGTCCAAGCGCCTGCTCCGGGCCAAGCAGAAGATCAGGCACGCCGGGATCCCGTACCGGGTGCCGCCCGCGCACCTGCTGCCGGAGCGGGTGCCCGCCGTGCTGGCCGTGCTGTACCTGCTGTTCAGCGAGGGATACTCGGCCACGGCGGGCGCCGATCTGCTGCGGCGCGACCTCAGTGCCGAGGCGATCCGGCTGGCCCGCGTCCTGACGCGGCTGATGCCCGACGAACCCGAGGCGGTGGGGCTGCTGGCGCTGATGCTGCTGCACGACGCCCGCGGCGCCACCCGGCTCGACGCGGCCGGTGACCTGGTGACCCTGGAGGAGCAGGACCGGGCCCTGTGGGACACCGCCGCGATCACCGAGGGCGAGGAGTTGCTCGCCCGCGCCCTGCGGCGTGGCCACCCGGGCCCGTACCAGGTGCAGGCCGCCATCGCCGCCTGCCACGCCACCGCGACCGACGCGGCCGGTACCGACTGGGCCCAGATCGCCGCGCTGTACGGGCGGCTCGCGCGGTTCACGCCGTCTCCGGTGGTGGAGCTGAACCGGGCGGTGGCGGTGGGGATGGCCGCCGGACCGGCCGCGGGGCTGGAACTGGTGGAGGCGCTGCGGGAGTCGGGGGCGCTGGCCGGATACCACCTGCTGCCCGCTACGAGGGCCGACCTGCTGCGCCGCCTGGGCCGCGCCGCCGAGGCCGCGTCCGCCTACCGCGAGGCGCTGGAGCTGGCGGCGACCGACACCGAACGCCGTTACCTCGGCCGCCGGCTCGCCGAGGTCGCCGGTCCGTAGTCCAGGGGTTGTGGTCCCGGGGGTGTCCGATGGCGCCGGGCTCGTTCGTCGGTAGGGCGAACACCTTCCCGGAACTCCCGGGAACCTGGAGAAGAGGACACCGATGGACACTTCAATGGACGCGGCGACTTCGCGCGCCGCCGCCGGGGTCGCGCGATCGGGGGAGCGGCGATGACGAAGGTCACGGAGAGCGAGGTCAGGAAGGCGATCGCCGCCGAACGCCGCGACCTGGCGGACGTGCTCACCGGCCTGCCGGAGCGGAGGTGGGACGAGCCGACCCTGTGCGCCGGGTGGCGGGTACGGGAGGTCGTGGCCCACATGACCATGCCGTTCCACTACTCGACCCCGCGCTTCGTGATCGAGATGCTCAGGTCGCGGGGAAACTTCGCCAGGATGGCCGACCGGTGCGCCCGGCGCGACGCGGCCGCCCTGTCGTCCGGCGAGCTCGCCGCGCTGATGAGGGACAACGCGGACTTCGCGTGGAAGCCCCCGGGGGGTGGCTTCGAAGGCGCGCTGACCCACGAGGTGATCCACGGCCTGGACTTCACCCTGCCGCTCGGCCTCGACCGGCACGTCCCCGAGGACCGGCTGCGCATCGTCCTGGGCGGCTTCGAGGCGGAGAAGAGCCTGAAGTTTTTTGGGGTCGACATCCGGGGGATCGAGATGCGCGCCGATGACGTCGACTGGTCCATCGGGGACGGGACGCCGGTGTACGGGGCGGCGCAGGATCTCGTCCTGGTCCTGTGCGGCCGGAAGCTGCCGGAGGGGCGGTTGCGCGGCGAGCCGAGCCACCGGTTCGTCGTGTAGAGCCCACTCGTCGTTCGGCCCGGCCCTGGCCCTGACCCTGGTTTCGGCTCCGGCTCCGGCTCCGGCCCCGGACCGGGGCCGGGGCCGGGGCCGGGGTCCGGTCTGGACGTGGTTTGGCTGTGGTTTGGCCCCTGCCCGGCCCTGTCCGCCCCGGCCTTTTCGGGCCGGACAGGCATTCGCAGCGGGAGACGCGCTACCTGCTGTAGTTCTTCCCGGGCGCCCTACCGGGGATCGGCCTGGCGATGAGAGCGACGGGGATGAAGAAGCAGATCTGGGCGATCGCCAGAGTGAGTGTCCAGAGCGCCTTGTCGTCGTAGTGGGTGGATGCCCTGGCGTACAGCTCGTCGGGGACGCGCTCCCCGAACGGGTTCGAGGTGAGGACGGCCTCCACGAGCTCCAGCGCGGCTCGTTCGGCGCCGGTGAAGTAGGGGGCGTCCCGCCATGACGCCACGGCGGTGATACGCTCCTCCGTCTCCCCGGCCTTGCGGAGGTCGCCGGTTTGCCGGACGGCGTGGTAGGTGCTGCCGACGATCTGCCCGGCGCGGAGCTGCACCAGGCCGATGGTGGTCTGCGGGATCGAACCGTTCCGGGTGGCCTTGGACATGGCTCCGGCGATTTTCGCCATCTCGGGGAAGAACTGGAGGGGGTCGGGCAGACGTGACTGGATACCGTCGTGCTTGGTCGTCGTGGTCGTGGACATGGGGTTTCCCCTTCTCGATCTCATCGGCGGTGTTTTGAGGCTCGCGACCCGGTGGGGTTGGTCCTCCCGCGCGAAGTGGCCGGTCGCGGGGACGATCACCGTTCCGGTACGGGTTCCGGACAGCGAGTGGTGTCCCGGTAGTCCGACGAGACAGCCCCTGGGAACGTGAGGCGGCGCGTCGGCCTCACATTCCGGAGGCTTGTCTCGTCGATCCGGTGAGGGCATGAGGGCAGATGCGACCAAGGGAGCCGGCGACACCGTGAACACCCACCCCGGCCAATCCGAGCCGAGAGACGGCCGGTTCGATCCGGGCCTGAGCGCGATCATGAGCGAGCGGCGTCAGCTGATCAACCTTTCCTACCGGCTCCTGGGCTCCCTGTCCGACGCCGAGGACGTCGTCCAGGAGACGTACACCCGCTGGTACGCCATGTCCCGGCAGCGGCAGGAGGCCATCGAGTCGCCCGGTGCCTGGCTGACGACCGTCGCCGGCCGCATCTGCCTGGACCTGCTCGGCTCGGCACGGGCCAGGCGCGAGCGCTACGTGGGCGAATGGATCCCCGAACCCCTGCCCGACCGTACCGAGTGGGTCAACGGTCGGCCGGGCGGCACCACGGCCGACCCGGCCGACCCGGCCGACCGAGTCACCCTGGATGAGTCGATCACCATGGCCTTTCTCGTCGTGCTCGACTCGATGACCCCCGCCGAGCGCGTCGCGTTCGTCCTGCACGACGTCTTCCGCCACTCCTTCGCCGAAGTGGCCGAGATCGTCGGCCGTACCCCGGCGGCCTGTCGCCAACTGGCCTCCTCCGCCCGCCGTCGCATCCGCGTCTCGCGGGCCCCCGCGACCCCGGCGGCCCAGCGCGCCGACATCGTCAGAGCCTTCAAACAGGCGTGGGAGGCCAAGGACATCGACGCCCTCGTCGGCCTCCTCGACCCCGATGCCACCGGGACCGCCGACGGCGGCGGCCTGGTCAGCGCCCTGCTCCGCCCGATCGAGGGCGGCGAGCAGATCGCGCGCTACGCCGTCGGCCTCGTCGGCAGGGTGCCCGATCTGACGATCCTGGAGCGTACGGTCAACGGTCAGCCCGGTCTGGTGGTCCAGCAGGACGGCGTCACCGTGGTGGTGATGGCGTTCGACCTCGCGGGCGACCGGATCAAGCACCTCTGGGCGGTGCGCAACCCCGAGAAACTCCGCCCCTGGACGACGGAGCCACGGCACTAGGGGACCCACCGAGCCGGTCAATGCCGCAGACGACCTGGTGCTGTCCAAGACCACCGCCCGCTACGGCCGAAACGGTGCAGCTTCTTCGAGGCGAGGCGTTCACCGGCGGCCGGCACGGTGGCGCCTCCGATGGTGTGGGGACAGTCGCCTCACATTCCCGGCGGTTGTCTCGTCGGACTACTGAGACACCGTCCACCGCGCGGATCGTCGCGGTCCTCACCCCATCTCGCAGCCGTCAAGGAGTCACCCATGTTGTCGCGTATCGCGATCACCCTGCAAACCCTGGCCCTCTTCGCCGCGCCGGTCACCGCCGGACTGTTGTTGTCCTCGCCCGGCGGACGGGCGTCGCACAGCGTCGCGGCGTACGGGGTGTTCACCGTGGCGGTGTCGCATCTGGTCATCGCGATCCTGGTGTGGCGGCCGGGCGGCGGCTCGCCCAGGCCCATCCTGTACGCGGCCGGGTTCCTGGGCCTCACGCTGGCGCAGATAGCGCTGGGTATCGCGGGCCTGAAGACCCTGCACGTCCCCCTGGGCGTGCTGATGTTCGGCTTGAGCGTCCTTCAGCTCAGCCGGCTCTGGCCGGTTGCCGCCGGCCGGAGCGGTGGTGACGTTCACGCGGCATCCGACGCGGATCCAGCGAGGGCCTGATGAGGATCCGATGAGGGCCTGACGGATGGGGATCCCGCCGGGTGGAGCCCCGGCAGATAGAGCCCCCGGCGGATAGGGACCTCCGGTATCGCGACGATCGCCCGATGGGGTGGGGGAGGATCCGGTTGGGTGCGGCTCCCCGATATAGCCGTGACCAGCAGGTATATGGTGAAAAAAGGTGAAAAATCATATTCGGTTTGGATCGGTCGTCACCGTTCCCTCACGTCCCCCACGGGCGACAACCGGCCGTCCCGCAGGCGTCGCGCGGAAGGGCACCACGAGGAGACAGGAGGACGTCATGCCGAGCAACAAGGTCGTCGCGTACCAGGGGCCGGGCAAGGTGGAGGTCCAGGAGATCGACTATCCCGGGTTCGAGCTCAAGGAGGGGCCCGGGGTGCCTCCGGCGAACGTGGGCCGCAAGGTGCCGCACGGCGCGATCGTCAAGACCGTCGCGACGAACATCTGCGGCAGTGACCAGCACATGGTCCGTGGCCGCACCACCGCCCCCGTCGGGCTCGTCCTCGGCCACGAGATCACCGGCGAGGTCGTCGAGACCGGCCCGGGCGTGGAGTTCACAAAGGTGGGCGACCTCGTCTCGGTCCCCTTCAACATCGCCTGCGGCCGCTGCCGCAACTGCAAGGAGGGCAAGACCGGGATCTGCGAGAACGTCAACCCCGAGCGGCCGGGCGGGGCGTACGGCTACGTCGACATGGGCGGCTGGGTCGGCGGGCAGGCGCAGTACGTCCTGGTGCCCTACGCCGACTGGAACCTGCTGAAATTCCCCGACAGGGACCAGGCGATGGAGAAGATCCTCGACCTGGCCATGCTCACCGACATCTTCCCGACCGGCTTCCACGGCTGCGTCACCGCGGGGGTGAAGCCGGGATCGACCGTCTACGTCGCCGGAGCCGGACCGGTCGGGCTCGCCGCGGCCGTCTCGGCGTTCCTCCTCGGGGCGGCCGTGGTGATCGTCGGCGACCTGAACAAGGAGCGCCTGGAGCAGGCCCGCAGCTTCGGCTGCGAGACCGTCGACGTGTCGCGGGGCGAGCCGCAGGACCAGATCGAGCAGATCCTCGGCGAGCCCGAGGTCGACTGCGGCGTCGACGCCGTGGGCTTCGAGGCCCACGGCCACGGTGACGACTCCGGAAAGGAACAGCCCGCCACCGTGCTCAACTCGCTCATGGAGGTCACCCGCGCGGGCGGCGGGCTCGGCATCCCCGGCCTGTACGTGACCGGCGACCCGGGCGCCCACGACGAGGCGGCGAAGCGGGGGTCGCTGTCCATCCGGCTCGGCCTCGGCTGGGCCAAGTCGCTGTCCCTCGCCACCGGCCAGTGCCCTGTCATGCGCTACAACCACTACCTGATGCGGGCGATCCTGAACGACAGGGTGCGGATCGCCAAGGCGGTCAACGCCGTGACGATCCCGCTGGACCAGGCGCCCCAGGGGTACGCGGACTTCGACCAGGGCGCCGCGTCCAAGTTCGTGCTCGACCCGAACGGTGTGCTCGGCACGACCGGCTGAACCGGACCCGCTTCACGGGAGCCGGGAGCCGTACCCGGAAGGCGCTACCTGAGCAGGCGCGGGTCGTGGCCGATGCCCTCGGTGGCGGGCGCCTCCTCGGCGAACTCCAGGTCGGGCGGCGGCCGCCGGAACATGCGGGTGAGGTAGGCGAGGTAGATCACGCCCAGGCCCAGCCAGATCAGGCCGAGGGTGACGGCGTGCGCGTCGAGGCGGCTGAGCAGCCACAGGTTGACCCCCGCCCCGATCGCCGGGACCAGGACGTACGGCACCACCCCCAGGGCCCGGCCCGCGCGGCGTTCCCTGAAGTAGTGGGCGATGACGCTGAGGTTGACGAAGGCGAAGGTGGTGAAGGCGCCGAAGTTGATGAACGACGTGGAGGTGGCCATGTTCAGCCACAGCGCGATCAGGCCCGCCGCGCCGGTGATCACCAGGCCGAACACGGGCGTACGGCATCGGGGGTGGAGGTAGCCGAACACCCTGCGGGGCAGCACCCCGTCGCGCCCCATCGCGTACAGCAGTCGCGAGGTGCTGGCCTGCGCGGCGAGGCCGGAGGCGAACTGGGCGACGACCAGACCGGCCAGGAAGACCGCGCCGAACAGGCTGCTGCCGATCATCCTGGCGAGGCCGAAGGCCGCCGAGGAGGAGTCGTCGAAGAGGCCGCCGGGATGCACGAGCTGCGTGAAGTACGCGACCACGATGAAGATCGTGCCACCGGCGAGCGCGGTGAGCAGGATCGCCCGGGGGATCGTCCTCTCGGGCTCGATGGTCTCCTCCGCGAGGGTGGTGACGGCGTCGAAGCCGAGGAGGGCGTAGGCGGCGATGGCGGCCCCCGCCGCGACGCCGGAGACCGTGGTGGCCCGGTTGTCGAACGGCGCCAGGTCGAACAGCGCGGCGGGCCCCCACGAGCCGGCCACGTAGCCGATCGACAGCAGCACGAAGAAGAGCAGCACCGCGATCTGGAAGGTCATCAGCAGGAGGTTCACCCGGGCCGCGATCTTGATACCCACGAAGTTGAGCACGGTCGTCACGGTGATGAACAGGACGATCCACACCCACGAGTGGACCGCCGGGAACTGCGCCGACAGGTAGGCGCTGCCGATCAGCCAGATGACCATGGGCAGGAAGAAGTAGTCGAGCAGCACCGCCCAGCCCACCAGGAAGCCCGCCCGCGCGTCGATGGTCCGCCGCACGTAGGTGTAGGCGGATCCGGCGATCGGGTAGATCGCGGCCATCCTGCCGTAGCTGAAGGCCGTGAACAGCATGGCCACCAGCGCGAGCGCGTACGCGGCGGCGGTCGCGCCGCCGGTGGTCTCGGACACGATGCCGAAGATGCCCAGGACGATCAGCGGCGTCATGTAGGCCAGGCCGAACAGCACGACCTCGCCGAGCGTCAGAGCCCGCCTCAGAACTGGTCCCTTGGATGGCATCGTGAGGTTCTTCCCGAAGAGTCAGCCCCCCGCTGGAGTCCAGCGCGAGGGATCGATTCGTCCCTGGTAGAGGGGGAGGTCTATCGGCGGGTCGGCCTCGGTGAACTGCTCCCAAACGCGGTTGAGGCCGGCGGTGCCGTATCTGCGGACCCGCGTGACGTCGTCGAGGTCGAGGACGTCGGTGAGCACCGTGGCGGCCTCACCCGCCTCGGCCCTGACCCGGCCCTCGGGGTCGGCGACCAGGCTGTGCCCGGTGCCCACCGGGGCGGCCGTGTTGACGCTGACGACGTACACCTGGTTCGCGATCGCGTGGGCGCGTGCGAGCACCAGCTCCTGGGGGCGGTCGGAGGTCGTCGTCATGGCCGGGGCGACGATCACCTCCGCGCCCATCCACGCGAGATGGCGGGCGACCTCGGGAAACCAGATGTCGTAGCAGATCGCGAAGCCGACCCGGCCCGCCTCGGGGACGTCGAACACCACGAAGCGGTCCCCGGGCCGGTGCGGCTCGTACGGCCGCCAGGGGAAGATCTTCCGGTACGAGGCGGCGAGCCGGCCCTCGGGGGAGAAGGCCAGGGCCGTGTTGTAGAGCGCGCCGCCGGGCCCGCGCTCGCAGACGCTGCCGGGCACCAGCCAGATTCCCAGGTCACCGGCGAGCTCGGCGAGGGCCTTCGAGCGCGGCCCGTCCAGCGGTTCCGCGGACGCCTCCAGCTCGGCGGTCCGCTCGCTCGCCGGGCCGCGCGTGCCGTGCAGGTGGAGCTCGGGGAAGACGGCGAAGCGCACCCCCGGGAAGCGCCCGGCGAGCTCCTCGACCTCTCGCGCGAAGCCCGAGATCGGCTCCCCTGCCTGCCGGGGAGCCGCCTGGGCGAGCGCTATGGAGAGGGGACGCGACATGGCACACCTGCTTCCCGGCTAGGGAATGAAAAATATCTCATTATGAGCACTTATCGCAATTTTGATCATTATGACCTGTTTTTTGGCTAGTACCGTGGTGGCATGTCGTCCGGCAGCCCCCTCATCGTCCTCAAAGCCCCCGCCCTGGTCGGCATCCGGCGGCTCAAGGCGCTCGATACCGTCCGCGCCCGCATCGCGATGGCCGTCGAGCTGGGCCTGCTGAAACCCGGGGAGCGGCTGCCGCCCGCCGGTGACATCGCCCGCGCCCTCGGGGTCGGGGAGATCACCGTACGGAGGGCACTCGTCTCACTCTGTGACCAGGGCATCCTGGAGCGGCGGCGCGGGCGCGGCGGCGGCACGTTGGTGTCCGAGCGGCCCCCGCCCGGCGAGGTGCGTGAGATCGAGGCCTACCGGTCGGCCGCCGCCGACGTCCACCGGCTGATCGACCAGCGGCTGCTCCTGGAGTGCGGCATCGCGCACCTGGCCGCGACGCGCCCCGGCCCGCACCCGCTGGGGCAGCTGGAGGAGCTGGAGCGGCTGGTGGCGTGCATGGACCGCGCCTCAAGCTGGGCCGAGTTCCGCACCTGCGACGAGCGCTTCCACATGGAGGTGGCCGCGGCCACCGGCCTGCCGTCCGCGGTGGAGCAGTACGGCGCGGTCGTCCGCGAGCTCTACCGCTACTACCTGCCCTTTCCCCTGGACTACCTGCGCGACTCCAACCGCGGGCACGCCGAGCTCGTCGCCGCCCTGGCCGCGGGCGACCCGCTGAGGGCGGTCGAGATCACCCGAGGTCACGTCGAGGTGCTGCACCGGACCATGTTCGTCGGCGTCGAGGACCAGCGGGGCTGAACGCTTCGGGGCTCTGGGGAGCCCGGGAGGCTCAGGAAATTCTGGGAGCCCGGGGAGCCCGGGAGGACTCGGGGAGACCGGAACGGGCTCGGGAGGGCTCGGCGGGGTTCGCCGGGTTTCGCTCAGGGGCTCAGAGGGTGTCGACGAACAGCTCGGCCTCGCGCTCGCCCATGCCGGTCTCACCGCGCACCAGGTAGACGGCCTGCTCGGCGCGACCGGCGGCCTTGAGGCCGCGCACGCGAGTGGCCAGGTCGGGACCGGCGGCGGCACCCCCGTCACCCGGAGCACCTGCGGCACCCGTGGCAGCGGCGTTCGGCGGGACCACGGGGTGGGCGGGACGGAACCGGGCCATGGCCGGATGGCTCCACATGTCGTGCCCCGAGGCCACGGCGTCGACGACCGTCTTGGCCTCCTTCAAACCGAGCCCGGTGTACTGGCGCAGCTCCTTGATCGCCTGGATCTTCTGACCCTGGCGCGTCAGCCGGGTGACGGTCTCGTACAGCCCCTGGGGCGTCGGCGGCATGAGGGGCGCCCGGCCGCCCGAGACCGCGCGGCCCGCCTTCCTGACCGCCATGACGGCACCGACGATGATCACCAGGACCACCGCGAGCAGAACGGCGAGGATCAACAGTTCAATGGGTCCGAGGTTCGGCATGCCCGCATCGTACGCCGGACCCGCGCGGGTAGCGCGAGGCTGCGACGAGTCGGCGATTCAGAGTGGGAGGCGATGACGAGTCAGCACGGGAAGCGGTGACGAGCCGGAGCGGGAGGACCCCCTCCTTCGCCGCCCGCCGGAGCGGGAGTCCTCCGGCCGGTGCCCGCGGCCGGGGATTCCCGGCGGGCGGTGGACACGACGGACGGCGACGGCTGTTAAATGGCAGCGTCCGAACGGCGGCCTCCCAGCCTGCCCGCAGCAAGCCCGTACCCCCGCCCGCGACCAAGGTTCGTTCCCCACACGCGCCCCGCAGGCGGCGCGTGCGCATCAGATCGAGAGGATCGTCATGGCCGCACACCATCGAACGGGCCGGGTCACGGCCGCGCTGACCGCCTGTCTCGCCTCGGTGGCCCTGGCCGGGTGCGCGAGCGGCGACGCCACGGCACCCCGGGCCACGACCCCCGCCCCGGCCGGCACCGGAGCGAAGACGGACGGCGGCACCGTGCTCGCGGGCCAGCCGGACGTCAACGGCGACGGCAAGGTCGTCATCGGGGTGCTGAGCCCCGGTGACATCAACGACAAGGGCTACTACCAGAGCTTCGTCGACACCGCCGAACAGTTCGCCACCTCGAAGGGCTGGACGATCATCAAGCGCGGCGGCGTCAACACCAGCGAGGCGCTCAACGCCGCGCGGGCGCTCTGCAGGCAGAAGGTCGACATGGTGGCCCTCGGCGCCGCGGACCTCAGGGACGCGATCCCCGCCTCCGAGGAGCCGGTGTGCGCCGGCACCGCCTGGTACGTCCCCTCGTCCGACAACATCCCGCAGACCCCGAGGATCATGCTCTCCACCGACGAGGCGGACCAGAGCCTGCTGGCCGCCGGGTACGCGGCCGGCCTGCTCATGAAGGAGAAGGGCGCGACCAAGGCCGGGTTCGTGACCGGCCCCGAGGTCGACTTCACCAGCGCGGCGGCGAGGGCCTTCAGAGCGGGCATCCGGTTAGTGGTCCCCGAGGCCACGCTGACGGTCACCTACAGCGGCGACCTCAACGACTCGGCCAAGGCCAAGGAGGCCACCCAGGCCCAGATCAGCCAGGGCGTCAAGGTCGTCTACCCCTATCTGGGCGGCGCCACCGACGCGTCGGCGGAGCTGGCCAACGCCAGCGGCGTGCTCACCCTCACCCCGGGCACCGACCGGTGCGCCTCCACCGGGCCCAGGTTCGACGTCTCGGTGCTCTTCAGCCCCGGCGACTACTTCAGGGCCGCGCTGGAGGACTTCGCCGCGGCGAAGCTGCGGATGGGCGTGGAGAAGGTCTGGAAGCTCGGCGTCGACCCGTTCCCCACCGTGAGGATCTGCGAGCCCACCCCCGAGCAGGAGGAGAGTCTGAAGACGTTCATCGCCGACGTCGGCAGCGGGAGGGTCGACCCCAAGGCGGAAGTGAAGAGGCTCGGTTCCTGACGTGGCGGAAGACGAACAAGCGGGGAAGCCCACCCCGCCGTCGGTGCCCGCGCTCCGGCTGCGGGGGGTGAGCAAGAGCTACGGTCCGGTCGTCGCCTGCGACGCCGTGGATCTCACCGTGTACCAGGGCGAGATCCACGGCCTGCTCGGTGAGAACGGGGCCGGCAAGTCGACGCTCATGAGGATCCTGACGGGACTCGTCCAGCGGGACGCGGGAACCGTCCTGCGTCACGAGGAGCCCGTCGAGATCGACGGCCCGAGGGAGGCGGCGGCGCTCGGCATCGGCATGGTGCACCAGCACTTCAGCCTGGTCGAACCGCTGACGGTCTGGGAGAACGTCATCCTGGGCGACACCGGGAAGATCGACAGGGCCGCGGCCCGCGACCAGGTGCGGGAGATCTCCCTGCGCTACGGCCTGCCGGTCGACCCGCTGGCCAGGGTGGCGCGGCTCTCCGCGGGCGAGCGGCAGCGGGTCGAGCTGGTCAAGTGCCTGCGCCGGGACCCGGAGGTGCTCATTCTCGACGAGCCGACGTCGGTGCTGACCCGGGCGGAGTCGGCCGAGCTGTTCGGCGTGCTGCGCGGCCTGGTCCGCTCGGAGAACCGCGCGGTCATCCTGATCAGCCACAGGCTGGACGAGATCACCGCGGCCACCGACCGGGTGACCGTGCTGCGCGGGGGAAAGGTCGTCTTCCGGAGCGCCACCGCGAGGACGGACCCGCGCGAGCTGGCCCGGCGGATGGTCGGCAGGGAGACATCCCCGGGCACCGAGGCCGCCGCCCTCGGCCTGCTGCCGGTCGAGTCCCTCGGCACGCGCGAGCCCGCGACCGGTGGAGGCGAGACCGCGACCGGAAAAACCACGGCGAACGAGACGGCGACCGAGAGGTCCGGGACCGAGGTGCCCGAAACCGAGGGAAGCAGGGCCGAGAGGACCAGGACCGGGACCGAGAGGACCGGGACCAAAGAGACCGGGATCGAGGAGTCCGGAGCCAAGGAGGCTAGAGCCGAAGGGGCCGGAGCCGAAGAGGCCGAAACCGAGGAGGCCGGGATCGGCGAGGCGGGCACCCCGGAGTCCTCGGTTTCCCCGATGCCTTCGATGCCTCCGATGTCCCCGATATCTCCGGCACCCGCGCTGCGGCTGCGCGGCCTGAGCCTCACCGTCGACGGCGCGCCCCTGCTGTCCGATCTCAGCCTGGACGTCGCCCCCGGTGAGATCGTCGGCCTGTACGGGGTCGAGGGCAACGGCCAGTCGGTCCTGGGGGACCTGTTGTCCGGGCTCGTCGTACCGGACTCCGGGGTGGTCGAGATCTCCGGACGGCCGGTCGATCCGTACCGTCCGGGCGCGCTGCACGCCGCCGGGCTCGGCATCGTGCCGGAGGACCGGCACGGCTCCGGGCTGGTGCTGGACATGAGCGTCGCCGAGAACCTGGTCATGAAGTCGCTGGACGCCGTGAGCGGCCGGGTGTTCCTCAACCGGGGGAAGGCGCGTGCCGTGGCCCGCCGCCTGGTGACCGAGTTCGGCATCGTCACCCCGTCGACGGACACGCCGGTGCGCGACCTGTCGGGAGGCAACCGGCAGCGGGTCGTGCTCGCCCGCGAACTCTCGGCCCGCCCGGCCGTCCTGGTCGCGGCGCGCCCCTCGTATGGGCTGGACGTGGGCGCCACCGAGGACATGTACCGGCGGCTGCGCGACGTCGCGGCCGGAGGGGTGGCCGTGCTGCTGATCTCCACCGAGCTGGAGGAGGTCATGACGCTGGCCTCCAGGATCGCGGTGATCTCGTCGGGAAGGATCACCGGCGTGCTGCCCACGGGCGAGGCCACGGCCGAGCGGCTCGGCATGCTGGTGGGCGGGATGAGCACGTGAACGAATCCCTCCGGCCCCCCGGCCAGGAACCCGCCCGGAACCTCGACCAGGAACCTGCCCGGAACCCTGGGCAGGACCCGGCCCGGCCCCCCGGCCAGGATCTCGTTCGGAACCTCGACCAGGATCTCGCCCGGAATCCCGGACAGGACCCGGCCCGGAACCCGGCCCGGAGTCCTGACCTGGACTCTGTCAGGGGTCGCGCTCGGAACCCCGACCAGGAATCCGGCAGGGACGGTGCTCGAAACCCCGCCCGGAGCCCGTTCGGGCGGCGCCTGCTCGTCCTTCTCATCCCCGCCCCCGGCATGTCGGCGTGGAAGACCGGCCTGGCGACCGTCGCGGGTGTGGTCGTGGCGCTCGCCCTGTCGGCGCTGCTGATCGCCGTGACCGGCGGCTCCCCGCTCGCGTCGGTGCTGGCCCTCTTCCAGGGCGGCATGGCCGACCGGACGGCCTGGACCTCCACCCTGCTGTACGCGGCGCCGCTGCTGCTCGTCGCCGTGGGCGCGTGCGTCAGCGCCAGGTCCGGCATGTTCAACATCGGCCAGGAGGGCCAGGTGCTCGTCGGCGCCCTCCTCGCCGCCTGGGTGGGCCTGCGCCTCGCGGTCACCGGCCCGGCGCTGCTGGTGGCCGTGCTGGCGGCCGCCGCGCTGGCCGGTGGGGCGTGGGCCGGTCTCAGCTCGCTGATGTACCGGCTGCGCGGCGTCGACGTCGTGGTCAGCACGCTGCTGATGACCTTCGTCGCCCAGCAGCTCGTCGCGTTCGCGGTGAACACGCCGTGGCTGCTGCGGGAGTCGCGGGTCGGTGACGCCGTCGTCGCGCCGCAGTCCAACCCGCTGCCGGGGAGCGCCCTGCTCGGCTCGGCCGGGGAGTACCCGGACCTGCAGGTCAACGGGGGACTGTTGATCGCGCTGGTCGCGGCCGTGGTCGTCGCGACGGTGATCGCCCGTACCCGGTGGGGCTTCCGGCTCACCATGCTCGGCCTCAACCCGATCGCCGCCAGGCACGCCGGGGTGCGCGCCGACGCGCTGGGCGGCGTGGCGCTGGCCGTCTCCGGCGCCCTCGCCGGGCTGGCCGGGGCCGTGCTGCTGACCAGCCCGGTGGGCGTCCACCGGCTGCAGCCCGGCATGGCGATGGGCATCGGCTGGGACGGCCTGCTGGTCGCCCTGGTCGCCCGCAACCGGCCGTTGCCGGCCGTGCTCGTCGCCCTGCTGTTCGGCGTGCTGCGTTCCGGCGGCGGCTTCCTCGCCGCGACCGGCGTGCCGCCGTTCGTCGTGGACGTGGTCAAGGCCCTGCTGGTGCTGGCCTTCGTCGCCCCGCCCGCCGTCCTCACCGCGATCCGCCGCCAGGGTGGCGGCGTCCGTGCCGGACGCGCGGGACACCGGTCCGTGCCCGTCACCGAGGGAGCCGCCCGATGATCGTCGCGGACGACGTCTCCACCATCCTGTCCAGCGGGGTACGGCTCACCGTCCCGCTGGCCTTCGCGGCGTGCGGGGAGTATCTCGCGGAGCGGGCCGGTGCCATGAACATCTCCGTCGAGGGGATGATGCTGGGCGCCGCGTTCGGCTCGGTCGCCACGGCCAGTGCCACCGGCAGCGCTACCACCGGGCTGTTCGCGGGCGTGCTGATCGGGCTCCTGGTCGGTCTCGTCCACGGCAACCTCTCCCACCGCTTGAAGATCAATACTTTTGTGGCGGGGCTGGTGCTCAACGCCCTCGTCCTCGGGCTGACCGGCTACCTGATCACGGTCAGCGACTTCGACTCCCACCAGGTGCCGCAGGTCAGCGTCCCCTGGCTGCGCGACATCCCGCTGGTCGGCGCCCCGCTGTTCGTCGAGCGCTGGCCGGTCTACCTGCTGGTCGTCGTCGTCCCGCTGACCTGGTGGCTGGTCGAGCGCAGCAGGTGGGGCCTGGAGCTGCGGGCGGTCGGCGAACGGCCTCAGGCCGCCGACGTCACCGGCGTCCGGGTCGACGCGCGCCGCCGCCAGGCACTGCTGTGGTGCGGCGCGCTGGCCGGGCTGGGCGGCGCGTACCTCGCGGTCGGCGAAGTCGGCTCGTTCAACCAGAACATGACGGCCGGTCGTGGGTACATCGTCATCGCGGCGGTGATTTTCGGCGGCTGGCGGCTGGGACGCACCCTGCTCGGCTGCGCGCTCTTCGGCCTGGCCGACGCCCTGCGCCTGGCGCTGCCCGCGCTGGGCCTGACACTGAACTCACAACTGCTCATAGTGGCGCCGTACCTGGTCGCGCTGCTCGCGATGCTGCTCTTCACGAACCGGCGCCGCGAACCGGGAGCGCTGGGACGGCCCTTCGAACGGGACTCCACCTGAGGGTCCCGGACACCGGCGATCGTCCGGGGCGGACAAAGGTCGTCCGGATCGATGAAGGTCGTCCGGATCGACACGGACCGCCGGATCGACACGATCGACACGGAGGAAGTGGAGGATCTTCATGAGCGATCTGACCCGGGCACGGTGGACGCACGTCGCCCTGCCCACGGGCGATCTCGACGAGGCGATCGCGTTCTACACGTCGCTGACGCCGCTGGTGGTCGTCGAACGCTTCCAGGACGCCGACGGGGAGAGCGCCTGGCTCTCCAACGAGGGGCAGGCTGAGACCCCGATGGTCCTGGTACTCGTCTCCTTCGACAGGGACAGGGGCGAACGGCTGGGACTGCTGACGCCGTTCGCGCACCTCGGGATCGAGGTGCCCGAGCGCGCCGACGTCGAGGAGATCGCCGAGCGGGCGCGCGAGCTGGGCCGCCTGCACTGGGAACCCCGCGACATGCCCGGCCCGGTCGGCTACATCTGCGCGCTGAAGGACCCCGACGGCAACGTCGTCGAGATCTCCCACAACCAGCGGGTCTTCGCCACCGTACGCAAGCTGTGGGCGGGCCCCTCCTGAGCGGGGAGATCCGATCCCGTCCCGGTACCGGGGGAGAGGGGGTCGGTTCCGGGGGGAGGGCGTCGGCCCCGGGAGAGCGCGTTGAAGGAGGGGGCGTTGCGGGAGGGGTGTTGGACGGTGGTCAGGGGCTGTCCCCGTCCTTGCCAGGGGGCGGCTGGTTCTCCGCCTCCCTGAGGCGGCGTTCCCGCTTTCCCCGCGCGAGCTCGGTGCCCAGGGCGTCGAGGTGCTGGTTCCAGAAGTGCCGGTAGCGGTCGAGCCACCTGTCCACCTCCCGCAGCGGGGCGGGGTCAACGGCGTACAGCCGCCGGGTCCCCTGGGCGCGTACGGTCGCGAACCCGTTGTCGCGCAGCACGCGCAGGTGCTGCGAGACGCCGGGCTGTGAGATCCCGAACTCCTCCCGCACCACGGCGCTGATCTCACCGGCCGCCAGCTCGCCGTCGGCGAGCAGCTCCAGGATCCGGCGCCGGACCGGATCGCCGAGAACGTCGAGCGCGTGCATAACCTCACTGTCTCAGGATCGACTTATATAAGTAAAGTCTGAAGCCGGGAGGTCGTCCAACCGGCCTTAGCATGCCTCTGACCTGGACGAATGCGTCGCAGGGTGATGCCATGGAAGGGGAGGAAGGCCGGAGAACCGGCACCCTGCTGATCCAGGAGGCCCCAGTGAAGGCAACCATAGGCGACAAGTTGATCGTGGAGGGCGCCCACAGCGGCGATCCCCGGAAGATCGGATCCATCGTCGAGCTGCGCCACGAGGACGGAAGCCCGCCCTACGTGGTCCGCTGGGAGGGCGACGAGCACGAGAGCCTCGTCTTTCCAGGTCCCGACGCCCACGTGATGCCGGGCGTACCGGGGTAGGTTCCCGGGAGTGCGTGCCACACCGTCTCGCCGGCCCGCCGTACCCGGGTGCCGGTGATTCACATCGTGTCGTGCGGGCTACGATCGCTGATGTGGAACAGCGCGAATTGGGAAGAACAGGCAGGCGGATCGGTGTCGTCGGGCTCGGCGCGTGGCAGCTGGGGGCCGACTGGGGTGAGGTCGGCGAGGACGAGGCCCTGGCCACCCTCGACGCCGCCGTGGACGCCGGGGTCACCTTCGTCGACACCGCCGACGTGTACGGCGACGGGCGCAGCGAGCAGATCGTCTCGCAGCTGATCAAGGCCAGGCCGGGACTCACCGTGGCCACCAAGATGGGCCGCCGCGTCGCGCAGGAGCCGTCCGCCTACACCCTGGACAACTTCCGGGCGTGGACCGACCGCTCCCGCGCCAACCTCGGCGTCGAGACCCTCGACCTGGTGCAGCTGCACTGCCCGCCCACCCCGGTCTACGCGACGGACAGGGTCTTCGACGACCTCGACACCCTCGTCCAGGAGGGCCGCGTGGCCGCCTACGGGGTGAGCGTGGAGACCTGTGACGAGGCGCTGACCGCGATCGCCCGGCCGGGCGTGGCCACCGTGCAGATCATCCTCAACGCCTTCCGGCTCAAGCCGCTGGAGAAGGTGCTCCCGGCGGCGGCCGAGGCCGGGGTCGGCATCATCGCCCGCGTCCCGCTGGCCAGCGGCCTGCTGTCCGGAAAGTACGACGAGTCCACCGTCTTCGGCGCCGACGACCACCGTACCTACAACCGGCACGGCGAGTCCTTCGACGTCGGGGAGACCTTCTCCGGGGTCGACTTCACCACCGGCCTGGAGGCGGTCCGCAGGCTGGCCCCGCTGGTGCCGCCGGAGGCCACCATGGCGCGGTTCGCGCTGCGCTGGATCATCGACCAGCCCGGCGTCTCCGTGGTCATCCCCGGCGCCCGCAACCCCGGGCAGGCCCGCGCCAACGCGGCCGCCGCCGCCCTGGACGCGCTGCCCGAGGCCACCCTCGCGGGCGTGCGGGAGATCTACGACGAGCTGATCCGCCCGCAGGTCCACCAGCGCTGGTGACCTGACAGCCGTTCCGGGCGGCCAGAACCGCCCGGAACGGCTCGAAGTAGTTAGAAGTAATTCGAAGTAGTTCAAGGCTGCTCGGAGAAGCCAGGACCGGCCGGGAACGACAGGCCGGATCAGCTCAAGTCAGGTCAGGCGGGCCGGCAGCCGCAGGTTCCACTCCTCCAAATGAACGAGCAGCGCCTTCGGTGGCCCGCGCGGCCCGCGACCGGGCTCCGGCGCCCCGCGCGGATGTGCGATTTGGGCCTGCGGGGTCCTCGTCGCATCAGGGGACCGCTCGCCCGCCCACAGCTCGTCGATCAGACGGTCCAGTGAGACCACCCCACCCGGTTCCGGAGCCGGCATCGCCGCCAGCGCACATTGCTTCCCGGCGCAGAGGGGCGTCCTGGCGCAGAAGAACTTCCCGGTACGGAGGGGTTTCCCGGTGCCGGAGGGCTTCCCGGCGTAGAAGGGTTTCCCGGCGCCGAGGGCGAGCAGGTGATCGGCCGTGTCGGCCGTGTCGGCCGTGTCGGCTCACCGCGCCACGTGACACCTCCGCGACCGTCGTTCCGAACGGTTCCGCGTCGCCCGGATGAACGCCTCAACGCTTACTTTCATGCGTTCGGGCAGGATGGCCGCACTTTTTAGTTTGTAGGATTGACAAACTTATTACGGCTACCTACATTACGGAAACCGATCTCCCGTATTTGCGGGACTCGGGTCGGGGCCGGTCACGGGACACCTCGCGAACGGGCTCGACGCCGCGATGCTTCACCGCCTCGACCTCGATCGATCGCCGCCGCCACGGTTCGCGAGACCCCGTCGCCAGGGCGCGCCGACGACTCTGCGGCAGCTGATTCGCCGACCACGAAGAACCACCCCCCAGAACTTCGAGGATGAGAATCGATGGACTCGCGTTCAACACCCACCCGCCGTCGAGGACGGTTCACAACCCGGCTGGTCGGTCCTCCCGTCGTCGTGGCTCTGGTCGCCGCGACCGCTTTGGTGGCGGTGGCCTTTCCGTCGCGGGCGGCCGTGGTGCCGGTGGCCGACGGTGTGTACACGCTCGCGTCGGGTTCCAGTGGTAAGTGTGTCGATGTGGCCGCTGCCTCGGTCGACAACGGTGCCTTGCTGGTGCAGGTCGCCTGCAACGGTGGCGCGGCCGATCAGCAGTGGAGGGCCGTCGCCCAGAGCGGCGGGTTGACGTCGCCCGCATGCAGTGGACCTTCAACCACGTGTCGGGGCCCACCGCGCCGCCGACGACGCCGCCGGCCGGTGGCAGGCAGCTGGAGGCGCTCGATCGCGGTGTGATCAGCGTGCGGTCCGGCAGCGGCAACCTGGTGTCGTGGCGGCTGCTCGCCGGCGACCCGGCCGGGGTGGGGTTCAACGTCTACCGGGGCACCACGAAGGTCAACTCCTCGCCGATCACGAACTCGACCAACCATCTCGACTCCGGGGCGGCCGCGGGTTCGGCGTACACGGTGCGGGCGGTGGTGGGCGGCGCCGAGCAGGGCGCCTCCCCGGCGGCGCTGCAGTTCACCGCGGGTTACCTGGACGTGCCGATCTCCGCCCCGTCCGGGGGCACCACCCCCGACGGGGTCGCCTATACCTACGCAGCCAACGACGCCTCCACCGGCGACCTGGACGGCGACGGCCAGTACGAGCTCGTCCTGAAGTGGGACCCGACGAACGCCAAGGACAACTCCCAGTCCGGATACACCGGCAACGTGTTCGTCGACGCGTACAAGCTGAACGGCACCCGGCTGTGGCGTATCGACCTGGGGCGCAACATCCGGGCGGGCGCGCACTACACCCAGTTCCAGGTGTACGACTACGACGGCGACGGCCGGGCCGAGGTGGCGATGAAGACCGCCGACGGCACCAGGGACGGCGCCGGGGTGGTGATCGGCAGCTCCGGCGCCGACCACCGCAACTCCGGCGGCTACGTCCTGTCCGGGCCGGAGTACCTCACCATGTTCAACGGCCAGACCGGCCGGGCCGTGTCGACGGTCAGCTACGACCCGCCGCGCGGCACCGTGTCGGGCTGGGGCGACAGCTACGGCAACCGGGTCGACCGGTTCCTGGCCGGCACCGCCTACCTCGACGGCACCCGGCCGAGCCTGATCATGTCGCGCGGCTACTACACGCGCACCGTGATCGCGGCCTGGGACTTCCGCGACGGCTCCCTGACCAGGCGCTGGACCTTCGACTCCAACTCCGCCGGCTCCCAGTACGCGGGCCAGGGAAACCACCAGCTGTCGGTCGCCGACGTCGACGCCGACGGCAGGGACGAGATCGTCTTCGGCGCGATGACGATCAACGACAACGGCTCGCCGCTGTGGAACACCCGGCTCGGCCACGGCGACGCCCTGCACGCCGGCGACCTCATCCCGGGCCGCACGGGCCTGGAGGTCTTCAAGATCAGTGAGAGCACGAGCCGGCCCGCGGCGTGGATGGCCGACGCGCGGACCGGCCAGATCATCTGGCAGAACGCCTCCTGCGGCTGCGACAACGGCCGGGGCGTCTCCGGCGACGTCCACGCCGGCAGCCCCGGCGCCGAGTCCTGGTCCTCGGCCGTCGACGGCCTGCTGAACACCGGCGGCCAGAACATCGGCCGCAAGCCCAGCTCGTCGAACTTCCTGATCTGGTGGGACGGCGACCCCGTCCGCGAGCTCCTGGACGGCACGCGCATCGACAAGTACGGCACCGGCGGCGACACCCGCCTGCTCACCGCCTCCGGCGTCCACTCCAACAACACCACCAAGGCGACGCCCTCGCTGTCGGCCGACCTGTTCGGCGACTGGCGCGAGGAGGTCGTCTGGCCGACCACGAACAACACCGCCCTCCGCGTCTACGCGACGCCGCACGTCACCGATCGCCGCATCACGACCCTGATGCACGACGTGATGTACCGCGAGGCGATCGCCTGGCAGAACACCGCCTACAACCAGCCCCCGCACCCGAGCTTCTTCATCGGCAACGGGATGTGACACCTGTGGGCCGGGTCCCGGGACCCGGCCCACAGGCCGTCGGCGAGCTACGCGCGCTCCCCGAGCGTGCGCCGGTAGTGCTCGGCGATCTCGTCGCTGGTGGCCAGCCAGACGTCCGGTCGCGCCGCGAGGTACTCCAGGGCCTGGTCCAGATACTTGGCCCGGAACGGCTGGCCGGTCACGAACGGATGCAGGGCCAGCGCCATCACCCGGCCGCTGTGCTCGGAGTCCGCGTGCAGCTGCTCGTACTGGTCCCTGACGATCCGGACGAACTCCGGCCCGCTGGTGCCCTTGCCGAACAGGAGGAGGTCGTTGAGCTCGACCGAGTAGGGGACGCTGAGCATCCCGGGCACGTTCAGCTCGTAGGGCTGGTCGTCGTTGGTCCAGTCGAGCACGTAGCCAAGGCCGAGTTCGGCGAGCAGCGCCGGGGTGTCGAACGTCTCGGTCAGTCCCGGTCCCATCCAGCCGCTCGGCCGCCGTCCGGTCGCGGCGGCGATGGTGTCGACGACGTCGGTGAGGAAGCGGCGCTCCTCGTCGCGGGTCATGCCGGCCTGGAGGATCGAGTTGGTCCGCCCGTGCGCGAGCCAGGCCCAGTCCCGTTCCAGGCCCGCCCTGATGATCTGGGGGTAGCGGTCGGCGACCGCGGAGTTCAGCAACACGCTCGCCCGGACGCCGTGCCGGTCCAGGCTCTCGATCGTGCGCCAGATGCCGACGCGGGGCCCGTAGTCGCGCCAGCCGTAGTTGAGCGCGTCGGGGACCAGGTCGGCCGTGCCGGGCCAGATGCTGGTGGACGGGCGGTCGACGAGGAAGTGCTCGACGTTGAGCCCGACGTAGACGGCGACCCTGGCGCCGCCGGGCCAGGCGATCGGCGGCCGCTCGGTGATGGGACTGTAGGTGAAGAGCTCGTTCTCCGCTGTCTTCGTCATGCCGACACGGTAGAAGTTAACATCGGTGTCAGATTCAAGTGCCGGACGTGCAGGACGTGCCGGACGTGTGGGGGGTCGGGATGCGGATCGGTGAGCTCGCGCGGCGCACCGGGGTGAGCGAACGGTCGCTGCGCTACTACGAGCAGCAGGGGCTGCTGCCGGCCGGCCGCACGCCCGGCGGCCATCGCGACTACCCCGAGCAGGCGGTCGACCGGGTCATCCGCATCCAGGAGCTTTTCGCCGCCGGCCTGCACAGCAGGAGGATCGCGCGGCTGCTGCCGTGCATGCGGGACGCGGACGGCGGCCCGTCCGAGATCGCCACCCCTCTGCTGGTCACCGAGCTCGCCGCCGAACGGGACCGCATCGACCGGATGATCGCCCAGCTGGCCGGCTCCCGTGCCGTGCTCGACGACGTGATCGACACGGCGTCGGAACACCGCCACTGATCATCCGGCCGTGTCCGCACCCGCCCCGCCCGGCGGGCACCGGGCGGGGTGTGGAGTCCTCAGCGGCCGACGTTCGCCGAGACGTTCGGGCGGACGCCGCCGCCGATCACGATGCTCGCGACGGCACGTTCGCGAAGGGCATCGCCGAGCCGGTGAGACCGGAGACCGCCTGACGGCAGGAAACGACCTCCCCACCGGAGTCCGGATCCGCGTCCGCGTCCGCGTCCGGCACCACAGGCGCCGGTCCCGCCGGAGGAGCCGGTACGGCGGCTGAAGGTTCTACCGCGTTGCCCGGTACGGCGGCTGAGGCGGGCTCTTCCACAGGGGCCGGGGCGGTTGAAGGCTCTTCCGCGGGACCCGTCAGGGCGGGCGCAGGCTTGACGTAGGTGCCGTTGCGGCGGGCCAGCAGTTCCTCCAGAAGGGCGTCCCATTCGGCGCCGACGGACTCCACGTCGTAGGTGGCGGCGGTCGCCAGGGCGCCCCTGGCCAGCCGGTGTCGCAACTCCTCGTCCTCGATGACACGGATGAGGGCGGCGGCGAGGTTGGCGTCGGTGCGCGGCTTGACCAGCAGCCCGTCGACCTCGTCGGTGATCATCTCCTTGGGACCGTGCGGGCTGTTGAAGCTGACGATCGCCAGCCCCTTGGCCATCGCCTCCAGGATCGTCATGGGGAAGCCCTCGTGGCGGGAGCTGAGCACGAAGACCGAGGCCCTCTCCAGTTCGGCGCCGACGTCGGCGGTGGGGCCCGGCAGCTCGACCCTGCCCCGCAGCCCCGCCTCGGCGACCTGGGCACGCAGGTTGTCCTCCTGCGGCCCCGCGCCGAAGACACGCAGGGTCCAGCCGGGATGGGCGGCGGCCACGGTCTCCCACGCGGTGATCAGCCGGTGGAAGCCCTTGAGCCTGGTCATGCGGCCGACCGCGACCACGACCTTGTCCTCCAGCCTGGAGATATCGCCGTTCATGGGCGGCACGGCGTTGGGGATCCTGGCCAGCTTCCCGGGCTTGCGCCGCAGCGTCGCGCGGTAGTCGCGCATGTCGGCCTTGGTGAGGGTGACCAGCGCGTCGAGTTTGCGGTAACGGCGCTTGATGATCTCCTGCACCTCCTGCGGCTGTCCCCGCAGGGCCACGTGCTCCTGGCCGATGGTGATGACGCCCGGCGGGGCCAGCTGGGCGAGGGCCAGGTTGAGGCCGGGCCTGGTGGCGATGACGACGCCGGTGTCGACCGAGCGGATCCACCGGGCCAGCTGCAGGTCGGTCCACACGTTGAAACGGTGGTAGGCGGCCTCCTGCGGAGGGATGAGCCTGCTCGGCATCCTCGAGAGCCGGCCGCGCAGGCCGGTCCGCGGGACCAGCCTGTCGTCGAGGAAGCGGAACCTCACCCTCGGGTCGACGGGGAAGAACGGTTCCTCCGCCTCCTTGAGGATGGAGACGATCTCCACGTCGTGCCCGGTCGAGGCCAGGTAACCCGCCAGGTTGAAGACCGTTCTGATGGTGCCGCCCATCCCGTACGCGTGCAGGATCAGGATCCTGATCCGGTGTGTGGACGGGGGCGGCGCGGTCCGTTCGCGCCTTCGGTTCCTTGCCTCGAACAGCCGGTAGACGGCCTTCTTGCCCTTACCTGCCAGTGCACGCACCGTGAAGGGTCCCCTTCTCGCCTGCTTCCGGGCTCACGCGCCTGTCTGTCCCCGTGGCGCATTTCCCGCTTCGACCCTATAGACGCTGTATTGCGATGGAAGGTTGCAAAAGATGGTCAGATGCAAGCAAATCGCAGTTCAGGGGCGTGTCCGCCGCACCGTGGGCGACGGATCCGGCGACCTGTCGCGCGGCCCGGACATGATCGACGAGGTGGTCCCCGGCGGCCGGGACCCGCCGCCGGTGGCCGGACAGGGCTCCGTCCGCGCCGCCCGGGTGGGCCGTTCTGGCCGGGAGCGTGAACGGCGACCTAGTGTGGAGCCGTGCAGGGACTACTGCTGAGGCTGTCGGCGCTCGACTCCGACGCGGAGAGCGCCGTCCGCGTCATCGCCTACTTCGACGTGCTGGTGCGAAACCACGCCGGAGTCCCGGTGCTGCTCCAGGCCACCGCGCGCCTGACGCAGTGCCCGGTCGGGCTCGTCGACGCGGTCACCGGCAGGCGGACGCGCGTCGTTCCCGGCGGGGCGCCCGAGCCGTGCGAGGAGCCTCCCGGCCCGGCGATCCACCGCCGCCTCGGCTCGGAGCTCGGCGCCGTGTGGATGGAACGCGAGGGGACGGCGCACGGCCTCGACGAGATCGTCCTGGAGCGCTTCGCGGGCGCGGCGGAGGTCACCCTGGAGCGGGCCGCCGCTCAGGCACAGGCCGGCACCGACCCCGCCCTGGTGGAGCTGGTCCTGTCGGCCGACGCCGGCGAGGCCGAGCGGGCACGCGCACTACGGCTGCTCGGCTTCGCCCCCGCCGCCCCTCTCCAGGTGCTCGCCGTGCTCGCCGGCGACGAGCGGGAGGGCCGCGACGGGGCCGCCGTGGCGGCCTGGCTACGGGTCACCGACCGTCACGTCCGGGCCGCCCCGCTGGGCGACACCGTGGCGCTGCTGGTCGGCCCGGCGGTCGACGGGCCCGGCGAGCTGCCCGGGACACCGGACACCTGGCGCGTCGGCATCGGGCCGGAGACGCGCGGAGCCGGGGCCGCCGAATCCTGGGCGGCGGCCCGCACCGCCCTGCGCTTCACCGGCCCGCACCCGGCGGACCGGGTGGTCGACTGGGCCGATCTCGGTGCCCTGGCCCTGTTCGCCACCCATGTGCCCGACGAGGAGATCGCCGCCCTGCCCGACGTGCGGGCCGTCGAGGAGCTCGCACGGCGGCCGTACGGCACCGAGGCCCTGGAGGCGGTCCGCGCGCTGTGCGCCGAGGGCACGGTCCGCAGGGCCGCCGTCGCCGTGCACCTGCACCACAGCTCGCTGGCCGCGCGGATCGCGCGGGCGGAGGCCGTTCTCGGCTTCTCCCTCGCCGACTCCGCGGGCCGGCTCAGGGCGCATCTGGCCATGCGGCTCGCACGGCTGGTGCCCCTGAGTCCCGCCGTCAGCGAAACAGGGCCCGGCGCAGCGCGACCACCCGCTCGGCGGCGGCCCGGCGGCTGATCTCCGCCTCGGGGATCATCCCGTCGAAGCCGTGGAAGGCCCCCGGGTAGAGGTGGAACTCGGTGGAGACGCCCGCCCGCACCAGCCGCAGTGCGTAGTCGAAGCACTCGTCCCTGAAGACCTCCAGCTCGCCGACGTCGATGTACGCGGGCGGCAGGCCCGACAGGTCGTCCGCCCTGGCCGGGGCCGCGTACGGGGAGACGTCGTCGCCGCCCGCCCGCTCACCCAGCAGTGCCTTCCAGCCCAGCAGGTTCGCCCCCCGGTTCCACACGACCGCCTCGACGAACTCGCGGCTGGAGGGGGTGGTGTTGCGGTCGTCCAGCATCGGGCAGATCAGGAGCTGGAACGCGAGGGCCGGGCCGCCGCGGTCGCGCGCCAGCAGCACGGTTCCCGCGGCGAGCCCGCCGCCCGCGCTGATCCCGCCCACCGCGACGCGCTCCGGGTCGATGCCCAGCTCGGCGGCGTTCTTGGCGGTCCAGACCAGGCCCGCGTAGCAGTCCTCGACCGGCGCCGGGTCCGGGTGCTCCGGCGCGAGGCGGTAGTTGACCGAGACGATCACGCATCCCAGCGCGGCGGCGTACACGTTGAGGCGCGAGTCCTCCATGTCGACGTCGCCGATGATCATCCCGCCGCCGTGGATCCAGTACAGGCCGGGGACGGCGCCCTGCTGCCCGACCGGGCGGTAGATCCGCAGCCGGATGTCGGGATCGCCGTCGGGGCCGGGGACCGTCCGGTCCTCGATCGTGACCCGCTCGTCCGGCGCGATCGGGTCCATCGCCGCACGCGCCGCGTCCATCTGGAGGCGTACGTCGGGCAGATCCTCCAGCCGCAGGGAGCCGAAGTTCGCGACGGGCAGGGGGTTCGCCTCCAGGACGGCGGCCAGCCCGGGGTCGATATTCGGATGAAGTGCCATGTCACCCACCTAATCAGAAGAGAGGGACGCCGGTTCGCGCGATCGGCTCTTTCCATCGATCATGCGTGAGCCCGCGCCGCCTCACAACCGCAAGATGGCCGCGATGAGGGACCCGCCGCCCGCCAACCGGCGGACGACCGGCCACCGGCCGGCGGGCGAGCACCGGTGACTCCGCGTCGATCGTACGGACCCCCGCGACGGCGACGCGGCCGTCGGCGTGCGCGGGTACCGGCGAGACGGCGGCCGACCCGAGCCGAGACGGGCTGGTCCGGCCGATTCGCGTCGGGCAGATTCGAGATGGGCGGATTCGAGATGGGCCGGCATGACCACGGCCGGTGTCCACGTCGGTCGCGGGAAAACACCGCCGACGGAAAAGGCGGATAAAACCATTGGCGTCGGAGGTCGCCTTTGCCCTTCAATGGAGAAAAGCCGGAGCACCCGCTCCGCGCTAAGGAGAGGAACGACAGTGAAGCACGGGGCATCACCGGTGTGGCGGGGAGGGCTTGAAACGTTCCCGCTGCTCAGTGGCGGTGCGCCGATCTCCGGATGGCCAGGTGGATGACCCTTACGAGGGAAACCGCCCAGCCGCCAGAGACACCCGTCCAGGCGGCTTCTTCATTTCCGAAACCAGGTAATAGCCCACCGCAAGCGGGAGCCCGTTTCCCGCTCTCGACAAATCCACAGCGCAGCACACGTTGAACGCGAATCCGTTCATGCCCTCTCCCTGAAGGGCGCGAAAGGATTCACCCCGGGAGATCCCGGGAGACACGCCGCAGAGGCCGAATCGGTAAGGCAGCCGGCTTCCACCCGGCAGGACGGGGTTCGAACCCCCGCTGCGGCTCTGCCCTCGCGGGAGCGGGGCATGGGACTGGGACTGGGCGAGGGGAGTGGCGACCCCCGCCCGGTCGGCAGGACCGCGGCGCGTCCGGTTCGGCCCACGCCAACCGGCCCGGACGCGTGACGGGGCGTAGCTCAGCAGGAAGAGCATCCGGCCAGGGACCGGAAGGCCGCAGGTTCGAGCCCTGCCGTTCCGACGACACGAACAGCACCACGACACGAGCGATACAGGCACCACGAACAACGCAGCGACACGAGCAGCACGGACAACGCGGCGCCACAGGTAGTACGAGCATCGCGGCGACGCGAACGACACAACGACACGAGCAGCACGAGCAGAACAGCGACATCGTGACACCGGCGTGCCCGCGAGGCACGCCCGGCCGCTCTGGCCCAACGGCAGAGGCACCAGGTTCAGGACCTGGGTGATCAGGGTTCGAATCCCTGGGGCGGCACGCGACACGGCGATGAGCCGACACCCGGACACCTGAACCTCAGGACGTCTGAACCCCCGTCCGCTACTCGTCGTGGGGCCAGGGCAGCAGAAGGGGCTCGGCGGGGAGGTCACCGGTGAGGAAGTCGGCCAGCAGGGTCCCCAGGTCGAGGGGGAAGACCGTTTCGCGGGTGGTAAGGAGATCGTGCCGGGTCCACCAGCGATGCGCCGAGATCACCGAGCGCTCCAGCTCCTCCTGTCCCGAGGCGTCGACGGTGTGGTCGTCGACGCGCAGGAAGAAGAACGAGTCGACCGCCGCGACCCGGACGTCACCGAACCAGACGAGGCCGGAGGAACGGGCCACGACGGACCCCATGCGCTCTTCCGCGACCTCCAGCCCCGTCTCCTCGCGCAGCTCGCGGACCGCCGCGCCGACCAGCGTCTCGCCCTCGCGCACCCCGCCGCCCGGCGTGATCCAGTAGTGCTCGGCGGGCCAGTGCGCGGGTGCCGGGTACCGGAACAGCAGGAGGCGGTCGGCGGCGTCGACGAGCAGGATCCGGGCAGTGGGACGTGAGATGGGGGCGGTCACGTCCCCGATCGTAGAAGAAGAGGTCGTCCCGCCTCGCGGCTCGGCCCCCGCACGCCGGTTCTCAGCGGGAGAGGCGGCGCGAGGTCTCCGTGACCAGCTGGAGCACGACCGGTGCGAGCTCGGGCCGGTCCTGCAGCATGTCCTCCAGGCGTACCCGCCAGGCCGCGGTCTCGGCGAGCCAGGCGTTCTCACGCTGCAACCGCAGGCGCGTCTCGGAAAGTCGCGTCTGGTGCGTGACACCGAGAGAACGTCCGACCGCGTCACTGAGCCACCAGTAGACGTTGTCCTCGGCGGCGTTGACGAAGGTGCGCGCGCCCTCCCAGGCCACGCGCGGATGGTGAACGACGGTCATGGCCGGACCGTACGCCCGCTCTCTCCGCCCCGCAAGACCCCGGCGTCCCCGGTGGCGACTCGTCCACGACCTGCCCGACCGGTCCCCGGGACGGCACGAACGGATCCATGGGTGATGATGGCCGGATGGAGCGGCTACCGGTGATCGATGTCAGCGCCCTGGTGCGGGGCGGGTCCCACGCGGAACGCGAGCGGGTCGCCCGCGAGATCGAGCGGGCCTGCCGTGACACCGGGTTCTTCTACGTCTCGGGTCACGGGGTGCCGTCCTCGCTGCTCGACCGGCTCGACACCGCCGCCCGCCGCTTCTTCTCGCTGCCCCCCGAGGTGAAGGCGGAGATCTCCATGGAGCGGGGAGGCCGTGCCTGGCGGGGGTTCTTCCCGGTGGGCGGCGAGCTCACCTCCGGCCGTCCCGACCTGAAGGAGGGCGTCTACTTCGGGGCCGAGCTGCCCGGGGACGACCCTCGCGCCCGGCTGCCGCTGCACGGCCGCAACCTGTTCCCGGCCCAGGTGCCCGAGCTGGGCGAGGCGGTCCTCGAATACCTCGGCCGGCTCACCGATCTCGGGCAGTCGGTCATGCGCGGCGTCGCGCTCAGCCTCGGCCTCGCGGAGGACTACTTCGCCACCGGCTACACCGCCGACCCCACCGTCCTGTTCCGGATCTTCCACTACCCTCCGGCCCCGCCGGACGCCGACGGGTGGGGCGTGGGGGAGCACACCGACTACGGCCTGCTCACCCTGCTGGCCCAGGACCGCAACGGGGGACTGCAGGTGCACGCGGGCGGCGGCTGGGTCGAGGCCCCGCCGATCCCCGGCACCTTCGTGTGCAACATCGGCGACATGCTCGACATGCTCACCGGTGGCTTCTACCGCTCGACGCCCCACCGGGTGCGCAACGTCAGCGGGAACGAGCGGCTGTCGTTCCCGTTCTTCTTCGACCCCGGCTGGGACGCGGAGGTGCCGCCGCTGCCCTCGCGGGAGGCCGCGGGCGGCGGCCGTGCCCGCTGGGACGGCCAGGACCTGCGCGCCTTCACCGGAACCTACGGGGACTATCTGCTGGCCAAGGTCTCCAGGGTCTTCCCGCAACTGCGGGAGGACGTGCTCTGAGCCTCCCCGAGGGAAGCCTCCTCCAAGAAGACCGTCCCGATGGAAGCCGCCACAGAAGAAACCGTCCCGAGGGGGCCGCTCCGGGAACGACCGCGGGCGTCAGGTGCCCGAGGGCTGCGGTGTGGGCCGCATTATCGCGGTGGGGTCGTTGACGATCTGATTGATCACCACGTTCGCGGCGCCCCGGGAGGCCGCGCCGAAGCCGTGGTCGGAGGCGACGAAACGGCAGCGGGCCGCGGGGCCCGCGACGACGAGGCGCTCCAGCTCCGCCTGCGCGAAGGGGAGCATCCAGTCGGCCAGGGTGGCGAAGTAACCCCCCACGACGATCACGCGCGGGTTGAAGAGGTTGACCAGTATCGAGCCACCGAGCCCGAGCCAGCGGCCGGCCTCCGCGACCGCGACCAGCGTCTGCCTGTCGCCGGCGGCGAGGTCGCGGGCGATCTCGGCCACCCGCTCCTCGGGGTCGGGCACCGGTCCCGAGCCTGGCCCGTAGGCCCGCCCGGGGGTCGCCATGCGGACCAGCGCGGCCAGGCCGACCTTCGTCTCCCAGCAGCCGAAGCGCCCGCAGCCGCAGCGCCCGCCGCTCGGGTCGACCGGCAGGTGCCCGACCTCGCCGGAGAAGCCGTCGGCGCCGCGCAGTAGTCTGCCGTCCACGATGATGCCGCCGCCCACGCCGACCTCGCCGGTGAGGTAGACCATGTCGGCCGTACCGGCGGCCACCCCGGAGGTGTACTCGGCGAGGGCGGCGAGGTTCGCGTCGTTGTCGACAGTCACCGGCACGCGCAGCGGGCCGAGCGCGGAGGAGAGGCGGGCGGCCAGCGGCACGTCGTGCCAGTCGAGGTTGGGGGCGAAGGCGACCACCCCGTGGTCGACGTCGACCAGGCCGGGGACCGCCACCCCGATGCCCGCCGGGTCGGCCCCGGCGCGCGTCATCTCCTCGATGGCCTCGCGGGCGGTCAGGCCGAGCTCGCGGAGTGAGCGGCTGGGGCCGCTGCCCGCCGCGTCGAAGCCCAGGCGGCGGTCGACCAGGACGTTGCCGCCGAGGTCGACGCCGTGCACGGCGATGTAGTCGACGTTGAGCTCCAGCCCGAGTGCGCCGATGTGCGCGCCGTGCAGCGCCACCGCGCGCCGGGGGCGGCCGACCGCGCCCGCGTGGTCGACGCCCACCTCCTGGACCAGCCGCCGGTCGAGGAGCTCGACCATCAGGTTGGAGACGGTGGCCCGGTGCAGGCCGGTGGCCTCCGCGATGTCGGAGCGCGAGGTGGACCCGTGCTCGCGCAGGTGGCGCAGGACCAGGGAGAGGTTCGTCCGGCGGAGCGAGGCGTGACCCACGGCCTGGGGCGTGCCGCCCACCGTACGGGCCTGGTGCTGCTCCTGGATCACGCGGTCACCTGGCTTTTATTTGTCTCGGATAGAAATTAATTGGATTTGTAACACAGAGGTGTCCTGCCGCGCACCAGGGGTCCGGTAACAACTCGATATCTGTCTTCCGTGTGACGTACGCGTGTATAACGCGCGACCATGTTACAAAAACGTTACGCAGATCGAAACGTTTCGAACCTTGCGCCCACCTCGAAACTGAGCATTTAATTCGGCCAGTCATGCAAATTAATTGAGGGGAGTGACGTGCACCGTAGCTGGACCGGCAGTCGCAACGGCGGTTCGACGAGCTCGAACAGGTCGGCCGGTACCCCCGCCGACCAGGCCACCGTGCGCCGGTCCAACCTGTCCCTGGTGCTGCGTCACGTCAGCGAGTACGGTCCGCGCTCCAGGTCGGTCGTCGCCATGGAGACCGGCCTGAACAAGACCACGGTCACCAGCCTCGTCAGCGAGCTGCAGGCCCGCGGCCTCCTCAAGGAGATCGGTCCGCAGCACGCGGGCGCCGTCGGCCGCCCCGGGCTCGCCCTCGCCCTGGACGGCTCCGGTGTCGGCGCCCTCGGCCTTGAGGTCAACGTCGACTACATCGCCGCCTTCGCCACCGACCTTGGTGGCCGGGTGCTGATCGACCGGCGGGTGAGCTTCGACGCCATGGGCCGCGACTCCGAGCGCTCCCTGACGGAGCTGGCCCGGGTGATCGGGGAGGCGATGGCCGAGCTCGACCTCCTGGAGGTCAGGATCGCCGGGATCACCGTGGCCGTCCCCGGCCTCGTCGACACCGCGACCGGCGTCGTGGACGTCGCCCCCAACCTCGGCTGGTACGGCGTCCCGGTGGCGGAGTGGCTCGTACGCGCCGGAGTGCCGCCGAACGTGCCGATCAGCGTGGACAACGACGCCAACCTGGCGGCCCTCGCCGAGTTCACCGGCGGCGTCGCCTCCGGCACGTCCGATCTCGTCTACCTCACCGGCGAGGTGGGCATCGGCGGCGGCGTGATCTCGGGCGGGCGTCTGCTGAGCGGCGCCGACGGCTTCGCGGGCGAGGTGGGCCACGTCATGGTCGACCCCTCCGGCGAGCGCTGCGGCTGCGGCCGGATCGGCTGCTGGGAGACGAAGGTCGGCCTGGCCGCGCTGGTCCGGATGGCCACCCCCGACCACGCCTACGGCCTGCACGACGGGGTGATGCGCGACCCGGAGGAGCGGCTGGCCGAGATCGAGCTGCGCTGGGCCGCGGGCGATCCCCGGGTCGACCTGGCCATCGGAGAGGTGGGCCGCTGGCTCGGGCGGGGTTCGGCCACGCTGGTCAACCTCTTCAACCCGCGCGTGATCGTCATCGGCGGCTACTTCGCCAAGCTCGCCGACCGGCTCATCCCGGTGGCGCAGGCGGAGCTGAAGCGGCTGGGCGTGGAGGGATCCGTCGCCCGCTGCGAGTTCGTCGCCTCCGATCTCGGCTTCGGCGCGGCCTCGCGCGGCGCCGCCGGGATCGTCACGGAGAGGGTGCTCTCCAACCCCACCGCCATCGACGTCCGCCTGGCGGCACCGGCACCCGAGAAGGAGCGCGAATGAGACGCCATCCCTCGTGAGCAGCCGGTATCGCCCCCCAAGCATCCCGTCCGTCCGACCGGAAAACCGGATTCGTGACGCCGTCGTTCACGCCGACCTCGGCGGCGCCACGCTGGTGCTGTCCGGCCCGGCCGGACGGGCGGGATCCCTTTTGTCACCGAAGTTCCTTTTGTCGTAGAAGTTCGCGACGAAATCCCCATCGAGATTCTGTTGTAAAGATCCACGGAGGCCCCCCATGCCGGAGCCGTCAATCGACTCGGCACCCCTCCTCGTGATGCGAGGGATCGTCAAGCAGTTCCCCGGAGTGCGCGCCCTCGACGGCGTCGACCTGGAGGTCCGCGCGGGCGAGGTGCACTGCCTGCTCGGCCAGAACGGT